>JAZSEW010000015.1:0-28359 GCA_045531895.1 Lachnospiraceae bacterium
ATTGCCAAGCTTTAATGCTTCTTCCATGGCTTTTACCTTAAGTAGCTTGTGCTCCTTCTCCAGATTTTCAATGATATTATCCGGATACTGTGCCGCACCGGTTACCACGGTAATCGGGTCAATTCTGTGGTCATTTACTACAATAACGCCGTCCTTCTTTAAGAAGTGGGCATAACGGAGAGCCTCTAACCGCTCAAAGGCGATGAGTACATCTGCCTGACCTTCTTCTACAATAGGCTCTGCCACCTTTTCACCATATCTTACGAAAGTTACTACGCTTCCGCCTCTCTGTGCCATACCGTGCACCTCGGATAACTTGACATCGTAGCCTGCTGCCACGGTGATTCCGCCAAGGATACGGCTGGTAAGCAGGGTTCCCTGTCCACCGACACCAACGATCATAATATTCTTTGTCTCTTTCATGACGACCTGCCTCCTTATATTTCTACTGTCTCGATTGCACCAAATTTGCAAAGTTGCTTACATAAGCCACAGCCGTTACACATGGTTGCATCAATGGCGATGGTTCCGTCTGCCTTCTTTGTGAGAGCAGGACAGCCCGGTCTGAGACACGCGCCACACTTTTTACACTTATCTTCTACCGCTACACACTTGGTAGTAAACTTGTTACCCTTTAATAACACGCAAGGAGCCTTGGTAATAATAACAGAAACCTCGTCCTTTGCCACTTCTTCCTTGATAATCTTTTCTAATGCTGCAGTGTCAAATGCATTTACTTCAACTACATTCTTAATTCCCATGGCTCTGCAAAGGTTTGGAATGTCAATGGCAGGAACTACTTCACCCATTAAGGTCTTTCCGGTTGCAGCATGGTCCTGATGACCTGTCATACCGGTGGTGGAGTTATCTAAAATCATAACCGTGCCGGTACCCTGATTATAAACCATGTTCATCAGGGAATTCACTCCGGTGTGCATAAAGGTGGAATCACCGATTACTGCAACCCAGTTCTTGATATACTCCTTGCCCTTTGCCTTTTCCATACCATGTAAGGTGGAAATGCTGGCACCCATACAAACGGTAGTGTCTACCACGGAAAGAGGTGCTACTGCACCAAGGGTATAACAACCGATATCTCCGGCTGCATGAATCTTTAACTTATTGAGCACAGAGTATACGCTTCTGTGCGGACAGCCAGGACATAAAATCGGTGGACGGGCAGGAACCTGGGATGCTGCCTTAATATCTACCTCTGACTTTAATACAGCCTTACGAATCATATTTGCACTGTACTCACCCTGCACGGTAAAGATTTCCTTACCGATACACTTGATGCCCCAGGACTTAATCTGCTCCTCAAATACCGGCTCTAATTCTTCGAATATGTAAAGGGTATCTACCTTGCTTGCAAAGTCTTCAATTAACTTTCTTGGAAGCGGATGTACCAGACCAAGCTTTAACACACTGGCAGTCGGACATGCTTCCTTTACATACTGATATGCAATACCGCTGGTGATGAAACCAATCTTGGTATCGTTCATTTCTACACGGTTGATTGCCATAGTGCAGGCATCTGCTGCCATATCCTTTAAACGCTTTTCTACATATACGTGACGACCCTTGGCATTGCCCGGCATCATAACGAACTTCGCAGGATTTCTCTCGTATACCTTATCTTCCGGAACCACTCTGTCTTCCAGTGTAACAGGACCCTGAGAATGTGCCAGACGGGTTGTGGTTCTGACAATCATCGGAGTATCATACTTTTCGGATAAATCAAAGGCAAGCTTTACAAAATCCTTTGCTTCCTGGGAGTCGGATGGCTCCAATACCGGTACCATGGCTGCTCTTGCCACGCATCTGGTATCCTGTTCATTCTGGGAGGAATAAAGCCCCGGGTCATCTGCTGCCACTAACACCAAACCACCATTCACGCCGCCGTAAGAGATAGTGTAGAGAGGGTCTGCTGCCACATTGACACCAACGTGCTTCATGGATGCCATGGAACGTACACCACTGATGGATGCACCGATGGCAACCTCCATTGCTACCTTTTCATTCGGAGACCATTCACAATAAATTTCCGGATACTTTACGACGTTTTCACTGATTTCAGTACTTGGGGTTCCCGGATATGCTGCAGAAACCTTTACACCTGCTTCAAAGGCACCACGGGCAATTGCCTCGTTGCCTAACATGATTTTTGTTTCACTCATTGCTCTCTTCCTTTCGTATGCTTCTTATTTTGTTCTAACGTCTCACAAGCCCATCCCGAAAATCCTTCGGATTTCATGAACTTGTTCAACTCTGTTATCCCAGGTTCTGATCTGCAATTAACTTATTTGCACCGTAGATTTCACGAAGCTTCGGCTTCTCAATCTTTCCGGTAGGATTTCTTGGGATATCCGCAAAAATAATCTTGTGCGGACGCTTATATCTAGGAAGTTTTAAGCAGAACTCGTTGACCTCCTCTTCGGTCATTGCCACTTCTTCCTTGACTTCAATAATTGCCGCTGCGATTTCACCAAGACGCTTATCCGGCAAACCAATTACAGCTACATCATGCACCTTATCGTTGGTACGGATGAAATCTTCAATCTGTACCGGATACAAATTCTCACCACCACTGATGATAACATCTTTCTTACGGTCTACCAGGAAGATAAAACCGTCCTCGTCCTCCTGTGCCATATCTCCGGTAAAGAGCCATCCATCCGCCAGCACTTCGTTGGTGGCCTTTTCATCACGATAATAGCAAGTCATAACACCAGGTCCCTTAACTGCCAGTTCACCAACCTCGCCCTTTGGCACGATGTTTCTCTTTTCATCCACAATCTTAACTTCCCAGCCATAGCCCGCCTTACCGATAGCACCTACCTTGTGGATATTTTCCACACCAAGATGTACACAGCCGGGACCGATAGATTCGGAAAGACCGTAGTTTGTATCGTACTGATGATTTGGGAAGATACTCTTCCATTTCTTAATTAAGCTCTGCGGAACCGGCTGTGCACCAATGTGCATCAGTCTCCACTGATCAAGCTCATAATCCGCAAGATTTACTTTACCACTTTCAATTGCTTCCAACAAATCCTGTGCCCACGGCACTAACAGCCAGACGATAGTACATTTTTCCCTGGAAACCGCTTCTAAAATAAATTCCGGCTTAGTTCCCTTTAAAAGTACTGCTTTGCTTCCTGAAAACAGGCTTCCAAACCAATGCATCTTTGCACCGGTATGATACAGCGGCGGAATACAAAGAAATACATCATCCTTCTGCTGACCGTGATGATACTGCTCTACCTTGCAGGAATGCACTAAACTTCTGTGCTTATGTAAAATTGCCTTCGGAAAACCAGTGGTTCCGGAGGAGAAATAAATTGCTGCATCATCATCATCACTCAGTACAATGCGAGGAGATAAGCTGGAACAGTTAGCAGATAAAGAATTATAATCATCTGCAAAGCTCGGACAACCCTCACCAACATAAATTAACAATCTTCCCTTGCTGATACGATCTGCAATTTCCTCCACACGACCGATGAAAGCATCACCGAATACTAACACATCTGCCTCGGCTAAGTTTACACAATATTCGATTTCATCCGAAGAATAGCGGAAATTCAGCGGCACTGCAAGAGCGCCTGTTTTTAAAATACCAAAATAAATCGGCAACCACTCCAAGCAGTTCATCATCAGAATTGCTACCTTGTCACCTTTTTTAATACCGCGCTGGATCAGCAAATTTGCAAAACGGTTTGCTTTCTCATCAAATACGCTCCAGGTAATTTCTCTGCGGTAGCTGGTCTTTGGACTTGCCTCGATAAGTTCATACTCCTTCCAGGTAACTCTTCTGTCCTCTTTAATTTCCGGATTGATTTCTACCAGACAAATATCATTTGGAAATTCTCTGGCGTTTCTCTCTAAAAATTCTGTAATCGGCATTTTTATACTCTCCCATTTCTAATTATGTTTCTTTTCTCTTTTTCGCTTTAACGCTTTCGTCTATTAAACCATTATAGCACTAAACAACCTTTAGGTCAACAAAAAAAAGAGTGAAAAACACGCTTTTTCCACATTTTTCACTCCTAATTTTACAAAACTTCCATGTATTTATAAATTATTTGATTAAAGCAAAGAAATTACCTCCAAAAGGCTCGCCGCTTTAGCATATAATAAAGGCTTTATATCCTCGTCCGGTTCATCCTGGTCCGGCACCATCACAGGCTTACACCCAGCCCGATAAGCAGCCAGAATTCCTGCAGGAGAATCCTCCAGTACCATACAATGTTCCGGTTTCACACCAAGCTTCTTTGCCGCATACAGGTAAATGTCCGGCTCCGGCTTTCCTTTTTCCACCATATAACCACTGATCAGCTCATCAAAGCTTTTTTCAAGCCCTACACTTGTTAAGTACAAAATCGTGCGCTCTATTGGGGAAGATGTGGCAATAGCAGTTTTGATGCCTTTCTCTTTTAAACAGGCTAACAGCTCATGGATGCCCGGTTTCAAAGTAACTCCCTCTTTTTCCACAAAAGCATCCATCATCTCAATACGTTTCCCACGTATTCCGTCGTAATCCACATTCTCACCAAAGTAAGACTGCATCTTAGAAAGACCGGCGCCGCGGTTTAAACTACGCATTCCAAGCGCCTGCTCCTTTGTCATGGGATATCCAAGCGCAACAGCCGCTTCCTGCCAGAACCGGGTATACAGCTTTTCGGTGTCCAGCACCAAACCGTCCATATCAAACAGTATAGCTTCCACTGTTATAGAATCCTTCATATGGTTCTTCCTTATAACTGTTCAGTTTCTTCACAGTTATAAGGCAAAATCCATTCCAAATTACTCTGCAATGGGATTTTGCCCTCTTGTATCACTGTCATACGACCTCAGCAGCATGTGCTTCGGTCTATACCGAATAGTTCTCCCTTTCCAAATTTCTTCCGTATTTTTCTGCTTTAATTTCACGGTAAAATGCCGCAAAACTTGCCTCCATATACGGCACTACCCAAAGCATCCCGATACCGCAGGTAAACAATATAGCCAACAGTATCCAACCAATAAAACTGATTTCCAGACAGAACAAACGTAAACGGTTACCATCCATCAGTTGTTTCGATGCAGTTATTGCTTCATTTGCTGTCATATTGGGATTTTCCAACAAAATATATGGCGTCATAGCGTAGCCATAACCTGCATAAATTCCGGGAATCACAAACAGCAATGACCAGAGGAAAACATATACACCTCTTAGCAGCTGCATCATAAATCCGACGCCAAAACGATGAAATTCAGAAAACAGCTGTGCAAATGTTGCCGGTTTTCTATCCACCAGGTTTAAATTAAACTTTACATAACCAAGTGTTACTGCACCACCAATTGTAAAATGGAGAATCAGAAACACAATGGAAATAAAACTAAGTATAGACATCAGCAACATAAATCCCAACTGAAACTCTTCCGGGATAACTCCGTTCAAATCCGAAATACTATCGATATTTGAGAAATCCATATAAGCGTAGGCATCTCCATCCACAACACCCGCATTCATCTCTGCACCGTTGCTGTTACTTCTGCCTCCACCGCCTCCGCCTACGGCTGTTGTTGCTGCACCAAGCAGTGATGCCACAAAACCAACACCGGCTGCCTTACCCCAGTCACCTGCCAACGCTTCTCGTCCTCTTTGTCTGAAATCTGCTGCGCAAAGCATAACATTCCTCCTTATTTTTCCTATTCTGCAGCTTATTTTACTGCATACTTTCTATTAAATTTATCCAACAGAAGTGCTGCTGCAATACCTGTTGCCAGGCAAGCTACATTGATAATGCAGTCTTTTAGAGAAACCGTAAAACTCTGCACCGGAATGATCATAATAGTCGCAGCAATTACTACGCCTACAATGGCATGAAACGCTACAGAATAGTGTTTCTTAAACAGCATATCCACTGCCTTAGCAAATAAAATTACCGTTGCCAGAGCTCCGATTCCACCCGGAATCAGCACACCAAAATCAAAATTACCGATACCTGCCACAAACGGCTCATACAGTCCAAGTGGCATTAATGTAGTGGAAAAACTCATTCCCGGCGCAATGACACTTAAAGCCAGACATACACCACAGAATATGTACCATCCAAAGTTTGGTGTAATTTCCACCTGAAGTACCTTTAAGCTGATTAACATTGCAAACACCACTACCATGGCAATCATCAGCGCAAGATAAGACTTTTTGTTTCTTCCCTGCTCTCCTGCCTCTTTATAAAGAGATGGCAACATTCCTGCAATCAGGCCAATAAACAGGCATACTGACGGAGCAGGATACCTTTCCAGCACAATTTCCAACAGTTTTGCCACCCCGATGAAGCCAATCACACCACCAATACCAATCGGCAGAAGCTTAAAAAAATGGCTTTTTAACTTACGGAACGGGTCCGCCAGAAATTCCATGATAATGGTGTAAACACCAAAAATCACACAAAGCACACCTCCTGAAATTCCCGGAAGTACTGCGCCAAGGCCAATCAAGGTGCCCTGTAATACTCTTAAAATAAAATTGGACATACATATTCTCCCTTTACAAAAATAGAATGCGGAGGACAGACATAAGAAACTCTGACATCCGCATTCTTTATTGTATCACAGAACTTCTGTAAACACAAATAAAATTGCAACTATGCTTCTCTTTTTAGTGCCAACACACTCCATTCATATCTAATGTTGCTGTTGCGTTTCCTTCCGCAGATACAGAAGCCGCATTACTTCCAAGGTAAATAATTCTGCCGGAAATCTTTGCCGGCATCTGAACGGTAACCACTTCCTCATTATTTACACTCACCGTCATATACTCCCCGGCGGCTATCGTTGTTGTCCTGTTAGAACCAATCTCTGCAAAATTACTACATTGTACTGCCTCCCCGGACATTCCTCCGGACGGCATAATAGCCACTACCGCACCTCCGGTATACTGATATCCTTTTTCTGTATCTATGGCAGAATTACCATTGGACGTGGAAATCACCACTGTCTTACCACCGGAAAATACAATTCCTTCATATGAGGTACGGCTGTTGGAATCAATACCGTCACCGCTGCAATAAATATACAGTTCTCCACCGGATATCCGTACCGCCTCGCCGGTTGTTGCAGTACCGTTAATTCCATCATCCCTGGAATTTACCGTCACCTTACCACCGGATAGCTCCACACAGGCACCCTCTACACCTTCATAGCTGTTTGTTATAGTTACCACTCCACCGGAAATCTTGACCGAGCCATCCGCATGTAATCCGTCATCATTGCTGTACACTGTCACAGTTCCTCCATTTACCGTTACATTTCCTTTCGCAGATTCACCATTTTCCAGTGCAGTATCGTTATTGGCATGAATTGCATCATCATATGCCTTGATATTAATCATTCCATTATTGACTGTTATTTCATTTGCCGCTTTGATTCCCTTGGTGGAATACTCACTCTTTTCTGAATTACCTTCATTCATACCGCCAAAGCCGCCCATGCCGCCTCGACCGCCCCCCGGACCACCACCAAAGCCGCCGGGACCTCCAAAGCCTTCCGAGACTGTAGTTGTGTAATTCGTCCAGTTGTAAGACAGACTGTTTCCTCTGCTCTCCAGTGCAAACGTGTCATAGCCCTCATTGATACTCAAATAATCGGTTGCAGCCAGATATTCATTTTCCTGGCCCTGCTCCATCTCTTCGGAATAGATAAAGAACCGGAGCTTACTGTATTCCTGCAGTTTCGGAAAAGAAAAGTAATAATAGCTGTTTCTTCCTCCTGACGCAGAAGAATGATACTCCGGATTTACCCACACATAATCCTCATCCGAATTATAATATTTTACGGAATATTTCCAGTCCTTGTTCATAAATCGAATATAATATGCGTCCTCTGCCACTGCCGTTACTTCTTCGGAGTAATTCGAATACTTGTCCGTAAAAATATTCAACACCGTAGATTCTTCATCAATTACCACGTTATATGCGGCATCGATACCATCACAGGCAGCATAAATCATATGATTACCACCAGTTATTGTGATTGTTCCTCTCTGATTCCCCTTATCGGAAACATTGCTGTTTGTAGTCTTAATACCGTCTCCCTGCGTAGAAATCAAAGTTGTTACAGCGCTTTCCAGTGCCACACTGTCATTTCCTTTCAGAGCATTATCCACACATTGTACTGTTAAGGTAAGATTTTTCACTTCCAAATCATCTTTCGTATGAATGCCGTTATTATTTTCTGAGACAAGATTCAGTTCACCCTTACCTGCAATTCTTAAATCCACGAGAGAATAAATTGCACCGGAATACTGTGTTTCATCTGCTTCGTCCACAGCTTCTCTGGTATCATAAATGTAGTTCACAAAATCCTTCTTCGCCGTTATGGTTACACGGTCACCGCTCAGCACTGTAATCGGATTTGTTTCCTCGCTAATCATGGAAAAGCCTTGCAGTTCTAAATCAAATTTGTAATCATCACCAACATCAACAATGATATTTCCTTTCCACTGCCCGGAGACAGAATACACACTGTCTTCCGAAAGATTTGAAAATGTGATTGTTCTTCCGTCTACCTTATAGCAATCAGTACTGCCGGAGACACAGGTAATTGTAATGCCTGCGGTAGTTACAGATTCTGTCGGAGTTGGTGTCGCCACTAGCACTTCTGTTGATTTTGGCACTTCCGTTGGTATTATTTCCTCGAAATAACCGGCATATAAATTATCTGAAATATCATCACCTAAAGAATTCTCTGTCCCACCAAGCTCTACTGTACTATCCGCATTTCCGATAGTTTCTTCCTTGTCTACATTTTCTACATTTCCTGCTTTTTCACCTGTTTCCGGTCCTGTTGCTGTAGTCGAATTACATCCCGTAGCTGCCAGAATTGCAACCATCAGACAGGACAACCATTTCTTCTTTCGCTTTTTCATTAATATACCTCCTGGTTTCTTTCAATTATCTATCAAAATAGTACCCGGAGTCTGTGATGATTTTGTGTTCTCTCTGTGAGAATATTTTGAAAACTAATCTGAAAACTTCAAATAAAAACCTTGAAAAAAGAAACAGAATTGAGTATAATACGAAAAGTAAACAATCGTGGTATGATTTTTACAGCAGACTATGCGGATATGGCGGAACTGGCAGACGCGCTGGATTTAGGTTCCAGTGGGAGACCGTGCAGGTTCGATTCCTGTTATCCGCATTGCAGAGGCTTCGGTATTTTCCGGAGCCTTTTTTATTTTATGGAACGAGCAAAGGCGGGGGACAAAAGTCCCCCGCCAAACACTTATTTATCCACCTAAACTACATACAGACAAGCTTTGAAGGAATACTTACTTTATCAAGCTGCTCTGCCGCATAAGCAAGAACTCTTTCGATATCCTTTTCCTCTATTCCTGTCACATCTGCACCTACTAAAATAACATTGTCGCCACCATAGTAAGTATATGCCTTTGCAGAAGTCACTCCTTCACACCCGCATAACACATTTTCTACCTTGCACAGGTCTACATACACTCTGCCCATCAGGGTTTCCAGCATAACGGTTCTTCCCGTATTTTCCAGGAACTCCACCTCTCCGTCCGGTGTAATTCTTGCCACATGACCGGTCTGGTAAAGAACACCTTCCTCATTACCGGATGGGTTGTCAATCTTATCCACATAATCTCTGGTCGGATAATTCTGGATATATAAATTGCCCCATGCACCAAACGGTTTCTTCAGATATGTGTCATCTAAAACATACGCCTTCACCTTCATATCCGCAGGAACGCCGGAGAGAAGTTCAAAGCCTGCCGCTTCGTTCAATTTACCTGCTTCCACATAAAAATGCTTCGGCTTGTCGCTGTCAGCCACATATTTTCTTAAACGGCGGACAGAGCTTTCTGTCATCATTGCTTCTAACACAGTTCTATAACAGCGCAGAAATACTTCCAATGTTTCTCTGTCAAAACGGTTTTCCCAGTAACGAAGCTGATAATAATACCCCTTCTTATTTGTCATCACCTGCATATGGAATGGCATAGCATCCAACTGCATATCCTGCAGTTCTGCCGGTGCACCGCCGATAGTATCAATGCCCAAAATATCACCCTGATACTGGAAGAAAATCTCATCTGCCTTTACATTGGTCAAATGGTTGTCCATCGTCTTAAGAATCTGTGCTGCAGACTTTTGTAACAGTTCCGGTACCGTTTCATGAGGTTTTCTGGTAAAGCGGAAATAATATGTCATATACAGCGGTCCAATCACACGATACCAGCGACTGTCTGTTCTTCCGCTATGTGTACTGGTACAAACCACATCATCCTCGTTTGCAAACAGGCTGATACAATACGTAAATGCGCTTAAGAAGAACACATTCTCGGATACATTATGTCTGTTGCAAAATGCCTGTACTGCCTTTTTACTAAGTCCGTCCAGCTCTCCATTAATCACACCGGTAATTCCCTTATCCAAATCATGATAGTCTTTCCGGTTCATAATGCTCTTCTTAATTTTCAGGTTTTCCATCATTTTCTTGAAGTTCTCGATATATTCCTGACGCTTTCCAAGGCGGATTCTTTCCTGGTCATCCAGAATATATTCATACATGGTGTAAGACTGCTTCTCTAATTTCTTTCCGAGATAAAGGGCATTAATATCCTCAAAAATGATATTCATGGACATTCCGTCTCCCATGATGTGTCCCAAATCAAAGAAGAAATAGTTTCCGCTGCCGGTCTTATAAATAGCCGCATGGAAAACAGATTCACCCTCCGTGTACATAAACGGCTGTATCAGACCCTTTCTCGTTTCTTCCCACTCCGCATCCGACAGCTTAATAATCGGTATTGTAATTTTCCTCTTGTCGTTACGGAAGTTCTCCAGCATTCCGTTGCCCGGCTGAATAATGTTCTTCATTTCCGGGTGTACCTCAAAGACATCCTCTGTAGCCTTTTTCAGTTTTTTCAGATCTACACTCTTGTCTAACTTAAACAGGAACGGAAGGTTCGAAGTTGTATTTCCTCGAAGGATATATCCAAAATACTTCTGAATACCAATCAGTGGATAGGTCTCCCGCAAAGAATAATCCACGGCCGTTTCCTTTTTCTTCATTGCAAATTTTTCCAGTTTTTCTACCGTTGCATTAGCGCTCAGCTCTGCCAGAGTAATGGACAGCTTTAACTTTTCATAAAGACCGGACAGTAAAAGTACACATCCTAAGGAATCCAGACCAGCCTCATAGAAATCTGTATCTATGCCAAATTCTCCATGACCAAGGCTTTCTGCCACACTGTCAAAGATAACCTGCTGCATATCATTTTCCGGCTTCTTAAAGACTTTCTTCTCTTCTTTTTTCTTACGCTTCTGTTCAAAAAACTTATCTCTGATAATCTTTTTGGATGCTGTCTTTTCAAACGGAGTATATCTGACATACGTCTGTAAAATGCGCTTATAGGTCGGAAGTTCCTGATTCATCTTCTGCACAATCTCTGTAACCGTCTTTTCAATGTCCTCAATGCCCATGGTCTCTGCCACCTGGAAGTTTGGATAAACCTCGGCACAGATTTTATCATCCTCACCAAATACAAGAATATCCTCAATCAGCTTTTCATTTTCAAACATATTTTCCAGCTGCTCCGGTGCGACATTTTCACCGTTACTTAATACAATTAAGTTCTTACAGCGTCCGGTAAAGAACAGAAAGCCTTCGTCATCAAAATATCCTAAATCACCGGTCTTAAGCCATCCATCCTCCGTAAACACCTTTGCAGTTTCTTCCGGGTCATTGTAATATCCCATCATGACTGATGGGCTCTTTACCTGAATTTCTCCGTCTACCAGTCGAACCCGGCATCCATCCACAATTTTACCTACAGAAGCTGCCTTATCCGGACGGGAAAAATCTGCCGCAGAAATTTTTGGCGAACATTCGGTCATTCCGTATCCTTGGCCAATGACCACGCCAATCTCACGGTACTGCTTTGCAAGTTCCGGCGCCAGATACCCACCACCACAGGCAATTTTACTAATCCGCTTGCCAAATACCAGCTCCTTGATTTTTTCATCGCTCAAATCCTTATACTGGGTTCTTAACATAACAATCTTATTGATAAGTGCCTTAGCAATCATCGGAACCATCGCAATTGTGGTCGGCTGAAACAGTTGCAAGTGTGCTCCCAGTTTTCTCATATCCTGATTCAGACAGATTACATTACCATCCTTTAATGTCATCAAAAAGTCTCCGTGCAGGCAGAATACATGATGTACCGGCAACACATTTAAACAAACCTCATCCGGTTCATGTTTATCAAAATCCGTACAAAAAACATTGGATATCAGATTTTCATGAGAAAGCATAACGCCCTTGCCCTTACCGGTGGTACCCGAGGTAAATAAGACCAGAGCACAATCCTTTGGATTAATATCCTTTTTTAACTCATACCGCGTATAGTCTTTCCAGATTCTATAAATGGAATCTACATGCTTTCTGTTTTGTAAACAAATGCAGTCCTTTAAATTCGGACAATTTTCTATGACTGCATCTACCAGTTCCTTATATTCCCAGTCATAGAACAGATAGTCCAATTCTGCACGGGATACGCAGTCAATCAGTGTAGCCAGATTAGACTGAATGTCCAGTGGTACTGCTACATTACCGTTTGCCATAACACCAAACAATGCAGCTAAAAAGGATTTACTGCTGCCACCAAAGATACCGACCCTTGCCTTATGTCCGATGGCATTGCTGCGGTTCTCTGTCCATGCTGCTACCGACTGACACAAATGACGGAATTCATTATATGTGACCTCTTTGATAAGTTCATCTTTTTCATACCGTACAAACACTCTGTTGCCATACACCAAATCTGCCATTCTTACAAGATCCGCAACAGTTTTCACCGTCTCTCCTGTCATTCCGTTTGACTGCTTTTGCTTTTTTCCGTTTTCTTTTCCGTCTTCCTTATCTTTTACCGATGTCTGGGGAAACTTAATCACCATCGCTTCAAACGGTCTGAGGCATATATTTAAGCGGTATGGGAGCCCATCACATTCCCCTTCTGCTGCTTTATACTTAGCCGTCTTCTCTTCCTCTGCAAGTTCCATACGCTTTGTCGCAGCAGTTTCTGCTGTATCCGCTTCAGTAATTGTAGAAAAATTAGTCAGCAGACGCTTATAGGTTCCTGCCACAGGAACACCGACACAATAATCAGTTCTTTCCACCGGCGTAAAATTGCAAATAAACAGAAGCGCTCCGTCGTAACTCTCCGGCTCTTTTCTGATAAAACTGAAAATGCTTCGTTCTGCATCGTCACAATTTATCCACCGGAATGTTCTGTAGTCCTCATCGTACTTATAAAGCACCTCATTCTTTTTATACAACTGTAACAGCTGTTTTGTATAATCATGTAATTCCGCATGCATCGGTTGGTCAAGCAGATGCCATTCCTGATCCTTATTTTCCATCCATTCACTCTGCATACCATAGTCCTGTCCCATGAAAAGCAGCTTCTTACCAGGATGGCCGAACATATAAGTATATGCCATTTTTAAATTAGCTGCCTTATCTACCGGGTATCCCGGCATCTTGTTATACATGGAACACTTCAAATGCACTACTTCATCATGCGATAATACGAGAACATATTTCTCACTGAACGCGTAAGTCAGGGAGAATGTCATCTTATTATGATTATATTTACGGTACAGCGGGTCTAACTTCATATATTCCAGAAAATCATTCATCCAGCCCATATTCCACTTGTACGCAAAGCCAAGACCATCATTTTCCGGTTTTTCCGTCACTTTTGGCCACGCAGTAGATTCTTCAGCCATAAGATAAGCCCGTCCGCATCGTTTTTCCATAATACTGTTTAAATGCTTAAAAAATTCGATTGCTTCAAGGTTTTTGTTTCCGCCATATATATTTGGTACCCAGTTACCGTCACTTCTGCCATAATCCAGATACAGCATGGAAGCAACCGCATCTACCCTGAGTGCATCAATATGATACTTTTCCACCCAGAATAATGCATTTGCAATGAGAAAATTCTTTACCTCATTCTTTTCATAGTTGAAAACCTTGGTGCCCCAATCCGGATGTTCACCCTTTCTCGGATCCGGATACTCATACAGGCAGGTTCCGTCAAACTCTGCCAAGGCATAGTCATCCTTAGGGAAATGAGCAGGTACCCAGTCTAAAATAACACCGATATTCTTTTTGTGGAGATAATCCACAAAGTACATGAAATCTTCCGGTGCACCATATCTTGAAGTTGGTGCATAATATCCTGTCACCTGATATCCCCAGGAAGCATCCAGCGGATGCTCTAAAATTCCCATCAATTCTACATGAGTATAGCCCATCTGTTCTACATAATCAGCCAATTCATGTGCCAGCCTTCTGTAATCAAGGAAGCCATCTGCATTTCCGGAATAATCCTTCTTCCAGGAACCGATATGTACCTCGTAAATGGACATCGGTTTCCGGTACTTTTCATTCTTTTCTTCCTCTGTTTTTTTCATCCACTTTTTATCGGACCACTCAAAGCTATTAATATCTGCCACCTTGGATGCATTCCCCGGTCTTGTTTCTGCATGATATGCATACGGGTCCGCCTTCATCAAAGTTCTGTCGTCCTTTGTTTTTATTGCGAACTTATACTTATCCCACTGCTTTGCTCCCGGAACAAATGTCTCCCATATGCCGGAGGTTTCCAACAGGGTCATTGTTCCTGCCTCTTCGCTCCAGTCATTAAAATCTCCAACAATTCTTACATCCACTGCATTAGGTGCCCAAACTGCAAAATGTACACCCCACTGCCCGTCCACCTGTGTCAGATGGGCACCCAGCTTATTATACACCTCATAATGGCAGCCCTGTCCAAAATAATACCTGTCCTGTTCTGTTATAAAATGCTTGTTCATATCATTTCACCTCACGTAAAACACAACATTTCCCCTTTGTTACAACTTCCATTATAACCTATCTCGTTTCATTTTTAAAGTTTTTTCTATGTACTGGGATAAATAAGGCATGTCTAACGTTTCCCCGACCAAAGCCACAAACGAACAAAAACAGCGGAAACCTCTGAATTACTGAGATTTCCGCTGCTTTCTGCATTTCTTTTTAGTGAGTCACGCGGGACTCGAACCCGCGACACCTTGATTAAAAGTCAAGTGCTCTACCGCCTGAGCTAGTGACCCCTATTATTTTTTCCAACTGGGCTAGTTGGATTCGAACCAACGTCTGCAGCAGTCAAAGTGCTGTGCCTTACCGCTTGGCGATAGCCCATTAAACAATCTGCACACCTTCATACAAAGGTTTTACCTTTTATATGAAAAAAGTGCCACGCCGTGACACTTTGCAGGGTGGATACAGGGATTCGAACCCTGGGCCTCCAGAGCCACAATCTGGCGCGCTAACCAGCTGCGCTATATCCACCATTATACTTTTTCCTTCGTAAAGGAAATGTGCCAGAAGGGATTCGAACCCCCGACCCACGGCTTAGAAGGCCGTTGCTCTATCCAACTGAGCTACTGACACACATTACCGGGCAATAATTGCCTAGCAAAAGCGGGTGATGGGAATCGAACCCACGTATCTAGCTTGGAAGGCTAGTGTTCTACCATTGAACTACACCCGCATGTGATAATGTTATACAGTTTAAAAAGAAAAATCGGGGTGACAGGATTCGAACCTGCGACCTCCTGATCCCAAATCAGGCACTCTAGCCAAACTGAGCCACACCCCGGTTTTTGGTGCATTCTTTTCTTTCTCTCGAACGCAAGATAGATTATATATCACGATTTAAAAAATGTCAACACTTTTTTTAAACTTTTTTTAATTATTTTTTTGAATTATTTTAAAAGCATATAAAATTGCGCTAATTCCACGTCTTTTATTACTCTACCCTGTGCTGTTCCACCCGGTAAGTCCCATCTTCTCCAATATAAAGAAGCAGATAAGTTGGGCAACTATCTGCCTGACGAGGCAGAGACAAGCTTCCCGGATTTGCCACCAGAATTCCGTCTTTTTCTTCCATATATGGCACATGGGTATGCCCGAACAGTGCAATCGTTGCGCCACGTTGTACAGCAGCGCTGCGAATAATGTCTTTTCTGGCATTTACATAGTGGTAGTGTCCATGAGTCATAAAAATTGGCACATCATTTAACTTAATCATTCTTTCTCTCGGCAGATTAGAATAAAAGTCGTTATTGCCCGCCACAAAACAACAAGGACATTCTGCGATAACTTCGATATAATCCACATCATTTCCCACATCACCCAGATGCAGTAACTGGTCCAACGGCTGCACCTGCGGTAAAATTTTTTCCAGATTTTTTGTTCGTCCGTGTGTATCACTGATAACCAGAACTTTTTTCTCAGGCATTGGTAAGCAGCTCCTTCTTCATCTCCATCAGGGCCTTTGCACGATGACTGATTCTGTTCTTTTCTTCAATGGAAAGCTCTGCTGTTGTTTTGTCATACTCCGGCACCATAAAAATCGGGTCATAACCAAAACCATTTTCACCCCTGATTTCATAACCGATATAGCCCTCGATGGTAGCGCGTTTGGTAATGACCTTTCCCTCCGCATCTGCCAGCGCAATAGCGCAGACAAACCTTGCAGAGCGCTGCGGAAGCGGCACATCCTTCAGTTTATCTAAAATATAGTTGTTCTTAACATCATAGTCTGTATCCTCCCCTAAAAAACGGGCAGAATAAATCCCCGGTGCCTTGTCCATATAATCTACTTCCAGACCGGAATCATCCGCCATGGCAAGTTCTCCGGTCAGTTTCGCAATTGCAGATGCCTTAATTATCGCATTTTCTTCAAAGGTGGTACCATCTTCCACAATATCCGCAGAAATGCCTGCCTCCTTTAAGGATATCACTTCATAACCGGAATCCGCCATAATCAGGCGGATTTCTTTCATTTTACCTTCATTTGATGTTGCAAAAATAATACGCTTCATTTAATTCATTTCCTCCATTTGTTCAAACGCTTCCAGAACCACTTCATACACCGCATGAGCTGCTTCTTTAAGTTTTTCGTCATTCTTTAAAATTTTCAAATCCTTGGAATTTGATAAATAGGCAGTCTCTATCAAAACCACCGGCATGGTTGCACGGCGCACAATGTGCAAATCCTGACGGTTTGATATTCCTCCATCTCTTGTTCCGAGAGCTGCCACCAGCTTTTCCAGACAAAGCTCTGCAAATTTTCTGGAATTAAACGCATCTTCCTTGCCCTGCTCCGCATTGAATATGACTTCCGTGCCATTTTTTCTGGACGTTTCCGCTGCATTACAGTGCCAGCTGATAAACAGGTCCGCCTCCAGACCAAGAGCTAAATTGGCACGCTCCTGTAAGGTTGGATACACATCCTCGGTTCTGGTACAGAACACATGAATATCTGTGTTTTCCTCCAGAAATCCCTTTAAATAAAGTAAAAGCTTTAATGCAATATCTGACTCTGCCACGCGGTAATTTTCCGCACCTGCTCCCGGATCTTTTCCTCCGTGTCCTGCATCAATAACTACAATTTTATCATAAACCTCGCTATACTTTTTTAAATTGATAATAAAATACTCTTCCTGCTCTATCACCTCAGGTACATAGCACAAGTCGAATGTCATGGATACCTCAGAGGTAATACCGTTTTCTTTCTCATAAGAGAGCACCGCAAAATCCTTTAACAGTTCCCTCTCCTCCGGAAGGCCGTAATACAGGGTACCCTCCCACATCCGAAGTACCGAAGCCGCGTGCAGATTTTCTTCCGCACCGTCCAAAGTAAATGTAATGTTGTAATACGGAAGATTTTCTGTTATTTTCCATTCACCCGCTTTACCCGCCGGCTTTTTGATTAGAATACTTCTGCTGCCAACCTGTTCTTCCAGCTCAGCCATACTTTCCTGAGAAATCATCTGCCATACCTCCCAGACTTCTTCCTCTACAGCATGTCTGTCCTGTGATGTATCCTCCAACGGATACACCGTCACCTGCGGAATCATTGTCGGCGTTGCTTCCACATAGAGCATCTCTTCCTGTCTGGTAGCATCTCTTTCCTGCCCCAGCACATCATATTCCTCCTTATACCTGATGGCAAAGGAGAGACATATCGTAAGAACCATGACCGCAAAGCTGTAGCCTGCAACACGGCGCAATAATCGTTCCTCGTTCACGTTTTATTTCCCCACTTTTTTCATTTCCGATAATTTCCTGCACAGAATAATACATATTTAGTATATACGATGCTTGCAAATTTCACAAGAATTAAATATACTATTTGCAGAAGGTTTTTCCTTACTTACACCAAAGGAGTACACACATGGAATCTACATATGTACGCATCCAGCAGAAAGATGGCTATCAAACCCGCCTGTTCTGCTATGAAACGCCAAAGGAAGAAGTTCTTGGAAGTATACTGATTCTTCACGGTATGGCAGAGCATCATGAACGTTATTTAGAATTTATCCACCTTTTAACCACAGAAGGATTTGATGTCTATACTTACGACCATCGTGGTCACGGCACCGATAAAAAGCTGACAGACCTCGGATTTTTTGCCAAAAAGCACGGCGATTTACTTGTTGTCGGAGATGCACTTACTGCCTGCCGTTACATCAAAGAAAACGGTCGCAGTGAAAAACTTGCCGTATTCGGGCACAGCATGGGTTCTCTGATTTTGCGTTGCCTGATCCAGCAATATGACGAAATAAACTGTGCACTGGTCTGCTCCACAACCATGCCTCCGGTGGCAGTCTCTAATTTTGGAATTTTTATTGCCAACCTTCATTGTCTGTTCCGCGGACCAAAAAAGCAGTCCAAAGCTCTCGATAAGGCTATCTTTGGCGGTAAAGAATTCAAGGCACTTTGTACACGTACTACCAGTGACTGGCTCACCAGAAACAATACTCTGGTAGGAAAATATATCAGCGACCCATACTGTGGTTTTATCTGCACTACCAGCTTTTACCGGGACCTGATAAAACTGGCAAAACGTGCAGCAATCAAACGTAACATTAACAAAACCCGCAAAAATCTGCCGATTCACTTCTTTGCAGGAAGCAAGGACCCGGTTGGAGGATATGCAAAGCAGGTAATTAAGCTCCATAAAATATTCCAGGAGCTTGGATTCACCAATGCCGCACTCACCATCTACGAAGATGGCCGTCATGAGCTGCTGAATGAATTAAACGCCGAAGAAGTTATGCAGGATGCTCTCACTTTCTTCCACAAGCATCTCGGTTAATCTTTCTAAAATGCACAACGCCTGCTGACAACTCTGTCCGCAGGCGTTACTTATTACTCTTCTTCTTTTTTCACAAACGGTTTCTTTGGCGGTTTTGGTCCCATAAACTGATACAGATATGTTTTTAACATACCGTTGTAAATCTTACGGTTCTTATCTGCCTTTCTTCCGATATACTTCTGGGCATCCTCGTAGCTGGTAATCACATAGAACGACCAGGTATCCAGTCTTGCAAATGCCTCACCGATTTCCTTATATAACGGTGGCATGGCTGCCTTCTCTTCCAGACGTTCACCATAGGGCGGGTTAGTAATTATAAAACCATACTTTTTCGGATGATTCAACTGATTTACCGGGCGTTGCTGAAAATGAATATACCGGTCAACACCTGCCATTCTGGCATTCTGTCTGGCTGCCTTGACAATTTCGCCATCCAAATCATAGCCCTGAATGTTTAATTCCACATCCGTACGAATTTTGGATTTTGCCTCCTCCACAGCAGCCGGCCACATCTTCTTTGGGATGTTGTTCCATGTCTGGGCAAGGAATTCCCGATTCATTCCCGGAGCAATGTTGGCACCAATCATAGCTGCTTCAATCGGAATAGTACCACTTCCGCAGAATGGATCTACCAGAATGCGATCCTTATTCCATGGTGATAACAGAATTAATGCTGCCGCCAACGTTTCTGTAATCGGTGCCTTACTGGTAAGTTTACGATAGCCTCGTTTATGCAGAGACTCACCGGAGGTATCAATACCAACCGTTACCTCATCCTTTAATATAGAAACTCTGACCGGATAGTGTGCACCTGTTTCTTCAAACCAGTTCACCTGATAGTGCTGCTTCATACGCTCTACCATGGCCTTTTTCATAATGGACTGAATATCAGACGGACTGAACAGCTTGCTCTTGACGGAGTTTGCCTTGGTTACCCAAAACTTTCCATCCACAGGGATAATAGTTTCCCACGGAATTGCCTTGGTTCCCTGAAACAGTTCTTCAAAGGTTTCCGCGTGAAAGCTTCCCACCTTCCAAAGCACACGCTCTGTTGTGCGTAAAAACACATTCGCTCTTGCAAAGGCTGTGGCATCTCCTGCAAAGGTCACTTTGCCATCCTCCACCTGTACAATTTCATATCCTAAATCCAGAATTTCCTGTTTTAATACCGACTCCAGTCCGAAATGACACGGACAGACAAATTCATATCGTTCCATTGCTTACTCCATTCTTTTCTATTTAACCTTAGTTTCCTGTGTATCATTTTATCGACTTTTTTCCATTCCGTCAACCGTTGAAAATGAATTCAAGACATTTACTCTCGGCCCATGGTAAGCGGAAATTCCTCCATAGACATTTTTCACTTGAAATCCCTGATTATATAAATCCCTGGCAGCCCGAAGACTGGTGTTGCCACGGTCACAATATACTATAATAACGGCACGGCCAAAGCGTTTCATGCACTGAGCTCTCCACGTTTGCAAGTTTGGAATATTCTGCTTCAATTCCTCATAAGGCATACAGATTGCCCCCGGAATATGCCCGTTCCGATACTCTTCTTTTGCTCTTAAGTCAAGCAAAATACCGCTGCCATTACCACGCTGTCGAAAAATATCCTCCGGCCGAATGTTTTCAAAATACATCCTGCATCCTCCTGAAAGTGTTATTACTATAATATATTCTGATTATGTTCCGAAGTGCCGGGCAAGGATGCTCTTAGAAAAATTATGTCAAAAAAGAAAAAGAGCCTGTTATATCAGCTGTTGCCAACACTCGGCAACAGCCCGCATATAACAAGCACTCAGTTAAGAGATTTGATACCGTTACCGGGTCAGGTTGGCAATCGGTATCTTCTTCATTATATCATATTTATTTCCAAAAAGCTGTAACGTATCATGAAAATTTCTGCTTTTTTTCATTCTTTTTTACCAGTATAGTCTCCAATTCTTTCGCCTCTTTATTCCTTCCCAGCAGATAGCGACATTTTAAAATTCCTTCCAGCAAAAGCACTTCTTCACGATAAGGAATGCGGGCAGGACTACCGTCATACTCCGGCATTGTATAACGCAGACATTTTTCCAGTCCTGCCATAACCACGGCGGGCTCCAGCGTCTTCCTATGCAACCTGTCCAAAAGTTCTGAGCTCTCTAAAAACTGGCGATTTACCGGATGGTTGATATCAATTCTCTGCTTCAAATCATTAAGCAGACTTGCCGCAATATTACGTTCTACCGAAAGCACACGATGATACTCCTGTACCAGTTCATGCACCTCAAATTCCGTAGACACAACAAAGCTGTAGTAATTTAGCAACGTAACCCCACGGTTTTCCAAAACCTTTTTCAGCATTTTGTGATTTGGTGTTCTTCCGTTCTCTATGTAAGAAATAGTTTCTCTGGCACATAAATTATCGCTCAGTTGTTCCTGCGACCAGCCTTTCGCTCTTCGGATCTCCTTTAACAAATCTACTTCCGAAATCACCAGTACCTCCGGATCCGGTACATATAATTCCGGTGTGGGATTTTTTTCCAAAATTGCCTGCCGGATTGTCTTTATGTACCCACTCTGTAACAGTTTTCCGCTCTCCACCTGCTGCTCATACTGCTCCAGATACTCTGCGGCACGTTCAAATTCCTCCAACAGCATACTTTCTTTTATCTTCCCACGAAGTTTCAGCAATCCACATTCTATGTCGCTTACTACAAACTCAAAGTGCTCTGCAGACTTACCCAGCCGATATAAAAGAGCTGATATTTGAAAAATGTCCGGTTTTTTTGTCTCATTTTCAATTCTGGACAAATCAGATTTACTGATAATACCTTCTCCCAATTGCTCCTGTGTCAGATGCTGTTCCTTTCGTAACTGCCGAAGCAGCTTTCCCATTTGTATCATGTTATCATTATACCTTTCCTTTTTAAGCCTTTCGGCACCAAAATTGCCTTATAGTATAATGATATCCGCTTTTTCTCAATAAAAATACCTACCAAAGTTGTCTCATTTTTACCCGGTGACAACTCTGGTAGATGTCAAAATCATTTTTTTCTTTTATGATACCCCATGTGGCCACCAAACTACAAAAGAAGAAAGAAGGTTTTCGTTATGAAAAAAGTTATTGCATTAGGTGTTGCTTTGGTGACATTATTACTTTGTTTTGCTCCTGCTGTTACAGTTGCAGCTGCGCCAATTAAAGTGTATATGTGTGAGGATATTGAACCTCATCAGGAACCTTATGACTAATTTAAATCTTATCTAAGTTGATGTGTTTTTTGCATATCAACTTTTTTATTTCTATAAATATTTTCCCTATAAGTATTTTTATACAAAGTACTTAATCTAATACACTTTTGAAGTTCTTTTTTCATACTTTCAGTCGACCAAGCTATAGTTAAAGAGTTATTTTTCATTTTTTGTTCATAATTCCATAACAGACCATATAAAGTTTCATGTAGACCACCTCCTTTACGATTACTCAGCAACAATTTAATTATATTTCTTTTAATATTGTCTGACATATCGTATTCTCCTCTATCTCCCAGATAACTTGAGACTGATGCCATTACAAATTCAAACATTCGTAAATAGTTCTCTGGATATTTAGGTTGTTCACATAGTTGCTTTAATGTAGAAATGCATTCTTCTCTATTACAATGTACGCAGGTCGTTACCGAAGCCATGTTCTGAATACAAGCTATTTCTTCATTTGTTAAATATTTTCTTCCAGGTAAAACAACTCGTTTATATGGAATTGTACATTCTAATGCTTCCTTCATTTTGTTTCCATATTCTTCTTTCGAAATCGAACCACAATTATATTGATTAATTATATCTCTTCGCATTAATAACTGTCGATTTGAAGAATCCTCCATCGGAATCAACTTTTTGCACTCTTCTAGTAGCTGTTTCACTACCTCATGATTACGCTTGTTAATTTCAACTCTAATTCTCCGATACTTCTCCACCGCCTCCGGATTATCAGTCACCAACTCCGTCCTACTCAGCTCCGTGGACAAATTCAAACGCTCAAACAGCTTTTGTACAACTTCCCGTTGTGCCTTGCTCTTGTGGCACTCTAAATTACTGATAGTCCGTTCATCGCAAATCCCTTCAGCGAGTCTCCGCTGACTCAGTCCCAGCATTTTCCGCCGTATACGAATCACATCACCAATGCAGTAATTCTCGCTTTCCACATATAAATAGCAATATTCATACATGGCTATAGAAATGTCATATTCCTGATACAACTCCTCCAGTGTTTCACGCCAACTCTTGCAGTCTTCCAAATCCTTAATAAACTCCGGCTGAGTACGAATTTCCTCCGGAAGTAACGGTAAAAGCTTTTCTTTCATACAGAACAGTTCCCACAAATAAAACATGCGATTGGCATCCCTTAACAGTTCAATTGCCTTTTCACAAACCTCCAATAAGCGCACTGCCAGTTCTTTCTCTTTACTTTCCTGCTGCATCCATGCCTCATAATAATAGTACACCGTCTTCGGATATATTTTTGCCATGGCCAGCAAGGTTCCGTCCATTTGCTCGGCATAGCTAAGTAATTCCTCATATCGTTCCAGCGGTGCCTTCCCACAGTGATAATACTCTAATAGCAGATTCAATTCTTCCAATGACAATATCCGTTCCATAAAGCCTCGCTGTTCCAGCCGTGGTACTGTCAATAACAGCGCATATCGGAACAATTCTGTCAGTTCCTCGTCCTTACTACCCTCATAGCGTTTTATCTGCGCTATCATCGCCAGATAAAACTGCTTTTCCAGCGAAGACTTCATATAATATTCCTGCCGATATTCCTCCAAAAGCTCCTTAGCTTTTGCCATATTCTCTTCCAATATATTATGAATGATTCCCTGCTGCTTTTCCCACCGACAATAATCCTTATAAAATAAGAAGTTCTCATAATTTTCCGGTACCGCACCAAGTCTTGTCAGAAACCGGTTTTGCAACAGTTTATCCGGTAATCGTTCTCCATTCTCAAATTTCCCCAGCATGGTCCGGGTACAAAGCCCATCACATAGCTCCGTCTGAGAAATCCTCTTTTCATTCCGCAGATTCGCAATAAATTCCCCGAATCTGTTTCCGTCCTTCATTTTACTACCCCTCTACTCCGAATATTAGGACAATGGTATCACGGCAACCCGCAAAAAATCCGTAAAGAATTCGTGAGTTTTCCTTGTGTTTCCCGCCCTTTTCCAGTATAATGAGAACGATATTCCGGAAACACCTGTATGTGACAAAAATATCCATACAATGGTATTGATACACGGCAAAAACAAGGAGAATTCACATGAGTATTTTAAATGTATCCCATCTTTCCCATGGTTTTGGTGACCGCATGATTTATCATGACGTTACCTTCCGTCTCTTAAAAGGAGAACACATCGGACTTATTGGTGCCAATGGCGAAGGAAAGTCTACTTTTTTTAACATTATTACCGGCAAACTGATGCCGGATGAAGGTACCATCGAATGGAATAAAAATGTTCGTGTCGGCTATCTGGACCAGCATTCTGTGCTGACTGCCGGCATGACAATTCGTGATGTGCTTAAATCTGCATTTAATTTTTTATTTGAAATTGAAGAAAAAATTAATGAAATCTACTGTTCTATGGGTGATGTCGACGAAGAAAAAATGACAGAACTGATGGAAGAAGTAGGTACCCTGCAGGATTTATTGGAATCCCACGACTTTTATAACATTGACCCTAAGGTAGAAGAAGTCGGGCGAGCCCTTGGCTTAGAGGATATTGGTCTGGACAAAGACGTTACCGAGCTTTCCGGCGGTCAGCGTACTAAGGTTTTACTTGGCAAGCTTCTCTTGGAAAAACCGGACATCCTGCTTTTGGACGAGCCGACCAACTATCTGGATGTGCAGCATATCGAATGGTTAAAGCGATACTTACAGAATTACGACAACGCATTCATTCTGATTTCCCATGACATTCCGTTCTTAAACAGCGTGGTTAATTTAATCTACCATGTAGAAAATGGTGAAATTACCCGTTATGTCGGTGACTATGACAAGTTCACGGAAGTTTATGAAATGAAAAAGTCCCAATTGGAGGCTGCTTACAAGCGCCAGCAGCAGGAAATCAGTGAATTAAAGGATTTTGTTGCCAGAAATAAAGCAAGAGTTTCTACCCGAAACATGGCAATGTCCCGTCAAAAGAAATTAGACAAAATGGATATTATCGAGCTGGCTCCGGAACGTGTAAAGCCGGAATTTAACTTCAAGGAAGCCCGCGCCGCAGGCCGTTACATCTTCCAGACAGAAAACCTGGTGATTGGTTATGAGGAACCTCTATCCACGCCAATCAATTTCTCTATGGAACGTGGCGACAAGCTGGTATTCACCGGTGCCAACGGTATCGGTAAAACTACGCTGTTAAAAAGTATTCTCGGCCTGATTCCAGCCATCTCCGGCAAGGTAACATTGGGCGACTACTTATACACCGGCTATTTCGAGCAGGAAATGAGCGGTGCTCAGAACAACACCTGTATTGAAGAGCTATGGCAGGACTTTCCTGCTTACACCCAGTACGAAGTACGTTCCGCTCTGGCAAAATGTGGTCTTACTACTAAACACATCGAAAGTCAGGTTCGTGTTCTTTCCGGTGGCGAACAGGCAAAGGTTCGTCTGTGTAAGCTTATTAATAAAGAGACAAATGTCCTACTGTTAGACGAGCCGACCAATCATCTGGATGTAGATGCCAAGGATGAGTTAAAACGCGCACTGACCGCTTATAAAGGCAGTATCGTTTTGATTTGCCATGAGCCTGATTTCTACGAAGACTTTGCCACCAAGGTTATAGATTGCTCCAATTGGTCCACTAAGCTGTAATTAACCATAATAACATAACACAAACCAATAAAAAGAGGCTGCATACAAGTATTTTCCCAAGAAAATTCCTTATTGCAGCCTCTTTCTTTGGCCCTTATACATCAACGCTTATTGCTGATTCTGCTTATAAATTTTTATTTTGGCTGATTCACAATACCAATAAATAACGGCTGTCCATCCTGTCCGTTAATTACAAATAAAAATGGTCTGTCTAGTACAAAATCTACCTGTTCTTCCGGTGGTCTTGCAGCACCGCATGCCACAATAACCGTAAACGCTGCCGCAACACAGCCCTCTTCATCAATCATAACTCTTGCTGCATGGGTTGCTCCTGTCACAGCTACTTCAGTATCAGTAGTTAACGGTGTAAAATCCGCCTTTTCAAAAGAAAACACATCCGTTACTCCCAGATTTTTCAATCCCGGTATCAGGCTGTAGTCCGACACTACGTCAAACTTCGGGATGGACTGATTCACAATCAGAAATTTCTGGTTTTCCCATGAATAATGCTCGTAGATAAAATCCAGTACCTCTTTATCCGTCAGCAACGTCTCTGCAGTTACATCCTCATCCGGCAGAATCAGAAGCATCTGCCCGCTGTTATCTAAATTTCTGGAAATTGCGCCGAAGTTCTCACCCCAGTAATACGTATTACTGTTAGACTGATGCATAAACTCGGTCTTTACATCACCGGTTGTTGCATGAAACACCTCTTCTGTATTATTTTCCCCATTGAACTCATTACTCCACTTTGCGCGGAAATAAACTGTTGTTGCTAAAGCAAGCACTGCCTCCGGGTCCAATTCTATATTTGCTGCCTGATCCTTTAAAAGATCGCCTGTCTGCTCATTCAACCAGTTCCGAAGCATCTGATTGTACTCCTCCGTACCCATTTTGCCACGGTAGGAAGAAGCATAATAATAATCCGCCAGAGTTTGTAATGTTTCCATATTGTAATTTATTTCATCACTTAACCATGCCGAGCTTGCCAGCAGACTGGTTACCGTGCCATCATCACAATAATTGGCATTCCATAAAATACTTGCGTTATTTCGCAGTGTTTCAATAGATTCCGTATGAAGCAGGTCTAGAATCTGCTGTCTGCTTTCTCCGTCAACAGTTTCCGCCAGCATTGCCAGTGCCATGTACACGTTCAGAGGAGAATATACTTTGTTCTTTCCTTCCGTGTCTTTTAAAAATTCCTGCATGGTTGCTTCGTAAAATTCCCGGATGCCGTTCTGATATTCCAGATTATCCGGATGCTGGATGTCCCGGGAGACCCTCCATGCTTTGTATGCATCCTCGTCATAACGTATTCCATCCGTTTCCGGGTACTTCGCCATTTCAGGATATTGAGCTTTCACCAATTGCTGTCCCGGCATCGTAATTGTCGGTGACGCAGTAGGAATAAGTTCTTCCGTCGGCTGTACTGGTTTATTCTCCACCTCCGATGCCGCACAAGCTGTTACAGGTAATACAAACGTTGCCGCCAGTATCATTGCCAGCACTCTTTGTTTCATTTTTCTCATACAAAATTCCTCCTGGTATAATAATGTATAGTCAATTCAGACTACCTAGAAAACCTTTTTTATCCTTTTAACTATTAGACGCAAAAAAAGCAGAAAAAGTTTCATTAATTATTTACAAATTCAATGACAGTAATGCGGTTGGCTGCTTCGACGCTTTCTCCGGCACACAAAAAAAGACCCCAAAACTGTTAAGTCTTAAGGTCTGTTTAACGTGCGTGAGAAGATTCGAACTCCCGACACCTTGGTCCGTAGCCAAGTGCTCTATCCAGCTGAGCTACACGCACACAAGGATTCACCTGTTACCCCGGTGAATCCTTTAATGCCGGCGACCGGAATCGAACCGGTACGGGAGATTAGTCCCGCAGGATTTTAAGTCCTGTGCGTCTGCCAGTTCCGCCACGCCGGCATATCAGAAACTTTCGTTCCCAATAGTGGGACCTATAGGGCTCGAACCTATGACCCTCTGCTTGTAAGGCAGATGCTCTCCCAGCTGAGCTAAGATCCCTTTTCTTACTTCCTGAAACCTGACAGTCTCTTCGTGACTGCTTATTTCCCTTCCTCTTTTGAGGAACGACCCAGAAGGGACTCGAACCCTCGACCTCCGCCGTGACAGGGCGGCGCTCTAACCAACTGAGCCACTAGGCCATTTTTTATTTTACAGAGTGGACCTTCGGGGACTCGAACCCGGGACCGACCGGTTATGAGCCGGTTGCTCTAACCAACTGAGCTAAAGGTCCGTATGTCCT
>JAZSEW010000046.1:0-38453 GCA_045531895.1 Lachnospiraceae bacterium
TGTTGCGGTTGGCGAATCCTTCGATGAGTCTTTAGACTCCAGCGCCGGAACAATGCCCTTATAGGGCGAAAATCAAGCCACCGGCTTAGCCGGTGGTCATGACTTTAAGAAAGGAGTAAAACCATGATTAAAGAAGCTATTGTAAAAATTGTAAACAAAGAGGATTTGACCTATGAAGAGGCATACACCGTCATGAATGAAATTATGAGCGGAGAGACAACAGCAACCCAGAATGCTGCGTTTCTGGCGGCACTTTCCACAAAGAGTGCCAGAGCGGAGACCACGGATGAAATTGCCGGTTGTGCTGCTGCGATGCGGGCTCATGCAACGAAGGTGGAGACCGAAATGGAATTATTTGAAATTGTAGGAACCGGCGGGGACAATGCTCACAGCTTTAACATTTCCACCACCTCGGCACTGGTTGCCGCTGCCGGAGGTATGAAGGTTGCCAAGCACGGAAACCGCGCTGCTTCCTCCACATGCGGAACTGCGGATTGCCTGGAGGCGTTAGGAGTAAATATTCAGCAGGAGCCGGAAAAGTGTGTGGAGCTTTTGGAAAAGGTGGGCATGTGTTTCTTCTTTGCACAGAAGTATCATACCTCCATGAAATATGTGGGGGCTATCCGGAAGGAGCTGGGCTTCCGTACTGTATTTAATATTCTTGGACCGCTTACCAACCCGGGAACTCCGAATTTGCAGCTGCTGGGCGTGTATGACGATTATCTGGTGGAACCGCTGGCACAGGTACTGATTAGCCTTGGCGTGAAGCGTGGCATGGTAGTGTATGGTCAGGATAAGTTGGATGAAATCTCCATGAGTGCGCCAACCACCGTGTGTGAATTTAAGGATGGCTGGTTCAAAACCTATACCATCACACCAGAGGAATTTGGCTTTGAGCGCTGCACAAAAGCAGAGTTGGTGGGTGGAACACCGGAGGAAAATGCGCGGATTACAAGAGAAATTTTAAAGGGCACCAAAGGTCCAAAGAGAAATGCAGTGTTGCTGAATGCAGGTGCGGCTCTTTATATCGGTGGCAAGGCAGAAACTATGAAGGACGGTGTGGTACTGGCGGCGGAACTGATTGATTCAGGGAAGGCATTGGAAACCTTGGAGAAACTGATTGAAGTGAGCAATAACTAACGCAGAAAATATATTTTTGTGTTTTAGGAGCAAGGAGGGTTATATGAATATACTTGAGCAATTAGCGGAGCATGCAAGAGAGCGTACCGAGGAAGCGAAAAAGAAGCTTCCCCTTGAAAAAATAAAAGAACAGGCATTGTCCTTGCCGAAAGGAAATTTTGCATTTGAAAAGGCTTTGCGGAAGCCGGGACTTTCCTTCATCTGTGAATGCAAAAAAGCATCTCCCTCCAAGGGCATTATTGCACCGGAGTTTCCGTACCTGCAAATTGCGAAGGAGTACGAGAACGCCGGAGCAGACGGTATCTCGGTACTGACGGAGCCAAAGTGGTTTCTTGGCAGTGCTGAATATTTGAAGGAAATTACGGAAGAGGTTTCGGTTCCTTGTATTCGAAAAGATTTTACGGTGGATGAGTACATGATTTATGAGGCGAAGCTTTTAGGAGCCCAGGCGATATTGCTGATTTGTTCTCTTTTGCCGACGAAGACGATTCGGGACTATATTGGCATATGTGACAGTCTCGGTATATCTGCTCTGGTGGAGGCACATAACGAAGAGGAAATTAAGTCTGCAGTCAGTGCAGGAGCAAGAATCATCGGTGTGAATAACCGCAATCTGAAGGATTTTACCGTGGATACCGAAAACAGCCGCAAACTACGGAAATTGGTGCCAGAAGATATTGTGTTTGTAGCAGAAAGTGGCGTACAGACAGCAGAGGAAATTCAAAAACTGCGGAAAGCAGGCGTGGATGCAGTTCTCATCGGAGAAACACTGATGCGGGCAGTGGATAAAAAAGCAAAGCTGGATGAATTGAGGAATGCCGTATGACAAAAATCAAATTATGTGGATTAAAGCGTCCTTGTGATATTGCTTATGTGAATGAGCTGGCTCCGGACTACATCGGCTTTATATTTGCAAAGGAAAGCAAACGGTATGTAACCTTGGAGGAAGCAAAAGGGTTGCGGAATGAGCTGGAATCTGGAATTGTTCCGGTTGGTGTGTTTGTGGATGAAGAAAAAGAGCAAATTGCCAAACTGGTAAAGCAAAACATTATTGAAGCAGTGCAGCTCCATGGACGGGAAACGGAGGAATATATTCAGGAGCTTCGGACGATGGTGTCCTGTCCCATTATCAAGGCATTCCGAGTGGAGAGCAAGGCAGACGTAGCAGCAGCAAACGAATCCTTGGCGGATTATGTGCTGTTGGACTCCGGCGGAGGGTCAGGAGTGACCTTTGACTGGTCCTTGATTAAAGCAATGAATCGCCCCTATTTTCTGGCAGGAGGCTTGACACCTGAAAATGTGTCAGAAGCAGTGAAGGAGCTTCAGCCCTTTGCGGTGGATGCCAGTTCCTCTCTGGAAACAGAGGGTGTGAAGGATAGAGAAAAAATGACCGCATTTGTAAAGGCGGTAAGAAAAAAAGAAAGGATGATAACATATGAGTGAGAAAGTTGGAAGATTTGGTGTTCACGGCGGACAGTATATTCCGGAAACACTGATGAATGCAGTAATTGAATTGGAAAAAGCTTATAACCATTATAAAAACGACCCGGAGTTCAACCGGGAATTAACAGAGTTGTTTAACGAATACGCTAACCGCCCATCGAGACTGTATTATGCAGATAAACTGACGAAATCCCTTGGAGGTGCGAAGATTTACTTAAAACGCGAGGACTTAAACCATACCGGCTCCCACAAAATCAACAACGTGCTGGGGCAGGCACTGCTGGCAAAGAAGATGGGAAAAACACGTCTGATTGCAGAGACCGGCGCAGGACAGCACGGTGTTGCTACCGCTACAGCGGCAGCTCTGATGAACATGGAATGTGTTGTTTTTATGGGTGAAGAGGATACCAAACGTCAGGCACTGAATGTTTACCGTATGAGGCTTCTTGGTGCAGAGGTAATTCCGGTAACCTCCGGCACTGCTACATTAAAGGACGCAGTTTCCGAGGCAATGAGAGAATGGACCTCCAGAATTGATGATACCCATTATTGTCTTGGCTCTGTCATGGGACCACATCCGTTCCCGACCATTGTTCGTGATTTTCAGGCGGTGATTTCTAAAGAAATCAAGGAAGAAATCTTGAAAAAAGAGGGCAGACTTCCGGATGCGGTGATTGCCTGTGTGGGTGGCGGTTCCAACGCCATGGGAAGCTTTTATCATTTTATTAAAGACGAGGGTGTCCGCCTCATTGGCTGCGAAGCGGCCGGACGTGGCATTGATACCTTCGAGACGGCAGCCACCATCAATACCGGCAGACTTGGTATTTTTCATGGCATGAAGTCCTACTTCTGCCAGGATAAATACGGACAGATTGCCCCGGTTTACTCTATCTCCGCCGGTCTGGACTATCCGGGCATCGGACCGGAGCACGCACACCTTCATGACATTGGCAGAGCAGAATATGTTCCGGTGACCGATGATGAGGCAGTGGAAGCCTTTGAATTTTTGTCGAAGACGGAGGGGATTATCCCCGCTATTGAGTCTGCCCATGCTATCGCTCATGCAATGAAACTGGCACCGACGATGGAGAAGGACCAGATTATTGTGATTACGGTGTCCGGCAGAGGCGACAAGGACTGTGCAGCGATTGCGCGTTACAGAGGGGAGGATATTTATGCGTAGAATAAGTGAAGCATTTATAAATGGTAAAGCGTTCATTCCGTTTATCACCTGTGGAGATCCGGACCTGGAAACCACAGGAAAGCTGGTCCGGGAAGCAGTAGAGAACGGTGCAGACCTGATTGAGTTGGGCATTCCCTTTTCCGACCCAACAGCAGAGGGACCGGTGATTCAGGGGGCCAATATCCGCGCATTGGCAGGAGGAATTACCACAGACCGGATTTTTGATTTTGTAAAAGAACTACGGAAGGATGTGAAAATACCGCTTGTATTTATGACCTATGCTAATGTGGTGTTTTCCTACGGCGCAGAAAAATTTATATCTATCTGCAAGGAAATCGGCATCGACGGAATCATTCTGCCGGATTTGCCCTTTGAGGAAAAGGAGGAATTTCAGTCGCTTTGTAAGCAGTACGATGTGGCGTTGATTTCTCTGGTTGCGCCAACCTCCCACCAACGCATTGCCATGATAGCGTCGGCGGCGGAGGGCTTCGTCTATATCGTTTCCAGCCTTGGTGTAACGGGTACCCGAAGTGAATTTACCACGGACCTTTCTTCTATCATCAAGGTTGTTAAGGAGTATACGGATGTGCCTTGTGCTATTGGATTTGGTATTTGCACACCGGAGCAGGCAAAGAAGATGGCGGCAATTTCCGATGGTATTATTGTAGGCTCAGCGATTATTAAGCTGATAGAACAGTATGGCAGAGAGTCTGCGGGACCGGTGGGGGAATATGTGAAGAGAATGAAGGATGCAATAAGGTAAGGCTTGTATCTGCATATTGAGAAGAAGGTGTCAGTCTGCGGATTGGCACTTTTTTTGAGTGAAAATGTGTGGTATACTAAATGCAAAAGATGAAGTAGAATTTTTTGAGGCTGAGTCATTGAAAAAGCAGTTATGTTATGGAAAGGTTACTAAATGTAAAATGCAAAAAGTAGAATTTCGCGTCATTGCGCATATTGAAAATGATTATATAGAAAAGTTTGGAATCCCGAGGCAGAGCGGTCTGGTAGAATCCTTAGTTTCCAGAATAGTGTTTGAGCCGGAGTATCGTAATCCGGATGCTTTTCGCGGCATCGAAGGGTATTCCCACCTCTGGCTTCTTTGGCACTTTTCTGAGGCAGACAGAGGTGAGGAATGGTCGCCGACGGTGCGTCCGCCAAGACTGGGAGGCAATACGAGAGTTGGTGTGTTTGCCACCCGTTCTCCATTTCGCCCAAACTCTGTGGGAATGAGTTCCGTGAAGCTGGAGCGTTTTGAGGTGGATAAAACGTTTGGCCCGGTGCTGTATGTGTCTGGGGCGGATTTGCTTAACGGCACGCCGATTTTTGATGTAAAGCCCTATCTTGCCTATGTGGACAGCCATCCGGAGGCAGAAGACGGTTTTGCGCTGAATCAGAAGGAAGGAACACTTTTGGTGGAGTTTCCGGAAGAATGGTTGGAAAAGGTGCCTCTTGAAAAGCAGGAGGGGTTAAAGGAATTGCTGGCCCAGGACCCAAGACCTCAGTATCAGAATGACCCGGAACGGGTATACAAGATGCGGTTTGGAGAGCAGGAAGTGTGGTTTCAGGTGGCGGATAGCACGTTGACGGTGTGTAATCTATGTCAGCCTGACTGTGGAGTAAAGTAGAAACAGGTTATCAGGCCAAACTGACTTTATAAAAATAAATACCGTACAGACTGTTAGCGGATGATATGTATCACGCGGATTGGTCTGTACGGTATTTTATGTTTTACTTCCCTATGGTGAAAGAAGCGTTCTTTTCCAGTGTTTTACTGTCTGTGGTTGCAGAGTCAGTAGCTATTACGGTAGCAGTAATGGTACCGGTTATATAGCCGTATTTATCGTAAGAATTGAGAATTTTCTTTCCCCAGTCACCAGCCCATGCATAACCATGTCTGCGTTCCTCACCGATTTCTAAGATATCGTGCTTCATGATACCATCACGGTCGCTGAAGATAGGAAGGTTGGTGTCAATTTCATAGAAGCGGTACCAGGTACGGTGACCGGTGGTTTCCTTAAAATATACACCATCCGACGCCTTCCGAACATATTCAATATTGGTTAATTCGGAGTCCTTGAACCACTGGATTCCGGCTTCTACGGCAACCTCGATTTCCGGTGTCTGTTCCTGATTCATCAAGAATTGTAAAATAGCAACGGACTCAGAACCACTGATGGAAGGTAATTCATAGCTTCTTGCGCCAACCGGCTCATAAGTAACCGGATCGTGCTGTGCACACCATGCAGTAAGCTTACCTTGGGAGGTAATCTGGGACTTTAAAATAAAATCAACGGCTCTGTTGAGAGAGTCTTCAATTTTTACCAGATATTCCTCCGGAATGATATCAGAGTCGAATGGATAGCGTCCGTACAAGGCATCCTCTAATGTGTAGAGCACGTTAATCATGGCATTATCGTTAAAGGTAACGTTATCGGAATAATTACCACGTCTTGGATACACCTGGGCAAAACCACCGGATTCATACTGTAAATCAAACAGGAAATCCAGAGCTTTTAAGACACTTTCCTGATACTTGGCATCCGGAACCTCACGGTACACGGCAGCAATATGACGGATTTGTGTGTATGTAGCATCGTTATCGATGGTACCGATTAACTCACCCTTGGTACCGGTCCAGCCGGAACCTTTGTTTTTCTTCTGACTGTCTGTCCAGGCTGTTTTTCCGTCAATCTTTTTATCCCAGCCGCCGTTGTCCATCTGCCAGGTGATATAGTTATCAGCCAGAGTGATGGCTGATTCTAAGTTAGAGAAGTTGGAAGCAGCCTTGTTAACTATGACAGAGCTGGTACGAAGTGTTTCTGCAACTTTGTAAACAAGAACGGTTTTTCCTTCTTCGTTGGTAATGGAAGAGGTTTCTGTAACGGTTAAGCTGCCTTTTACTTCTTTGTAGGATGCCCAGTCAATATTGTATGTTGCAAAGGAAATATCAGTAGCAGCTATACGTTCCAGGGCACCGTTTAAAGTAACCAGAATGGTATGTTCGTCCTGAACTTCGATAGATTCAATTTCCACATAGTTGCCTGTAACAACCGGTCCGGCAGGTGCTTTCGTAGGTTCCGGAGTTGCGGTTGGAGCAGTAGTGGCAGTAGGTTCCGGAGTTGCGGTTGGAGCAGTGGTAGCAGTAGGCTCCGGAGTTGCAGTAGGAGCAGTAGTGGCAGTAGGTTCCGGAGTTGCAGTTGGTGCAGTAGTGGCTGTAGGAGCTGTAGTAGCAGTAGGCTCCGGTGTTTGAGTAGGTGCTGTTGTAGCAGTCGCTGCCGGAGTTGCAGTTGGTGTAGCTTCATTGTCAGTCTTCCCGCCACAGCCTGTTAAAGCCAGTACCATACAGGACATAAGCAGTGCAGCTTTTTTTGTCACATTTTTTGTCATATTTGTTATTCCTTTCCTGCAACATGTTGTTGCATACTATTTGTTAATCAGCTAATTCTTCCCACTGTTCCATAAGCGCCAGAAGTCGTTCTGCGGTTTCGTCCTTTTCCTTGGTTACTTCCAATAGCTTGGTGTGGTTGGTGTATACCGCTTCATCGGCAAGGAGTACATCCAATTCTTCGGAACGGGCTTCCAGACGTTCGATTTCTGCTTCAATACGTTTTAACTCATTCTGACGTTTTCTTTGCTTTGCCTGTTCTTCCTTTTGTTGTTTCCAGTCCATCTTACCTGCAGAATCCGGCTCGGCAGCAGGAGTAACAGGAGCGTTCTTTGTGGTAGGTGTTTTTCCGACACCGTAACCAATACCTTGCAAATGAATGCGCTCCATATTTTCCTTGTGCTCCAGATAGTAATCGTAATTACCGTTGTAAGTAATTAGTTTGCCACTGGTTAAATCAAGGATTTTTGTGGCAGTTTTGTTGATAAAATATCGGTCATGGGAAACGTAAAGCACGGTTCCGGTATAGTTCTGGATGGCGTTCTCTAAAATTTCCTTTGACATAATATCTAAATGGTTGGTTGGCTCATCGAGAATCAGGAAATTGGATTCTGAGAGCATCAGCTTTGCCAGGGACACGCGGCCGCGTTCACCACCACTGATATCTTTAATCTGTTTAAATACATCATCTCCGGTGAAAAGAAAAGCGGCCAGTGTGTTTCGAATCTGGGTATTGTCCATAAACGGATAGGTGTCCTGCAGTTCGGAGAAAAGAGTCTTTTCCATATGCAGCACCTGATGCTCCTGGTCGTAGTAGGCAATGTGCACCTTGACACCTGGTCGGATATCACCGGCATCCGGGGTGACAATACCGTTAATCATCTTAAGAATAGTAGTTTTTCCTGTGCCATTGTTACCGATGATGGCAACCTTTTCACCACGCTTGATTTCAAAGGATAAGTCTGTGAACAGGTTTTGTGCTCCGAAGGATTTGGCAAGACCTGTCACGGTAAGTACGTCATTTCCGCTGGTGATGGAAGGCTCTAAGCGGATATTCATACCGGAAGACTCTTCCGATGGCTTATCCAAACGTTCGATTTTGTCTAACATTTTTTCGCGGCTTTCCGCACGTTTAATGGATTTTTCGCGGTTAAAGGAGCGAAGCTTTGCAATAACCTCTTCCTGATGTTTGATTTCACGTTGCTGGTTTAAATAGGCCTTAATCTGGTCTTCCCGCTGCTTTGCTTTTTTCTCGGCATAGGTGGAGTAGTTACCCTCAAAGGTCTGGGCCTTGGTATGGTCTAACTCAATGACTTTGGTGACTACTTTATCCAAGAAGTAGCGGTCGTGGGCGATAACAACTACGGCACCCTTATAGGTTGCCAGGAAGGTTTCCAACCAGGCAATGGAGTTCATATCCAGATGGTTGGTAGGTTCATCAAGCAAGATTAAATCCGGCTTTCGAAGTAGAAGCTTACCTAAGGCAATGCGGGTTTTTTGACCGCCGGAAAGCGTGTTGACACACTTTTCAAACTCGGATTCCTCAAAGCCGAGACCTTTTAAAATTCCAACTACCTCGCTGCGGTAGGCATAACCATTCTGAATTTCAAATTCATGGTTCAGGCGGGAGTAGGAGGCAAGAGCCTGTTCCAATTCAGCCCCTTCCATGTGTTTCATTTCCTGCTCCAGAGAGCGGATGTTTTCCTCCAGACGCAGAATATCGGCCTTTGTAGAAAGCAGCTCTTCGTAAATGGTGTTCTCGGAGGTTAAATCCTGATGCTGGGAAAGGTAGCCATAGGTGGAACCCTTGGAAAAGGTAACTTCTCCGGTATCGGAAGAAAGTTCCCCTACAATAATCTTAAACAGCGTGGATTTTCCGGCACCATTGATGCCTACAATGGCAGCCTTTTCGGTGTCATTAATGTGAAAGGAAACCCCGTGCAGGATTTCCTTTTCGCCAAAGCTTTTTGTAATGTTGTTACATGCAAGTATCATAATTTTCCTCATTTAGCACGGAAGTGCTTTTTTATTCCTCGTCTTCCGGCTCGGTGTAGTCCGGGTCGATGGAAAGACGGATTTTGTCGATACGGTTTTTATCCATAGCAAGTACCCGGTAAGTGCAGGCACCATCGGTTACTGTTTCACCTTCCGTTGGGAGATGGTCTAACAGATGGATAACGTGACCAGCGATAGAATCATAATCTTCTGATTCTAAGCCAAGTTCCAGAATCTCGTTGATTTCATCCAGTTTGGTAGTGCCAAGAATGGTATATTCGTTTTCGGCAGTTTTCTGAATGGCATCTTCTTCGTCGGTGTCGTATTCATCACGAATTTCGCCGACGATTTCTTCAATCAGGTCTTCGATAGTTAAGAGACCGGCAGTAGCACCATACTCGTCCAGAACAATGGCAAGGGAGTTGGTAGCTTTTTTTAGCTCACGAAGAAGCTCCGATGTTTTTTTGTATTCGTAGGTAAAGTATGGGGTACGTAAAAAATCTTTTATATTGAAATCTTCTTTATTTCCACGGAAAAAGAAGACATCCTTCATGTTAATAATACCGATGACATTGTCGCGGGTTTCACTGTAAACCGGAAGTCTGGTGTACATATCCTTTTCAAAGGCGGCAACTAACTCGTCGTAGGTCATGCTTACATCGGCAAATGCCATGTCGATACGTGGAACCATAACGTCCTTTGCCAGAGAATCACCAAAATCCACTACGTTGGTTATCATCAGGCGTTCTTCACTTTCAATGACACCGTCTTCATGGCTTACGTCCACAATGGTACGAAGTTCATTTTCTGTCATAGCATTGTTTTTGGCATTAGGGTCGACATGAAACATAAGCAGAAATACGCCGGACAATTTGTTGAGCAAAAAGATAACCGGTGTAAGCACTTTAGTTAACAGGCTGATGGCGGGAGCATAGAAAAATGCCATTTTTTCTGCGTGGACAGTAGCCAAAGTCTTAGGGGTAATCTCACCAAAAATCAGGACGAGTAAGGTTAAAATACCTGTAGCTAAGGCAGCATAGGCATTACCAAAGGCATCGAGAACCAGGGTTGTAGTGAGAGAGGACGCAGACAGGTTTACAATGTTGTTACCAATCAAAATTGCGCTAATCATTTTGGAAGGGTTTTCAATCAGGTTGCTAATCATTTTAGCACGCTTATTGCCTTCCTCCACAAGGCTTCGGATACGGAGCTTATTCACCGTAGTTAAAGAGGTTTCCGCAGACGAGAAGAATGCGGATAATAAAAGTAATACAATGAGCACGATTATCTGTGCCGCGACACTGGGGTCCATTTTTTATTTTCACTCCTTTATACTTTATTGTGTATTGGATATACACCGTCTAATCATACAGGATTTTTGTCGGAATGTCAACTGTTCTAATGGGAAGAAACGGTAAAAGTGTATAAAATATCAATTATGTAAGGTAAAAAAACTATAAACGAGAATAGTTTTATTTTTATGAAAAATATGGTATACTATCGCATGTGACAGAATTGATTATGACGTTGTGAATTCAGTGGAAGGAGAAATTGTATGAATTTGACTGACAGATTTTTAAAATATGTTGCGGTAGATACAGAATCCGTGGAGGATGCCGCCTGCTTTCCGAGTAGTGAAAAACAGAAAGAATTAGCAAAAATGCTTGTGGAGGAATTAAAGGAAATTGGGGCAGAGAATGCAAGAATGGATGAGTTTGGCTATGTGTATGCCACGATTCCTGCTACTTCGGATAAAAAGGTTCCGGTACTGGGCTTTTTATCCCACATGGATACGTCTCCAGCCATGAGTGGAGCAAACGTAACGCCTAGTATTATAAAGAATTATGATGGGGGAACCATTGTTTTAAATGAAAAGGAGCAGATATTCATGAATCCGGACATGTTTCCTTCTCTGGCGCATAACGTGGGCAAAGATTTAATTGTCACCGATGGAACGACTCTGCTTGGTGCAGATGATAAGGCGGGTATTGCGGAAATTATGACCATGGCGGAGATTCTGCTAAAGGACAAGTCTATTCCGCACGGAACCATTCAGATTGCCTTTACACCGGATGAAGAAGTGGGTGCCGGTGTAGACCACTTTGATGTAAAAGGCTTTGGTGCAGAGTTTGCTTATACTGTGGATGGCGGTGCTTTGGGTGAACTTGAGTATGAGAATTTTAATGCGGCTTCCGGTCGGTTAAAGATTCATGGACAGAGCATTCATCCGGGGTCTGCCAAGGGGAAGATGGTGAATGCCCTGCTTGTCGGCATGGAGTTTCAGCAGATGCTTCCGGTAGCCCAGAATCCGGCTTATACCGAAGGGTATGAAGGATTCTTTCACTTAGACCGTATGAGCGGCGGTGTGGAGGAAGCGGAACTGTTTTATATCATCCGTGACCACGACAGACAGAAGTTTGAGGAAAAGAAGGTACGTTTTGAAAAGACAGCAGCTTTCTTAAATGAGAAGTATGGTTCAGGTACCGTAGACTGTGTGGTGCAGGATTCTTATTACAACATGAAAGAAAAAGTGGAGCCATACATGTTCCTTATTGATAATGCTACCAAGGCAATGGAGGATTTGGGAATAGCACCAATTATTACACCAATCCGCGGTGGTACGGATGGTGCCAGACTTTCCTTTATGGGACTGCCTTGTCCGAATCTTTGTACCGGTGGTGAAAATTATCACGGCAAGTATGAGTACGTGCCGGTACAGGATATGGAGCGGATTGTAGAGCTTTTGTTACAGTTGATTAAGGTTTATCAGGAGGCGTAATACGCCTTGTTGATGCGGTAATGGGGGAAAAAGATTGAAGTCACAAAAGACAATACAACTGGTTCAGATAGCCATGATGAGTGCGGTGCTTTGCGTGGTTGCTCCATTTACCATACCGGTTCCGGTAAGCCCGGTACCACTTAGTCTTGCCACGGTTGCAGTGTATCTGGCAGGAGTGCTTCTTGGGGCAAAGAAGGGCACTGGCTGTGTGATAATATATCTGTTACTTGGTATGGTGGGACTTCCTGTGTTTTCCGGGTTTTCAGGGGGAGCGGGAGTGCTGCTTGGACCAACAGGAGGATATCTTATTGGATATATTTCTTGTGCCTTTGTAACAGGAAAAATGATAGAATGTGGCTTGTTGTCAAAGCGGAAGAAAAATCCTTCCGACAGGGAAAGAAAAACTGCGCCGGGCTGTCAGCAGGTTTTATGGAATGCTTTTGCTTTGGTGCTTGGCACGATGAGCTGTTATGCACTTGGAACAGCATGGTTTCTGTGCATAATGGATGGAACTTATTCTTTGGTGCAGGCATTATTTGTTTGCGTGGCTCCGTATGTAGTGTTTGATATGATAAAAATTCTGGCAGTGGCTGCGATTGCTGTGCCGATACGAAAGATATTACGGAGGATAGAACGATGAGAAAGAAATCAGCTTTGGTATTTGCAATGATATTAGCTGTTGTAGCAGGTTGTGCCGGTGGAAAGACTGTAGCGCCAACTCTGGCACTAACAGAAGCACCGGCAACAGCAACTCCGGTACCTGATTCCTTTGATGTGATAGCAGCTGCTACCACGCAGGAATATGTGAATTTGATGGGAGTGGGCTGGAATCTTGGAAATTCCCTGGATTCTGCCAATACAGGCAGGGAAGACCATATGAAAGCGGAGGTTGCCTGGGGAAATCCCATTGTAGTACAGAATCTGATTAAAAACATTAAAGCACAGGGATTTAAAACCATACGTGTTCCGGTATCTTATGTGGACCATATGGAAGAAGATGGTCTGACCATTAAAACAGAGTGGCTGGACCGTGTGCAAGAGGTGGTAGACTGGTGTGTGGAAGAGGATTTATTTATTATTCTTAACATTCACCACGAGGATTCCTGGCTGACAAAGGCTTCTACGGATTATGACGGAGTGATGAAGCGTTATACTTCGATCTGGAACCAGATTGCAGAACGCTTTGGTGATTATAATGAGAAGCTTATCTTTGAGTCTATGAACGAAATTGGTTTTGATGATTTGGGTACAGAAAAGGGCTGTGAACTTATCAGCAAAATCAATGCAGAGTTCGTGCAGTTGATTCGAAATTCCGGTAAGCGTAATGGTGAGCGGTATCTGCTCCTTGCAGGTTATTGGACGGACATTGACCGCACCTGTACGGCTGAGTATACGGTGCCGGAGGACGACAGAATCATGGTATCTGTACATTATTATTCTCCGTCCACTTTTGCGATTGCTGATATTACCTCTACCTGGGGGTATCAGAAAACCTGGGGTACCGAAGAAGACCTTGCTTATTTAAAGGGACAATTTGAAAAGCTGAAGACCAGCTTTGTGGATAAGGGTATTCCGGTAATTGTCGGTGAGTACGGTGTTATTGATAAGGACAAGGACGAAGAAGACCGGATATGCTGGTTTGAAAGTGTGACAAAGACAGCACTGAAATATGGCTGCTGCCCGATTGTGTGGGATAACGGGGAGCTGATTCACCGTTTTAAATATGAGTGGAAGGATAAGGAACTGGGCGAAGCTCTGAAAAAATATATGGTGGAATAAGCCTTTGTTTTTGCGGGTTTGAGGCGACTCTACCAACGGTAGGTTGTGATTTTTGGCGGAATTTTTTATACTGAATCCAACAAATGACATACATGGAGGCAGAGAAATGTTTGAAATTGACAAAAAAGAATTTGGAAGCTTCATATCGGAACTTCGAAAAGAGAAAGGTTTTACGCAGAAAGAACTGGCAGAGAAATTGTTTGTTTCTGACAAGGCAGTCAGCAAATGGGAAACCGGAGGCAGTATTCCGGATGTGGCACTCCTGATGCCACTGGCAAAGCTCCTTGACGTAACAGTGCCGGAGCTACTGGAATGTCGTAAGTATCAGGTGGCAGAAACGATTGCACCGGAACGGGCAGATGCTTTGATGAGTACAGTGATTCAGATGACGGACGAAGAGCGGGCAGATGCAGAAAAGGTAAGAAAACGAGTACAAGGTTGGTTTATTACAGCAGCTGTGATATGTCTGGTGGCATGTCTTGGAACATATCAGTATTTTACGCAAGGGAAGGATATGAATCCGATGTTGTATCCGATGCCGTTAATGTTTCCACTGTTTGGATTTATTTTTGGACTGTATGCCTGTTTTAGTGCTAAAGAAAAATTGCCGTCCTATTTTGATGAGAATCAGATTTCAGCGATGAGCGATGGCATGTTCCGTATGAATCTCCCGGGAGTACATTTAAATAACAGCAACTGGAAGCACATCCTTGGCTGGATGCGAATTTGGTCGGTTTTGATGCTGATTCTGGGACCGGTGGTATGGTTTATTACCTGTTTGTGTTCCGGTTTGTTTAGCTGGACGGAAGTGTATGTGGCTTCCAGTGTGTTCACCGGTGTGGTGCTGTTACTCGGTATTTTTGTTCCAATCTATGTTGTAGCAAAGAAATATGAGTAAGGAATTTTTAGAGTTCGGGCAGTAATGTTGTCCGGACTCTAACTTTTTGTTAGGTTTTCATTTTTTTGTTGTCTTTATAAGTGAAGATGTTAAAATACACTTAGGAAGGAGCAACAAAGCATGAAGCAGGAAGATTTTTTTGAACTTTTGGCAGATTTGGATGAGCGGTATATTGTGGAGGCAGAGGCGCCTATAAAAAGCACCAGGAAACACCGAAAGAAGCTGTTGTTTGCTGTGGGCCTGGTGGCAGCAGCCTGTCTGTGCGTGCTTGTATTTCGTGGAAGAAGCATTGAGCTGTCGCATTCCAAAGGGGTGCGGGCATCCTATGCAACCTTCGTGCCAAGCATTGGCATGGATGCCTGTCTGGTTAACTTGACGGAGGAAGAAATATTCAAAGAAAACAGCGACGCTATTTTCAAAGGAACGGTAACAAAGATTGATAATATCCGATTGAGTTTTAACGGAAGTGCGATGTATCAGGCTCTTGCAGAAGTGCAGGTAGAAAAAGTATATCATGGTATTTGCACAGAAGGCAAAACGGTGCGGATGTTACTTCCGGGGGCAGTATCAGAAAACAGTCATAACAGTATTATGGATACTCTGGGAGAACTGGAAGTTGGTATGACCGGTATATTTATGCCGATGCTATATGGCATTGACAGTGTTCACCAAAGCAATGGTGCAACACTTTATTTGGGAGAGCTGGCACCGTATGGGTTTGGAGACGGTATCCGGTTTGCTTTTCTGGAAACAGAAGACGGTCTGGTATTTGACCGCTCTGCCTATGTAGGAGCAAAGGATGCGGTGACGCTGGAGGATATTGAGGCGTATATTTACAAGATGCTGGAGCTTTACTTTGGCGAGGGCAGCAAAGAACAGACGGAAGAGAAGTAGGAGGTTTGCCATGGAAGATAGTAAAATTATTGATTTATACTGGGACAGAGATGAGTCTGCCATTCCTGCTACCTCGGAAAAGTATGGGGCATATTGTTCTTCTATTGCGAGAAATATTCTGAAAAATGAGGAAGACACGGAGGAATGTGTGAACGATACGTACTTAAATGCCTGGAATTCGATACCTCCGCAGAAACCTTCTGTGTTATCGGCATTTCTTGGTCGAATCACAAGAAATTTAAGCTTTAATCGCTATAAGCTGTTACATACACAGAAGCGAGGTGGCGGAGAAGTGCCGCTGGTGCTTTCTGAGTTGGGTGATTGTGTTTCAGGGAAAGAAAGCGTAGAACAGGAGCTGGACCGAAAGGAATTGTTGGCAGAAATCAATGTGTTTCTGGCAGGACTTTCGAGAGAAAAGCGACAGATGTTTGTAAGAAGATACTGGTATGCGGAGAGTGTCAGGGAAATTGCAAAACGGTTTGATGTCAGTGAAGGCAGTGCAACAATGACATTAAAAAGAGTGAGGATGCAGTTAAAGGAAGTTTTGGTGGCGAAAGGGTACGTTATTTAAGTTTCCTGCCGGTTAATAAATTAAAGTGAAAATTAAAGTTCTATTCAATTGTGAATCAGGTAATCCGTGGTATACTGATAGTACAAAGAATTCTTTCGTAGTTTTGAGGTAAAGGAGTAAAGAAAAATGCTTATCCATACGGTCATACAGGAGAGAAGAAAAGCGCTGGGGTTAACACAGGAACAGGTGGCAGAATATCTCGGAGTTACGACACCGGCGGTAAATAAATGGGAGAAGGGAAGTACCTGCCCGGACATTGCGCTACTGCCGCCGTTGGCCCGCCTTTTGAAGACGGACCTGAACACTTTGTTTGGATTTTATGAAGATATTACAAAACAGGAACTGATTCTTTTTTGTAAAGAAATCAGTGACGTGGTTTTAAAGGACGGATTTGCGGCAGGATTTGCTCTGGCAAAGGAGAAAATCAGGGAATATCCGAATAGTGATACACTCCTTCATAATATTGCTCTTCAGCTTCAGGGGATGCTGATGACGTCTGGGTTGGAGGAAGAACAGAAAAAAGGATATTTGAAATCGATGGATGAATGGTATGAGAGACTGACCCAAAGTTCGGAAGCGGTGATTCGAAATGGAGCATGTTACATGTTAGCCAGCAGGGCCATCCAGGAAGGCTATTACGATAAGGCACAGGAATATCTTGACCGATTGCCAAATCGTAACGATTTTCCGGATAAAAGACCGCTACAGGCAACTATTTATCTGGAGCAAAATCAGCCAGAGGAGGCTGCCAAACTATTGGAGCAAATGCTTCTTACTACGGTAACTGATGTTCAAATGGTTCTGTACAGACTCATTGATGTGAATGTTGCATTAGGTGACAATGATACAGCGGCTTATGTGACGGAACGGGTCACAAAACTGGTAGAGTTGTTTGATTTAAATCAATATGGTACCGGAGTGGCACCTTTTCAGATGGCAGTTGCTAATAAGGACGTCAAACAGACAGTGGCATCACTTAGAAAAATGCTTGATTCCATGATGCATGATTGGAAGGTTCAGGAATCGCCATTATATCGGCGGATTACAGGAAATCTGGTATCGAATCATACCGGCTTGTTATTGAAAAGAATGTTGAAACCGATGGTACAGGAATTGAAGGAGTCGCCGGAATATGGGTTTCTGCGGGCAAGTGAAGAGTTTCCGGCACTGATGACGGAATTGGAAGAAAAAATTTCATACAATGAATAAAAGCAGGACACCAATCGTGATACCTATTGTATCAAAATTGGTGTCTTGTTAGGTTATGGAGATTTGATTGAAAAAAAAGATGTAAAGTGGTAAAATTTAAGGTAGAGAGTTTATTATCTGCATGATATGTAATAAGATTTGGGGTGGAAAAAGAATATATGATTACAATAGCAGAAAAATTAGTTTTTGCGAAAGCACACTGGAATTTAAGAAATATTGAAATTATATATGAAAATGCTGATAAGGCGGTCTATTCTGCGGTATCTTCGGAGTTTGGTGATGTTATTTTGAAAGTAAATCAGAATACATTGCAACTAAAAGAAGAGTATGACACGTTGTGCGTAATGAATGGAAGTGAGACGAACAAGTATTGTTGCAGGTCTTTTAGATATGACGAAGAGAAAGGAATTCTTCTGGAAGAGCGTTTGCTTCCGGGAACAGTGCTTCGGGAAGAACCATCTCTGGAAGCCAGAATTTGTGCATTTGAACGCGTGTTTCGAAATATCCACAAGGAAATTTTGGAAGACAGATGTCAGACCTATCTGGACTGGTTACAGGCAATTTGTGATTATTGTGAAAAGCACAAAGAAAATAGGCTGCTTAGTGAAAAATACTTTGGCAAGTGGTGTCTTGCAGATTATGCTGAGCGGGCGCGTGTAATATGTGAAAATTTTTTTGATAAATACCCGGAACGTATGCTGTTGCATGGGGATTTGCACCATGATAATATTTTGCTCAGGGAGGATGGCAGTTATGCCATGATTGACCCGAAAGGTGTTGTTGGGCCGGAAATTCTGGATTTGCCACGATATATCATGAATGAAATTGATACAAAATATGAGGGCTCCGCGAGGGAACATATGCAAAGGGTAGTGCAAAAGATGAGCGAGGTATTTGCATATCCGCTCTTGGAGGTGGCACAGGCTTATTTTATGGAGGTTGTGCTTGGAAATGTTTGGTGTGCAGAGGACGGAGAAGATATCAATGTGGAAGAGATAGAAATTGCGGAGGAGATTTTAGTTGAAATTGCAAAGAAAAGCCCCTTGTAAAGGTTGTAAAGCTGACGAAGGAGAAATGGCAGAAGTAATTATGAGGTTGTGAAGACGAAAGGATATGGAGGGAACGGTTATGGAACAGAAGATTAGAAAATTTATCGAACGTATGAAAATGGAGAATCCGGGCATCGAGGCAGTTGCTCTGGCAAATCAGGAAGATGTTATATTGGAGCATCATTTTGTACAGGTGCATAATCGTAATATTTATTCCAACACCAAGAGCTTTATGAGTACAGCAGCAGGTATCGCTTTGAAAGAGGGAGCACTGACACTGGAAGACCCTCTTGTCGCATATTTCCCTGAGAAGGTTCCGGATGTGCATCAGAAGATGCTTAGGGAAATCAATGTACATCATCTGCTTACCATGTCCAGTGGATTCGGACAGGCCTATTTGATGGTTGATGACCGAAGAAAAGGTGTCGGTTTGCCGGATTATCTGGAATATATGCTGTCCAGACCGGTACTCAAGCGTCCGGGAACGGAATTTTGTTATTCTACAGCAGACAGTCATTTGGCAGGGTTGATGCTTGCCAAGGCAGTTGGAAAACGTCTGGATGTATATTTGTATGAAAAACTGTTTGAGCCTCTTGGAATTGGTTATCCAATCTGGGAATGTGATCCTCTGGGAAATGTAAATGGTGGTAGCGGCTTGTTTATGAATATTACGGATATGATGAAGTTGGGACAACTGTATCTGGCGGATGGTGTGTGGAAGGGAAAGCGTCTGCTTCGTTCTCTCTGGGTGAAAGAGGCGACCAGAAAGCAGATAGACACACCAGGTGGTGACAGCTGGAACTGTGGATATGGATATCAGTTCTGGATGATGCCGCAGAAAGGCGCTTATCGTGCGGATGGTGCGTTTGGGCAGATAACCTTTGTTTTGCCGGAACAGGGCTACGTGGTTGCGGTGCAGTGTTCGGAATATGGTAATTTCGAGCAGGTAAAAGCTGCATTAAAAGAACTGGTATTTGAGGAATAAGGGGCGGCTGGCTTGGAATTTGTACTGGAATGCCATTGAAGGAAAGTGAGTGGTAATTTATGAACTTGGAAAAAATATTTCTGGAGGAAGATTTATTTCCACGGGAATTTGTGAATTGTGCGACAAGAGAACATGGCGTGTTGTTTTATGATGAAGCCAACAAGGATTCTTATGACAGTAATCATGCAGTGATTTATCAAAACAGGATTAAAGATTTGGATGCGGTGCTTCGAGATATTACAGCGTTTTATCAGGGTATGGGAATGTCACCGATTTTGTATCAGGCCATGTCGGATGAAGGCTTTTTTGCGGATCAGGCAGACGTGTTTGCGAAAAACGGTTTCCGGGTTTGGGAAGAAGAACAGCACTTCATGGTGCCGATGGAGGAAAACAGGCTGGTGACCAATCCGGAAATTTCAGTGAAACGGGTCACTGCATGGGAAGAAAGCTTTGCTGCAGAAATCTTTGAAAAAGCAGAGGAACCATGGGAAATCGGTGTGGCGAAAAAGATGATTCAAAATCCGAATACCATATTTTTTGTGGCATATTACAAAAATCACCCAGTAGGGATGACCTATGCGCATGAGAGGGATGGTGTGTGCCGTTATGATTATATTCTGGTTTCGAAAGAATATCGGAGAATTGGTGTGGCAAGGGCGCTGATGAATGCACTGGTAGAGTATTGTAAGTTACAGAATATTGAAAATTGTTCTCTTTGGCCGGCAGGGGAGTCGGCAGAACGAATTTATCTGGAAGCCGGATTTCGGACAGCAGCAGTGAAGAAGGCCGGAAGAGCGGCGATGGAGAAACCGTTTTAGGTGGTGTAGAAAAGGTGCGTTGAAAAAACTTACGTTTTTGTAAGAAATCCGGCGGAAACGTAAGCAACATCAATGGAATGAAATTTCATCCTAACGTATACTGAATGTGTCAGAAACAAGGATAGAGTCTGTATTTGATACAAGCAGTTAGGAGGAATTTAGAATGTCAAATTTAGTAACGAGCATTTCATTGGCAATGAATCATTTTGTGGTCTATGCAGCGTTGTTTACGGTTCCGTTTTTACTATTACAGGTAGTTAGAAAAAAGTTAAATTTTGTTCGACTTGGAGCAAATTATGCTTTTTTGTTGTATGTATTATGTGTGATTGGTCTGGTTTTCTTTCCGTTGCCATCTATGAACGGAGCAGTAGCAGGTACAGCGCATGGAGTTCAGATAATTCCGTTCCGGTTTGTTTGCGACATTATTCGGGAAACTCCGTTTGTCTGGAATCAGCCAACGACTTACTTGCCGGCATTGGTTGACTGGGCGGTATTACAGGTGGTGTTTAATGTGCTGATGCTGGTGCCGTTCGGAATGTATTTACGCTTTAATTTTCATTATACAGAAAAAAAGGTTGTTATGAGTTCCTTTTTATTTAGCTGTTTTATTGAAATCGGACAGCTCACCGGATTATTTTTCTTATTCCCGCAGGCATATCGGCTTGGAGATGTGGATGATTTAATTGCGAATACGCTGGGTGGTTTGATTGGCTACGGAATCATGAGATTTTTGGAGAAGCGAGTTACTGTAGTCGGCAAGGTGGAGAATTTTGATATTGAGATGGAAGTAAGAGATAAGGCCCTTTTGTAAGAGGATGGGTAATGTATCTTTTAACAGTTATATATAATGGGAGTATATTATGTTACAGTATAAGGAATTTAACAGCGGTTTGTTGGATGAAATTAAAGAAATTTACAAGGAACAAGGTTGGACTGCCTATTTACAGGATGATGAAAAGCTGGAACGGGCTTTTGAAAAATCATTATATATTTATGGTGCTTTTGATGAAAACAAGCTCATCGGCTTCGTGCGCTGCGTCGGGGACGGAGAACATATTTTATTAATTCAGGATTTAATTGTAAAATCGGCATACCAGCGGAAAGGCATCGGAACAATACTTTTAAAGCATATATTTGAAAAGTATGCGGGGGTGCGAATGCTTTCACTCTATACAGATGGTTCAGATGAAAGAGCAAATAATTTTTATCGTAACATAGGAATGAAACGGGTGGAAGAGTACCAGACGGTTTCCTACATGAGATAAAATATCGGATTGCTTTGGTATAATACCACGATTTTTCTTCTTGTCATCTATGTGGTAATCTGTTACAATAAAGCGATAAAGAAATGAAATAATCGGGTATGTAATAAGCCCATGGGTGAGGAGAACGACAAAGTGAAGTTAAAGGAATTTCTGAAAGAAAATATTCTGCTGATGGACGGTGCCATGGGGACCTACTATCAGCAGTTGCAAAATCATAAAGAAGAGATTGTAGAAGTTGCGAATGTCTCGGAACCAGAGTTGGTTTTAAAAATCCACAAGGAATATCTGGAGGCGGGTGCAGACCTCATCCGCACCAATACCTTTGCGGTAAATTCTGTGGTGTTACCTTTTCTCAGTAAGGAAAGCAGGGAAAAGTTGTTGCGAACTGCCTGCCGGCTTGCAAAGCAGGCGGTGAAAGAGGAACAGGAGCGCACAGGAAGAGACTGTTTTGTGGCTGCGGATATTGGACCTATTTCCGGGGCGAAAGAAGCTACGGAGGAAGAAATTCTTTCGGAATATTTTGGAATATGTGATGTTTTTTTTGAAGAAGGTATGAATATTTTCTGGCTGGAAACTTTTCCGTCCATGGAGTTTGTGCCGGAAATTTTAGCATACATAAAGAAAAAGTCGGCGGAATGTTTTTGTTCCGTCAGTTTTTGCATTAATAAAAACGGCTTTACGACAGCGGGACAAAAGGCAGAGCGCCTGTTGTTTACAGAAAAATTAAAAGATGCGGATGCCATCGGTTTTAACTGTGGTATCGGTTCTGTGCATTTAAAGTCGGTGCTTTCTAAGTGCAGGTTGCCAAAGGAGTGTTTTATACTGGCAGCACCGAATGCCGGTTATGCGGAAACCTTTTCCAGCCGGGCGGCATTTTTAAACAGCGCCGGATATTTTGGGGAAAATATGGCGCAGATAGCAGAGCTTGGTGTGGATATTGTCGGTGGCTGCTGTGGTACCATGCCATCTTTTATCCGGGAGATGCGAAAGAAAATTTCCGGAAAAAAAGATGGAGTGCGTATTTCCAGAGAGGAGTACCAAAGGCTTACTGAGGAAAGTAAAAAAGCGGTAGGGCAGGAAAAGGAAGAAAAACGTGTATCAAACAAAAATACGTTGCAGGAAAAACTTCTTCGTGGGGAAAAGGTCATCGCGGTAGAACTGGACCCGCCGTATAATGCGGATGGTGCAAAGCTGCTTACCTGTGCAGGAACATTATCAAAGTACCCGGTGGATGTGCTGACCTTCGCAGATTCTCCGATGGGACGAAGCAGGGCGGATTCCACGTTAACGGCATTACATATCAGCAGTCAGACGGGCATGCAGGTGGTACCTCACTTGAGTTGCCGCGACAGGAACGTGATTGCAATGCGTTCTCTTTTACTGGGGGCGCATATGAACGGACTCAGAAATCTTTTAATTGTAACCGGTGATCCGGTGCCGGGAGATGACAGAAAAACGGTAACCGGTGTGTTTGATTATAATTCCATTCGTTTTATGAAGTATGTGTCCGAAATGAATGAGGAGCTGTTTCCGGAGGATGGGTTCTTCTTTGGCGGGGCATTAAATTATAATTATCCGAATCTGCAAAATGTGGCAGGGCGAATGAAAAAGAAAATGGAGGCGGGTTGCTCGTTCTTTCTGACCCAGCCGATTTTTTCAGAGGAAAATGTGAGGCAGATTGCGAGTCTTAAGGAAATGACCGGAGCAAAGATACTTGGCGGAATTCTGCCACCAGTCAGTTTGAAGAACGCAATGTTCATCAAAAATGAGATGGCGGGAATGGATATTCCGGAGAAAGTGCTGGAACGTTATCATACGGAGATGACGAGAGAAGAGGGCGAGCAGGTAGGTGCAGAGATAGCCAGAGAACTGATGCGAAAGCTGGACCCTTACGTGGATGGTTATTATTTTATGTTGCCGTTTAACCGCGTCAGTCTGATAGAGCGGATTTTTAGTGAGTAAGTAATAAGTGTATAGATTGGGAAGAAAGTGAAGCAAAGGTGAGGATAAATCATGACAAAACAGGAATTTAGAGCGTTATGCGAGCAGAGAATTGTGCTTTTAGACGGTGCTACCGGTACAAATTTACAAAAGGCAGGAATGCCTACAGGAGTATGTCCGGAACAGTGGATTTTAGAAAATAAAGAGGCGGCAAAAAAGCTTCAGACAGCATTTTTAGAGGCAGGAGCGGATATTTTATATGCACCGACCTTTTCTGCTAACAGAATTAAACTGGCAGAGTATGGTTTGCAGAATAAATTAAAGGAAATGAATAAACAACTGGTGCAATTATCAAAGGATATTGTGGCAGAGTATGAAGATAAAAATGGTTGCCCGAAGGGAATCCATTACATTGCCGGTGATTTAACTATGACCGGAGAATTATTGTATCCAATCGGAAAACTACAGTTTGAAGAACTGGTAAATATATATAAGGAACAGGTAAAGGTACTCTGGGAGGCAGGCGTGGATTTATTTGTGGTGGAAACCATGATGAGTCTGCAGGAGTGTCGTGCAGCTGTCATTGCAATTAAGGAGACCTGTGACCTTCCGGTTATGGTGACACTGACCTTTGCAGGAGATAACAAGACCATGTATGGAACGACGCCGGAGGCTGCTATGGTTGTTTTACAGTCATTAGGAGCCGATGCTGTAGGGGTAAACTGTTCTGCCGGGCCGGAAACTATGGTGCCTGTAATTGAAAGAATGGCTACTGTGGCAGAAATTCCTGTGATTGCTAAACCAAATGCCGGAATGCCGGAACTGATTGATGACAAGACTGTATATAAAATGACACCGGAGGAATTTGCCGGACACATGGAACAGCTGGTAGCTGTCGGAGCAGGAATCCTCGGAGGCTGCTGTGGTTCCGAGCCTTCTCATATTGCGGCAGTGAAGAAAATGAGTGAAAATAAGGTGCCTCGTAAGCCACAGGTACATAAGTCTATTCTGGCAACAGAGAGGGAAATCTTCCCAATCGATATTGATGGGCAGTTCCGTGTAATTGGTGAGCGAATCAACCCAACAGGAAAGAAAGCTTTGCAGGCAGAACTCAGAGAAGGCAAAATGGATCTGGTGCTTCAATATGCAAAGGAGCAGGAAGAAGCCGGAGCTTATATTCTGGATGTGAATGCCGGAATGCCGGGCATTGATGAAAAGGAACGGCTGATTCAGATTATTTATGAAGTGTCCCAGAATTCGTCGCTGCCGCTGGCGATTGATTCCAGCCATGTGGATGTGATTGAAGAGGCACTCCGGATTTATCCGGGCCGTGCTTTGGTGAACTCGGTTTCCTATGAGCAGGAGAAAATGGAACAGTTGCTTCCAATTGTGAAAAAGTATGGAGCAATGTTTATTTTACTTCCGTTATCTGAGCATGGATTGCCAAAGGATCAGGAGGAAAAACGTGAATTTATTCATGCTGTTATGAGTGCGGCATTAAATCTTGGTTTAACAAAAGAAGATATCGTGGTAGATGGACTGGTAAATACTATTGGTGCAGGAAAGGATGCAGCAAAGGAAACTTTAGCAACAATTCGTTATTGTAAGGATGAATTGGGACTTGCCACAAGTATTGGTCTCTCCAACATTTCCTTTGGACTTCCTGCAAGAGGTTTTGTCAATACAGCATTTCTGACCATGGCAATCGAAGCGGGACTTACGATGGCAATTGCCAATCCGTGTCAGAAGATGACCATGCAGTATATGCTGGCTGCAGACTTGCTCATGGGAAAAGAAGGTGCTGATATTGCGTTCATTGAAGCTGCGCCGGGTATGGCAGTACCAACGGGTGTAACAGGAACTGCTGTGTGTGGCCAGAGTAATGGAACAGTGGCAACTGAAAAAAATGCAGGAGGACAAAAGAAGGAAGAAACGGGTACGGTACTGTTTCAGGCTGTACTGAAAGGGAATAAGAGAAATATTCTGGAATTGACGGAAAATGCATTGAAAGAAACTGCATACGGGGCAACAGAGACAGAACGGGCAAATAAAATATTAAATTCAGACTTAATACCTGCAATTAATAAGGTGGGTGAATTTTTCGAGAAGAAGAGGTATTTCTTACCACAGCTGATTGCGTCTGCAGAAACAATGGAGATGTCCATGAAGCGTCTGGAACCACTACTTGCTACCGGTGACGGTCAGAAGAGAGGCAGAGTTATCATTGCAACAGTGAAAGGCGATATCCACGATATCGGAAAAAATCTGGTAGCACTGATGCTGAAAAATTATGGCTTTGAAGTAATCGATATGGGTAAAGATGTAGAGTCTGAGGCAATTGTAGAAAAAGCAAAGGAAGTGCAGGCTGACTTAATTGCGTTATCTGCATTGATGACAACCACCATGACTCGTATGAAAGAAGTAGTGGAAATAAAAAATGCTGCCGGACTTTCCGCAAAGGTAATTATCGGTGGTGCAGTGACTACAGAGGATTATGCAAAGGAAATAGGTGCTGATGGCTATGCAAGAGATGCACAGGATGCTGTAAAGGTTGCAATTGCTTTGACGGAAAAATAAAATGCGGTATAATAAGATAGGAGAATTTTATGAAGTATACAAATCCGATTATTAAGGGATTTTATCCGGATCCGAGCGTATGTTTTGCAAATGGTAAATATTATCTGGTGTCCAGCTCCTTTCAGTACTTTCCGGGGGTGCCGTTGTTTGAAAGCGAGGATTTAGTCAACTGGAAGCAGATTGGTCATGTGCTTACAAGAAAATCGCAGGTAATGCTTGAAAAGATAGCAAGCTCCGGTGGTGTGTTTGCACCAACCATTCGCTATAATGACGGACGATTTTATATGGTGACAACTAATGATACTACACATGAGAACTTTTATGTGTATACGGATGATATTTACGGAGAGTGGTCTGAGCCCATTACCGTAGAGCAGAATGGGATTGATCCTTCTTTGCTATTCGACGGGGAACATGTGTATTTTATGAGCAACGGAACCGATGAAAACGGAGAAGGGGGCGTAGTACAGTGTGAAATTGATATTACTACCGGAAAAAAGCTTTCTCCAAGCAAATGTATCTGGAAAGGGTCCGGCGGCCGTTTTCTGGAAAGCCCTCATATGTATCATATCGGTAGTGCTTATTATTTAATGGCGGCAGAGGGTGGTACAGAGTATGGTCATATGATTACTTATGCCAAGTCAGACTCTGTATGGGGACCATTTACCAACTATCCGGATAACCCGGTATTAACAAATCGTAATAAAGCACCATACATCATTCAGGGTATCGGTCATGGCGATTTGATTCAGGATAAATTTGGTGACTGGCATATTATTTGTCTGGGCTTCCGTCAGATACATATGTGGAGAGCATATCATATCCTTGGAAGAGAAGTATTTATGGTTCCGGTTATTTTTCATGAGGACGGATGGTTTACTGCCGGAACGGATGGTACCGCAGATGCAGAATATGAAATCAAGGGTGAGTTTACACAGAATGAAAAGAAACAATATACCTTCGAAAATACTGAATGGAATATTGACTGGTGCTATATGCGCCATCCGGTACTTGAAAATTATGAGCTTACTTCTGCTAAGGCAGTGTTGCATGGAACAGATATTACGCTGGACGCTGTAGATTCTCCGACATTTCTTGGAATCCGCCAACGTGACTTTGATATGAATTTAAATGCAGAATTAATAATAGATACAGGCGAGGCGGGAATTACGGTATATTCCTGCGAGAATGAACATTATGATATTGCACTTCGAAAGACTGTTGGAGAAGAAAGCTATGAAGCAGTATTGCGGTTGAGTATTGGAGGTATTAAGCACGAGCAGGCGGTGGTGACTGTTCCTTATGCTAAAGTACGTCTGAGTGTCATTTGTGATGGGGCAAATTACTTTTTTACAGTCATTCCAAAAGAAGAGTCCGGCAGAGAAACAGAAGCGATATATCTTGGTGCCGGACAAACTAAATATGTATCCAAAGAAGTTTCCGAAGGTTTTACCGGAGTTCTTCTTGCATTATATGCTGTAGGAAATAACACAGCAGAATTTACCGATTTCAATGTCACTTATACAACGGGTGAAGAAAGAAAAAGCACACTATAATTAACAGCCGGAGAAAACGGCAGAGAGAAGGAGAGGGTTTATTATGGAACTTAGAACATTAGACAAGCTTGGTATTAAAACTTCATTACTTGGTTTTGGGTGTATGCGCTTTCCAACCAATGCAGAGGGAAAAATTGATGAAGAAAGAGCACAGAAAATGTTAGATGATGCCTATGCAGCCGGTGTCAATTATTATGACACTGCATGGCCGTATCATAATGGAGAAAGTGAACCATTTGTAGGTAGGGCAATGAAAAAATATCCGAGAGAAAGTTTTTACTTTGCTACAAAGCTTCCTTGCTGGGATGTTAAGGTGAGGGAAGATGCCACCAGAATTTTTAATCAGCAGCTGGAGCATCTGCAGTCTGACTATGTGGATTTCTATCTGTTGCATGCATTAAATAAAGACCGTTTCCATGAAATGTGTAATCTTGGTGTTGTAGATGATATGGTAGAATTAAAGAAACAGGGAAAAATTAAGTATCTCGGTTTCTCTTTCCATGATAACTATGAAGCTTTTGAAGAAATTCTCACTTATCGTGACTGGGATTTCTGCCAGATTCAGTACAATTACATGGATACAAATGAGCAGGCAGGAGATAAGGGATATGCTCTTTGCGAAAAGTTAAATGTGCCAATTGTAATTATGGAGCCGATTAAGGGTGGTGCCTTGGCTTCTTATGCACCGGAAGTAGAAGAAATGTTTAAGACTGTTCGTCCGGACAAGAGCATTGCTTCATGGGCACTGCGCTGGGTAGCAAGCAAGCCGCAGATTAAAGTGGTTTTAAGCGGAATGTCTACGGAAGAACAAGTAAACGATAATTTGGAAACCTTCGGAAATTTTGAAACGTTGTCTGAAAAAGAACTGGAAACAGTTGATAATGTAGTTAAAGAAGTTAAATCCAGAATAAAAAATGGATGTACAGCCTGTCGCTATTGTATGCCGTGTCCGTTTGGGGTAAATATTCCTCGGAATTTTGCTATCTGGAATAATTATGGTATGTACAATAATGCCGGTGCAGCAAAGTGGCGTTATTTTAATGAAACTAAAGAAGAAGAGAGGGCAGACAGGTGCATGTCCTGCGGTGCCTGTGAGGAAGTATGCCCACAGAAACTTCCAATCAGAGAACATCTGACACAGGTGGCAGAACTGATGAATACTCTATAAAATAAAACCAGCCGGTAGCTGATGCGCCGGCTGGTTTTTTGCACAGAAAAGATGAAATGGCTATGAAATTTGTAGTAATTCCTGAATTGCAGTTATGACATCGTCACAACGATAATTAAATTGTAATTTAATTTCATCTATGGCATTATTCATAATATATCCGTATTTTACAGCGGAAAGCATTTCTAAGTCATTATAATTATCACCAAATGCAGCACATTGGTCAGAGGTAATGCCAAGGCTCTGAATCAGTTCCTGCAGGGCAAGCCCTTTGTTCACATCCGGTGCCACAAAGTCTAACCATCCATGACCGGAGATGGTGCATTTTGCTTTATTTTCATGACGCTTAATCAGTTCGGGTCCATGACCTTCTACAATACCGGAAAGCTCAAAAACAGAAACCTTATAGAAAGGTTCCGGATGTTCTTCCGGTGAGGAAATAACAGTGACATCATTTTTTACGTGATTCACCATACGGTCTAAAAATGCCTCTGTTTTTGGCATTAAATAGGTACACAGTTTACCTGAAATCTGCAGTTCGCAGCCGGGCAGGGATAAAATATCATGACTGATGGCAAGAGCAGCATCACGTTCCATCGGATGACAGGCAATCAGCTTATCCTGGTAAAAAACAAGGGAACCGTTTTCACAAATAAAGGCCATATGCTTTGATGCAGAGCCGAACAGGCGTTTTAAATTTAAATATTGTCTGCCACTGGCAGCAACAAAAATAATATCATGTTCTGTAGCAAGCTTTTCAATAAAAGGGATGACATTAGGAGGTAAGCTCTGGGCACCGTTTTGCAATAAAGTACCGTCCAAGTCGCTGGCAATCAGTTTAATCATGTTTGGTATGCTCCTTAAATTCTGTTGGTATAGTAGTTATCCGATATGGTTTTGAATTCGTTGCATAATCATTTCGAGAGCAACGCGGTTCTGCCCGCCTTCCGGTACAATGATATCCGCGTGCTTCTTACTTGGCTCTACAAACTGCTCATGCATTGGCTTTACGGTATTCAGATACTGGGTGATAACGGAGTTTAAACTTCTTCCGCGGTCTTCTACATCGCGCAGAATACGGCGGAGAATGCGTACGTCCGCATCGGTATCCACAAAGATCTTGATGTCTAACAGGTCGGTCAGCTCTTTACATTCAAAAATCAGAATACCTTCGATAATCATTACCTTGTTCGGACAAATGGTTATTGTTTCGCGGGAACGGTTATGGGCTGAAAAATCATATACCGGACAGGTAATGGTTTCACCGGCCCGCAGCGCTTTTACATGCTCAATCATAAGGTCTGTGTCAAAGGCATTGGGATGGTCATAGTTTAAGTGGGTTCGTTCCTCATAGGTCATGTCATCGTGGGCCTTGTAGTAGTTATCGTGCATCAGCACGGTGACGTTTTGACCAAAGTATTCTTTGATACGTTCTGTCAGGGTGGATTTTCCGCTGCCGGTACCGCCGGCAATGCCAATCATCAATATATCAGACATGTCAATTTACCTCACAAGTTGTAATACATAGAGAAATCCGGCAGTATAACCGGAACGTTTTTTATTATATCGCGAAAGAAACAAAGAAGTCAATGCGGTTTTTTATTGACATCTTTTGTCAAAAACAGTACTATGGAAGAAAAGGTTCATGTTTAAGGAGGATACCATGGCAGGAACATTACTGGAAAAAAGAGAACTATATATTGACGTTACCGTAAAAGAAGCACAGGCGGAAGAGATTTTTTTCTATCAGGTGGACTTTTTCAAAAATCAGTCGTTCCGTACGAAGGAATTCCTTTATAAGAAAGAAGAAGCGGAGGCGTTGGAAGAAGCTGAGGAAGAAGAATCTGTTGTAGAACAGCCGTTGCCACCGGAGCCGTTAGAGCTGTTTAGAGAACAGTGGGAGTTGTTTTGCAGGGAGGATATTCCGACAGAAGTCTATGCCACCGATGCAATGCGGGTGATGGACTATGTGTTTGAACCTTTGATGAAGCAGTATCCGGATTTTAAAAAGACACCGGAGATTCGTTTGGGACGTGAATTTATTCACGACTGTGTCAGTATGGGCAGGGTGATTTCCATGTCTGTGTTTGATGAGGAACAATATTTGTCTGCGAATATCCGCAGATATATGAAAGAGCGGTATCATGATTATGTCGATGAAATAAAGGCAGAGCATCGTGAGCATATCTTTATCCGTCAGACGATTGCGGAGGAAATGCCGGTATATCTGCTGCTGATTACAGATGCGTGCTATAAGCTGAAAAAGCAGGTGATGTTAAATCGTGGCATGAAAGAAGAAACGCTGGCAGTCAGATTCAGGGAGATTCTTGCCCTGTATCCGGAAGCAGATGTGATTGTGGATTCTGCAACACCGGAACTTTACCGGTTATTCCGTAATATGAACCAGTTTATGGATGTAGAGAATAAACGACTGCTGTTTTCCATGGAGAGTATGCTTGCCGCCATTGGAAAATCACCGGATAACAGTGATTTGATAAAAACATATCTGCTGTATGTTCGCAATCAGGAAGAAATGCGTCAGGGAAGTTTTCTGCCGGAGAGGTTGTATAGTGTCCACAGCTTTTATCTTCCTGTGCAGCTTTCCGGGGAAAAAGCGTGGAAGAAGCAATTTGATGGCAATACTGTCTGGAAACAGGATGGAAAGGAATGCTATCATATTGTGGCGGAAGGCGATTTGAAAGGAAAATATATTATTAAGGCAGGAAAAGAGCAGTTTGTGCTCAAACTTCATGCAGTCTCTGTGCAACGTTATATGAAGAAATATGCAGTACTTCGTTTAGATGTGGAAAACTATTGCTATCCGGGTAAAATAGACCGGATGCGCATTAATACACTGGCGAAATGCTTGTTTTCAGGAGAAGCCGGTGGAATTGATTTCATGGAACTCAAAATGAAGGATGGCAAGCAGGCATATTCACTGACTGCCGTACCGCATGCAGGCAATGAAAATCAGCTTTGGCTGAACGGTCTGCTTGCGCTTGGTAGAAAGAGCACAAAGCCGGAGAAAAGTGCGTTGGTACTGAGTGCTATGAAGGAGCAGATGTACTGTGTGGAGGCACTGACAGAAAAAGAAGAAGAGCAGATGATTCAGATGGCGCTGGTTCGTGATGGTATTTTCCGTAAAATTGAAGCTGCCCTGGCAAAGGCAATCAAACCGGAGAAAGCTGATCGTCCGGTTGGCAGTTTATTAAAGCGGCAGAAGAGAGAAATTAAAGAACTGTTTGAAATGTATCGCTATATTGTGGTATCTTTCGGAGAAAACTTTGAATGTACCCAGAAAGCAGAGAAAAAAGAACTGTGGAAGGCAACGGAAACGGCTCTTGGAACACCGGAGGTTACAGAACGGCTTCAAAAAAAGTTTGCTTTGTTTTTCTAAATTGACAAAAATATAACAATGCCTTATAATAGATAATTGGTGAAAAGTCGCAAAAGGGTGAGTTTTCAGGATATTGAAAAAAGGGGTGTTATGTATGCAGGCAAAAAATATTTCTTCTGCAGTAATTAAACGTTTGCCACGTTATTATAGATATCTCGGAGAATTACTTGCTCATGATGTAGTAAGAATATCTTCCAAAGAACTAAGCGAAAGAATGGGGGTAACAGCCTCCCAGATTCGCCAGGATTTAAATAATTTCGGTGGATTCGGCCAACAGGGATACGGTTATCAGGTTGAGTATCTTTATACGGAAATCGGTAAGATTCTCGGTCTGGATAAAAAGAATAAACTGATTATTATCGGAGCAGGTAATCTGGGTATGGCACTGGTAAATTCCACGGGGTTTCAGAAAAGAGGCTTTGAAGTCGTTGGCATTTTTGACATAAAGCCGGAAATCGTTGGAACAAAGGTACGTGGAATCGAGATTTTTCATACGGATACCTTGGAACAGTTCTTAAAAGAAAACGAAGTAGATATGGCAGCTCTTACGGTGCCAAAGGCAATTGCACCGGCATTGGCAGCTGACCTTGCAAAGTGGGGCATTAAGGCAATCTGGAACTTTGCTCCGACGGATTTACATCTTCCAAATGATGTGGTACTGGAAAATGTACATTTAACTGAAAGCCTGATGCGCCTGTCTTATAAAAAGAAGGCCGCAGAAGAGGCAAAGAAATGATTTACGGCATCGGAACGGATTTTATCGAGGTGGAGCGAATTAAAAAGGCTTATGAGAAAGAATCCTTTCGGCAAAAAATATATACAGAACAGGAACAACAGTTAATAGCCGGAAATGCCCAGCGTGCAGCGGGCAACTTTGCAATCAAGGAATCCGTGGTAAAAGCATTTGGTACCGGATTTGGTAAAATCTCCCCAATTAATATTGAGGTACTCAGGGAAGTATCGGGAAAGCCTTATGTGGTACTTTGCGGCCCGGCAAAGGAATTTCTGGAAGCAGAGAAAATCCGGCATATACATGTGTCCATATCCAATACAAAAGAATATGCACTTGGATATGTGGTAATGGAGGTATAATAAAGAAAATGAAATACGCACTTGGTTCAGGTCAGATGAAAGCAATAGACCGGTACACCATTGAGACTATCGGCATTCCGTCTATGGTACTCATGGAAAAGGCTGCCATGGCGGTTGTGCGTCATACAAAGGAATTGTGTTCCGAAAGGGATAGCATTCTGGCAGTCTGTGGATACGGCAACAATGGTGGCGACGGTATCGCGGCTGCCAGAATTTTGTTTATGGAGGGCTACCCGGTTACCATTTATATGGTGGGTGAAAGGGAACGGGCCACGAAGGAAACAAAGCAGCAGTTAAAAATTGCAAAAAAATTAGGGATTCCAATGATTCGCAAAGTGAAGTGGGAGGAATATACTATAATTATCGACGCGCTTTTTGGTATTGGTCTGACACGCTCCGTCACCGGAGAGTTCCGCAAGGTAATTGAGGCAATTAACCAAAAGAAAATGAAAGTAGTATCGATTGATGTACCTTCCGGAATCAGCGCGGATGATGGCAAGATTTTTGGTATTGCCGTAAATGCAGATATTACGGTAACCTTCGGTTTTCAGAAGATAGGTTGTCTTTTGTTCCCTGGATCGGAATATGCAGGTAAGGTTTATGTAGAGGATATCGGGTTTGCAAACGGGGGACTTGATGAGCCTCCAACTCGGTTTTTCTTTGATGAAGCACCGGAAACATTATTGCCGGTAAGAAAGAAAAATTCCAATAAGGGTACCTATGGCAAAGTGCTAGTCATAGCCGGTTCTAAAAACATGTCCGGTGCAGCTTATTTTGCGGCAACTGCTGCCTATCGCATGGGTTCCGGTCTGGTGCGGGTATTAACAGCGCAGGAAAATCGTGAGATTTTACAGCGTCAGCTTCCGGAAGCGATTCTTACAACCTATGAAACTTTAGAGGATGGTATTTCAGAGACTGATGCAGAAAATATCAAAGAGGCAGTGGCCTGGGCAAGCGTTATCGTGCTTGGTCCGGGGCTTGGGCAATCTGTGATGAGTGCCGGAATTGTAAACTATGTTATTTGCGAATGCAAAGTCCCTTTGGTAATCGATGCAGACGGTTTGAATATCATTTCCAGGCTGATAACAGAAAAGGTGACTGCGGAGGAAGGAGTTGAAGGACGTATCCGTTATTTGGCAGAGCTACTGCCTGCCGGTACAATTTTAACTCCGCATAAAAAAGAATTGTCGGTGCTTACCGGAATTCCTCTGGCAGATTTAGTGGGATGTCTCATTGACAGCAGTGCTCCTTGCACGTATAATAATGAATTGGTTTATGTAAAAAAGGATGTCCGGACCATTGTGTCTTTCGGCAATTCCGATTATATTAACGTAAGCGGAAACGATGGTATGGCAACTGCCGGCAGTGGTGATGTACTGGCAGGCATGATTGCAGGGCTGTTAGCCCAGGGCGAGTCGCCTAAAATGGCGGCAATGGCCGGATGCTTCCTGCATGGCATAGCGGGAGATGTGGCGGCAAAGAAAAAAGGACCGCGTTCTATGTTAGCCAGCGACATTCTGGAAGCAATTCCGGAAGTATTGCAGGAATCATAGAAAATTTTGCTGTGATAATGGCGAAAAACAGAAAGGAAAACTAGAGTTGGAACCAGAATTTGAATATTTTCGCGTTTGCGCGAATATTTCCCTGGATGCAATCCGGGATAATATAGAAAAGGGAAGAAGACTTTTGGCACCCGGTACAAAAATGATGGGTGTTGTAAAAGCGGACGCCTATGGCCATGGTGCAGTACCGGTGGCAAAGGCAATTGAAGATCTGGTAGATGCCTATGGTGTTGCCATGCCGGAGGAAGGTGTGGAATTGCGCAAGGCAGGACTTACAAAGCCAATTGTTATTTTAGGCTATACGGCACCTCAGATGGCAGAATTGGCAATACGCTATGATATTATTATGGCAGTGTTTCAGTCAGAAATTGCAGAGCAGTATAATGAAATTGCAAAGAAGTTAAAGAAATGTGCAAAGGTGCATATTAAGCTTGACACTGGTATGAGCCGCATCGGCTATCTTTGCAGCGAAGAAAGTCTTGCAGATATTGAAAAAATCGCAAAGCTTTCCAATGTGGAAATTGAGGGTATGTTTACCCATTTTTCCAAGGCAGATGAAACCGATAAAACCTTTGCAAGAAATCAGTTTAAGAAGTATATGGAGTTTGCAGACGCATTGAAGGAAAGAGGCATAGAGCTTCCTTGCAAGCATGTGTGTAACAGTGCCGGAATCATCGATATTCCGGAGGGGGACCTTGATATGGTACGCTTTGGTGTTACTATGTATGGTATGTATCCAACAGACGAGGTTACTAAAGAACGTATGCCGGTGACTCCTGCCATGGAAGTGAAAACCCATATTTCTTACATTAAGACATTGCCTGCCGGTGTGGGCATTGGTTATAGCGGCACTTTCGTAACAGAAAAAGAAACGAGAGTGGCTACTCTTTCTGTTGGATATGGTGACGGTTATCCAAGAGGATTATCCAATATGGGCCGTGTGCTGATACATGGAAAATCTGCTCCTGTTTTAGGAAGAATCTGTATGGACCAGTGTATGGTAGATGTGACGGATATTCCTGAGGCAAAGCAAGGGGATGTGGTAACCTTGATGGGAAGAGATGGCGAGGATTTTATTTCTGCTGAGGAAATCGGAGCAACCGTAGGGAACTCCTTTCACTACGAGGTAGTGTGTGATATCAGCAAGAGAGTACCGCGCATTTATTACAGAGACGGAAAAATTGTCGAAATAGTGAGTTTTCTTCCGAGAGAATAATGATAAAGCACTGAAAAGTTACGGAATACGTGAGGAAAAAGCAGGAAATACTAGAAACATCAGCAGGCTGCTAAAACCAAAAACGGAGAGTGAATTTCAGTGAATATTCGAAGAGGAGATATCTATTATGCGGATTTAAGACCGGTGGTAGGGTCAGAACAGGGCGGCATTCGTCCGGTTCTTGTGGTGCAGAATGACGTGGGCAACAGGCACAGTCCAACGGTGATTGTGGCAGCAATTACAAGCAAAATGCATAAAGCAAAGCTGCCGACGCATATTGAATTGCCTAAAAGGTGTGGAATTGAAAAAGATTCTGTGATATTATTGGAACAGGTCCGGACGATTGACAAGTCAAGACTCCGGGAAAAAGTCTGTCATCTTGACCAGGAGATTCTGTCAAGTGTGAATCGGGCGTTACTGGTAAGCTTTGCGCTGGATACATAATCCTGGGACATTTTATACGAAAAGGAGAAAAGAATTTTTATGGACAGTATTCCCATACGTGGAGTGATGTGGTTAATTGGTTTTATGATATTAAATGCAGTAGTAGAGGCAATGGTGACTGCCTTCGAGAATGTCAGCGAATCGGCAGTAGAAAAGCAGATGGCTGAAGGTAATAAAAAAGCAAAGCTTGTACAGAAACTGATAGAGCACCACCGCCGCTACATAACGGTAACCGATTTGCTGAGAATTTTGGCAGTTTCCGGCATTGCAATTGTATATTATTCTTATTTTTTCCCTTATTTTTCGGAGGCATTAAAACGTTCTTTCGATGGGGATAAATATGTTGTATGGTATGTGATTGTGGTGATGATAATTACCTTTGTATCAGTGATGCTTGTGGAACTTCTATCCATTAAACTTCCCAAAAAAGTAGCATTTAAGCATGCGGAAGGTTTATCTTTTGCGTTTGCAAAAACATTGTGCGTTTGCAATGCAGTATTTGGTGGAGCTGCCATGGTGATAGAAGCTGTTACCATGGGAATTCTAAAAATATTCCATATTAAAGCTTCTGAATTAGAAGAGATAGTGACGGAAGAAGAACTCTTCTCTACAGTGGAAGAAGCAGCTGAAAGCGGAGTCCTGGAAGCAGACGAAGTGGAAATGATTCAAAATATCTTTGAATTTGATGATAAAGAAGTCAAGGATATCATGACACACCGTACCAATATGATTGCTGTAGATGCTGAATGGACACTGGAAAAAGCTATGAAGTTTATGTTGGATACAATTTATTCCCGTTTTCCGGTGTATGAAGAAAGCGTAGAAAATATTATTGGTATTGTTCATTTGAAGGATGTACTGAAGATGTTTGTGTCCGGCAATCAGGCAAAGATGACGCAGGGAACGGTACGAAGCATTACAAGAAAACCTTACTTTGTTCCGGATACGCAGGGAATTGATGTGCTACTTGAGGATATGCAAAAAAAGAAATTCCACATGGCTTTTGCTATTGATGAATATGGTCAGACAGCCGGTCTCATTACTTTGGAAGATATCCTGGAGGAAATTGTTGGTGATATTCAGGATGAGTACGACCATGAAGAAGAGGAAATCATTTCTGAGGCGGAAAACATATATCTTGTCAAAGGAACCACCAGCCTCGAAGATTTATCCAAAGAACTGGAAATTGATCTTACAGATGAAGAATGTGATACCTTAAACGGTCTTATGGTAACAGCGCTTGGGTACATACCGTCAGAAGGTGAGCAGTTTAGTATGGCATATCGTAACTGCCGGTTAGAAATTGTGGAAGTAAAAAATAAAATGATTACTTTGGCAAGAGTCACAGTGCTTCCGAAAGAAGAGACTGATGAGGCAGAGGAAGAGTAAAAAGGTGAATTTACAGGGCTGTTGTGGGAGTTGCAACAGCCCTGTTTTGCAGGAGAAATGAAATGAAAATTACTGTTTTATGTGTGGGAAAAATCAAAGAAAAATATTTCACGGGTGCTATTGACGAATACTCTAAGCGTTTGTCCCGGTACTGTAAGCTGGAAATCATTGAAGTGGCGGACGAGAAAACACCGGATGGCGCCTCAGAAGCATTAGAAGAACAAATTAAGCAAAAAGAAGCAGAGCGTTTAATGAAATATATTCCTGACGATGCTTATGTCTGTGTATTGGCTATCCTTGGAAAGCAGCTAACCAGCGAGGAATTATCGGAAAAAATTAATGAACTTGGTGTAAGAGGAACCAGTCATATTGTTTTTGTGATTGGTGGTTCTTTGGGACTGGCAGAATGTATTAACAAGCGGGCGGATTACCTGCTTAGTTTTTCAAAGATGACATTTCCGCATCAGTTGATGAGGGTAGTGTTGTTGGAGCAGATTTATAGAAGCTATCGGATCATGAATGGTGCACCGTATCACAAATAGGATACAGGTAAAAACAGAAGTAACAGTTCGACAAATTCTTTAGGTTAGAATCGATGATGGTGTAAACGAAAAAGCAGTTTTGACATTACAGCAAACTGCCCTTTCGTTTGCACCATTTTCGATTTGACCTAATTGAACAAAGTAAGCGTCCGGGTAATCAATTATCTATGGAC
>JAZSEW010000050.1:0-5213 GCA_045531895.1 Lachnospiraceae bacterium
ACCGCCAAGCATGTTGCTCCACTGGTCATCACCACCGAACTGCATGTTACAGCCGTACTTCTGGAACAATGCCAGGAAATCGTAGCTCTGCATAATCATGTAGTTGAACTCTAAGAAGCTGAGTCCCTTCTCCATTCTCTGCTTGTAGCACTCTGCTGTCAGCATACGGTTTACGGAGAAGTGCGGACCTACCTCACGAAGTACTTCAATGTAATTTAAGCCCATGAGCCAGTCTGCGTTATTTACCATCATTGCCTTGCCATCGGAGAAGTCAATGAACTTGCTCATCTGCTGCTTGAAGCATTCACAGTTGTGAGCGATGGTCTCTGTTGTCATCATCTGGCGCATATCGGTTCTACCGGACGGGTCACCAATCATAGCAGTACCACCACCGATTAAAGCGATTGGCTTGTTGCCTGCCATCTGCAGTCTCTTCATTAAGCAAAGAGCCATGAAGTGACCTACATGAAGGCTGTCTGCGGTTGGGTCAAAGCCGATGTAGAATACGGCCTTACCATTGTTAATCATTTCCTTAATTTCTTCTTCGTCTGTTACCTGGGCAATCAGACCTCTTGCGACTAATTCTTCATAAACAGTCATCTTTAAATCCTCCTTCTACTTGTTTGCAGCTCTCTTGCTAGGTTTCCTTAAACATATAAAAAGCCCCGTCCCAATCATAAGGACGAGGCATAAACTCGTGTTACCACCTTATTTTATAAATGACTCACATCATTTACCTTAGCAAGTACAGCTATTGCGATACTCTGACACGATAACGGTTGTCTGCCGTCGCAGCCTACTCATTACTTTTCGGTGCGCAACTTAAGGATGTATTCATGATGGGTTACCTTGTGCCTCTCATCTGCCGGCTACTCTCTGTAAGGATAGTACACCACTACTTCTTCCTGTCATCGTCTTTGATATTGCAATTATAACTACTTAAATTTTGTTTGTCAAGCACTTTTGTCTATTGACTTATTCAATCACATCTTTCATAATGTAATCATCCCCCGGGGTAACCTATACAACATAACAATCACAAAATGTGCTTGTACATTTTATGATTGTCATATTGAATGGGCTGAACCGGACTAACAGGACGGAGAACTTTCTGCATGAAACAAACCACAGGAGAAAAACTATATACTCTAAAGGAGGCTTGCGAGCTTCTTTCCATTTCCACTGCCACCGGGCGGAACTGGATCAAAGCAGGACGTCTTATTCCCACCATACTACCGGATAAAAAGAATGTTTTCAGTGAATCTGCTTTGCTTTCTTTAAAGTCCTCTCTTTCCTCCGGAGAATTTCCTCAACTTAAAGGACGTAGAAATAAATCTTTTGTAAACGGAACCAAATCTTATAGGACATATATTTCGAAAAGCTCCGCCAATCACACTGCCCTGACACAATTGCTTGCGATTTTGGATACAAAAGAACTTATCCTTGACGAAACGCTGCTTCTCTGTCTCCTTCGTGACTGTGCCGAGCAACTGATTATATCTTCCGGAATGGGCCTCACTGATTGCTTTACGACACTGTTGAATGACCTTATCTCCGCAAAAAAATTTCTACAGTTTAAGGAAAGCTGCAGTTTTCTTTGTAATATTACCTATACCTATATTGCAGAGGAGGACACACTTGGCTTCCTCTATTTGTCACTGTATAATATAAAGGACCGTAAGTCCTCGGGCTCCTACTATACTCCAGCCCGATTGGCAAAACGGCTGGTAGCAAGTCATCTGCCTGATTTTTGCATAGAAAAAAACATCCTGGACCCAAGCTGTGGTACCGGAGTATTTTTGTTGCAGTTGCCACAGCAGCTTCCACTCTCTCATCTGTTTGGAACAGATTTAAATCCGGTCAGCGTGGCTCTTGCCCGTATTAATCTTGCTATCAAATACCGTATTACCACACAAAAAGAGACAGAATGCTTAAAACATAATATTACCGTTTCCGATTTTTTATCCAGTACCAACTCTTCGGATATCCAATATGACATTATTCTTGGCAATCCACCCTGGGGTGCCCGGCTCTCTGCCAAAGAAAAAGAGAACTATCGCAAACACCTTTCCTGTGCTGCCGGCAGTTCTCCGGAAACCTTTGATTTATTTATCGAGCAAAGCCTGAACCGTCTTTCCCAAAACGGAATTATCTCTTTTGTACTGCCGGAAGCACTTCTTACAGTAAAAGCACATACAACAGTGCGGCAACTCTTACTGGAAAATACCTCTGTACTGTCCGTGGAATATCTGGGCGAAGTTTTCGACCATGTGCACTGTCCGAGTATCTTACTGACTGTCAAAAAAACAACAAATCAGCCGTTCTTTAAAAACGTAACTGTTTTTACCGGCAAGCACACTTTTTTATCCGCAACAGAAAGAATATATTCCGCTGATTGCTTCGCATTTTCCCTAACTGATGAAGAATATAGACTGTTGCACAAAATCTCCGTCTGCCCAAAACGCACTACACTTGTAGAACATTCTGATTTTGCCCTTGGTATTGTCACCGGAAACAATGCTTCCCTGCTTTCCGAAATAGCAGCACACGGATTAGAACCGGTTGTCAAAGGCACAGACATCAGTAAATATCACATCAACGTTCCTTCCTGCTACCTGAAATATCAGCCGGAAATATTCCAACAGACCGCACCGGAACATTACTACCGCGCACCGGAGAAATTATTTTACCGCTTCATTAACAAACAGCTGATTTTCGCCTACGACGATACCGGTCTGCTCTCCTTAAACAGCTGTAACATCCTTATTCCGCGTATTAACGGACTTTCCGTGAAATACATTTTGGCCATCTTAAACTCCAAAGTGGCACAGTTTTTCTTTGAAAAGAAATTCCGCTCCGTCAAGGTACTTCGCTCCCATCTGGAGCAGATACCAATACCACTGACGGATAAAGAGACACAAGAAGAAATTGTAGAACTTGTAAACATACTCATAGAATCCGATTCCTCCTCCGATGAACATGTAACTACCTATGCCCTGCTGGATAAAAAGGTAGCAGACCTGTTTCATCTTACCACAGAGGAATATAAACTCATTTGCGTCAGTTAATTTTTATTAACTGACGCAAGCCGAAATATTAAATCAGTTCGCCAGCTTTTCTTCTGCGTAAGCTATCATTTCTCGTTCCGTCACAACTTCATGAGGATACGGATAATTTTTTGCTACCTTCTCAAAAGCAGCCATGGCAATCTGTGCCTTCTTTTCATCCTTTTCTATATACTTGGCATAAAGGTATTCCACACGGAATGTGCTTGGAGATTTTTTCATCGCCTTTAAAAACTTCTGCAAATCCTCATCATAAAATTCTTCCAGTTTTTCTGTCCGATTTTCTCCCACCATTTCACAGTAAACAAGATCTGCTTTTAATAACTGCTTGTGAATTCCAACCATACCGCTTTTTTCTTTTATCAGACGCTCCATCAGTTCTTCCGCTTCTGCATATTTCGCTGCATCCATCAGACGGTTACAGGCAAATACTGCAATAGTCGCAATCATACTGTTTTGCATACCTTCTTTACTTGGCAGAGCAAACCACTCCTCCGGCAACTCCTTCAGATGCTTTCCTAATGACACCTGTTCATTAATCTTCATCTGCAACCAGAACGCCTTTAATGCCTCCGGACTCTTGCCAAGAGACATGGCATTATGACCATCATTTGGCATCCCCTGTAATTTCATCGGGATACCATTCGTAAATGCAAAAAACAAGCCAATTACACTCCACAGCACCACCATAAAACGCCAATAGGATACTTCCCATAAAATAAGTACCGGTATCAGCGGAATCACAGACACCACTATATTTGCAAAGCAACCACCAAAATTATAAAGTACATACGGAATCTTACCTTCTGCCATATCCGGTGGTGCCATCAGACACTGTCCGCCGGTTCCTGCTAAGGAAAATCTCTTTAAATGCAGCTTTCCGTCTGATTTTACCCACATAAAGCTGCCAATCCGAAACGAAGAATACTTATAACCTGTCAGCAAACCAAAAATCAGGTGTCCGGCTTCATGCACCACTGTCTGCATAAACGAAAACAATAGCAAAAACATATAGATGCCGGCCAAACCCAATAGAAACTCTCCCATTGATAACTTATCAATAATTGGGTCAAGCACCGGATCCATAAGAGCACCAATACCCAGACCAATGCAAAAACTTACTGTAATAAAAGCTACAATCATCAATACCGGCTTCCATGAAAATTTCTTTTTCTTCTTTTTTGTTTCATTCATTTTTATATACGCTCCTTTTTGTGCGAACCAGACGTTACGCATCTTTTGACAACTTTTCTTGTCATTTTGTAGTATAGCACTGACAACTTTTCTTGTCAACCATATTTATTTCAATATTTTTTCACTCTATTTAAACAATTCAATTATTACATAAAAAATCCCTGATACAGGTTGATTCATTTATCTCCTCTGCATCAGGGAACTCCATTTCAAATTCTTAACTATCTCCGAACTAATTACCTGCACCTGCCGCACTGGACGCCGCTGCCGAAGCCGCAATCACTGCGCACATTGCTGCCTGCTGTGCCGCAACCATCGCCAGTGTTCCTGTAATAGCTGCAATTTCTGCATTATCACTTGTTGTATAGTCACTTGCAACAATCAACGCAGCATGCATCATTCTGGTTTTCTTGTCCAATCCAAAGAAGCCATAGCCCTTCTGTTCTGCCAGGAACGCATCCACTGTCTTTATATCCTCAACCAGCATTTCCTTTGCTATCGGAAGCAATGCAAGAGAAGCTAACACAACCAGTTCATAATATTTTCCATACTTCATATCTGCAGCACGTAATGCTTCATACAATGCAACCACTTTATTACACTTTTCTTCTGCCACCCCATCTGCAATGGACAGTACATGTGCCACAGCCTGTACCTCATTACTTGCAGAAAAGTTTTCTTTCAGCTTTTTATAGCAAACCTCCATTTCTTCCATAAGAACTGCATCAGACTTCTCAGAAACTGCCATTAACACAGCATACACACTATCCTCACTGGAAGTCAGAAACGGATGATCCTTTTTCATCTTATCGTAAATTGCTTTTGCTCTTACAACCACCTGCTCTGTCTGCTGTTCTTCTGTCATATCCGCAAGCATAGTTGCTGCAAGTACCAGATACTCGGAACCATGAAACTCTCTCTTTAAAATTTCATAATACTTCTTTGTCTTCTTTA
>JAZSEW010000004.1:0-58915 GCA_045531895.1 Lachnospiraceae bacterium
AAGTTGGCGAGTAATGATAATAGGAGGTGCCATATGTACGCAATTATTGCAACAGGTGGTAAGCAGTACAAAGTAGCCGAAGGCGATATCATTAATGTAGAAAAGCTTGGATTAGAAGCAGATCAGACTGTTACATTCGATGCAGTTATCACTGTAAATGACGGTGATGTTAAGGTTGGCGGTAACGTTAACGCAACTGTACTCGGTGACATTAAGGGCAAGAAGGTTATTGTTTACAAGTACAAGAGAAAGACCGGATACCACAACAAGAATGGTCACAGACAGTCTTACACAAAGGTTAAGATTGAAAAGATTAATGCTTAATCATGATTGAAATTACAAGGATTAAAAACGAACAGGGTGAAAATGTCGGTTTTCGATGCTACGGACATGCAGGTTTTGCCAGACATGGTAAGGACATTGTTTGTGCCGCTGTTTCTGCGTTAGTTGTTAATACCGTTAATTCCATAGAAGAGTTTACGGAAGATAAATTTTCCTATGCCGAGAAATCCGGACTGGCTGAGTTTGTTATTGTTTCGGAAGTAAGCAAAGAAGCTTCTTTGTTTATGGATTCTTTATTCCTTGGATTGAAGAACATCGAACATGATTACGGAAAACGTTTTATATCAGTAAAGGCATAATCCTTAGTGGCTATGCTATTTTAAAAGGAGGTAAAGGTTATGTTTAAGATGAACCTTCAGTTATTTGCTCATAAAAAGGGCGTTGGTTCTACTAAGAACGGTAGAGATTCTGAGTCCAAGAGACTTGGTGCGAAGAGAGCCGATGGTCAGTTTGTTTTAGCTGGTAACATTCTTTACAGACAGCGTGGAACAAAGATTCATCCGGGTGTAAATGTAGGTCGCGGTGGCGATGACACATTATATGCTCTGGTTGACGGCGTATTAAGATTTGAAAGAAAAGGCAGAGACAAGAAGCAGGCTTCTGTTTACCCTGTTGAAGCTAAATAATGTAACCAACGAAACCCTGAATTCAAGAATCTTTCCTGGATTCGGGGTTTTTTTCTTAAAATATCAGGACAGACTATTTAAATAATAGAAATCAGAAAGAAGGATATTTATGTTTGCTGATAGAGCTGAAATTTATATTCGCTCCGGAAAGGGCGGAGATGGTCACGTAAGCTTTCGTAGAGAACTGTTTGTGGCTGCCGGCGGCCCGAATGGTGGCGATGGCGGCCGTGGTGGCGATGTTATTTTTGAAGTAGATACCGGAATGAATACTTTGGCAGAATATCGGTATATTCGTAAATATTGTGCTGAAGACGGAGAAAACGGCGGTAAAAATAATTGTACTGGTCATGACGGTAAAGATGTTATTTTAAAAGTACCGGAGGGGACCGTTATCCGTGATGCTGCTACGGGAAAAGTAATTGCTGATATGTCCCACGGAAATAAAAGAGAAACTATTTTACGCGGTGGTAAAGGTGGAAAGGGTAACCAGCACTATGCAACCGCAACTATGCAGGTGCCGATGTATGCCCAACCGGGTCAGAAATATCTGGAATTAAATGTTGTGTTAGAATTAAAAGTGATTGCGGATGTTGGTCTGGTGGGATTTCCTAATGTGGGTAAATCTACATTTTTAAGCCGTGTAACAAACGCAAAGCCAAAGATTGCAAATTATCATTTTACTACACTAAATCCGAATTTAGGTGTAGTGGATTTAAAGAATGGTGAAGGTGGCTTTGTCATTGCAGACATCCCCGGGCTAATCGAAGGAGCTTCGGAAGGCGTTGGTCTCGGTCATGAATTCCTTCGTCATATCGAACGTACCAAAGTGTTAATTCACATTGTGGATGCGGCAGGTACCGAAGGACGTGATCCGGTAGAGGACATCCGTGCCATTAATAAAGAATTATTTGCCTATAACAAAGGGCTTGAAAATAAACCGCAGGTTATTGCTGCCAATAAGTTAGACGTGCTGTATGGCGAAGAAAAAGACATTGCAATGGAACTTCTTCAAACAGGGTTGGAACAGGAAGGTATAAAAATCTTCCCGATTTCTGCAGCAACCGGTGAAGGCATTGATGCTTTGTTATACTATGTTCATGATATGTTAAAGAATGTAGAAGAAGCGCCTATTGTATTTGAAAAGGAATTTTTCTTAGATTCTCTGGAAGTATCGACCGAACCATATTTTGTAGAATATGATGAAGAAGAGGATGTTTATGTAGTAGAAGGACCTCGTATTGAAAAAATGCTTGGCTATACAAATATCGATTCTGAAAAGGGCTTTGAATTCTTCCAGAAGTTCTTAAAGACCAACGGTATTTTAGAGGAATTAGAGGCACTGGGCATTAAGGACGGTGACACCGTAAGAATGTATGGCCTTATGTTTGATTATTATAAATAGTGAAAAAGAGCAAGGAGGATTAACGAATGACAAGCAAGCAGCGTTCTTATTTAAAAGGACTTGCCATGAATCTGGACCCTGTATTCCAGATTGGCAAGGCAAGCCTTACTCCCGAGTTTACAGAAAGCATTATTGAAATTCTGGAAGCCAGAGAGTTAGTAAAAATCAATGTATTAAAAAACTGTGACGATGAACCAAAAGAACTGGCGCAGGTATTGGCAGACAGAACCCACTCCGAAGTAGTTCAGGTTATCGGACGAAAAATAGTTCTTTATAAGGAATCCAAAAATAAGAAAAAAATTGAGTTACCAAAATAATTTGTAGTCTAAAACCGGTACAAAGGAGGATTGCAATGAAGATTGGAATTATGGGTGGTACTTTTAATCCGATTCATAATGGTCATCTGTTATTGGCAGAAGCTGCATTGTGGCAGTATCAGCTGGATAACATCTGGTTTATGCCTTCCGGTCTGCCTGCGCATAAGTCAAATTCTGAACTTCTTTCAGCATCCGAAAGACTTCATATGGTAGAACTTGCCATTGCAGGGAAAAAGAACTTTCTAGCATCGTCCTATGAAATTGACAGAAACGGATTCACCTATACGTCAGATACTTTAACAAGCCTGAAAAAAGACTATCCGAAGGATAAGTTTTTCTTTATTATCGGCGGAGATTCCCTGATGAAATTCCATCATTGGGTAAAACCGGAGGTTATTTCTTCCCATGCGACATTGCTTGCAGCAGGAAGAAACGGATATTCCATAGAAGAGCTCAAACGACAGGCAGCAAAATTAAAGGAATTATTTCAGACAAAAGTTTTGTTTCTTACGATGCCGGAATATAATATTTCTTCGAATGAAATCCGGTCTTTATGTAAAAACAAACAGTATAATAAAATAGAAAATTATGTGCCGGAAGCAGTCCTTACTTATATAATAACTCAGAAGTTATATCAGGAAAATGAAACAGGAGCGCAAGACCATGGAAGTTTCCAGTGAAGTAGTTCTGGACTTAGAGAACAAGTTACAACAAAATTTAAATCCTAAGCGTTATCTTCATACGCTTGGTGTGGCATACTTATCAGCTTCTTTGGCTATGTGCCATGGTATTTCGCACCGGGATGCTTTAGTAGCGGGATTATTGCATGATTGTGCAAAGAATTATCCAAATGAAGAATTATTGGAACGCTGTCTGATGTTAAAACTGCCGCTTTCAGAATATGAACAACGAATTCCTGATCTGCTTCATGCGGTTTATGGTGCTTATTTGGCCAAAGAAGTGTATGGAATTACACAGGAAGATATTTTACTGGCAATCCGTAATCATACCCTTGGACGACCAGATATGACACGTTTAGAACAAATTGTATATCTGGCAGATTATTTTGAACCGGAGAGGAACCAGCCGACCACACCTTCTCTGGATGAAATCCGGAACATTGCATTTGAAAATTTGGATGAAGCCACTTATTTAGTATGCAAAAATACGTTACAATATTTTGAGACAACCAAAAAGGAAGCGGATCCAATGACTTATAAAGTATTTGAATTTTACAGAAAAAAAACAGGAAGAAAGGAGAATTGATATGGAACGTGCAAAATTGATTGTAAAAAAAGCATATGCTGCTTTGAGTGATAAAAAAGGCGAGGATATTAAAGTAATTGAAATCGGCAAGCTTTCCACCGTGGCAGATTACTTTATTATTGCCAACGGTTCCAATGCCCCTCACGTAGAATCCCTGGTGGATAATGTGGAGGAAGAATTGTTAAAGGAAAACATTCATGCAGAGCGTATTGAGGGTGTAAAGAGCTCCGGATGGATTCTGATGGATTACAATGACGTTGTAGTACATGTATTTTCCAAGGAAGACCGTTTATTCTATGATTTAGAACGAATTTGGAGAGACGGCAAAGAAATTAATGCAGAAGAGCTGTAGTGTTTATTCGGAAACCGGGTACACAAAACCAGCAGTAGATATTTTTAAAATATAAAAGACATATACCCGCTTAAGTTTTACAATATCGGATATATGTCTTTTGTTTTGTACTTGCTGAAAAACTGTGGAAACATCAACGGAGCATACGGAATAATCCAATTACTTTACCAATGATGTCTACTTCGGATACAATAATAGGGTCCATATAGTCATTTTCCGGTTGCAGACGATAGTAGTCTTTTTCTTTGTAAAAGGTTTTAACAGTAACAGAATCTTCGATTAAAGCTACTACAAAATCACCATTCTTTGCATGTGACTGTTTTTGTACAAGAATGGTATCTCCGTCAAAAATACCGGCATTTACCATGCTTTCGCCTTTTACTTTTAACATGAACGTTTCCTGATTTGGCATGTAATCCATCGGAATAGGAAAATAGCTTTCGATATTTTCAACGGCCAGAATTGGCTGACCTGCAGTAACAGTGCCGACAATGGGAACATTAACGATTTCGCGGCGGGTGAGGTTGAAATTATCATCAACAATTTCGATAGCACGCGGTTTTGCCGGATCGCGGCGTATGTAACCGTTCTTTTCCAATGTTTCTAAATGAGAGTGAACGCTGGAGGTGGATTTTAAATTAACCGCTTCACAGATTTCACGTACAGCAGGAGGATAACCCTTACTGAGAATCTCATTTTTCATAAATTCTAGTATTTCCTTTTGTTTGGATGAAATTTTACCATATGACATAATTTTATCTCCCTTCCGGGTAACGTAGTTTTCTTTTTACAATACTATTTAACCACAAGAACAAACATTTGTCAAACACAAGTTCGATTTTTTTAAGAAAAAGTATTGACAAACGAATGTTCTATGTTATAATAAGAACATAGATTCGAGAACAAAAGTTCGCAAACATAAGTTTGTTACATTTTGGAGGTGTTCTTATGATGTATATTGCCCGCAAACCAAAAACAGAAATTCCTTATATATTCCTTGGCAGAATAGCAGCCCTTGTTGTATTTATGGCAGTCTTATTTTTAATTGTACTTTTTGTTTTACCGGAAAGAACCGCAGCAGCAGGAGATTCCTCCAGTACTTATTGCATTACCTCAGTTCAAATAGAAGAGGGAGATTCTCTCTGGAGCCTTGCTTCCCAATATTACTCCGAAGAATTTGGTTCCATAACAGACTATATCAAAGAAATCAAACGAATGAACGGGCTTTCTTCTGATATGCTTTATGCTGATAATTATATTTTGATTCCGTACTATAAAATATTAAACAGCAACTAAAATTTCTTTTGCCATGCCGGAAGCGGTCCTTCCGTTACTGCGCGAAACAGACGTTCGGCAACGCCCGGACTGTCTTCGTTAATTTGTTTAATTAAATCCTTGGCATATTCACGTTTAGTATATCCGTCGGCAGGACATGGATTTTTTTGAATAGGTAAATTATATAAATTTTTAAAACCTACAATGTCTGCTTCATTTACATAAATTAATGGTCGAATCAAAGTAATATCCATACGATCCAAGTAAGTTACCGGAGCAAAGGTATAATATCTTCCTTCGTAAATCATGGACATTAGCATTGTTTCAATTACATCATCTTTATGATGGGCATAGGCTGATTTGTTACAGCCCAGACGTTTTGCTTCTTCGTTAAAAGCACCTTTACGCATTTTTGCACAAAGCGAGCATGGGTTAGTCTCTTCCCTGCTTTGAAAGATTACTTCGCCAATATCTGTTTTTACAACAGTATATGGCACGTCCAGTTCGTTACATAATATCCTGATTTCTGATAAATCAAAACCAGAAAAACCAAGGTCAACTGTAATTGCTTCTAAAGTAAATTTCTTAGGATAAAATCTACGAAGGCCGGCTAATGCATAGAGTAGTGCCAGACTGTCTTTCCCTCCGGAAATACCAACTGCTATTTTGTCTCCTTCTTCAATCATATGATACTCATCTACTGCCTTTCTTGTCAGGCTCATTAATCGTTGTAATTTCATTTTCTTCGTCCTTTTTCTAAAAAAATATAGTTATTTTACACAATATCAATTGTTTTGACACAATTATAACATGTTTCTCCGATAAATTTAACCTACAATTTATTTTTTATATGGAGAGACAAACTTTTATGAAATTAAAAAATTTATTACGAAACATTTTCTTTTGTTTTACTTTTTTTGCTGTTTTGTTTGCAGAAAACGGAGTGGCTCCAAATGCTTATGCAGCATCCCTGCCTTTTTATAATATAACTGCAAATACAGGTGAAAATTATACCGGCAAACAGGTGATTTATACCTATAACGGAAGAGAACTGCCGCTTACTTATCCGGGAATTCTGGTAAGTGGTACCGCATTAGCGGATTGTGAAGAATTGTTTGCCCGGGAACTGGGGCTTCAAGTAACCATAAGCGGAAATACTATCAATTTTACAGATGGTATTACTATTGTACAATTTACTCTTGGAAGTAAATCTGCGACAATCAATGGAACTGCATATACAATGAACGTTGCTCCTGTTCAATTATTATTTAATGATACCATAAAATATTATGTTCCGACCCGGTTTGTTACAGAAGCTTTTGGATTCAGCTATGTATGGGTTAGCAGTACCAGTACGGTTAAAATTACAAAAACGTTAAATTTGTCTATAAACGATAAAAATATTACATATAATAATGCGTTCTATTCTGTCAGCTATGACGAGCAGATGATTCCTACGGAACTACCGATTCTATATTATAACGGAAGTATATATGCTCCTGCAAGAAAAATTTTTGAAACAGCCGGCTGTATTTATGAAGAGTCTGATTCTGATATTTTAATCACAAGAGGAGACATTTCCCTGGCACTCAAATTAAACAATACAACTGCATTTGTAAATAATAAAAAAATAATTATGGGAGTAGCTCCGGTAAAAATTACGGATGTTTCAAAAGGAACTTCCTACACTTATATTCCTTTAGAATTTGCTTCAGAAATGTTGGGATTCAAGCTTGATTACCAGGAAAAAAGACATTGTTATGTATTAAATGAAACAGAAGCGACCGGAAAATCTGCCCAGCAGCCGTGGTTAAATAACTATATCGGCATTGATTCTTCAGAAACAGTTATTCCGTTATTTGACACAAGCAACAGAACGTCCTGTTTTGAATGGACCGAACAGGAATCTTTTGAAAAGCAGGAAAATCATACCTATTTGACGAAGGTTTGCGGGTATAGTCTTGATAACAATGTCAATGTATTGGAACTATATGGTGTGACCAAAAGAGATATTACAGACTTTATGGACAGTGGTCAACTTATTTTGGAATTACCGTCAATACTTACCAACATAGACATTCAGTATTACCCTTATGCTGAAAATTCTACACTGGTTCATTCTATATTAGTAGGTTTATCTGACAATACAAAAATAATGGTTATGTCGGCTACAGCGATACAGTGGTTTTTTGTAGAAAACACAGAATGTGTTCAGGTATATATTGTAGCAGCGGATGTGCCTGTAGAAAGTATGTTTTATGTATATACCGGTAATTTTACTGATTCTTTAACAAACACATATCCGGATGATAAATTGATTGTTCCATTACCGGAGGAAATAGAATCTGCACACATTCAGGACCGGGACAATTATCTGGAAAAGAATTTTGAAATAAAAGTTTCCGGTAATCATGAAGAATTTTACCAAAATAATATTATCCAAAATCCATACTATCTGATTAAGGATTATATGGTAAGTTATGATTATATGACAGATACAACTACAGTTAAATTTTTCACAAAGGCTATTTGTGGTTATAAATACTCTGTTAAAAAAGGTTATCTTGAAATAACTGTGGCAAGGCCAAGTGATTTATATTCGAAAATAGTTGTACTGGACGCCGGTCATGGCGGCACAGATCCCGGTGCGTCTAAGGGCGGTTATAATGAAAAAGATATCAATTTCAAAATTTTAAATACCTATACGAAAACAATATTTGAAGATTCGGATATAAAAATATATTTTACAAGGGAAACCGATGTTTTAATTGATTTATATGACCGTGCGGCATTTGCATCTGAGGTAGGGGCTGATATGTTTTTAAGCCTTCATATGAATGCTAATAATTCCGGTTCAGTAAGCGGAACAGAAATTTTTTATTCCTCTTATAATAACACAGCAGCAGAATCCGGTTTGACGAGCACTCGACTTGCTAAAGCTTTGGCGGATAATATCAGTTCAGCTATGGGAACCAAAAACCGCGGTGTTAGTAATTCAGAATTTGTTGTTGTAAAATACAATACTGTACCGGCAGTTTTAATCGAGCTTGGCTTTATGACCAATAAATCAGAGTTGGCGAAGTTAACTGACAGTGCCTATCAAATAAAGGCTGCAGGAGCAATTTACTGGTCTGTAATTGAAATGTTTGAACTTTTTCCAACAGGCCGTTAACTAAGAAAACGGAAGGGATTAGGACATGAATAAAATTGTTGATTTTCACACGCATCCATATATTACATCCGAACATAATTTCTGCTTTTATAAAGAGTTTTACCATTATGAGGTGGATGATTATGTCAATCAGCTAAAAAAAGCCGGAATTTCTCACATTTGCGGCAGTGTAATTGAAAGCCGTCAAAAAAGAATAGACGTTCAGGGAAATATAATAGAAAGTCGAACAAAAATTACGGATTTTTCCCAAATTCGCAATTTAAACAGGGTTGCGTTACAGCTTAAGGAACGATTAGGGAATTTTTATACGCCTGGCTTTCATATTCATCCCGGATTTTGTGAAGAATCTTTGGAAGAAATTGATTTTATGAACAAAAATGGTGTGAAGTTAATTGGAGAACTTGTTCCATATCTGCATGATTGGAATGATTTTGATAAAACGTCCTTTTACAAATTATTGGACCATGCTGAACAATATCACATGGTTGTCAGTTACCATACGCCTTTTGAATTCGATATGACCGAAGCAATTGCTACACATCCGGGAATACAATTCGTTGCAGCACATCCCGGAGAACGTGACCGCATTCTGGAACATATTAAGTTAATGAAAAAATATCCAAATTATTATTTAGATTTATCCGGAACAGGATTAATGCGTTTTGGTATGATTCGTTACTTGATTGAAGAAGTCGGTGCAGAACGAATTATATTTGGAACCGATTATCCGATATGTAATCCGGGAATGTATGTGGAAGCTGTCAAATTTGAAGAAATTACAGAACATGATAAACAACAGATATTTTATAAAAATGCCTGCAAGCTATTAAATATATAGGTATTTGAGTTATTGCAGTAATTTATGTAATAGCGCACCCATTATTGCGTTAAACTCGCGTTTAGCGCAATAATGGGTGCGCTATAATACTCTTTCTTAAAGGTGTTTACAGGCTTTTTTGCAAATTACAGTTATCTGCAGCAGCCACTCTCAAGTTCAAAGGATTCACAATCAGTGCAAGACTTTTCTGTTGGATTTGCTTCATGAGTTCCAACAAGGATGTGGTCAAGACTGCAATAATTGTCATCCTTGGCATGATGAGCGCAGCTTTTGATTGTACATTTGATACTTTCATTTTTACCATTCATAGTCATGATAAAATATACCTCCTGATTTGCACAAATTTTATAGCAAGCATAGTATTTGCTGTTTCATATATAATTTATTCCTATACATTGATTTTTTTTGCATTTTGCGATAAACTTAAAACAGTTGCAATTAATAATTATTTAGATAAGGATGGTTTTTATGAAGGAACGCTCCTATTATGAAGAAAAAAATATTGAAAATATAAAAAAACTTCGTGAATTGGAAAAAGATCTTCCGCCATATGTTACTACTTTTTTCCGTGGTATTGAACCCCATACTGCATCCAGAACAAGAATTGCCTATGCTATTGATCTGAAAGTTTTTTTTGAATATATTAAGAGTTCTAATCCGATGTACAAAGAAAAAACGCTCCGGGACCTGGATTTTGATATATTAACCAAACTACAGGCCAGTGATATTGAAGAATACCTGGAGCATTTAAAGTATTATATTGGTCCGGATGGTAAAGAAATTACCAATTCTGAGTCAGGAATCAAGCGTAAGCTTTCTGCGCTGCGCTCCTTTTATAATTATTTTCATACACATCAAATCATTGACACCAATCCAACGCTTCAGGTACGTATGCCAAAGCTGCACCAAAAAAACATTATCCGGATGGACGCCAATGAAGTGGTTGAATTTTTAGATACCGTGGAAAGCGGAAATAAATTAACCAAAAACCAGATGAACTTTCATAAAAAAACAAAGGTTCGTGATTTAGCACTGACTACTCTGCTGCTTGGTACCGGTATCCGTGTATCGGAATGCGTTGGACTAAATATCAAGGATGTTGATTTTAATAATGACCGTATTAATATTACCCGTAAGGGTGGCTATGAATCATTTGTTTATTTTGGTGAAGAAGTTCGGGAAGCTCTGCTTAACTACATGAGTGAGCGTGAAAAAATGATTCCTGCGGAAGGACATGAAAATGCACTATTTCTTTCAAATCGTATGCAGCGAATCAGTGTCCGAAATGTAGAGGTGCTTGTAAAAAAATACGCCTCTTCTGCGGTTACAACAAAAAAAATCACCCCGCATAAACTACGAAGCACCTATGGTACCCAGTTATATAAGGAAACAGGCGATATTTATCTGGTAGCCGATGTTCTTGGCCATAAGGATGTAAATACTACGAAAAAGCATTATGCTGCGTTAGAGGAAGAACGTCGCCGTAGCGCCAAGGATGCTGTAACCCTACGCGAAAAAATATAGCATAAAAAAAGTGAAGCTATTTACAGGAAAGTTCCTGCAGATAGCTTCACCATTTGTATAAGGACCATATATTATAGGTATTAAATCATCTTCTTTTCTGTTCAATAATAATACGTTCAAGTTCCATAATTTCAGACGGTTTTAAACGCTGATTCTTTAAATACTCTGTTAAAAAATTCCCAAGGGAACCATTAAATACTTTGTCCAGTAACGCATCTGTTTCAATTTGCTGAATCTCTTTTTTGGTAATGGTTGCACGACAAAAAAATCCCGGCTCTTCCCTGTTAATGGCGCCTTTTGCAATTAATCGATTGATTACTGTATATGTAGTATTTTTTTCCCAACCAATATATTCCTTAATGATTTTTGCAATATCTTTTGCTGCCAATACTTTGTTTGACCAAAGTAATTCCATTATATTCAATTCACCTTCGTGTAAACGAATATCTTCTCCCATAGTAACACCTCATAAATCGACCATCTACATCTGTAGATAACGCTTGTAACAAAATACTATCATACTAGAATGTCATTTGTCAATCTAATTCTCAAAACAAAATACAGAATATAGCGGCAGATTAACATTTTCGTCATTTTCCACAAAATTTGACCCTGAAATTCGGACAATATTTTTGATGTCAAATTGACCGGCGAAGGATAACATACTTTTTGTTTTACTTTTTCCTTCTCTTTTAATTTCTACAGGGGTAAATAATTTGTCAGTATCATTCTGTAGAATAAAGTCAATGCTTGCCTGACTTTTCGCTTCCCAGAACTTGCATGAGAACTTTTTTTCCTGAAATGTCTGATAAACATAATTTTGCAGACGAATGTGACGTTCTACAGCTGTAAGCTCATTATTTCTTGCGGAATAGTTCAATGAAAAATCCGGATAAAACAACTTGAACTGCTGCTCTTCTTTTCCCAGACAATCCATTCGATACAACATATGATGCTGCGTTAAAAAATCAATGGCATCTTTATACATCTGATATGTGATTCCCTTTCGAATCAGATTAAACTGGAATTTCTGATTTGGTTTATTTAATTGTTCGTCAATCGTAGAATATACTTGAACACACTTATAGCCTGTTCGCTCTCCTGCTTCCTGATTCATGCCATACAATAACATCTGCTTCTGAATATGCTGACGTTCCAACACATTAATTGTGGATTCCATATTCAGATATTCATTCATAACATCCGGAAGGCCGCCAATCCACAAGTATTCATCAAAGGTGGACAGCAATTCATGATGGACAATATCCGGAAGCTTTTTTTTATTTTTATAATGAGCAGTAATAACCTCGACATACCAGTCTTTACCAATGGCAGTGAGAAACTCATCAAACTGCATCGGATATAAAATATGACAGTATAACTGTTCTCTCTGCTCTGCTTCCAAAACATCAAAGCTGGAAAGAAATATCCAAAACAGATGACGATTAGTTTTTATCAGCTGCAGTAATTTTGTAACAAAACCGGGGCATTGATATATCTCATCGAAGACAAATGGAATATGAAACAACATCTCTTCCGGAAGTTCGAAATATTCTGCCAGAGCAGAGAAAATTTTTTCAGATGGAAGTGCTTCAAAATAAGCAGCCAGTTCTTTATTATGTTCAAAACTCAGATATAAATAGGAATCAAAAAAGGAATTAGCAAATTCACAGGCAAGATAAGTTTTTCCGACGCCCTTCATACCGGTTATATAAAATGGCTTGCGTTCTTCGCTCTCCATCCATTGCTGTAAGGTATTGATTAGATTACGTTTCATGAGTTTTCCTTCCTTATACCCCTATCGTTTTAATTTCTGAAGAAGCTTTGTAAAATATTCCGGTACAGGAGCTTCAAATTCCATGTATTCCTTTGTGGTTGGGTGAATAAATCCAAGTACTCTGGCATGGAGTGTCTGACCTTCCAGTCCAAAGGAGTCTTTTGTCGGACCGTACACAGTATCTCCTAACAATGGATGATGAATACTTGACATATGAACACGTATTTGATGAGTACGTCCGGTTTCCAACCGACATTCAATATGAGCATACCGAGAACCTAAGTTTTCTAATACCCGGTAATTTGTTACCGCATCTTTACCGTTTTTATAATTGATAGCCATTTTAGTACGTTCCGTCGGATGACGTCCAATGGGACCTTCTACCCTGCCTTCCATATCATTAAATGCCTGATATACAATTGCTTCATATTTTCTTGTAATGGAATGCTCTTTTAACTGGGCAGCTACAAACTGGTGGGCAATGTCGTTTTTACAGACCACCAGAGCTCCGGTAGTGTCTTTATCAATGCGATGGACTATTCCCGGCCGCATAATGCCATTGATACCGGAAAGGCTGTTGCTGCAATGATAAAGCAGTGCATTAACCAGTGTCCCGGAATAATGCCCTGCTGCAGGGTGTACCACCATGTTTTTCGGTTTATTGACGACAATGACATCCGAATCCTCGTATAAAATATCCAGGGGAATGTTTTCCGGCTCCACCTTAAGAGTTTCCGGCTCCGGAAGGATTACTTCTATTTCCTGTCCGGCAGAAACTTTAAAATTAGCTTTTAAGGTCTTTCCTGCGAGGGTAACATGCCCATTTTCTATCAGCTTCTGAATGTATGTTCTGGAAAAATCTGAAAGGTAGGCGGATAACACCTTGTCCACCCGGATATCATCAAATTCCTCTTCAATTTCAATTTTCATCAGATTCTGCAGCTGCTGCATTATCAGAAACTTCCTTTCTGCGTGGTGATAAGAAACTAAACGAATCATTTTTATATTTCCCAATTAAAATAAGATAGCAGATAAAAAATGCACATACCGTCAAATAGCAATCTGCAATATTGAAAATCGGAAAATTAATCAGTTCAAAGTATAAAAAATCTGTTACAAAACCAAAGAATAAACGATCGATGGTATTTCCGACAGCTCCTGCTGTAATTACTACCAATACCCAGGAAAAAAGCAGGTAATGTTTTGTTTTAGGCAATCTGGCATATACATAAACCAACAAAAGAAAAATCAATATGGAAATAATTAAGAGGATATCTACTTTGCCCTGAAACATCCCCCAGACAGAACCGCGGTTTTCCAGATAATGCAAGGAAAAAACTCCGTCAATTACAGAGATAGAATTTTCTTTAATGGGACCTCTTGCCAGAATCTTTGTTATCTGGTCGATGGCCACAAGCAGAATACAGACGATTGCCTGCGGAATATACGGAAAACGTTTCATATTACCGTACCTCTTCTTTCAAATAGTTTATTGCGTTGTTCATTTCTTCTTTTGTAACATCTGTAGTTGTATAACAGCTGCCAACTGCATCCAGAAGAACAAACCGGATGGAATTTCCTTCTTTTTTCTTATCGTGGAAACAGTTATCCGTAATCTCTTCATTATTGAGGCTGTTAAAACGCACAGGAAGCCCGTAGGACGCAATTAAAGTTTCAATACCCAGTAAATCGTCTTTTGTAATATTTCCTCTTAAATGCGAAATTTGGGCCGCAGCAACCATACCAAGTGCCACACACTCACCATGAAGCATTGAAAAATTTAGTGCCTTTTCAATCGCATGTCCAATGGTATGACCGAAATTTAAGTGAGCACGCTCTCCTTTTTCTTTTGGATCATTTTCTACTACCTGCTTTTTTATTTCCTGGCTACGAAATACCATATCTGTCATGGCAACAGCATTCAAGGCAAGAACTTCTTCCCTGTGGTCAATCAGCCAGTCATAATACTGTTTGTCACGAATCAGGCTGTGCTTAATAATCTCTCCCATACCGGACGCTCTTTGACGCTCATCCAGGGAATGTAACGCAGAAATATTTACATATACCAGGGATGGCATATAAAATGCACCTACCATGTTTTTATAACCTTTAAAATCAACGCCGGTCTTTCCGCCGATGCTGGAGTCTACCATGGAAAGTAAAGACGTTGGCACCTGAATAAAACGGATACCACGCAGATAGGTTGCGGCCGCATAGCCGGTCATGTCGCCGGTAACACCTCCACCTAAGGCAATCAGCATATCAGAACGGTCAAACTGGTGTTTAATTAAAAATTCGTATAAATCCTGAATAACTGTTAGGGTTTTATTTTCTTCTCCTGCAGGAAAAGAAAAACGGCATACCATGCTACATTCATTCTGTTCCAGAACATGCTGTACTTCTTCTCCGTAAATAGCATCTACATTGGAATCTGCCACAATGCAGAGACGTCTGCCCTGCGTGCCAAGTTCCCTGACAGATTCGGCAAGACCTGTAAAGGAGTTTTGAAGTTCAATGTTATAACAAGGTGCTCCGTTATATGAAATTGGTAAAACTTTGATAGGTTTCATTTTTTCATCCTCATTTAATTGTATGTATTATTCTGCATCGGATGCAACATTGGTAAAGCTGATATCGATTTTTGGAAGTTCTTCTTCCTGTACCGGAACTTCCGGCTGTACGGTCATTTTTGGTGTTTCCACTTCCAGTGTTGGAAGATTCATCATTTGAATCTGAAAGCTTTCGGTTTCTAACAGCTCAATTTGCGCAGCGGCCAGATTTTTAAACTGCAATTTATATGTTTCATACTGTTGGCAGAGTTGTACTGTCTTCTGATGCAGCCGCTCCAGTTCACGATTGGCATCACTTTTTAATATCTCAGCCTTGGTCATAGCTTCTTTTTCAATGGCATGAGCATTTTTTAATGCTGCTTCCTGAGTTTCTTCTGCTGTTTTCTGTGCAAGAAGCAAAGCTTTCTGCATGGTTTTTTCAATAGTTTTATAATTCTGGAGTGCATCGTTTAAAACATTTACCTTATCTGCCAGCTCCATTTTTTCACGATATAGCAGTTCATAGCTGTCGGCAATTTCTTTCATGAAAGAATCGACATCTTTTTTATCGTAGCCCAGACCTCCGGACTTAAAGACTCTGTTCTGAATTTCTACAGGTGTTAACATAAAATTTCCCTCCTTAAGAAATATATTTGTTTATTGTTACAACGATTCGTCCTTTTTTCGTCAGATTTTTTATTTCTTTAACTACAAAGCGCCCTTTTCCGCGTACCGAAACAATATCGCCTTCCGAAAGTGTTTGTCCTGCTTTTGTTGCAAGACGACCGTTGACATAAATTTTTCCTCCGTCAATAAAGGCAGTCAAAGAGCTTCGGGAAGACTGAAATGCCACGGATAAAAAGGCATCCAGCCGCATGGAAGCCACTGTACTTGTTATTTCTTTTAATTCCGGACAAAGTAATTCTTCCTCAGGAACCGTAATTTCACAGTGTACCATGGTATGCTTTACCGTGCACAATTCTTTGCAGATAAAGTCCGCAATGGATTCTGAACAAAAAACATATGCACCTTCTTTTTTAACAAAAATGTCCCCTATTTTTGCTCTGGTAATTCCAAGATGCAATAACGCGCCCAAATAGTCTCTGTGTGTCAGGGCGTTACCGTATTTTGCTGAGGAAGGAGTGATTGCAATGCAGGTGATTGGAAAAAGGTAATATTCCTCCGGCTCTGTTCTGGTCAAGCCGGATACCTGCTCTCTTCCATCAAAAGCAATACAAAACCGTTCTGCACTGCTCATTCCGCCATAGCAGGAATAATTCACAGCAGGAAATTCCCGCAGGGACGCATAAAATAAATTCTGCTCAGCCAGCCCAAGGAAATCTGTGTAGACCACAATCTCTTTTTGATATGCTAACTGAGCGGATTCCAACAGTCTTTTTTTTATTATTAATTCTTCTTTTTCGATATTCATCTTATTTGTTTAATAAATCCGGAATCTTAAATCCTGTAGTTTCGGAAATCATGGTAAAATAATCTCCGCTGATATCTACCTTTGCAGGAGAAATACAGAAAATACAGCCGGAAATCTGATGAATTTTTGCATCCAACGCATAAATAGCACCGGAAATAAAATCCATCATCTTCTGGGCAAGCTCTCTGTCTACATTTTCCAGATTAACAATAATTGCACGGTCCTGCTTTAATAAATCACAGATTTCCTGAGAGTCATCAAAGCTGCTTGGTTTACGGATAATTAATTCCAGTCCGCTTTGAGATGCCGAACGCATCGGTAATGGCTGACGTTCCTGACGGGATATACGTCTTGGCTGTTCATATACTTCTTCCGGTTCTTCATAAGAAGCTCTTACCTGGGAAGAACGCATTGGTCTTGCTTCAAAACGTCTTGGCGGCTGGGAAGTATTCTGCTGCTCTCTGGCAGCAGCCACAGATTCGGTTCTTTCGGTACGCTCTGCTTTTGCAGTGCTGCGTCGTCTTATGACCGGCTCATCATCCTCTTCGAAATCGTCATCAAAATCATCATCCTCAGTCAGTTTTAAAGAATCTAAAATACTCTGAATAAACTTATTAGCCACGTTGTTCACCTGATTTTATCCGCCTATAGCGAATAATTCCTTTCACCAAATATTGCTGTTCCAATTCGTACCATGGTAGCCCCCTCCTCGATTGCTACTTCGAAATCGGAGGTCATTCCCATGGACAAAATATCCATAAAAACATTATCAATGTTTTTTGTCTGTATGTCAACCAGTAATTCTTTCATTTTTCTAAAATATCTTCGATTTTCTTCGGCATTTTCCGTATAAGGAGCCACAGTCATCAGCCCTTTAATGCATAAATGCGGCATTTTTGCAATTTCCAGTACTGCAGGAAGAACTTCGTCTGCCAAAAAACCATGCTTGGAACCTTCCACGGCAATATTGACTTCCAAAAGAATATCCATAACAAGTTCTTTTTTCGCTGCTTCTTTTTCAATGGCAGCAGCTAAAGCAACAGAATCTATCGAATGAATCAGGCAGGCAGTCCCCACCACATACTTAATTTTATTGGTCTGCAGACTGCCAATCATATGCCAATGCACAGGTTTTTCCAGAAGTTTTGCTTTATCCCTCATTTCCTGTGGTTTGTTTTCGCCAAATTCCCGCATACCGGCTTCCAGAGCTTCCTGTATCATAGAAAGCGGCTTTGTTTTACTGACGGCAATCAGCGTAACTTCGCTTTCCTTCCGTCCGGAACGTCTGCAAGCATCCGCAATACGTTTTTTGATTTCTGTCAGATTTTCCTGTATCAATTTTTTCACATCCTTTTAATAAATAATGGCATCTTCTACTACATTGACTGCATCCAGAGCCACATGGTCATATGCCGATAAACCGGATGCAGAATTTCGTTTTACAATAACATAGCCGTTTTCTGTTTTTAAGCGTTCTACCCGTTTAAATACGGCATATCCCTTGTTAATATTATAAGCACCTTCCAGTTTGTTTACGAAAGTATACAACATTACTCTGGAGGTCATGTCCGGTGTGGAAATATAAGTCTCTTTGGCAAAATCCAGACAATCCACATAAGAAAAACCGTCAACGGAATAAAAAATCTCCGCTTCTTTAAATGTATACTGGGTTGTTCCGGTCTCGGTGTTAAACTCTTCTACCAAAATACCTCTTGTCTGAGCACCCTCATTACCGCCAAGCACCAAATACTCATCAGGAATACGGTAGTAATCCTTAAAAGTAATAGCGCTTTCAGGCACTTTTAAGCCTTCCACATGCTCCACTTCAAATTTTACCTTCAGAAACCGCTCTGAAGAATAATTCGACAAATACTTGTCCATAGTAATTTCAGCAAAATAAGCATCCTCTTTTTTATAACAATTGATTGGAGCCGTCACCTTTAACTCATTATCCAGATAAAAAGTGGCACTTTCCTTGCCCAGTAACTGGCCATACAGCGTATCATTCAGCAGGACAATAATTTTCCAGCTGTCATTTGTAATGATTTTATATACAGGTGAGTTTGCCGCAATTAAATCAATACTGTACATAGAGCTATAAGCATCTCTGTTATCAAAGCAGGACTTAGTTACCTCCTGCAACGTATAGTCGGTATATTCATCTATCATATAGGAAATAATACCGCTTTGTGAACTGGAAACCACATGGAAGTTGGAACTGATTCCGGTAGATGTAACAATCTGATTCAGCTCTTCCATTAACATGGTATCAATCAGACGCTGATAGCCGGTAATGACTTCTGCTTTTTTATCCTGAATATTTTTATCTTTATCCGAATGAATCAGTGTTTCCTGAAGTAACAGCTTTAAGTCCTGCAAATCATCACCGGACAGTTTAATTTCTGTAGCACTTCCGGACAACAGGTTATAGATATCACGATTACTGTCGATTGAATAAACAGTACAGTTTTTTGAAATGCGGGATCCTTCTCCAAAATAGTAATTGATATAGCCGGCAATTTCTGTATAAACAAGCTCTTCCTCACGAAGAATCATTCCATCACATTGGGAAGTAACATACATTTCTCCCGGCTGAACCTCATATAACGGAATTTCCGTTTTTGTAAAAAATGTATACACATGGAATAAAACATAAATCAATATCACCAAAAAAATAACGATACCGATATTTACATCTTTTCTTCTTTTGACGCGAATGATTTTTTCTGCCACGTTATGTACTCATACCTTTCCTGTTTTTTTCTGCCTCTTTGATTATACCTGTTTTTTATGAATATATCAAACAAAAAATGTAAATACTTATAATAAGAATCTAAGAAAGGAGCTGTTCATATGAAAATTCTGGATTATGCAGCATTAACACTTGTTATTATCGGTGCAATTAACTGGGGACTTATCGGTTTTTTTGAATTCGATCTTGTAAGAGTACTGTTTGGAGATATGAGTCTTCTTTCAAGAATCGTATATGCCTTAGTCGGAATTTCCGGTTTATATTCTCTCTCCTACTTTGGACGATTAAAAAGCGACATGTAGGATACAGCAAAAAAATTCGGCGGAAACTCCGGAGTTCCGAAGCTTTCCGCCGTCTTATGTTTCCTATGTACTTAATTTTAAAGAGAAACTATTACGCAAGGCTTTGCATTTTCAGGTAAGTCACTTTCGTTCTTGGAAATACTGATAACAAAGTCAACATCAAATGCATCAGATAACGCATTTAACTTGTCAATCATCAGAGCGATGTCCTCATTTTCCATTGGTGCAATGGAAAGAAAACCATCAAGATAAACTTTGGAAAGGTCATTATCCTGAGAAATCAGTCCGGCAATAAAACCGGTGAACTCCTTTGAATCATTTACGAAATAGTCCTTTGCGCTGATAAGACGAATCTTGTTATTTAACTCATACATATGACGGTTGTTCTTGTCGATAAACGCAAGAGAACCTGTAGTTGTTAATACCTCTGCATTTGCCTTGTCCAGCAGAATTTTTGTTTTTCCTTTTCCTTTTTCACCCGCAATAATCTGAATCATAGCCGTCCTCCTTAAAAGTATACTTTATTCTTCTGAAATAAACTTAAGCATCTGAATCATACTTGTGTATAATGCTTCATAAGATTCAGCACCGAATATTTCAGCAATATAGCAGTTACCGCTTTGATCTTTTACATAAAGAACCAGGCAGCAGCCTGCTTTATTTGTAGTACCGGTTTTTCCACCAAGAATAGTGAGTCCCTCCGGCAGCCGATATGCTCCTGTAAGAAACTGATTTGTAGAAACAAATGACATAGTTTCCAGACTTTCGTTTCGCAAAACATCTACTTTGATGGAACCTGCATCTATTATATCAAAAAAAACATCAAATTGAAAGAGTTTTTGCATAATTAAATAAATATCATAGGCAGAAGTTACATGAGCATCATCAGGAAGCCCATGAGAATTACAAAAATTAGAAACCGTAAGACCGATTTTCTCTCCGGTCCGGTTCATCATAGCAACAAAATCTGCTTCTGAACCGGAAATATGCTCTGCTACAGCCACAGAAGAATCATTTCCTGAAGAAATAAGCATACAACCAAGTAAATCTTTTAAAATAATCCGGTCACCCGGTAAAAAACCACACATTTTGGCGTCCGGTATTGCCAAAGTTACTGCCGAACGGCTGATTTCCACAGTTTCTGTTAAAAATTCCTTCTGCTCAAATGCAACCAGTGCTGTCATCAGTTTTGTGACGCTGGCAGGATAAATTACTTCTGTTGCATGATCTGAATACAGAATTTTGTCTTCTGTTATATTAACCAGTAATGCTGCATTTACCGCTATTTCAGTATCCGGCTCATTTTCCTCTTCCCATGAAGTAATGCGTTCAAAAAACACAACTTCTGTCGGCACCGGTGATGGAGTCGGTGTAAATGTTGGTACAGGTGTAACAGTTGGTGTAACGGTTGGTGTAACGGTTGGTGTAGCAGAAGGCGTCAGGGGCACTGACGGTGTTTCCGAAGGAAGTTCTCCAGACACCGGCCTGGTACAGCCTGCTATAAAGAAAAATAAAATTCCTGCTACACTAAAACAGAGCTTCTTTTGTAATGTATTTTTTTTCATACTATGTACTTATCTTTTGTATAATTCACGCCAATCTAAATCGCCACGGTCCAGAGCTTTAATCATCAGCTCTGCGGAGGCAAGATTGGTCGCAAACGGTATATTATGGACATCACACAAACTAATTACATTATTTGCATCCGGTTCATGGGCTTTTGGTGAAAGCGGATCTCGCAAATAAATAACAAGATCTATCTCATTATTTTCTATTTGTGCTCCCATTTGTTGCTGTCCACCAAGGTGTCCGGCCAAATATTTATGAATCGACAGATTTGTAACCTCTTCAATCAACCGTCCTGTTGTACCAGTGGCATATAAATTGTGTTTGCACAAAATTCCTCGATAAGCCACACAGAAATTTTGCATCAGCTTTTTCTTGGCGTCATGTGCAATTAATCCAATATTCATTCGTGATACCCCCTAAGTTACATTTTCCTTGACAAATCAAAACAAATCCTTCTCCTGAACTGATTTTGGTTTGTCTGTATTAATTGCAATATTTAATACTAACCCCAACATGGAATAACAACCGACTACAGAGCTTAAGCCACTGCTGACAAATGGCAGCGGAATACCTGTATTCGGAAGAATCATAGAAACTACTCCAATATTAATAAATGTTTGAAACATAATAATGGAGGCGGCTCCTGTTGCTATTATTTTTCCCATCATATCATATGAACGTTTTGCAACCAGCATGATACGAAATACAAGAAAAGTAAGTAGCAAAATAACTAACGCTGCACCTAAAAAACCAAATTCTTCACCAATTCCGGTAAAGATAAAGTCACTTTCCACAACAGGTACATAAGCAGTACCTCTGATACCGGTATCTCCGGTAAAAGTTTTACCTAACAATCCACCGGAACTCATTGCCTCTACCGCATTTTCCTGCTGATATAGCAAATCAGGATACTCTTCCGGATGTAACAAAGAAAGGATTCTTTTTTGCTGATATTCTTTTAATATTCCGTATTCAATAAACAAATTATCCGGTTGAAGAACATACCAGAACAGACCATATACAGTAGGTACCAGCACAGCTGCGAGTACTGCAAGTATTTTGATGGAATATCCTGAAACAAATACCATTACAACAAAACTGCCAAATAAAACAATTGCTGTTGAAAGGTCGGTTTGAATCAGTACAAGGAAGGTTGGAATCCCCATCAGAATTCCGACAATTACCAAAGTACTGAATTTATGCAGACGTTCTTTGAATAAATCAAACATTTTTGCCACAAAGACAATCATAATAACTTTGGTAAGCTCAGATGGCTGGAATTGAAACACATCTGGTATTCCAAACCATCGTTTGGCATCATAAACCTCGATACCAAAGGAAGTGAACTTAACCATAAACAGTAATGCAAAATTAAGCAAATACAGTGGAATAAAAAATTTAGCCACGAAATGATAATCAAACATTGCTATAAAGATTGCCAGGCAAACACCGCCAAATACACCAAGGAGCTGTTTCAATGACGCAGCCCCCGGCTCCTTTACTCCCGGAATAATCCGAAGCAGATAAGCTCCGATAACTCCCAGTAAAATTGCCATTATTAAAATTCCTAAATCAAATTTTCTGAAATCATATTCTCGTAATTTTTTGAACATGTAAAACTGTCCTTATTTCTTGGATTTCATATCCTTGATCGGGATATTTGCAAATAATGCGGGACCATCACTACCAGTTTCCGGATCAGGATTATGGTTAATCTTGATATCAAGCCCCTCCAGATCAATTTCTATGTACTTGGAAATAACTGCAATAATATCATTCTTAATTTTTTCCATTACTTCCGGGGAACAACCGGCACGGTCGGACACCAGAACCAGCTTTAATCGGTCTTTTGCCACGTTGCTGGATTGTTTTTTCTTAAAAAAATCAGCTAAAGCCATCTCTTCTACTCCCTTTACTTTTATTTTTTAAATAACTTACTAAAAAGTCCACCTTTTTTATTTAAGTCAAGGAATGGCACCTCTTCACCCAGAATTCTGTGACAAATATTCATATAAGCCTTTCCTGCCATGGAGCTGTCACCAACCAGCGGAACACCGTTGTTGGTGGAAACAATGATGTTTTCATCATCCGGAACCACACCAATAAGACCGATAGATAAAATTTCAAGGACATCTTCACAGGATAACATATCTCCGCGCTTTACCATGTCGATACGTAATCTATTTACAATAAGCTCTGTCTTGGAAATTTCATTTGCTTCCAAAAGACCGATAATTCTGTCAGCATCACGTACCGCAGAAACCTCAGGTGTTGTAACAACAAGTGCTCTGGTAGCTCCTGCAATGGCATTTTTAAAGCCTTGTTCAATACCTGCCGGACAGTCAATCAGAACATAATCGAAGCTTTCCTTTAAACGGTCGGTTAATTCCTTCATCTGTTCCGGTGTAACGGAAGTCTTATCTCTTGTCTGCGCAGAAGGTAACAGGTAGAAATTTTCATATCCCTTTACCTTAATGAAAGCCTGATTAATCTTACAATTGCCTTCAATAACATCAACCAGATTGTACACGATACGATTTTCCAGACCCATAACAACGTCTAAGTTACGAAGACCGATATCTGTATCAATTAAAACTACTTTCATGCCAAGCTTTGCAAGGCCTGTACCTACGTTTGCGGTTGTTGTGGTTTTACCAACACCGCCTTTTCCTGATGTAACTACGATTACTTCGCCCATTCTTTGAAATCCTCCAAACTAAATTAAAGTGTAATATCATTAAGAACCGATTTTGTAAGTGGTTCTATATAAATATTTTCATCCTCTACAAAAGCAATCCGAGGCTCCGGTACTGCTTTTTCTTCCGGCTGTTTGTCAGAAGATCTTGCTAAAACATTTGCAATCCGAAGCTGAATCGGATGCATGTCCATTGCCACGATAAAACTGTTCTTTTTACCGGAAGCTCCGGCAAAGGCAGTTCCTTTTAAGGAACCAAGAATAATTATGTTTCCTTTGGAGATAATACTTGCTCCGGGATTAACATCTCCGATAACAATAACACTCTGTTCAAATTCCAGAACCTGTCCAGAACGGAGATGTCCTTTATAAAACTGACCTGTGGAAGCATCAAACTCCATCATGGCGTCGTTTACTGTTTTCTGGAACTGTTTTTCCTTCTCGGAATTCGGTTCCATAATGCATACGATATGAACATTGCAGTTCTGATGGATAATATCCACCAGTTCCTCCTGCTGCTGCTCTGTCAGATACTGCCCTTCAAAGCTGATAGCCAGTTTCTCTTCACCTAAAAATTTTTCTGCTTCCTTAAAGCCGGATGCTATATCCGCACATATTTCTTCATAGGAAGCTCCGGTGGCTAATTTCACATTAATGCCGTATTTGTTGCCTCTGATTTTTACTGATGAACTCACTGAATTTCCCCCTCCCCATTGGTATCATTCAAAAATTCACTAAACTCGCCATTATAATAATAACCGTAAATATCCCGGCATAATAAACCGGAATAACTACCGGAATATCCGTTTGCGATAACTGCAACAACACTAACTTCCGGTGCATCGGATGGTGCATACGATACAAATACCGAGTGAGGTGCTATATTGGCACCCTGCTGTGCAGAACCTGTTTTTCCTGCTACCAGAACCGGAATGTCCGCATAAGCATTTTTTAATGTAGCGGAATATTTCAAAATTACATTTTCCATACCGGTTGTAATTTTATCCCATGCCTTATCGCTAAGCCCTGTTATTTCATTTTCAATAACAGGAGTCAGTGTCTTTAATATTGCTCCGTCCTTATCGGTTATTTTATCAATTAACGTATATTTATACAAGATTCCTTTAGTAGCTACGGTATTAGCATACCTGGAAATTTGTAACGGCGTAAAGGAATGACCGTAACCGATGGCAGAACGAACCGCATCCGTGGTGGCAAACGCCGGTTCTGCTTCACCAAGTTCAATTCCTGAAGTGCTGTCAAGACCAAACAATTTACTGGTCTCTTCCAGTTTGGAAAGACCAAGCCGGTCAGAATACTTACCGTTTCTATCAGTTGCCATACGATAAGCCACCTCATAGAAAAAGTAGTTACAGGAATTTGTAATCGCATTGGAAAAATCCTGCTCCTTATGACCTCTGGCAGACCAGCAGCTTGGTGACGGAACAATTTTTTCAAAAATTACGTTATCATAAATTTTTTCGTTGATGGTAATTGCTCCGTTCATAAGACCAGACACCGCACTCATCATTTTTATGGTGGAACCGGTAGTGGTTCTCTGCTGAGTAGCACGATTGTACAGTGGGTTAGACTTATCTGCCAGTAAAGTAGAATAATACTCCCATTCAATCTTGTTTGCCAGTTTATTTACATCATAGCTTGGATAAGAAACCAGTGCCATGACTGCGCCGGTGTCCACATCGGTTTGTATTACAGTACCGCTACATGGTTCCAGTGACAACTGTGCAGGGGTGATTTCCACATTCAGGATTTTTTCCATCATAAAGTCATATGCTGAAATTCTGCTGCGTCGTAAAGAATTATACTCCTGCTCATTATATTCTAACACATTTTGGTCAAATAATAAAAGACAAATTTCTTTTCCTGACAATTTATAATTAAAAATCAGGTCCCGATAGATTTTTAAGTCAAATTCCCGGTTATCAAACAAAGAATCAAACGTTGTTTCAACAAGGATTGTATAAATTTCTTCTGTACTGAAATATTCTCCCGTGATGCCGAGGGCATCCAAATCAACCCACTGGTTGTTGATACTATAAGCAATGAATTCTGCAGCACTGGTCTTTCCGTTTACATAGGACTGATAAGTACTGTCAGAAGAATCCATCCGTTCAGATGAAAGCAGGCCCATGCTAATCATTTGGGACATATAGTAGGATAAATATCCCTGCATATCTTCACTCAGACGGCTCTTTAATGTAGTGCTGCCGTATGCTAAATGCTTTTGCAATTTTTCAATGACGCTGTCCCGTTTTGTTTCGTAATAACCGTATATTTTCTTCTCCAAATCAGAAGCTTCATCCGTTGTAAAATGTTCAATATCAATAACCGTATTGTTAAGCAGCGCATAGTACACTTCATAAATCGGAATCAGGATGTCTTCACTGGATTCACCCTTTGTTCCGTAATCCATTTCAGGAACAACAACTTCTCCTAATATTTCAGCAATATTTTTCTCGATAATATAATAATATGCCTGTTGCATATCAGCATCCAGAGTCAAATATATATTTTCTCCCGGTATCGGCTCAGAAATAATTTCTGTACTGATAATTTTTCCGGTGTCACTTAAGGTAATTCGTTCTACACCCTTAGTGCCGGCCAGCACATCTTCCATTTCTTTTTCCAGACCGGTTTTTCCGACATAATCAGACAACTGGTATGTTCCTGTTCCGTCTTCACCGTTTAAGAGCTCCAGTTCTGCCTCGGTAACCTGTCCGGTATAACCGAGAACATGGGCAAAATACAATGCATAATTATATACCCGTTTGGTACGCTGTACCACCGAAATACCCGGGATATCTCCACTGGATTCGGAAATTGCTGCAATGGTGGCATCGTCTATGTTAGATGCGATGGTTAACTGTGAGGACTTATCTACCAGGGTAAAGAAATGGTACCGAACTGTTATAATATCCAGTGCTTCTTCTAAAGTATACTTGTCAGAAACCTGAAACATGGCACTGGATTTATCGCCATACCGCAAAAAATTAAATACTTCCTCTGCAGAGGCATCTCTTTGTTCATCCTTTAAGTGATTAACGGAACGCAGTCCATAGGCATTCTTTTTAAAACGCTGTTCTGCCGTTCCTGAAACATTAAAAGCCAGTTCGCCATTTTCATCAAGTTCTATTGCGAAATCCAGTTCCATCTCATAACCGTGTTGTTTTAAAACGGTAACCATTTTGTGAATGGATTCATTTTTAGCCGCATTGGTGCTGTTCTGTGCACTGTCTTCCAGCAAAACAGAGAATGAAAGCTCATTATAAGCCAGTAATTTTCCATTTTTATCAAAGATCAGTCCACGGGTACTTGGAATGTAACGCTCTACCACTTTGTAGTAGTTTTGCTCTTCTTCGGTTTCGCCCCCCTGTACTATTTGCAGTTCAAACATACGCTGCAGTAAAGTAAAGGCAAGTACCGAATAAATAATAGTCAGCCAGAATAACCGTGACATCAGAAGGTCTTTAATTTTGTCAACGATAAATTTAATCATCATTCTTTCCTTCCAGTCTGAGTAACAACCGATGAATTCCATGAAATGCCGGATACAAAGGCAGTGCCGCCAACACAGTATACAGCATTCTTGGTAATATTGTGTAGATAAAATACGTATGCAGCTCCAGTTTGCCTCTCAGGAGGAAAAACAGGATGTAGTATAAAAAGGAATATAAAAACTCACCGGCCAAAATCATTGCCCCCGGCACAAAATAATCCCTTTCATAATAAATTTTATGTGCATAGCCTGCCAGAAAAGCAACAACCATATATAAAACAGCACAAAATCCCACGGTTTCCGAAAAGCAAAGATCCAGAATCATTCCGGCAAAAAAACCGGTAACCATAGCATGATTTTGTCCCTTTGTATATGCAACCGTAATGACAAGAATCAAAAGGCAGTTCGGAACGACTCCTGATATTCTTAAAAAGGAAAACAGGGAGGTCTGCAGCAAAAAACAAAATATCAGTTCAATCAAAGTTACAATCAGTCGTACCACGTGCTTTTCCCTTTCCGTACTACTCTTCTAATTCAAAGGATTCTTTCAGCTCTGTAATAATCAGAACTTCATCCAGATGTTCAAAATCTACTACCGGAGTAAGGTATGCAGTTTTTGTCATGTTGCTGGAGTCAATTTTTATGTTTGTAACATATCCAATCAGAATACCTTGCTGGAATTTATCACTGATATGGGAAGTTACTATTTCATCACTTTCATTGATATCTGCATTTAACGGAATCATGGATACTTTAATTCTTCCGTCCGACATCATGGAATTTAAATCCCCGGATACGATACAGGTATCCGAGCTTTTTAAAAACATACCGCTGACCTTGCTGCTGTCATCGATAATGGAACGCACTGTGGCTGAATTCTTTCGGACAGAAACAACAATTCCTACCAGCCCGTTGCCGGCCATGACATTCATATTTTCTTTAATTCCGTCTTCAGAGCCTTTATCAATGGTGAACACGTTATACCAGCCATTGCTTTCCCTTGCAATAATTCTTGCTGCAACCTTTTGATAACTTGGATATTTCTGATCCAGATCATACAGTTCACGCAACCCGTTCAGTTCGTATTTTTCCTGACTGATTATCTGTGTCTGCTGTGTCAGTGCTTCGACTTTTGCTTTTAATGCTTTATTTTCTTCCTGCAGATTTTTCAGGTTTTCGAACATATCGAACTTTTCAGAAACAGAACGTCCGACTACGTTGATACCTTTCTGCATCGGAATGATAAACGACTCGATTCCGTTTCTGACCGGCTGAATCAGATTTGGAAAACGATAAGAAACAAACACAATTGCCACTGTGACAAAAAACAACAGAAAAAATATATGCTTTGGTAAAATCGATATGTTTTTCTTATTTGTACGCCTGCGTCTGCGTCGTTTCTGCATATCAGCCTCCGTAATAGGTCTGCTTTAAGGAAAATGCAAGACAGTCGTATTTTGTACCGTCTTCTAAAATTCTGCCAAGACCGTTCACTACTGTGTTTGCCGGATCCTCTGCTACCTTAACCTCCAGTTCTGTCTCCTGTGCAAACAGTTCGTCAATCTTTTTAATATTTGCAGAACCACCGGTAATGTATATTCCTGCATCAATAATATCCGAAGAGATTTCCGGAGGAGTCTTCTCTAAAATAATGCGGACAGCGTCCACAATGGAATGAAGGCTTTCGTTAATAGTTTCGTATACAAATTCAGAGTCAATTTCGGCTTCAGTAGGCAGACCATTCATAACATCACGTCCATAAACCTTAATGGTTTCATGCTCAGGATTGATGGCATATGCCAACTTCTTTTTAATGGTTTCTGCGGTTTTATTACCAATAACCAGATTATATTTTTTCTTTACATTACTGATAATCTGCTCATCAAACTTGTTGCCGCCAATAGTTACCAGTTTACTTAAAACAATACCGCCCAGAGACATAACAGAAATTTCTGTAGTATCTGCACCGATGTCAACAACCATAACGCCACTGGCATTCATAACATCCAAGCCCGAACCGATGGCATCTGCAATCGGCTTTTCTACCACACGGACTTTTTTTGGCTTTGCAACAGAACTTGCCGCCAAATCAAAGAATGCTCTTTTTTCTACTTCGGTTACATCTGTCGGAGCTGCTACAATAATGTCAGCACCCGTAATTTTACCTGTTTTCTCTGCCACTGCCTTAAAAGCATTGTTTAACAGAGAAAGCATATTGGCAATATCAGCAATGACACCATTTTTTACCGGATAGGTCACGAGAAAATTGTCAGGAGCCTTTCCTAACATTTCAAATGCTTCATCTCCGATGGCCATAACCTCACCTTTGCATAAAGCAATGATGTTCTTTTCGTCAAAAATAACGCCGTCATTCTTTCTGTATATTTTAATCGTGCTTGTACCAAAATCAATACCAAATACTTTTGCGCTCACGATAATTACCCCTTTCTTTTAAATTTCTGGTTCAATCAACTAATTGTACCACTTTTTGTATTCATTTTCAATCTCCGAATAAAAAAATCATGTAAAATTAAAATACCCTTCCGCCTGAAGACTTATGTACGAGTTCTGACCAATAATTATGTGGTCGTACAGCCGGATTCCAAGTAATTCTCCTGCTTTAAAAATCCGTTCTGTCGTTATAATATCTTCCCTGCTGGGTGTCGGATCGCCGCTTGGATGATTATGAAGCAAAATAATAGATACTCCATTTTTCTTTAAGGCTGTCATAAAAATCTCCCGTGGATCTGCTATGGAAGCATTGATTGTTCCAACCGATAAAATTTCATCGGCCAAAATACGGTTTTTACTGTCCAGCACAACTAAAATCAGACATTCCTTCTGCTGATACTTTAACTGCACGTTGTAATACGACACAATATCTTCCGCGGAAGATATCCTGGTCCCAAACAGCCGTTTTCCCCGTGCTATACGGCGTGCAAGCTCACAGACACACACAAGCTGGATGGCTTTTACTCTGCCTATTCCCGGAATCTCTTTCAATTCCTCCATATCCGTGTTCCAAAGTGCCGGAAGTCCTTCTATGCCACAGACCTCCAAAATCCGCAGAGCAATCTGATCGGCACGTTCCTTTTTGGTTCCCGAACGAATCAGGACAGTCAGGAGTTCTTTGTCTGACAGTTTTTCCACGCCCTCCAGTTCCACTTTTTCATAGGGCCGTTCAGAAACCGGAAGTTCTTTCATTGTTTGTTTTAATTCCATGAAACCTTCTTTCTCCATCTCTCCCAAAATGAAGGAATTTTTCATGCAATTATTACAGACGACGATATAAGAAAAATGCTACAACAATACCAATAATACTGGCAATCGTAATCTTAATCTGGATACCGAACTGCAATGTCAGCACTCCAAGGTCCAATATCAAAGCAGTTCCGTTTGCACCGGTAAGTCCAAAGGTCTGTCCATAGTTTAACCAGGCCAGCCAGGAAATATTTCTGGCAAGGTAACCGAAAAAACCTCCCAGTACAACACCCGCCAATAATAACAATAATAAAACCAGTGAATCCTTTTTCATATTCCTTCCCCTCTCTTTTATTAAAGATGTATCAATCCGGCTTCGTTCATTTTCTGCACAGACATCATAATTCCCAACTTTGCATGGTACCAGGTAAGTCCCCCCTGAAAATATACGGCATATGGAGGCTGAATCGGCGCATCGGCGGAAAGTTCAATGGAAGAGCCCTGTACAAATGCTCCCGCGGCCATGATTACGTCAGAATGATAGCCCGGCATTGGCCATGGCTCCGGCGTAACATGACTGTCCACCGGTGCAGCTGCCTGAATGCCCTGACAAAATGCAATGACACCTTCCGGACTCTTTAAGGTTACTGCCTGAATAATATCATACCTTGGCTCACTGCCATTCGGAATCACGGAAAAACCTAATGCTTCATAAATATTTGCTGCAAAAATTGCGCCCTTTAATGCTCCTGCAACAACGGTCGGTGCTAAGAATAATCCCTGAAAGAACTGCTGGTTTAAACCAAGGGTTGCCCCCACTTCCCGGCCAAGTCCCGGTGCTGTTAAGCGGAAGGCACACTGCTCTACATATTCTTCCTTACCGACAATATAGCCGCCAATCGGAGCCAATCCACCACCCGGATTCTTAATCAGGGAGCCGACACATAGATCTGCACCTACCTCACTTGGTTCGATGGTCTGGACAAATTCGCCGTAGCAGTTGTCTACCATGCAGATAACCTCCGGCTTAATCCCTTTGATAAAAGAAATTAATTCTCCAATCTGTTCCACGGAAAGAGTCGGTCTGGTCTGATATCCTTTGGAACGCTGAATGGTTACCAGCTTTGTTTTTTCATTGATTGCTGCCCGGATGCCATCGAAATCAAAGGAACCATCCTCCTTTAAATCCACCTGAGAATAGGACACACCATATTCAGCCAGAGAAGCCGGTGTCGGATTGATACCGATTACACCTTCCAACGTATCATAAGGTTTTCCCACCGGGGATAAAATTTCATCGCCCGGACGGGTATTTGCTGCCAGTGCGACAGTCAAGGCATGTGTTCCGCAGGTCAGGGACGGACGAACCAACGCCGCCTCACATTTAAATATATCAGCATACACTGCTTCCAGCACATCACGGCCGATATCGTTATAACCATATCCGGTAGTTGCAGCAAAGTGAATATCACTTAACTGATTTTTCTGCATGGCTGCAATGACCTTCATCTGATTGTATTCTGAAATTTTGTCAATTGCTTCAAAACGTTCTTTTAAATTCTCTTCAATTTTGGAACAATAATTTAATACACTGTCAGAAATCTTCAACTGACGGTACATGTTGTAAAGTTCTGTATTCATTTAATCCTCCTGATTTTTGTTACTATTGAAAGAACTACTATTTCATCTTTTTTTGTTCAACTATTTTCAGCATTTCTGCAAGAATTTTCTCTTCAGAATGTTCAAAATCCGGGCGGTTCAGCCAAAGTACGTCTTCTTCCCGTTTAAACCAGGTAATCTGACGCTTGGCAAAATGTCTGGTGTCCCGTTTTAATATGTATACTGCTTCTTCTAACGTACATTCTCCTTTTAAATATGACACAATTTCCTTGTATCCAAGTCCCTGCATGGAAACCGCAGTCGCCGGAACTTTATCTTCCAGCAGTGCCTTTACTTCTTCTACAAGTCCATCATTCAGCATCAGATCAACCCGACGGTTAATCCGGTCATACAACACTTTTCTATCATCATTTAATACAAAATAGGCAAAGTTATACGGAGACTCTTTTTGTTTTTGCTCTTCATTATGCTCTGAAATCCTTTGCCCTCCACTCTTTTCAAAAAATTCCAGTGCCCGAATGACTCTTTTTACATTATTTGGATGAATCTCCTCTGCGGCTTTAGCATCCACCTGCTTAAGTCGTGTGTGAAGTACTTCGGCTCCTTCCTCCCGGGCAATACGCTCCAGTTCTTCGCGGTAGGTTTTATCATCATCATTTTCTGTAAAATCAATATCGTACAGTACCGCCTGAATATAAAATCCGGTACCACCCACCAGAATCGGAATTTTTCCCTGCTTCCAACACTGTTCCATTGCCTGTTTGGCAAGCTTTGCAAACAGCACCACGTTAAATTCTTCCTCCGGATCTAAAATGTCAATCAAATGATGCGTAACTCCCTGCATTTCCTCCGGAAGGATTTTTGCCGTTCCAATATTCATCCGCTTATATACCTGCATGGAATCTGCAGAAATAATTTCTCCGTTTACCGCTTTTGCAAGAGCAATGGAAAGCTTGGTTTTGCCCACAGCCGTCGGTCCGGTAAGAATAATCAATGGATTTTTCATACAATACGTTTAAATTTCCTCTCTAATTCATACTTTGACATGGAAATGGTCGTTGGTCGTCCATGAGGACAATGATACGGGTTCTCTAGTGTCAGCATATCAGAAATCAATTGCTTCGCTTCCGCTTCCGACATACGATGATTGCCTTTCACTGCCGCCTTGCAGGATAAAGACGCCACTTTTTCCAATAAAATATCTGCATTTTTAAATTCCCGCTCAGAAAGCAGTGTATTCAATACTTCTGTCAGAAGCTCTTTACTGTCTACAGTCACCAAATCTGCCGGAACTTCTGTTATCTTATACTCCAGACCGCCAAACTCCTCAATAGCAAATCCAAGTCTCTCAAAGATTTTTAAATTCTTCTTTAAGCACTCTGCTTCTCTCATGGTAAGGGAAAGAATCATCGGAGGCATCAGACCCTGCGTCAGAATCTCTTCCTGTCTGCGAAGTTTTTCCATGGTTCGCTCAAATAAAACCTTTTCATGTGCAGCATGCTGGTCAATGATAAAAAGTTGCTCCTCCATTTCAATCAGCCAGTAAGTCGCAAACAGCTGGCCAAGTAATGTAAACTCCTTTTGATTATCTTTAGATAATAAGTCTGCAGCCAGGGTAAGCTGTTCCATTTTATGTGATTGTTCTGTTACAGGCACCTCTTTCTGTTCTTCCACGGAGTGCTTTTGTAGTTCTACATTCGTAGAACTATGTGTTTCCGGCAATTTGTGAATTCCTGATTCCGCATGGTATCCTGACTTTTCTTCCTTTAAAAAAACGGACTCCTTATTTTCCTGTGCTTTTTCCCTGTTTTCTTTTACCACATCATATAAAATCTGCAGTTTCCGTTCATTCGTAACCTTTTCTTCTTCCGGTCGGTGTAATACCGGTTCCAGTGGTTTCTGTACATGCAACTGTTCTCTGCGCTTTGTTTCAAATGGTTCCGGCACAGAAACCTTCTGCTGCTGGAGTACTTCCTGTTTTTGTTTCTGCTTGTCTTCCTGTTCCGATAAGGATACCGGAACAATCATGTTTTTACCGGACAGCGTATCTCTGATTACCTGATAAATGGCATGGTATATCGCTTCGTTATTGGAAAATCTGAGTTCCATTTTGGACGGATGCACATTCACATCAATAAATTCCGGCGGTACCGTAATATGAATTGCTGTAAATGGGTACTTATGTCCCATCATGTAGGATTTGTACGCATCCTCAATTGCACGATTGATAATAGCACATTTAATATATCTGCCATTGATAAAATAGTTTTCCTGTCCACGGTTTCCTCTGGCAATAACCGGCTTTCCAATGTAACCGGAAATTTCTATGCCAAATTCATCCTTTTGATACTTTACAGGCAATACCGATGCTGCAATGTCCCTGCCATAAATATGATAAATAATATCCTTTAACTCATTTCCGCCGGTAGTATGTAGTACAGTCTTTCCGTTATTCATATACTTAAACGAAATATCCGGTCTTGACAAAGCCATCCGTTCCATTAGTTCGTTAATATAACCGCCTTCTGTCATGGCTGTTTTCAAAAACTTCTTTCGTGCCGGTACATTATAAAATAAATTTCTTACCAAAAATGTAGTTCCCGCAGGACAACCCGCTTCTTCAAAGGCTTTTTCTTCACCGCCTTCAATCACATACCGGGAGCCGACAAAAGCATCCTTTGTTTTTGTAAGCAGTTCTACCTGGGCAACAGCACAAATACTGGATAACGCTTCACCACGGAAGCCCAGACTGCCAACCGTAATTAAATCCAGTGCTGACTTGATTTTACTGGTAGCATGACGTAAAAAGGCAGTACGAATATCTTCCTGTTCCATACCGCTTCCGTTATCCGTAACGCGAAGCAGGGAAATACCTCCCTCTTTAATTTCCACGGTAACCGCCGTAGCTCCTGCATCGATAGCATTTTCCACCAACTCTTTTGCCACAGAGGATGGTCGTTCTACCACTTCACCTGCCGCTATTTGATTTATGGTTGCCTGATCTAATACATTAATCCTGCCCATGTAAGTTCCTCATTTCTGCTTGGGTTTATTTCTTCAACATTTCCTGCAATTCATACAATTTATTCATAGCACTCATCGGTGTCATCTGGGATATGTCTACTGACTTTAATGTTTCAATTATTTCAGTGTAATCATTATCCGGTTCCGTAAACAAATTTAATTGTCCCGGAGTATCTTTTTTACCACCGGATGTCTTTTTTATTGTCTTTCGTGTTATGCTTTCAACCGATTCCTGCATAGCCGAAGGACCATCCACTGATTCACGGAGTACATTGGTTGTATTAATATCATTCTGCGTCAGCTGGTCTGCAATTTCATAGGCACGATGCAGCACATCCTCCGGTACACCTGCCAGCTTTGCCACCTGAATACCGTAGCTTTTATCTGCACCACCCTTAATAATTTTGCGCAGGAAGATAATATCCTCCCCCTGCTCCTTTACGGCGATACAATAGTTATTTACACTGTTTAAGCGGCCTTCCAGTTCCGTAAGTTCATGATAATGGGTAGCAAACAATGTCTTTGCACCAAGCTTCTTTGCATCCGCAATATGTTCCACTACCGCCCAGGCAATGCTGAGACCATCATACGTACTGGTACCACGACCGATTTCATCTAAAATCAGCAGGCTGTTTCTGGTGGCATTTCTTAAAATATTGGCAACCTCTGTCATTTCTACCATAAAGGTACTCTGACCGGAAGCTAAGTCGTCGGAAGCACCCACTCGGGTGAAGATACGGTCAACAATACCAATTTCTGCACTTTCTGCAGGAACAAAGCTGCCTACCTGTGCCATCAGTACAATTAATGCAGTCTGGCGCATATAGGTAGACTTAGCTGCCATGTTTGGCCCGGTAATAATGGAAATGCGGTGGCTTTCGTTATCCAGATAAGTGTCATTTTCCACAAACATATCGTTAGAAATCATCTGCTCTACCACCGGATGACGACCGTTTTTAATATTAATCACACCATTTTCATTGATGGAGGGACGCACAAAACGATTCCTTTCTGCCACTAAAGCAAGAGAAACATATGCATCCGCCTTGGCAATTGCTTTGGCTGTCTGTTGGATACGCAGCACCTCTCCTGCGATTTTATCGCGAAGTTCCGTAAATAAGTCATATTCTAAAGAAAACAGCTTGTCCTCTGCCCCTAAAATATCCTCTTCCATTTTTTTTAATTCCGGTGTCGTGTAACGTTCTGCATTGGCAAGAGTCTGCTTGCGGATCCACTCCTGAGGAACCAGTTCTTTATAAGAATTGGTTACTTCCAGATAATAGCCAAATACCCGATTAAATTTAATTTTTAAGTTCTTGATTCCGGTGCGTTCCCGTTCTTCGGCTTCCAGTGTTGCCAACCAGTTTTTTCCCTCTGTTTTGGCAAGACGCAAACGGTCAACTTCTTCATTATAACCGGATCTGATAATGCCGCCTTCCTTAATGGTAAGCGGTGGTTCGGGGTCAATAGCTGCCCGAATCAGGCTTTCGATATCCTGTAACGGATCAATATTTTCATAAATCTGCTTCCATTCGTATACAGAAAGCTCTTCCAGCAAAATACGAATATGCGGCAACATCTGCAGGGAATTCATCAATGCAATTAAATCCCTTGGATTTGCAGATTTGTAGCTGACACGTCCCATGAGGCGCTCTAAATCGTAAATTGCATCCAGATATTCCCGCATTTCTTCTCTGGTAATAACATGATGGTTTAATTCTTCAATGGCATCCAGACGTTCTTCGATATCCTGTTTCTTTACCAGTGGCTGTTCAATGAAGCTGCGAAGCATTCTGGCTCCCATGGCTGTTTTCGTTTTATCAAGTACCCAAAGCAGAGAACCTCTTTTTTGCTTTTCGCGTAAAGTTTCTGTCAGCTCGAGATTTCTCCTGGTGGAACTGTCGATTACCATATATTTTCCAGGCACATAAGTCAGCAGTCTTGTAATATGACTTAAAGAATTTTTTTGTGTTTCATACAAATACCGAAGTACGGAGCCTGCCGCTATTGTACCGATTTCAAAGTCTTTTAATCCAAGACCGTCCAAAGTTCCTACCTTAAAATGCTGTTTTAATTCTTTTTCGCAGATTTCTTCATCAAAATACCAGTCCTGAAGCGGTGTCAGGGCAATATTCAAACGATTCCTTAAATCTGTCAGATCCATGCCGGAAAGTTCCAGGGTTGCATTATAAATCATCTCTGACGGCATAAACTTGATAATTTCATCCATCGCCTGACGAAGTTCCTCTACCTGTGTTACATAATAATCACCGGTGGTAACATCCACGGTAGATATACCAAAACAGCCATCCAAAAATGCAATTCCCATCAGAAAATTGTTTTTTGTTTCATCCATAGCCTGGGTATTTAAGTTAGTACCCGGTGTAACAATACGGGTTACTTCACGCTTCACCAGTCCTTTTGCAGCTTTCGGATCTTCTACCTGTTCACAGATAGCCACGCGATATCCTTTACTGATAAGACGGTTTAAATAACCATCCACTGCATGATACGGAATCCCACACATCGGGGCACGTTCCTCCTGACCACAGCTTTTTCCGGTCAGTGTCAGTTCCAGTTCTCTGGATACTGTAATGGCATCTTCAAAAAACATTTCATAAAAGTCTCCCAGACGGTAAAACAAAAAACAATCTTTATATTGTTCTTTTGTTTCCAGGTACTGCATCATCATTGGCGTATATTCTGCCATATATAATCCTCCTTGTTTTGCGAAGCAAAATGCCCGCCCGCTTTTGCGGGCAGAGGATTTGCCCTCAAAACTTTCTTATTCTTCCACTGCATCATCCAATAAATTGTCAGAATCTGCTGCTGTTGTGGCAAGTTCATCACAACGTTCATTCTGGGGATGTCCCGCATGCCCCTTTACCCAGACAAATTCTACCTGATGCGGTGCCTTTGCCGCAAGCAGGCGTTTCCAAAGATCTACATTTTTTACAGGTTCATTTTTACCACGTTTCCATCCTTTTTTTATCCAGCCATCCAGCCAGTGCTCATTGAATGCCTTCACAAGATACTGGGAATCCGAATATAAGGTAACTTCACAGGGTTTAATTAACGCCTCCAATCCCACAATAGCAGCTAAAAGCTCCATGCGGTTATTGGTTGTTTTTTTGTATCCTTGGGAGTATTCCCGTAAATGTTCTTTTCCCGTGCTGTCAATGTAGCTTAAAATAGTACCGTAGCCACCCGGTCCGTCCGGGTTTCCTCTAGCAGAGCCATCGGTGTATATAGTTACTTTCATATAAACTGCCTTCTTTCTTTAATCTCTTTCTCTGTGAAATATTATCCTGTAACCTTTTCCCATTCACCATCTTTCAAAAATTTTGCTGCTGTTGCTCTGGCTTTTTTGATAATTTCCTCAGGATAGCCCAACATACCAAGCAGTGCAATGGCATTTTGCGAAGTCGCTCTTCCTTGTTTCAACTGATAATCAAACAAAATATTATCTTCTAAAATCTGCTCTTCAAAATGATAATTGGCAAAACTGTCCTCTAACATATAGGTCAGCTCAATGTCATGAGTAGCCGCAAACATCAGTGCATTGGCATTTGCGATAGAATACAGAATCCTTGAAGATGCTGCAATTCTCTCTACCGTATTTGTTCCGCGAAGCACCTCATCTACAAAACAAAGTACCGGTATGTCATCTTTTGTAGCATCTAAAATTCTCTTTAACGACTTAATTTCCACAATATAGTAACTTTCGTTGCCAAACAAATTGTCAGTCAGTGCCATACTGGTCATTACTTTAAAGAAAGATGCACGGTAGTCCTTGGCACACACGGTATGGATTGTCTGTGCCATAATCGCATTCATTGCCGCCGACTTAATAAATGTGGATTTACCGGAAGCATTGGAGCCGGTAATCAGCACAGACTGCACCGTATTCATGGTTGCCGGCACCGGTTTTTCCAAAAACGGATGATACAGTTCTTTGGCATTGTAACACTTTTCTTTTGTAAATTCCGGCAGACAGTAATCCGAAAGCCATGTTCTGAACGATGCTGCTGCACACATTGCATCTATAAAACCAACTGTTTCAAATACTTCAACAATTATATCTTTCTTGTCAAAATATTGTTTCATCATCAAATTAAATCGAATCAAATCGGTATGAAACAGAATTCGCAAATAATCCAAAAAGAAGGACAGCATGTCACCGGTTGGATTCTGCGGTGTTACTGCCGGAGCTCCCTTACGGAACTTTTTTAAAGCCGTGTTATAGTTCTGCAATTTATCAAAATATTCTGCAAGTTCCGGAATTTCTTCTCTTGATATTTTTTCCGCATGCTCCAACATACGAATCAAATAGGAAATTACAGCATAATAAATTTCAATTTCACCTTTGCGTTTGTAATAGGTCAATAAATTAAACATAATGAAGCCCAGTAATAATAAACCTGCTTTCCAAACGGAACACAGCAATAAGATTACTGATATAAAAATGCCTCCCACACCCACATAATGCATCAGATTAGATTCTCTGCGAACCCGGTCAATCTGGTCCATGTATTCATACACGGAAACCTTTTTATTTTTACCGATAAGGGCAAAACCTGTCTGCAGTTTTAAACGTTCTTCCCCATTTTTCTGAAAAAAGGAAATTATTTTTTCCCGTTCCTGTAATACCTCTTCGTTCATCTGCAATTCATGAAGCATTGCCCACAAAACTTCTTCACCCATGGCAGAACCGGTACTGTTTATCATAAAAAATAATTCGGACATATTTAAATCGTTCCATGTAATTTCATCCAGATAAAATCCATCCGGATTCTTTTCACGATATTTATTCTTGTAATAATACTTTAAGGACTCAAACTTAGCTTCTGTATATTCCTCTTCCGGGAGTCTACCCCAGTCGTCTTTCAATCGTGCAACCAGACGCTCTCTTTGTTTCTTTTTATCATAGAAGCCTTTGACGATAAGAAAAGCCATTAAAGCGGCAACTACCCACAAAAATTCCATTGATATTATCCTCCAAACAATAAAATTCCACTGTCTATCTTACCACAAAAAAAAGCAGTTGTCGAGAGAGACAACTGCTTTTGATAACTATTCTTTTTAATCGTTGATAATTCTTCCGCACTTTAAAATAGAATAAAAATACATGCTGGAAATAGCAACACCCTTATAGTTTGTACTGGAATGAATAACCTGTCCGTTACCAATGTAAATACCCACATGATTGATATAATTTGTGGACACCTTTCCGTAGAAAATCAAATCACCCGGTTTTAATTCATCAATAGAAATCTTCTTATATTTCTTTGCCATATCACGGGATACTCTAGGTGTAGAATAACCAAAATGCTTATATACCTGCTGTACAAAACCGGAACAGTCAATACCCTTTGTTAAACTGTTTCCACCCCATACATACTTGGTACCAATCCACTTCTTTGCATAATCACAAATATTCACACGCAAATCAGAAACATCCGGACCATAGCTTGTATACTTACTTGCCCAGTTTAACTCATAAGAAATAGTAACGTAATCTGAAGAAACATAAGCAACTGCATTTTCGTTTTCATCATCATCCATTTTAACTTCCACCCATATCTGGGCATTAGCATCATCTTTGTTAATTACAACTTCTTTGGTAACTACCATACGCTCGCCGGCTTTTACCTTTGTAATAATTTCAGCAGTTGTGCTTGGTTCTGTACGAACATTTAATGCACTGACTCTGGAATTTACCGTTGCATATAATACAGCACTTTCCTTTGCTTTGGCAACAGCTTCATCACCTGTAATCAGATACTGTGCGGACACATAGCCTTCTACTTCGCCGGACGTAACTTTTGCCCAACCGTTTTCATCAATAGATTCTACGATACAGGCACCTTCCCTACCGAGAATACCAACTTTTTTATAATTGGTGCCGGGACCTTTTCTAATGTTTAAAGAGCTGTTCACATCTGCAATTGCAAGATTTTCCGGAGCTTCATATGCGGTTGCAAAAAGCTCAGTAGTATCAGCATCTTCCTCTTTCTGAATACTGGAATAATATCTGTTTAATGCTTCAGTAATACCTCCAACAGAAGTCTCTCCGTCTACAACATCAGCTTTAGCGGACACTAGCGGTCCCTGAAAAGTCATTACACCGGCAACCAGCAGACAAGCTGCTCTTCTTAATACTTTTTTCATCGGTTCCTCCATAAATAATTAACAATTTTTTGGACAATTTGTTACTTTTTTTGATTGCCCATAGCTAAAAATTAATCGCTATGTATATAAAATGTTACATAATTATTAAATTTATTACGAGCATATTATAGCAAACTGCCCAAATAATGTCAACTATTTCTGTGTAATTTATTCTACTTTCGTAGTGGAATATGTTACATTAGACACGCTCCTACAACATATAGTAGGAACACTAATTAAATTATAATACAAATGATACCTCTGTTACTCTCGTTTACAATTTTCTGCATGGTATTTTGTAATTTTTCCCTGCTTTCCTTTGTAATATTCCCTATTTTGGTTTCTATTCCGTCTTCAATCAGCTGGCGGACGGTTTTACCAAAAATATTGGTTTCATATATACCATTATTTCCTTCTTCTACCTGCTGTCTCATATAGGAAATCAAGTCATTGGCCTGTTCGATTGTTCCGACAATCGGCGCTATTTCGATTTCAATGTCAGCCTTAATCAACTGGGTGGATGGTGCGGTAGCTTTCAATTTTACTCCGTATTTATTTCCGTGTTTCACTAATTCCGGATCCGAAATACGAATCTGATCAGCCTGTGGATACACCACACCATAGCCGTTTTCCTTTACTTCGCCCCAGGCTAAACCAAGAGTCTCGCATTCTTTTCTGCTCTCTGCCATAGTACGAATAGCATTTAGAAATTCTGCCTCATTGGTAATCGGCATTCCGGTCAGATTACTCAGCATGCCATAATAATACTCTTCTTTTATCTTTATGCAGATGGACACTTCACCATTTTCTCTGTGAAGTTCCTGAATATCAAACTGATTTATGTATTCTCCCGATACAGTTCTACGTTGTTCCAAAACATCCTTCATGGAAGAAATTTCTGCAAGATAATCCTGTACAGACCGTATAACCCCTCTCTTTATCTCATGTTCTGCCGGAAGAAGTTCCACCCATTTAGGTATGGAAAAATAAATCCGGTTCGCAGGAAACGATGTCACTATACGATCCATAATTCCTGTAATATCCTCTGCAGTTAAATTCAGGCAGTTAACCGGTACTACCGTTGCATGATATTTTTCTTCCATATCTTTTGCCATTTCACGAGATTCTACAGATGTAGGATGTGCCGTGTTTAACAAAACAACAAACGGCTTTCCTATCTCCTGTAACTCCCGGATAGTCTGTTCCTCCGGCACCAGATAATTGTCCCTTGGAATATCACCAAAGCTGCCATCGGTAGTCACAACAATTCCAATCGTGGAATGATCCTCGATGACTTTTCTTGTGCCAATGGCTGCCGCCTCCGCAAAAGGTATTTCCGTTGTACTCCACGGTGTTTTTACCATCCGTGCAGCATTCTCTTCCATATGCCCTAATGCCCCTTCAGTCATATACCCGACACAGTCAATCAACCGAAGTTTCAATTCAGAATCATCTTCCAACAGAATACTTGCAGGCGTCATAGGAATAAATTTAGGTTCTGTAGTCATAATTGTTTTTCCGTTTCCGCTCTGCGGAAGTTCATCATTAATCTGTTGTCTGATGTGCGGCTCTGTTACTTTCGGCAAAACAAGCACATCCATAAAACGTTTGATAAACGTGGATTTTCCGGTTCTTACCGGGCCCACAACACCTAAGTATACTGCACCGTTAGTTCTTTGCTGTATGTCTTTATAAATGTTAAATGTAAGGCTTTCCATAAGCACCTCCTAAAGTCCAACAATGATACGCACCGGTATTGTTTGTATACTATATGTGTTAACTTCAGGAATTAGAACATATAGAATGAATTCATCAGCAAAAAATAATAACTGCACAGTACTCCGGGGGGTATTGTGTAGTTATTATTTTATGCGTTCTATTCTTTCCACGCTAACGTGGAATGTTCTTCTGTTTTTTCACGAATCAGTAAATCATAGATTGCTTCCTTTAATGGCTTGTTTTCGAATAAAACCTTGTTTACCTGCTCCACAATCGGCAGTTCTACCTGATATTTCTGACCAAGCTTATAGGCTGCTTTAGCAGAATATACGCCTTCTACGGTCTGATTTACTTCCTGCATCGCCTCAGCAGCTGTTTTTCCCTGACCGATTAAGAAACCGGCATTACGGTTTCTGCTGTGTTTACTGGTACAGGTTACCATCAAGTCACCCATTCCGGATAATCCGGCGAAGGTTTCATACTTACCTCCCATAGCCACGCCAAGACGGGAAATTTCTGCAATTCCCCGTGTCATCAGTGCTGCCTTGGTATTATCTCCAAGCCCCATACCATCCAGTACTCCGGCAGCTAATGCAATAACATTTTTTAAGGAACCTCCAAGTTCAATGCCAATGACATCCGGGCTTGTATAAACGCGGAAAAATTCGTTCATAAAAGCATCCTGAATGGCATCTGCCACCTGTTTTTTCTTTGCACCGGCAACAATGGTGGTTGGTATTTTCCGGCTTACCTCTTCGGCATGGCTTGGTCCGGATAATACAGCTACCTCCGCCTGTGGAATTTCATCTTCAATCACTTCTGTTAACGTTTTTAAGGTAGCTTCTTCTACACCCTTTGCCACGTTGACAATAATCATTCCCGCAGGAATCAAAGAAGAAATTCTTTTTGCCGTCTCTCTGATAAAGACAGAGGCTACTGCCATAACAATCATTTCAGGCGCCTGCAAAGCTGCTTCCAAATCGGTTGTTACCACAACACTTTCAGGAAGAATTGCTCCCGGCAGGTTTTTAATGGAAGTCCGGTTTTTATCTAAATCTTCAATTTCTTTCGGCAGCTTAGACCAAATAGTTACCTCATGTTTATTTTCTGCAAGTAAAATTGCCAGGGCCGTTCCCCATGTACCTGCTCCCAATACTGTAATTTTCATTCTTAATTCTCCTTGTGTTTTTGCTTCCTTATTTCTTTTTTGAGCCAATCTTATTTTCTGTTCCGTGTATGAGACGCACAATGTTGGAACGGTGCATAAAAATAACCGACAACGGAAACGCCGATGCAATCAGAATCATATGTAACGGTGCCTCATGTACTACCACAATCCATCCAAAGAAAAACAAAGAAATCAGGATGGAACCAACTGATACATATTTCGTAACAGCAACCACGATAACAAAAAGAAGTAATTCCGGAAGCGCCATTCTCCAGTCAAACATCAGAATGGTTGCTGCCAGACAGGCAACGCCCTTACCTCCATGAAAATTTAAGGTCATCGGAAAATTATGTCCTATCACTGCACCAAAAGCAATATAAAGTACCAACAGCTGGCTTTCATAAGAAAATGCTTCATACTGCGGAAACAGAACATAACGAACTACCAGTACCGGAATAATTACCTTGGAAACATCTATGGCAAAGGTAAGAATTGCCGCCTTGATGCCCAGGGTTCTAAGCACATTAGTGGCACCTAAATTCCCGCTTCCATGCTCTCTGACATCTGTTTTATATAGTTTGCCCGCTACATAGCCGCCAGACATACCACCTAAAATATATCCTGCCAGCAGGCATAATAATATTGACTGAAACAATAACATTGATTCTTCCTCCGAAGTTGTACTTATCCCTATTAATTGTCTTTCTCCGAACGCTCCCTGATAATAAACTTCAACGATGTTCCGGAAAAACCAAAGGCTTCTCTAATCTTGTTTTCAATATATCTTACATAGGAAAAATGCATAATTTCCTTATCATTTACAAAAATAACAAAGGTCGGCGGTTTTACCGCTACCTGCGTAATATAGTAAAGCTTTAAGCGCTTACCTTTATCGGACGGCGGCTGCTGAAGAGATACCGCCTGCATCATAATTTCATTTAATACACCGGTACCGATTCTCATATTCTGGTTCTGAATTACGGTCTCAATATGCTCAAACAGCTTGTGCATACGCTGACCGGTTAATGCAGAAATGAAAATAATATCCGCATACGGAACAAACGACAGCACCTCGCGAATTTTCTCGGTGTGACGATAAATTGTCTTATCATCCTTATCTGCTACTGCATCCCATTTATTTACGGCGATAATAACACCCTTACCGTTATCATGGGCAATACCCGCAATTTTTGCGTCCTGCTCGGTAATTCCTTCGGTGGCATCAATCACAACCACAACCACATCGGCACGTTCCACCGCCGCCACGGTACGCACAATACTGAAACGTTCGATTTCTTCCTTGATTTTACTCTTACGGCGGAGTCCTGCGGTATCAATAAACACATATTCCTTTTTATTAAAGGTTACTGCCGTATCAATAGCATCACGGGTAGTTCCTGCGATGTCGGAAACAATCACGCGGTCTTCGCCAAGAAGCTTATTAATCATAGAGGACTTACCTACGTTTGGTTTACCGACAATAGCAATTCGCGGACGCTCATCCTCTGCCTCGTCCTGCCCTTTCGTACCGAAGTGTTTGATAACCTCATCAAGCATATCACCGATACCAAGCATGTTGACAGCAGAAACAGGCATCGGGTCACCGATACCGAGATTATAAAACTCATAAACATCTGCCTGATACTTATTAAAATCATCCACCTTGTTAACACAAAGTACTACCGGCTTGTGGGCACGGCGAAGCATGTCCGCCACTTTAAAGTCAGCATCCACAAGACCCTGCTTGACATCTACCACAAAAATGATAATATCGGCGGTGTCAATAGCAGTCTGCGCCTGCTGTCTCATATAAGTCAGCATCATATCCTTGCTTTCCGGTTCAATGCCACCGGTATCAATCATGGTAAACTGGTAGTTTAACCAGTTCACTTCTGCATAGATTCTATCTCTGGTAACACCGGGAAAATCCTTAACAATAGAAATTCTTTCTCCTGCCAGCACATTAAACAATGTGGATTTTCCTACGTTTGGTCTTCCTACAATAGCTACAATTGGTTTACTCATCTATTTTACCTCGCTTGTAGTTTTAAAAACTATTTGATTCAATTTAATTTACCATATGCCTTTCGGTTTGTAAAGCGTTTTTAGCTTTTCTGTCTTAGCCTGCCATAAAAGCGTCCTTAATCCAGGTGATTTCCTCCTGATAAACAGATATCACATCAAACCGGCAGGGAGTATCCGACGAAATATGGTTTTTATACAAAAACACCTTGGCTCCCTGCAGGATTTTCCGCTGTTTTGACGGTGTTACCGCCTCTTCAGGATAACCGTAATTTGTGCTTTTTCTGTATTTTACTTCGATAAAACAAAGATATTCCCCATCTTTAATTACAAGGTCCAGTTCTCCGCCATGGAAATAAAAATTCCGTGCAAGAATTTCGACTCCCTGTTCTTTCAACCATGCTGCAACCAATTCTTCTTTTTGGTTGCCCACACTTCGCTTATTTTCCATGCTTTTTTACACCTTCTACCCTGTCAACAAACACAAGAATTTCCGCCACAACTCCGTACAGCTCTTTGGGAATATAATCTCCGATTTCTAATTTAGACAGAGTTGCAGCCAATTTTTCATCTTTGTGAATCGGAACATTTACTTCTTTTGCTGTTTCAATAATTTTTTCTGCCACATAGCCCTTACCGGTGGCAAGAATTGTCGGGGCTTTGTCCCCTTCCTCATAAGTCAGGGCTACTGCTGTTTTTGTTTCTATACTTTTATTTTCCTGTTCCATACAGAGCCCTCCTTATATTTATTCCTCACCAAGAATTCCTTTAATAAAGCTTCTCCGGTGAATTTTACAAGGTCCGATTTGCTTTAATGCCTGAATATGTACAGCAGCACCATAGCCCTTATTTCCCGCAAAACCATATTCCGGATAAAATTTGTCCAATTCTACCATCATACGGTCTCTGGTGACCTTTGCAATAATACTGGCAGCCGCAATGGACATACTTTTGGCATCGCCTTTAATAATGGGCACCTGCTTCATCGGAAGCTCCGGAATAGTCACCGCATCATTTAATAACAGATCCGGAACCACAGAAAGCTTCCCTACAGCCTGACGCATTGCTTCATAAGTAGCCTGTAAAATATTGATTTCATCAATCCGTTCATGGGAAACGATTCCAACGCCCACTGACACAGCCTGCTCCATAATCTTATCATACAATTCCTCTCGCTTTTGCTCAGAAAGCTGTTTCGAATCGTTAATATATAAAATATTACAATCTTTTGGTAATATAACGGCAGCAGCTACTACAGGCCCTGCAAGAGGTCCCCTGCCCACCTCATCAATACCGCAGATATAGGAATAATCCGCATACTTCCGCTCATATATTTTCATATTCTCGGTGCGCGTCAGTTCTTTCGCATAAGCATCCAGCTTTTTCTGCGCCTTTATAAGAAGCTTTTTCACACCTTCTCTTTCATCTGCTGTATATCTCTCCATAATCAACGGAAGTTCTGCCACATCCGCAGCCTCTAAAACAGCCTTAATTTCTGCAATTTTCTCCATTACTCAAAATCCTCCGGGCGCTCCAGAGTCACTCTGCCGATTCTTCCTCCCCGGAAATCATCGACGATAAAGGAGGACATCTTCTCCAAATCCAGCTCGCCGCCCTTTTTCCTGCAGGCACGCTTTTCTGCAATCTTTGTCAGCATTTCTTCGCCATTGCCTTCTTCTTCCACATTATATCGGGCCTGTACAGCTCCTTTATAATTAGCAAGAATAAAGTCAAGCAGTTTAATCGCCAGTTCATTCTGATCTAAAATATCTTCATTAATGGAGCCAATCATGGCAATATGAAGACCAACCTTCTGGTCATCAAATTTAGGCCAGAGAATACCCGGAGTATCCAAAAGCTCCAGCTCTTTATTTAAACGAATCCACTGCTTTCCTTTTGTGACACCCGGCTTGTTTCCCGTTTTGGCACAGGCCTTTCCGGCAAAGGAATTAATAAATGTTGACTTTCCCACATTTGGAATGCCTACAATCATGGCTCGTATAGGACGTCCGATAATACCTCTTGCACGGTCCTTTTCAATCTTGGCCCTGCAGGCAGTACGAACTGTGCTCATCACATTTTTTACACCATTTCCTCCTTTGGAATTGACGGTACACACATGAAAGCCTTTTTCTTCATAAAACTTTTTAAATGCAGCGGTAGCACGTTCATCCGCCAAATCTGCCTTATTTAACAAAATAACTCTGTCTTTTCCCTTTGCAAGAGTATCGATATCCGGATTTTTTGAACTGTACGGAATTCTCGCATCCACCAGCTCAATCACCACGTCAATTAACTTAATATCTTCCTGCATTTGTCTTTTTGCCTTGGACATATGTCCCGGATACCATTGATAATGCATACTTTTCCTCTCTTCCCGACTTGCGATTCTTCCTTAGTCTTCCCTGTTAATCTTGTCTATAATCGAAAATGGTTCCAGGCGCAGCCAGGCTTTTCCGATTATATCTTCTTTTACTATTATACCGATATTGGCAAATCGGCTGTCCTCGCTGTAATTCCGGTTATCACCCAGCACAAAAAACTCATTTTCTCCAAGTACAATAGCTTCCTCTGCCAAACCGGCTACCCGCATGGCTTCCACAGTAATTCGCTCCCGCAGTTTTTCTCCATTGATAAAAACCGCACCATTAATGATTTCCACGGTTTCTCCCGGTAATCCGATGACACGCTTAATATTATAATATCCATGTCCGGTCTTACTCTGACTGAATACAATTACATCAAAACGATCCGGTTCATCCCGCAGATAGGATAACTTATTAATTATTATTTTATCTCCGTCATTTAAGGTTGTATTCATGGAAATACCCATCATTGTTGTTTTTTCTACGGCATATTCAATAATAAGATAAGCTGCCAGAATTACCAATGCAATTTCCACAATCCAAAGAACAAGTGCCTTAACATATTTTTTCCACTTTGACTTTTTGCTATATAGATTTATATTCATGTCCATAGATTGCAACACGTCCTTTCCAACTATCCTTTTCAGTATAGCATTTTATGGAATTGAATTCAAGAAAAAAAGCTCCGGAGTTTCCCCCGAAGCTTTTGTATCAGTCACCTGAAAGTTTACTGTGAACAGTAACAATTATCTAACAAGCTCTTTAACCTTTGCGCTCTTACCGGTTCTCTGACGAAGGTAATTTAACTTAGCACGTCTAACCTTACCAAGACGAATTACTTCGATCTTTTCAACGTTTGGAGAGTGTAATGGCCATGTCTTTTCAACACCGATACCATTAGATGTCTTTCTTACTGTGAAAGTCTCTCTTGCACCACCGTGCTGTCTCTTTAATACGATACCTTCAAAAACCTGTGTTCTTTCGCGGTTTCCTTCCTTTACCTTAGCGTATACCTTAACAGTATCACCAACGTGGAAGTTTGCAACTTCAGCCTTAACCTGAGCTGCTTCAATGCTCTTAATAATGTCGTTCATATTTGTGACCTCCTATATAAATTACAGACATTCTTACTATCCCCTATGGATACAGCGGAACATCTTGTCTCACAAAATATTATTATACATCATGTTTCCAAATAATGCAAGCAAAACTTTTATTTTTTTAACAAATCCGGCCGATATTTCTGTGTACGAAGCAATGATTGCTCCTTTTTCCACTTTTCAATATTAGCATGATGCCCGGACAACAATACCTCCGGCACCGTTCTACCATTGTAGACCTCTGGTCTGGTATACTGTGGATGTTCCAATAAATTCCCGGTAAAGCTCTCATATTCTGCAGAATCTTTATTATTAAGTACTCCCGGAAGAAGTCTGGAAATTGCATCAATCATCACCATAGCCGGAAGCTCTCCGCCGGTAAGTACATAATCTCCGATGGAAACAAAATCTGTAGCAACCTCCTCCAGTGCACGCTCGTCAATTCCTTCATAATGGCCGCACAAAAAAACAAGGTTTTCTTCCTTTGCAAATTCTCGTGCCATTTCCTGGTGAAACGGTTTTCCCCAGGGTGTCACATAAATTACTCTCGGACGCTCCGTGTTTCCGGTCTTTGCCGCAATATCTTCCCGGATTGCAGTATAGGTTCTTACTACCGGTTCCACGGCCATCAGCATACCCGCACCGCCGCCGTAAGGATAATCATCCACTCTTTTATGCTTGTCCAGTGTATAATCTCTGATATTTACTGCCTTGATGGATAGCAGCTCCTTTTCCATGGCGCGACCGATAATACTTGTATTCAGACCCTGTTCAATCATTTCAGGGAATAATGTCATTACATAAAAGTTCATAATGTTCTCCCCGCTTCCTAAAGAAGCAATCGTTACTCTTCCATCCCCGGCAATAATACCACGGTAACCTTCTTATCCTCTATGGAAACATTTTTTACACAATCATCGATATAAGGAACAAGAATTTCTTTTTTTCCTTTGCCTTGTACAACAAAAACATCATTGGCAGCTGTCTGCAGAACCTCCGTCAGCTCACCGACTGCTGTACCGTCCTCAGTTACAACCTGACAGCCAATCAGGTCGCAGATAAAAAACTCATCTTTCTTTAAAGGAACTGCCTGTTCCCTCGTAATCAGCAAATCCTTGCCCTTATATTTTTCAATATCATTTATGTTATCAATTCCCTCAAATTTCAGAATTGCCATATTCTTAAAAAATTTTACACCGGTGATTTTTAACGGTTTTAACTCTTTTCCGGTATCCAACTGTACTTCTTTCAGCTTTTTAAAACGATTTACATCATCTGTTGTAGGAAATACCTTCACTTCACCATGTACCCCATGGGTATTGGCAATGACGCCTACGCGTAAGTAATCTTCCATTCCTGTCTCCTTTTCAGCCGACACCCATCTTCGGCTCCACTTAACAACCCAAACTAAAAAAGCCTGTAGCAACCTTATTATTTTTGAAACTTATAATACCCAAGTGTTCGACATCTCAAACGACGTTTGTAGGAACAGAACGGACAAACAGTATGTTTGTTCCCGACTGGACATACAAGCGTCGGAGGAGTCAGGCGAACACGGATATTATAAGACTCAAAAATTTATGGTGATACAGTCTTTTTTATTTACTGCATAATTTCAACGACTACTTTCTTATCATCCTTGGTAGAAGCTGCCTTAACTACGGTACGAATGGACTTCGCAATACGACCCTGTTTGCCGATTACCTTACCCATATCCTCCGGAGCAACCTTAAGCTCTACTACGATTGCCTTTTCAGTTTCCTCTTCCGTAACAACAACCTGATCCGGATGATCTACCAGTGCCATAGCGATAACTTTTACAAGTTCCTTCATATCTGTGCACCTCCGAAGCTGCTATAAACTAACCAAAAAGACTACTTAAGACCTGCCTTCTTGAATAACTTAGCAACAGTTTCTGTTGGCTGTGCGCCATTCTCAAGCCACTTCTTAGCTTCTTCTTCATTGATGTTGAATACGCTTGGAGTCTTAGTTGGATCATAAGTACCAACCTCTGCGATGAACTTACCATCTCTTGGGGAACGAGAATCTGCTACAACGATTCTATAAAAAGGTGCCTTCTTCTGTCCCATTCTCTTTAATCTGATCTTAACTGCCATTTTTTAATTCCTCCTAGAATTTTCTTATATTGTTTGATAGCGTTTTTACGCTTATATTTACAACAGAAAGCCTCTAAAATTTCTTTCTGATTGTTTCGTGTTACATGCCGCCAAACGGAAATTTTCCTCCGCCAAGACCACCCATGCCGCCAAAACGGTGTTTTCCTTTGCCACCCATCATACCGGACAGCTGCTTCATCATTTTTTTCTGACCCTCAATCTGCTTTACCAGACGATTAACTTCACTGATGTCAACGCCGGCACCCTTGGCAATTCTGCGTTTTCTGGACGGATTGATAAGAGCCGGATTGGAACGTTCTTCCGGAGTCATGGAATAAATAATTGCCTCCACGCCCTTGAATGCATCATCATCAATTTCTACATCCTTTAGCTGGCCCATTCCCGGTAGCATGCCCATGATGGAACTGATGCCACCCATTTTCTTCATCTGATGGAACTGGTCTAACAAATCATTGAAATCAAACTCCGCCTTTTTCATTTTGCGGGTCATTTCTTTCGCCTTTTCTTCATCAAAATCCGCCTGAGCCTTATCAATCAGGGTCAAAATATCACCCATACCAAGGATTCTGCTTGCCATACGGTCCGGGTAAAACGGCTCCAAATCGGAAAGCTTTTCGCCCATACCGACATAAATAATCGGAAGTCCTGTGACTGAACGGATGGAAAGTGCCGCACCACCACGGGTATCACTGTCCATCTTTGTGAGAATTACGCCTGTCAGCGGTAATTTTTCATTGAAAGTCTGCGCAACGTTTACTGCATCCTGACCGGTCATTGCATCCACCGTCAGAAGTATATTTGTAATTGGAATCTCGTTAGAAATCTGTACTAACTCTTCCATCATTGCCTCATCAATGTGGAGACGTCCGGCTGTATCAATAATTACGACATTATTGCCGTTCTTTGCCGCATGCTCCATACCTGCCTTGGCAATATTTACCGGGCTTAATTTGGTTCCCATGGCGAAGAAATCCACACCCTGTTTGTTTGCATTGACCTCCAACTGGTCAATCGCCGCAGGACGGTAAATATCACAGGCTACCAGCAAAGGTTTTTTGCCCTTACTTTTTAACTGTCCGGCAATCTTTGCCGCTGTTGTTGTTTTACCGGCACCCTGCAGACCGCACATCATAATAACGGTTGTCTGGCTACCAGGCAAAATGGTGAGCTCTGTTTTTTCCTCACCCATCAGCTTTACAAGCTCTTCATTTACAATTTTAATTACCATCTGGCCCGGTGTTAAACTGCTCATAACATCCTGACCTACGGCACGTTCCTGCACCGTATTAATAAAGGTCTTTACTACCTTGAAGTTTACATCGGCTTCTAAGAGAGCCATTTTAACTTCTTTTAAGGCAACCTTTACATCTGCCTCTGTTAAACGGCCTTTATTACGAAGATTTTTGAATACATTTTGCAGTTTTTCGGAAAGGCTGTCAAATGCCATGAAATACTCCTTTTTAAAGCTCTGCCATTACTTCTTCCAGTATCGACTTTGCTTTTGATATGTTTTCACTACTGTCCATTTGGACTTCTATCGTCAACAGTCCGGAAGCTTCTGTAAGCTTTTCCTTCATGTGCTGGAATTTTTCTACCAGATGAAGTGCTGCTTCATACTCCTTTAACTGCTTTGTACATCGTTTTACAATATCGTGGACACCCTGTCTTGAGATGCCTTCTTCGTCTGCAATCTCTGCTAAAGAAAGGTCATTTAACACATAGTCCTCAAATATCTGCTTTTTGTGGTCGCCAAGCATTTCCCCGTAAAAATCAAATAGTAAGGAAAGCTCTACGATTTCTTCCATTGAGTCTACCATAAAAAACACCACCTGTAAAGTCTTTTTCTTTACATACAGGTGGTATTGTACTACAAGATTTTGATAGTGTCAAGTGTTTTCTTTGACAGATACAAAAATTATATTTTTCACCGCATTTACAATACTTCGCACTTCCTCCAGTGTATACGAATGCATTTAATTTCCTAATTACATGGTCTCAATTTCAAGCAATTGACTTTTCCTACTAATCCATTTATAATACTTTTTGACTTTACCACAAAAAAGTCATTTTTACAAGGAGGATATACCAATGAAGAAAAAGATATTCATTACATTTTTATTACTGTTCCTCTTTATTATCGGTTGTAATAAAGAAAAACAGACTCCGGTGCCGACACCGACAAACACTGCTTCAACAGAAACCAAGGCTCCAACGGAAGCTGCGACTTCAACAGCTACAGCAACACCAACGGCTACTCCGACGCCAACAGCCACCCCAACACCGACGGCTACTCCGACGCCAAGTCCGACACCGGTTCCGGAAAATCTGGCACTGACCGGGCTTAAGAATCTGTCAGCTTCTTTGGATACTCTTCGTACCACCCTTCAGATGCCGACAGATACTGCTGACTTTAGCAAAGGTATTGGTTTTGATACAGATATAAAATTTTCTTTCGGTGAAAACTATGTAAAAGAAATTACCGGACAGGACTATTTTGACCCGATAACTTTAAAGGCTTCTTTTGATGTAAAAGACACTCTTGCTGCAAATGGTACCCTGTATTTAAAAGATACCGAACTTGTATCAGGAGAATTATTCACCGATTATAAAACAATTTACTTTAATCTGCCGGAGTATTCTAATAAATATGCAAGCTATCCTTGGGAAGAAATCATGGAAGCTTCTATCGAAGAACTTACGGAACAATTTAACGCATACACCGATGCAGTTGCTCTTAGCAGTGATATAGCAAAGGATGTTATACTGGTAAATTTTCAGAACATCCTTAACTGTTTTCAGCCGCAGTTAGGAATTGAAGCCGATTGTACCATCGGTTCCGGTGATTATGCTGTTACCGGGGAAAAACATGTTGTGCGCGCAAGCTCCGATGATTTAAATTCAATTTTTACAGCTTTGGTAAACGATGAGCGCACTCCGGAATTTATTAGCGAACTATGTACCCAGTTCCTTGAAATGGAATATTCCTATATTCAAATAAATTACTATTCCGGCTCCGAGGAAGCTTATGCATGGGAAATCAGCATTGATACTGCCCCTGAGGCACCCGTTATTTTTGCTTCCACCCCAAAAGGATTTCGTTTTTATGCGATAAATGCAGATGGTGAGGAACAGGTTCTTTTTTACTCAGAAACTACCGGAACAAACACAGGCATATTTACTATGCTTTCTGATCAGGGAAAAGTATTTACCGCTGAATATAAATATAAAGAAAACGATGTTTCAATAAAACTTAATAGTGACAATGATTTTGCAGAAATAAAATATTCTGTAAAAAACGGAACCACCCGCTTCGATTTAACACTCGTTGATGATAGTTCAAGCTTCCTCATTAAAACTGAAAAAAAGGAGAATAAAACCAAGTGGACTGTAACTTTTGCTGAATTAGGTTCAAAATTATTTGATATCACCATGGATGTCAAAATGCGCGACTACGCAGAAGCTACTGCTCCGGCAGACTCCGTCGACTTCGATACCTGGATGAACCGTTTTAATTATAACGCAATGGCAACCGATATTCTTGCCATTGCCGAAGAGTTTCCTTACTTAAAAGAAGCTTTGATCGATGAGGAAGAAGAAAACGAGTTTTCTGATATGACCGGTTATTCTATAGATGAAAACGGAACGGTCGATTTCGAGCCTTTAGAAAATGAAGTTTTTGCCACCGGACAGCCTTCCACCGGTTTATACCGTTTATCCATTTCTAAGGATACCAAAGAAAAACTACTGAATTACGGTGCCGGATATTTCAGCGATACTTATGAAGAACTATATCCATATTACAACATCAGCGGCAATGCCGAAGAAGGAATTTTCAGTTATTATGTGTACTGCTACGACTACTATGACAGCAGCAACTATGACAACTCCATTAATATTGCTTTTGATGCTGTAAACGGAGATTTCATCTGGGCATACTGTTATCACGCTTCCGCAGAAGAAGCTGTTAAAATGTTTAATGGTGTCTTGGAAATATTAGGCGTGAATTATACTGTGACAGAAGAAAATATCGGTTATTACGATGTTGTTGATAACTATCTCATTGAGGCCACCGAGGAGGAAGGTTATTTCGCCATCGCTATTGCCCCTCACGTTGAATAACTGTCTGTTAAACAAAAAGAAGAAGCAATTTGCATTTATACTCTGCAGATTGCTTCTTTATTTTTTCTTTCTTCGTTCTCTTCTCACCCTATTAATATGCCTCTCAAAATCTCCGCTGTGAATCAGCTCCGCCAGCACATACTGTTCAAATACCGGTACGGTACAGGAATAAAAACCAAGTTTTTCTTCATATTCAGAAAGCAGCTTCTCCGGCAATACTAAATAGCCGACTCGCATGGAAGGGGCAATCGTTTCGGAAAATGTATTTAAATACAATACCAAGGCATTGTCTGCCATGGAAAACACCGTATCATCATTCTTTTTGGAAACAGTCAGTTCCGCTGCATAGTTATCTTCTATAATATATGCATTTCTGCTTTTTGCCCAGTTTAAATATTCCTGGCGTTTTGATACTCCCGCGGTAATACCGCTTGGAAAACTGTTAAATGGGGTTATGTGAAGCACCGTAGCTTCCGTCCTCTCCAGTTCTGCTGTTTTGATTCCGTTATGTCCCATTTTCAGCATATCACAAACCACACCATTGGCTTCATATACCCGCCGTATTTTCTCATACGAAGGATTTTCCAAACCAAATATCCGCGTTTTTCCTAATAGTTGGACAATCAACCCATACAAATACTCCGCTCCGGCTCCAATTACAATCTGCTCCGGACGAACACTCATTCCATTGCTTCTTGCCAGATAGGCTGAAATTGCTGCCCGAAGCTCCATGCAACCTTTATTCGGAGATTTTACCAAAATACTGTCTCCATAATCAAGCAAAACCTTTCGCATAATCTTGGAAAGTACAGAAAACGGAAATTCGCTTTTATTTTTTATATTTTGACCAACACAGAGCTTTGATTTTGCATTCTCTGCCTCTCTATCAGATAACACCCTGTGTTCTGCGGCAGAAACAAAATCACTGTCCTTATATACCGCAAAATAGCCGCTACGTTGACGCCCCTCCAGATATCCCTCTTCACAAAGAATCTCATAAGCATGCTGAACCGTAATTACACTGACTCCGGTTTCTTCTGACAATGTCCGTTTAGAAGGCATTTTACTGCCGTAGGTAAAAGCACCTGTTACAATATCCCGTTTCAGTGCTTCATACAACTGCAAATAAGCCGGTTTGCTATTTTCGTGGTTAATATGATAATTCATACAAATCTGCTCCTGCCTGGTTTCACTTCACGTTTCTGTCATGAACTCTGTTCTTTAAAATACTGCCATCCGGTCTGTTTGTCATGCTCCAGTTGCTGACGCAATGCCTCCACGGAATCAAATTTATGCTCCGGGCGCACAAAGTGCAGCAATTCTGTTTTTGCCAGCTTTCCATATAAATCTTCCTGACAGCCAAACAAATGGGTTTCCAGACCATAAATCAATTGTTCCTGTACCGTAGGTTTACTGCCCACATTGGAAATACCAAAGTATTCTTTCTCCTCCACCGTGACCTTCGCACAATAAACACCGCATAATGGCATAATTTTTCCTTCGGGCACTACCTGATTAATGGTAGGAACACCTATTTTATGTCCTAGGCTTCTTCCGTGAATAATTTCTCCGGACAGCTGATACGGCATGCCAAGCATGGCTGTGACATCTTCCATCTCACCGTTACTGATGCATTCCCTGATTTTTGTACTGCTGATTTCTTCCCCTTTATACAGACGTTTGTCTACTGCTTCAAAAGCAAAACCATACGTTTGAGATAAACGTTCCAATAAATCAGCATTTCCACGTCTTCCCTTGCCAAATCGGAAATCTGAACCTACAAACAACTGCTGTACCTTCATGGTATTTACCAGAATTTTTTCTACAAATTCTTCCGGCTCCATAGATGCGGTTTTTTCATGGAACGGAAACAACACATAACGTTCTATGCCAAGTCCCGCAAGCAGCTCTTCCTTTTCTTCTTCTAACAAAATGGAAGTCATAGTCTCATGGCGCAGAAATTGGGACGGAAACTTGTCAAAAGTAAATACCGTTGGCGTACATCCCTGCTCTTTGGCATCCAACACCTTGTCCATCAGTATACGGTGTCCCAAATGGACTCCGTCAAACTTGCCCAAGGTTATAGATGTTTTATTCCATTGTACTTTTGCAATATCATTAATTATTTTCATACAGATCCTTTAATACTTAGAGTTGAAAATTGTTTTATAAAAACATCTTTACCGGTGTATATTTTTTACCATTCTTTTCATATAATCCAAGAAAACGTCCGGTACTGTCATACGCCCGATACCAGTTGTCAGGAAATTCAGATAATGAGCTTTTGTACTCTTCTGGTTCTACACTTGTAGATTCAATATTTTTCCTGTTATATAACGTTTCTGCCACATCTGTAATCTCAAAATCCTGTTCCATCACGTGATTTCCGTTTAACAAAAGCTTGTCCCACTCCGGCTTCATAGCAAAGGCTTTACAGTCTGCAAACATCTGCTCTACGGAAACAATCTGTTCTTCCAGAGTTCCAGCATCCCGCAGTGCTTCCACTTCAGAAAGCTTTAAACTTTCTTTTAAATAGCAGTTACCGGAACGGGTACGCAGA
>JAZSEW010000117.1:0-2388 GCA_045531895.1 Lachnospiraceae bacterium
AAGACGCCGGTGGTTAGGAATGGAAAGCAGTCGACGCTGGGATATATGCCGGAGGTTTGGAAGGGCTGGAATTAAGTGTGATAAGGATAAAAAAGGAGTAACTATTATTATGATTAAAATATTGTTTGTGTGCCACGGCAACATCTGTCGTTCGCCCATGGCAGAATTCATCATGAAATATTTAGTAGACCAACGCGGTCTCTCATCGGAGTTCTGCATTGCGTCCGCAGCTACCAGCACGGAAGAAATCGGCAGCCGGGTGCATCACGGGACAGCGGCGATTTTGGACCGTCTCGGAATTGATTATTCTAAGAAGCGTGCCAGACAGTTGACGAAAAAGGACTATCAGGATTATGATATGCTTATCGGTATGGACGATTGGAATATGCGCAATATGAGCCGCATTACGGGAGGAGATCCTGAAGGCAAGTTGCATCTTTTGATGGATTTCACGGACAGACCGGGTGAAGTGGCAGATCCTTGGTATACCCATAACTTTGAAGTGACTTATCGGGATGTTATGGATGGATGTGAAGGATTGCTGGCATATTTGGAAGCAGAAGGAGTGATATAAAATGCAGGAGAGTAAAAAAAGCGCAGTGAAGCTGGGCGTGTATTTTGGATTGATGATGGGATTAATGGCCGGCCTGTTAGGTATGTGTTTGTTACCGGGGCTGGGCTGTCTTTTGTTTCAGGATGCAATTCTTTTTGGCATTATAATTGGGCTGGTAGCAGATGTGATTTTTGCTTTGGGTTTTGGTGTTGCCTGTGGCTTGTTATACGGAGTTCTCATGTATCTTTTTATGAAAAAGAAAGCGGAAGAGTTTGCACCGTTAAGAAATACCTTTATTGCACAGAACAGATTGTTTTACGATGGAGCAGCGAATCACCAGGTAGGCAAGGAAAGTGTCGGCGGTTGGATGTTTCTGTTAAATGACAGTCTTTATTTTAAGTCCCATCAGCAGAATGTGCAGGTGCATGAATTCAGCATTCCATTGGCAAATATTAAGAAAGTGGAAGGGCACAAGAACTTCATATACAACACCGGTTTGACGGTTGAATTACTGGATGGAACAGTAGAAAAGTACGTAATAAATAATCAAAAGATGTGGATTCAGAAAATTCACGAAGGAACCTCTACACAAAACAGATAATTCGTGGTAAAATAAATGAATCAAAAAGAATACTTGAATGATAATAAATGATACAAGCATTGAAAGCGAAGGAGGGACAGATATGACCAGAGATGAGATGATACAGGCAGTGTCAGATACCGCTTTTGTAGAGAAGGATGATTGTGACAGAGTGGTAACCTCTTACCATCGCGTCATCGAGAATGAAGTGAAGACACAGGTAAAGAAGTATGCAATCATTGTAGGAGCTGTTACAGCTTTCCTCGGTATATTTGCATTAGTCTTTTATTTATTGGGCAAGAGCTCAAACAGTTCCAACGATTAGGAAATAACAACACCCTGCATGATAGTATGCAGGGTGTTTTCGTTTGTTTGGTATGATTTGTAATTTGACTTTGCTGGGCGGCGTTTCACAATTCAATTAAGGACCGTTTTAGCCCGTCGGTGCTTTTTTCGCAAACGCAGCTCTCTTTCTTAATGTCGGATCTAAAATTTTCTTTCGTATTCTAAGACTCGTCGGTGTTACTTCCAACAACTCATCCGTATCAATGAAATCCAGTGCCTGTTCCAAGCTTAAAACACGAGGCGGTGTCAAACGCAATGCCTCGTCGGCGCTGGAAGAACGGGTATTGGTCAGCTGTTTCTTTTTACAAACATTTAATTCAATATCCTCAGCCTTGGGGTTCTGGCCCACCACCATACCGGAGTAAACCTGCTCGCCGGGACCGATAAACAAGGTGCCGCGTTCCTGGGCATTGAACAAACCATAGGTTACGGATTCACCGCTTTCAAAAGCAATCAATGAGCCCTGCTTGCGATACTGGATATCTCCTTTGTAAGGACCATAGCCGTTAAAAATGCTGTTAATGATACCATTTCCCTTGGTATCCGTCATAAAATCGCCTCGATAGCCGATTAAGCCTCTTGAGGGGATGGAGAATTCCAAGCGGGTATAACCGCCGGTGCCGGCTCCCATGTTAAGAAGTTCAGCTTTACGGTGGCTTAACTTCCCAATTACCGTACCGCTGAATTCTTCGGGTACGTCAATATATGTTAATTCCATGGGCTCTAACTGCTTACCGTTTTCATCTTCTTTATATAAAACTTCTGCCTTGCTGACTGCGAAATCATAGCCCTCGCGGCGCATGTTTTCAATCAATACCGATAAATGCAACTCGCCGCGTCCGGACACCTTAAAAGCTTCCGTAGTATCGGTTTCTTCCACGCGCAAAGATACGTCTGTATTCAATTCGCG
>JAZSEW010000001.1:0-15319 GCA_045531895.1 Lachnospiraceae bacterium
TTCCGGATTAAAGGTTCATCAGACAAAGATGGACGTTATCGGTAATAACATTTCTAACGTTAATACAATTGGTTTTAAGTCCAGTAATGTGACTTTTGCCGATGTTTTATATCAGACTTCTTCCAATGCAACCGGTCCTAATGCAGAAACAGGAAGAGCAGGTCAGAACGCAATGCAGATTGGTCTTGGTGCAGGTGTTTCCTCCATCACAACCACTGTAGACAGCGTGGGCGGTTCCCAGAGAACCGATAATCCATTTGACATTATGATTGAAGGTGACGGTTTCTTCGTAGTAAACAACGGTTCCGGTAATCTGTTTACCAGAGCAGGTTCTTTCCAGGTAGATGCCAACGGCACACTTTGTAATGCCAACGGTTATGCGGTTATGGGTTGGCAGGTAGACCCGAAGGATCCGGAAAAGACGGTAGCTGATACCGTAAGTCCGTTGCGTATCATGTCTGCAGAAAACCAGTATTCCGCGCCGGAAGCAACGACTGCAATTCACTTTTCCGGAAATATCGATAGTGCAGATACGGCGTTTGATTCCGAAACAGGTAAGCTCAGTAACTTTACATTCTATGACAAATTAGGTAGAAGCTATACAGCAAACTTAAAGTTAGAGCAGTTAGAATCTGATGATGGATTAACCAAGATTGACAACCAGTATGCAGTAACCATTACAGACGTTCTGGACTCCACCGGTAATTCCGTTTTCTCTACCTATGATGAAATTACCAATACCTATACCATTAATGAAAATATGGATATGACATTCGGTGGTATTACTTACGAACCAACCCTGCAGGAGGATGGTACTGTAAAAATCGTTCCTGCCAATGGCGAAGATTTAGCAGCAGGTGTGGTTGTAACATTTAATCCTTCTACCGGTAAATTTGCCAGTGTTACCGTAAACGGCGATCCGGTTGCAGGAACCGGTGATGCAGCAGATGCAGAACCAAATTACAAATCCATTGAGTTTTCTCTTGTGTCTACAAATGACGATTTTGGTGAAGATCCTTCCGTAGAAAATGCAGAAGGTGATGTAGAGACAAACCCATTCGAAATCATTGATGTAGACTTCTCCTTACTTACCATGTACGCACAGAGCGGTACAACCAAAATTGAGCCTACCAAGGGTGATATTGACGGTTATGGTACCGGTCGTTCGGCAGGTAATATGAAGGGAGTTTCTGTAGATAATCTTGGTATGATTTATGGTGTATACGACAATGGTACCAGCAGACTGCTTGGTCAGGTTGTTGTTGCAACCTTCTCCAATCCGGCAGGTCTTGAGGCTGTGGGAGGTACCTTATTTGCAACCACACAGAACTCCGGTGATTTTGACGGCATTGGCGAATCCATTGCTTCTACCGGCGGTTCCTTTAATACCGGTGTAATCGAAATGTCTAACGTAGACCTTTCCGTAGAGTTTACAAATATGATTACCACACAGAGAGGTTTCCAGGCAAACTCCAGAATTATCACCACTTCCGATACTTTACTGGAGGAACTGATTAATCTGAAGAGATAGTAAAAAATAGCATAGGGTGACAGGAAATTCTGTCACCCTTGTTCTGCTGTAGAAACAGGGGAAAAAACAAGGGAGGGAAAGCCCTCTGCCCACAAAAGTGGGTGGGCCTTTTTCCTTCGGAAAAACAAGGAGGGCTGACATGATAGAACTCACACGTTTGAATGATACAACCTTTACACTAAATGCAGAACTGATTGAAACAGTGGAAGAGGTTCCGGATACGGTCATTACATTAACCACCGGAAAAAAAATATTTGTAAAAGAAAGTAGACAAAATGTCAAAAATCTAGTAGTATTGTATAAACAAGAAGTTTTTCGCAACATATTGTAGTTTTTGAAAAAAAGTGATATACTGTTATAGATAAATGGCGATTCACGGAAGAATCAGTCGAAAAATAAGGAAATGGTGGGTGAAGAGTTTTGGATATAGCGTCCATAATTGGTATTGTTCTTGCATTTGTTTTGATGGTTATAGCAATTATTACAGGTGAAGCAGGAGTTGCTGGTATTAAAGCATTTTTGGACCCGGGTTCTGCATTAATTACCTTTGGTGGTGCCTTTTCGGTATTACTGGCTACATCCCCGGGCATTAAAGATTATGTTAAAAATTTGAAGTCTATCGCTTTAATTATGAAGCCGGTAAGCTCCAATGAAGAAGAAGTAATCAAGCAGATTATTGATTTGTCCAACGTAGCAAGAAAAGAAGGTCTTCTTGCGTTGGAAGAAGCAGCAAATGAATCTATAGAAGATGAATTTGTAAAAAAAGGTGTTTTACTTATTGTTGACGGTACCGATCCGGAATTTGTACGCAGTATTTTGGAAACAGAATTGATGTGTATCGGTGACAGACATAAAGGAATTATTTCTTTCTGGGAGAATTTAGCTGCCCAGGGTCCTGCATGGGGTATGATTGGTACACTGATTGGTCTGATTAACATGTTAGGTAATCTGTCGGATATTAACAGCGTAGGTCCTAATATGGCGATTGCGTTAGTAACCACATTCTATGGTTCTATTTTGGCAAACTGGATTTGTTTTCCGATTTCTACAAAATTGAAAGCAAACGATGCGACAGAAATTATGATGAAGGAAATTGTCGTGGAAGGTCTGTTATCAATTCAGGCCGGTGAAAATCCACGTATTATTGAAGAAAAACTGAAATCCTTTATTTCACCGGACAGAAGAAAGAACATCGGTGAAAAGGAAGAGGCGGGTGAATAAACTTGGCAAAGAAAAAGAAAGAAGATGCACCGGCACCGGGGTCACCAGCCTGGATGGCAACCTTTAGTGATCTGATGAATCTGCTCCTTTGTTTCTTCGTATTACTGTTTTCCATGTCTTCTGTTGACCAGGGTAAGGCCGAGGCATTAATTCAGTCTCTGGCACAGACTTTCAGCATTTTTGAGGCTGGCGGTGCTTCCTTTGGAGAGGGCAACATGATTTCCAATGGTGCAGAGCAACTCACACAGTTGGATGAGTATTTTGCGACTATGGGTCAGACTGAAGACGGTGAAATTGATGAGAACGTAAATCAGGAGGACAACACCGGGGAAGATGATAAAATCGGAAAAGATGAAAATGTTGGTAAAGACGAAAACGTTGGTCAGGATAACAACGGTGCTAATGATGACAACGTTGGATTAGATAATAATGTCGGCAAAGACGAAAATGGTGAAAACAAGGATGATGTGGGCAGGGAGCCTGCTACTCCGACACCGACATTAACGCCGGAACAGGAAATGTTAGAAATCAATAAGGGAGAGAGTCTTACTATTTATGATGAAGTGGTTGGACTTGCTGACAAATTTAACCTTGGCGATTATGTAGATATCGGCATTGATGCAGAGCAGTATGAGTACATAACCATAGAAATAAAAGGTCATTTTCTGTTTGCTCCGGGTGATGCAGAGTTGATGGAAGAAGCACGACCGATTATTTCTAAAATCTCCGATGTATTAAAGCAGTATAACGGCTATAAGGTAGAGGTTATCGGTCATACCGACAGCGTGCCGCAGACAAAGGCGCCATATTATAATAACCATATCTTATCGACATGGCGAGCTCTTTCGGTAGCAACCTATTTTGCGGAAACCAAGAATATTGGCTGGGAAAATGTATTTTACGAAGGTCGTGCGGATCTTGAAAAAATAGCCAGTGATGATACCGAAGAGGGCAGACAGCAAAACCGTAGAGTGGAAATCCGCTTATACAATAAGAAAAATTCAGGAAATTGAGAGGGAAGACAGCAATGAAGAAAAATATGCTTGCAATTGTCATTTTAGCAGCAACTCTTGTAAATATTGCATTAACTGCGTTAATGTTATTCACGGTAATTCCGAAGGCACAGCGTACGGATGCATTGATTCAGAAAATCGTCAGCATTATTGATTTGGAATTAGAGGATCCGAATGCTGCTGATTATGCAGAAATTCCGTTTGAAGACAGAGAAAACTATGCGTTGGCTTCCAAGGCAACTGCAATTTTAGCAAAGAGTGCTGACGAAGATAAGACAACCTATGCGCAGGTACAGATTACTTTAATGTTAAATAAGAAAGCAAAAAGTTACGAGAAGATACAGCCTTTACTTGCAAATTATGAAAGTGTTATTGTTAATATGGTGAAGGATGAACTTGCGAAGTATACTTCGGATAATGTACTTGCTAACAAAGAGGATATTCAGAAGAAGCTTTTAACCAAGATCAGCACAGAGATCGGGGTTACTGATTTGTTAATCGGCGTTCTTTTAGACATAACATACTAGGTAATAACAGAACAACATCTGTTAGGATGGCTGGGAGGAAGAAACTATGAGTGATGTTTTATCTCAGGACGAGATAGACAAACTGCTAAAGGCCTTTAATAGTGGTGAGCTTGATGCCGAAGAGTTTAAAGACTCGGGCGAAAAGCAGGTGAAAAACTACGATTTCTCCAGACCTTCCAAATTTTCCAAAGAGCATTTGCGAACGTTGGAAATTATATTCGAGCATTATTGCCGATTACTGTCAACCCATATGCCGGCCTACCTTCGTGTGTCGGTACAGGCAGAGGTTATTAACTCAGAAGCGGTAATTTACTCCGAATTTTCCAACGCATTGTCAAACCCGGTATTATTGGGAATGGTTGACTTTGATCCGTTGGAGGGCAATATTATTGTGGAATTGTCCGATAACATCGGTTATGCCATCATAGACCGTATGCTGGGCGGTGCGGGAATGCCGCTGGAAAAGAAGAGGGAATTTACAGAAATCGAGCGGGTTATTCTGGAGCGTATTTTTACGATTGTAACGAATCTGCTTCAGGACCCATGGGAAAACGTAGTTAAAATCAATCCGCGTTTTACCCGAATTGAGACCAATTCGCAGTTTGCACAGATTATCTCTCCAAATGAAATGGTTGCGCTCGTAACGATGAACTTAAAAATCGGCGGCGTAGAGGGTATGATGAATATCTGTATTCCATATTCCTGTATTGAGCCTGTTATTGACAGACTGAATACCAAGTATTGGTACTCTAACATACAGAATAAGGATGAAGCAAGCTATAGAGAATTTTTGGAAATTTCTATTTCCAAAGCAAATATCCCGATTCGTGCTGTTTTGGGAAAGAGTGTTATATCTGTGAACGACTATATTCATATGCAGCGTGGAGATATTATTAAGCTGGATTCCAAGGTGGAAGATGAATTAAGGATATATGTCGGAAACATTTACAAATTTACTGCATTACCGGGCTTGTCCTCAGATACATATGCGGTAAAAATATCATCAATTATAAGGGAGGAGTAGCGGGATTATGGACGGTTTATTATCGCAGGAAGAAATCAACGCGTTGTTCAGTACAACGGACGACGACGTCGTGGAACCTACTTCGCATTCTGACGTGCTATCTCCGGAGGAAAAGGATGCTATTGGTGAAATATCCAATATCAGCATGGGAACCTCTGCTACAACATTATCCGAACTGGTAAATAAGCAGAAGGTAGATATTTCCACACCGAAGGTTTCGGTTATTACTTGGGAAGAACTTGTAAATTCCTATGACAAACCATGTATTTTTATCCAGATTTATTATAAAGAGGGTCTGGACGGAAATAATATCCTGATTTTAAGGGAAAAAGATGTAAAAATTATCGCAGACCTGATGATGGGAGGCGATGGAACAAACACAGAAGGAGAGTTAAGTGAATTGCACTTAAGTGCAATTAGTGAGGCAATGAACCAGATGATGGGTTCGTCCTCTACATCACTTTCTTCCATGTTGGAAACAAAGGTGGATATCAGTCCGCCAGATGCTACAAGGGTGGATTTAAATACTGCGAATGCAGCACACATTGCTCCGTTCTTACAGGGTGAATTTGTAAAGGTTGCATTTAGGATGCAGATTGGTAATCTGGTAGACAGTGAATTGATGCAGTTATATCCGGTAGAATTTGCACAGAATTTATATCGTAAATTTGTTAATTCTACAGATATGTCAGCTTCAGCGCCTGCTCCTGCACCAGCCCCGGCGCCTGCTCCGGCAGCCCCGGCTCCGGCACCTGCTCCACAGCCGGCACCTCAGGCAATGCCAATGATGCAACAGCCGATGATGCAGCAGGCAATGCCAATGATGCAGCCGATGGTACAGGATGTAAATGTAGCTCAGGCACAGTTCCAGCCGTTTGTTGCTATGCAGAGTCCGTTGCTTCAGCAGGAAAACATCGACTTATTGCTTGATGTTCCGTTGGAGGTAACCGTTGAACTCGGAAAAACAAGTAAATCTATTAAAGAGATTCTTGATTTTGCACCGGGAACCGTGGTAGAATTAAATAGACTGGCAGGGGAGCCAATCGATGTTCTGGTAAATGGAAAATATGTAGCCAAAGGCGAAGTAGTCGTTATTGGTGAAGCATTTGGTATTCGTATTACAGATGTTATTAAGTAATATGGTTTTACAAAGAACACATATCAATACTTTATAAGATAAGGAGAAGTCTAATGGCAAAGAATATTTTAATTTGTGATGATGCAGCATTTATGAGAATGATGATTAAGGACATTCTGACTAAGAATGGTTATGGTATCGCCGGTGAGGCTGAAAACGGTGCAGTAGCAGTAGAAAAATATATGGAAACAAAGCCTGACCTTGTTATGATGGATATTACCATGCCGGAAAAGGACGGAATTCAGGCATTAAAAGAAATCCGTTCCAAGGATCCTGGTGCAAGCATTATCATGTGTTCCGCGATGGGTCAGCAGGCCATGGTTATCGAGGCAATTCAGAATGGTGCAAGAGACTTCATTGTTAAGCCTTTCGCAGCAGACCGTATTCTCGAAGCTGTCCGCAAAGTAATCGGTTAAGCATATGCCGGCTGCTACACAAAGTACAGCACAAAGCCTGTTTGAATTATTGGGCTTGATATTAATTTTTATTATTGTACTGGTAGTCTGTTATTTTACAACAAAGTTTGTTGCCGGCAGACAAATGGTGCAAAAGAAGATAGGAAATTTCGATGTGATTGAGACGTTTCCTATTGCTCAAAATAAGTATCTGCAGCTGATTCGCATGGGGAATAAATATATTGTAGTTTCTGTAACAAAGGACTCCGTAAGCTTTATTACAGAGTTAGATGAGAATGAGATCTGTCAGATACAAAAAAGTACATCCGTGTCCGGAAAGAGCTTTAAAGAGGTTCTTTCCGGGCTATCCAGAAAGCCGGTAGAAGAAAAGAAGTAGTAACGTTCAAACGGCTGAAAAACATAATAAAGCATAAGTAGTAAAGGTTGATACAATGGACAAGAAGTTTAAGGCAGGAAAAAGCAAAAAGATAAGGATATTTGCTTTTTTAGTCTCACTGTTGCTGTTAACCTTTATTTGTGCTGCTCCGGAATATGTTTACGCGACAGAATCCGAATCTCAGGGATTTGATATTAATGCAAGTGTCGGGGATTTGGATATTTCTGCGTCTACGGATGACAGCGCAGACGGTTTATCATCAACATTGCAGATTTTACTTTTGCTGACGGTGATTTCTCTGGCTCCGTCGATTCTGATTATGGTTACTTCCTTTACCAGAATCCTTGTGGTGCTTCATTTTGCCAGAGCGGCTACCGGCATGCAGACAACACCGCCAAATCAGATTCTGATTGGACTGGCGCTGTTTCTCACACTATTTATTATGTCTCCGGTATTTACGGAGATTAATGAGCAGGCAATACAGCCGCTGACCAATAATGAGATTACGCAGGAGGAAGCTTTGGACCGTGGTCTCGAGCCTCTACGTAACTTTATGTTTGGTCAAATCAGAAATGAAAGTGATTTGACGCTGTTTTGCAGCATTGCGGGAATTGAGGAAGTGGAGTCGTTAGAGGATATTCCCACCTATGTATTGATTCCGGCCTTTATTATCAGTGAGCTTCGAATTGCATTTTATATAGGTTTTATTATCTATATTCCGTTTATAGTTATTGATATGGTAGTTTCTTCTACCCTGATGTCCATGGGTATGATGATGCTGCCGCCAACGGTTATTTCCACACCGTTTAAAATTTTGTTATTTATCGTTGTTGACGGATGGTCGTTGATTATCGGGGAATTGGTACAGACATTCTGACGAGGCAGTAGGAGGATTGTATGACGCAGGAAGTTATTATTGATATTTTCACACAGACGCTTGTGCTGATTATTAAAGTATCTGCGCCGATGCTTTTGGTTTCTCTGGTTGTGGGTCTAATAATCAGTATTTTACAGACGGTTACTTCCATTCAGGAACAGACGCTGACCTTTGTACCAAAACTGTTAGCTATCTTTTTAACACTGATGCTGGCAGGAAACTGGATATTAACGAGTCTGAAGGAATTTATTATTGAGTTGTTTCAATTCCAGAGCTATCTAAGTTAGGAAGCACTGACAAAAGAGTTGTTATTAGTTAGGCTGGTGTAGAGTATGACATTTACAGTAGAAAATCTGGAATTTTATCTGGCAATTGCCATGCGGATTTCCGGTTTTGTGTTTATTGCTCCGTTTTTCAGCAATTCCAGTATGCCTCAGCGGGCAAAGCTGTTGCTTTCCTTTTCGGTGGCACTGATTGCGTACTTTGTGGTTCCGCAGGAAACGCTTACATATAATGGAGTAATTGGCTATGCAGGGCTCATTATTTCTGAGGCGCTGGCCGGTCTTGTTTTAGGGCTGTTTGCTAATCTGGCTATGTTTATTTTGAGCTTTGCCGGTCAGATGGCGGATATGGAAATTGGTCTTTCCATGGTAACGCAGTTTGATCCGACCAATAATATGCAGGTGACCATTACCAGTAATATTTTAAGCTATGCGATTATGCTTACTATGGTGGCAACTAACATGCATCTGTATGTACTGCGGGCAGTCATTGATTCTTTTGTGCTGATTCCGGTAGGAAAGGTGAGCTTTTCACCATACTTTTATGAGGGATTTTTAGGCTACATGCTTGATTTTATGATACTGGCATTCCGTATTATCCTGCCTGTATTTGCGGCACTTTTGGTTGTCAATGCGGTTCTTGCGGTACTGGCAAAGGCAGCACCGCAGATGAATATGTTTGTTATTGGTTTTCAGTTAAAGATATTTGTGGGACTGGCAGTGCTGACCATAATGATGCTGATGCTGCCGTCAATTTCGGAGATTATTTTCGAACAGATGATGCGTCTGTTAAAAACTGCAGCGGCATATATGACACCATAAAGAGAGAATGATATGGAAGAATTGTATTTGAAAAAATCTTATATTTCCATGAACCTTCAGCTTTTCGCAGACAGTGCTGCGGATAAAACGGAGGAACCTACCGCCAAAAAGCTGCAGGATGCCAGAAAAGAAGGTCAGGTTGCAAAAAGTCAGGAGCTGATTAGCGGTGCTATGCTGTTTATGCTTTTTATAGCTATCAAATTGTTCGGCGGCTATATGGCAACCAGCTTTATGAAGGTATTTTATCGAAATTATGGATATATCAGTACATACTCTTTGGAGTTTCCGGAAATTGGCCACATGAGCAGTATGTTTGGCAGGGCAATGATTGATATTATGTTAATGACACTGCCGATATTTGCATTTGCTATTCTGGTTGCATTTCTGCTTAATATATTTCAGGTAAAGTGGAAAGTAACTTCAAAACCGCTGCAACCAAAATTCAGCCGCATGAACCCGGTCAGCGGTTTCAAAAAAATTATTTCGACAGAAAAGCTGTTTGAGCTGATAAAATCTGTGGCGAAAATTGCAGTGATTTTCATTGTGGCATATAACACAATTATGGATGAACTGGACAATATCAAAATCCTGTATGATTTAGAGCTGATACAATCGGTAAAGTATATTTCGGATTTTGTTATCAATATGGGTATTAAAATCAGTGCCGTTTATCTGCTGATTGGTTTAGCTGATTTTATTTACCAGAAATTAAAGTTTAAAAAGGACATGAGGATGTCCAAACAGGAAGTAAAAGATGAATACAAACAGCAGGAAGGTGACCCGCAGGTTAAAGGTAAAATCAAATCCAAGATGCGAGAATCTTCCATGCGGCGTATGATGCAGAAAATGCCGGACGCAGACGTAGTTATTACGAACCCGACTCATTTTGCCTGTGCCATACAGTACGATAAGGAAAAGGCGGCGGCACCGGTGCTTATTGCCAAGGGTGCAGACCATCTTGCCCAGAAATTAAAAGATATTGCAAAAGAGCATGATGTGCCGATTGTGGAAAATAAGCCATTGGCGAGAATGCTTTATTATAACGTAGAAGTTGATGCGGAAATTCCGCAGGAATTATACCAGATGACAGCAGAAGTGCTGGCTTATGTATATCAGTTAAAAAACAAATACTAGTAAGAGAAAAGAAGGGAGGAACAGATCATGAAGAAATCCGATATGATGGTCGGCTTGTATATACTTGCAGCGATTGTATTCCTGATCATTCCTATTCCTACACAGCTTTTGGATGTTTTGATGGCATTAAACATTGCCGTATCCCTGATTATTATGTTTAATGCACTGTTTTCCAAAGAAGCGTTAGATATGTCCACGTTCCCGTCAATTTTGTTATTTACCACGGTATTTCGTATTTCCCTAAATGTTTCTTCCACAAGAAACATTTTGACCAGAGGTTATGCAGGTGGTGTCGTAGCAGCCTTTGGTGAGTTCGTAGGTGGCGGTGACATGATTGTTGGTGCCATTGTCTTCATAATTTTAATTTTAGTTCAGTTTATGGTTATCAATAAAGGTTCGGAACGAGTATCTGAAGTAAGTGCAAGATTTACTTTGGATGCGATGCCGGGTAAGCAGATGGCTATTGATGCGGACCTGAATACCGGTGCCATCACTGATGCAGAGGCAAAGGAACGTCGCCAGAAGATTCAGGACGAATCCAGTTTCTTCGGTGCCATGGACGGTGCTACCAAGTACGTAAAAGGTGACGCAACTGCGGGCCTGCTGATTACACTGATTAATATCGTGGGTGGTGTGCTGATGGGTGTGACCCGTCAGGGTCTGGATGCCATGACGGCACTGGAACAGTACGGTTTGCTTACCATCGGTGACGGTCTGGTGTCTCAGATTCCGTCCCTGCTGACCTCTCTTTCTACCGGTATTATCGTAACCAAGGTATCCAAGGAAGCAGATATCGGTGATGTACTTGTAAAGCAGCTGTTCTCCATTCCGAAGGTGCTTTACATGGTAGGTGGTGCCATGGCATTCCTTGGTATTTTTACCGGCCTGCCGACACTTGTGTTCGTGGCATATGGCGTTATGTTTATTATGGTTGCTCGTGCGATTCAGAGTAAAATCGAGGTTGCAAACGTGGAATCCGAGGTTTCCGAGGTGGATACGTCTGCAGAGGAAATCCGGAAACCGGAAAATGTGGTATCCCTGCTTCAGGTAGATGCCATCGAATTGGAGTTTGGTTATGGTATTATTCCGCTGGCTGATGTAAATCAGGGCGGTGACCTGCTTGACCGAGTTGTTCTCATACGTCGTCAGATTGCGTTGGAATACGGCTGTGTAGTTCCGACCATCCGTATGCGAGATAACATTCAATTAAATCCGAATCAGTATATTATTAAGATTAAGGGTATTCAGGTCAGCGAAGGCGAAATCCTGTTTGACCATTATATGGCAATGAATCCGGGTCATGTAGAAGAAGAGGTTACCGGTATTCCTACTTTTGAACCTTCCTTCCATCTTCCGGCTCTCTGGATTACCGAAAGTCAGAGAGAACGTGCAGAGTCCTTCGGATATACCGTTGTTGACCCGCCATCTATTATTGCCACACATATTACAGAGGTTATCAAGGAGCATCTGGACGAGCTGCTTACCCGTCAGGATGTGCAAAACCTGGTCAACAATATCCAGGAGAAGAACGGTACACTGGTTACCGAACTTATTCCAAAGCTTCTTGGTATCGGCGAAGTACAGAAGGTATTGCAGAACATGCTCAGAGAGGGTATTTCCATCCGAGACCTTGTTACTGTTTTTGAAACCCTGGCGGACTATGCGCCAACCACAAGAGATACGGATGTGCTGACGGAATACGTCAGACAGAGTCCGAGTATTAAGCGTTTTATCTCAAATAAATATTTCCCAATCAATCTTACTACAAGTGTAGTAACGCTTGACCCGAAGATTGAACAGGAGATTATGGCATCAGTGAAACAGACAGAGCAGGGTTCCTACATTGCGTTGGATCCTGAAAAGAACCAGATGATTATGCGGTCCGTTAAGGAAGAAATTGAAAAGCTGGAGAGTCTGGGCAACAATCCGATTATTATTACATCTCCGATTGTGCGTATGTATTTTAAGCGGATGACAAAGGACTATTTCAAGGATTTAATTGTAATCTCTTATAACGAGATTGAATCTAATGTAGAATTACAATCAGTGGGGATGGTGACGATATAGTATGTTAATTAAAAAATTTCAGGCTGCTTCAGAGCAGGAAGCATTACAACTGGCAAAACAGGAATTGGGAAAAGACGTAATCATTACACACATTAAGTCCATTAAGCCAAAGGGAATTTATCGTCTCTTTAAGAAGCCTTTGGTGGAGATTACTGCGGCTGTTGATGAGGAGAAGGAATACGAGAAAAAGAATTATCAGCAGATTGCGGAGGAATTAAAAAAGAATCCGTATGAGTTTCGTACAGGTAAGGAGGAACAGGGTTCCTCTGCCATTGAACAGAAACTGGACAGTCTTCAGACGATGCTGGAAAAGCAGTTAAAAGAACAGGTTTCTACGGTTGTAGAAAAAGAAAAGGAAAAAGAAGAACCGGCAGAGGAGGAGCAGACTGCAGCCATGGCATGTGTCCAGATGATTTACAATCAGCTGGTTTCCAATGAAGTGGAAGAAGTATATGCCAATAAAGTTATTGCGGAAATTGAGCAGTCCTTAAATCCGGAATCTACCGTGGACAATGTGCTTTCCAGTATCTATCAGAAGCTTGTTTTAAAATTAGGCCAGACGAAGGAACTGGAATTTGAAGAAGGGAAGACAAAATATATCTTTTTCATTGGACCGACCGGTGTTGGAAAAACAACTACCATTGCTAAACTGGCGTCTACATTAAAACTTACAAAGAAGGCAAAGGTTGCCATGTTTACCGCAGATACCTACCGTATTGCTGCCGTAGACCAGTTGCGTTCTTATGCTACTATTTTAAATATTCCGTTAAAGGTAATTTATACGCCGGAAGAAGTCAGTGAGGCAATTGAAGAATTTAAGGAATATGATATTGTTCTGATTGATACGGCAGGCCGTTCCCACAAGAATAAGGAACAGAGAGATGATATCGAAAAGCTTCTGTTATCCGTTCCGGAGGAACAGAGAGAAATATATCTTGTGTTAAGTGCAACCACAAAGTATAAGGATTTAGTGAAAATTACGGAAACTTATTCCGAAATTACAAAATACAATCTTATTTTTACAAAGCTGGATGAGACAGGAAGCATCGGTAATATATTTAATATCAAGATGTTGACGGATGCGCCGTTGTCATACACAACAAACGGACAAAGTGTTCCGGATGATATTTCAAAAATTAATCCGCAGGCAATCGCCAAGCAGTTGTTAGGAGGAGGTCAGTAATGGATCAGGCAACACAGCTCAGAAAAATGATGCAGACCGATTCCAAACCACAGGCGAGAGTGATTACCGTAACCAGCGGCAAGGGTGGTGTAGGTAAAACCAGCATTTCCATTAATCTGGCAATTCAGCTGACCAGAATGGGAAAAAAGGTAGTCGTGTTTGATGCGGATTTCGGTCTTGCAAATATTGAAGTAATGTTAGGGGTTCGTCCGCAGTATAATTTGGCGGATATGATGTTCCATGGCAAGGAGCTGGCAGACATCATCACCCAGGGAGAAGAAGGAATCAGCTTTATTTCCGGTGGCTCAGGAATTCAGGAACTGGCATCAATGAATCGTGAACAGGTGCTTTTTCTGACCAGTCGTCTGGTGGAGCTGGATCAGTTTGCAGATGTCATTATTGTGGATACCGGTGCCGGTATTTCCGATAGTGTGTTGGAGTTTGTTCTGTCAAGCTCCGAGGTGCTTCTGGTGGCAACACCGGAGCCAACCTCTATTACCGATGCTTATGCATTATTAAAGGCATTGAACAGAAAAGCAGAATTTTCCAAGGAGGAGACCTCCATTAAGATGATTTCCAACCGTGTAAGAAGTGAAGCGGAGGGAGAAAATCTGTATGAAAAAATGAGAGTGGTTTCTGATAAGTTTTTAAGCATTCCGATTGAGTATATCGGAGCGGTTCCGTTGGATGATCAGATAAATAAGGCAGTTATGCGTCAGAAGCCGGTATCGGTTATTAATCCGGATGCACCTGCTGCAAAAGCAATTAAAAAAATTGCCGGAAAACTTCTGGAAATCGATTCGGATGAGAAGGAACGATGGGGAATTTCAACGTTGTTCTCCAACTTAATCAGGAACAAAATTGCAAAGAAAAATATGTAGTTTAAAGGATGAGAGAGAGTAATGGCTAATGAGGTTATCCAGATTGGTAATAAAATCGAGATGCAGCTCGCAGAAAAAAGGATATCAACAACTGAAGCCAGACAGGAAGTGTATGTGAGTCAGTTTCTTCAATGGGCTGACAACAATTTAGCAGTCATTGCCATTCCGACCTACAAAGGGCATCTTGTTCCGCTGGATATAGATGATGTATATGAACTTCGCTTTTTTACACGAGGCGGCTTGTATCGTTGCCGGGGGAGAATTACAAAGCGTGCAAAGACGTCGAATAATCTGGCGATTGCAGAAGTACGGTTTGTTTCTGCATTGGAAAAATACCAGAGGCGTCAGTATTACCGTATGAATTGCATTATGTCCATGACCTATGCGGTATTGTCGGAAGCTCAGCATGATTTATATAAAGAGAAGAAACGATGTCTGTCTTTAGAGCAAAAGCTTGCTATTGAAAAAAAACTGGAGCGTCAGGAAATGGATTTTCAAAAGGCAGTTGTGCTGGATATCAGTGGTGGAGGAATGAGATTTAATTCCTACGTCCAACAGGAGCCGGGAGATTTACTTCTGTTACAACCGGCATTACCGGAAGCGGTAAGAAAAAAGATTCCGTTTCTGTTTGGCAGAATTATTTCCAGTAGAAAAATTCCAAACAAAGAAACACTGACCTTTGATAACCGGGTGGAGTATGTGGAGATTTCTTCCTCCGAGCAGGAGCAGATTATTACCTATATTTTCAGGGAAGAACGGGATAAACGAAAACGTGAAGTAAAATAAAGGGAGGATTAGCCATGGAAAAGAAAAACATTTTGATAGTTG
>JAZSEW010000121.1:0-60598 GCA_045531895.1 Lachnospiraceae bacterium
GAGTACAAGAGACAGTTCCTTAACATCCTGCACATCATGTATCTCTACAACGAGATTAAGAAGAATCCGAATATGCCATTCTACCCAAGAACCTTCATCTTTGGTGCAAAGGCATCCGCTGGTTACCGTCGTGCAAAGGCAATCATCAAGCTTATCAACAGTGTTGGTGATGTAATTAACAACGACGCTTCCATCAATGGAAAGCTTAAGGTTGTCTTCATTGAAAATTACCGCGTATCTAATGCTGAATGGATTTTCGCAGCAGCAGATGTATCCGAGCAGATTTCCACGGCTAGTAAGGAAGCATCCGGTACAGGTAATATGAAGTTTATGTTAAATGGTGCAATCACCCTTGGTACTATGGATGGTGCTAACGTAGAAATCGTAGAAGAAGCAGGTGCAGACAATGCGGTTATCTTTGGTCTTAGTGCTGACGAAGTTATCGCTTATGAGCATAACAACGAGTATAATCCAAAGGCAATTTACAACACTAACACCGACATCCGTATGGCTATGACACAGCTGATTGATGGTACATATTCCCCAGAGAACACAGAGCTGTTCCGTGAACTTTACAATTCTCTTCTTGAAACAAATGGTTATGAGCGTGCTGACCAGTACTTCATTCTCAAGGACTTTGTATCCTACGCAGAGGCTCAGAAGCGCGTAGAAGAGAAGTACCGCGATGAAAAGGGCTGGGCAAAGTCCGCGCTTATCAATATTGCCAAGAGCGGTAAGTTCTCATCCGACAGAACTATTGAAGAGTATGTTCAGGATATCTGGAAGCTGGAGAAGGTTGTGCTGAAGAATAAATAATTGTGCAATTTTTATCTTGCATATTATAGCGTCCTATGCTATAATCTTGCCTGTTTAAAGAAACTGATACATATCCCGATACAAAAAGGAGATAAGAATTATGTTAAAGAATGTTTATTTCGAATGTGCCGGCGCAAGCTACAACGCAGACGATGTTGTTAAGAAGGTTAAGGCAGACTGGGTTGCTTTAGGCAAGAAGGTTAAGGATATGGCTGATGCCAAGATTTATGTTAAGCCGGAAGACAACAAGATTTACTACGTTGTAAAAGAAGAAACATATAGTGTAGATTTACAGTAAGTTTCAAAATTGACGGAAAATATTGCAGAAATGAGTTAAGGAGGGTATCCGAGAGATGCTCTCCTTATTTTTGTATAAGTTATTTTGCATCTCACCGCGCGAAAATGCATCTTACCGCCCTGTTTCTTGCAACTTGATTTTATTTCCATTATAGTCAAAGTATCAATGAAAGGAACGGTGATTATAATGAAAAATGACAAGGAAGAAATTAAAACAACAAAGAAAAAAATGCGTAAGGGGTGGATTATTCTCGGATGCATTGCAGCAGTTCTGGTGCTGGCGGTGGTGCTCGTTCCAAAGCTGCTGTTTACAGACTATGCGGGGCTGCCAACTACCGGTCAGTACGAAGTAAAGCAGGCTTCTGCAATTTTGGTGGATGCTAATCGTTTGGAAACTTTTGAAACAGACGGCTCCTTTAGAGAGGTTCCGGTATATTTCTACTATCCTGATGTGGAAAATGTGGAGGGAGAAAATGCAGAAAGCAGCTTTCCGCTGGTGATTTTCTCTCATGGTGCCTTTGGCTATTACCAGAGCAATACTTCTACCTACATGGAGCTTGCCAGTCATGGTTATGTGGTTATCAGTCTGGATCATCCGTACCACTCTTTTTTTACCAAAGATACGACAGGTAAGACTATTACAGTAAATCCGCAGTTTATGAAGGAGGTTATGTATATTAATGAGCTGGGTACACCGGAGCAGGAGATTATCGAACTGGCACATGGCTGGTTGAAAATCCGTACCGGAGACATGAATTTTGCCATAGATAGTGTAAAGCTTGCAAAAGAGGCTGCTATGGAACAGGACAAAGCTTCCCTGCCATCTTACTGGCACGTTGGTGAAACATCGACAGAGCAGGAAATTCTTACTATTCTTGCTATGACCAATACAGAAGAAGTTGGACTTATGGGACATTCTCTGGGAGGCGCGACCAGTGTGACTCTGGGCAGAACCAGAGATGATATCGATGCGGTAATTGATTTGGATGGTACCATGCTGGGTGAAGAGTTCAGCTATATTGACGGAGTGTATGATTTTTATGAAGAGGCATATCCGATACCGCTGTTAGCAGTCAGCAACGAGGCACATTATCATGAGGGGAAGGAAATTGCGGAGTTATATGTAAACCATGTAGTGCTTGAAAATGCGATAGATGCAAAGTATACTTATTTTAAAGGCAGTGGTCACATGAATTTTACAGACCTGCCGTTATTTTCTCCGGCTTTGGCTTCGTTCCTTGGTGTGGGTGAAGCAGATGCCGAAGAATGTATTGTTACAATGAATCAGATGATACTGGATTATTTTAATTGCTATCTTAAGGATATGGGCGAGGTAACCATTAACGAGAGCTATTAAAGGGGCAGCAATGAAAAATGCTGTAGAAACTGTAACTGCCGCGAAAGGGCGATACTATGGAAATTAAATTACTGAAAATTGCAAAGGAGCAGCCGGAGCAGATGGAAATCCGTTGTCATGAAATTACGGAGGAAATTCGGGAAATTGTCACCTTTGTGAAAGGCAGACAGGGACAGCTTGCCGGTATACAGGAAGGACGACAATTTGAGGTTCCGGTGTTGGATGTCTGCTATATTGAAGCGGTGGATAATAAAGTATTTCTCTACACCCAGAAGCAGGTGTATGAAACAAGACAGAAGCTGTATGAACTGGAAGAGATGCTGAAAGAAAAATATTTTCTGCGGGTGTCTAAATCACTATTACTAAACTTGATGAAGGTGCGTTCAATTAAGCCGGCATTAAACGGACGTTTTCTGGCAGTGCTGCCAAGCGGAGAAGAACTCATTATTTCAAGAAAATATGTGCCGGAATTAAAAGCGGCTTTGAAGGGTGGTATGTAGTATGCATGGGAAAGAGTTTATACTGAATTGTATCCAAACCTTTTTTACAGTGGTAACATTAATCAATGTGGTAATGTTTGTTTTAGGGATATATTTTATGCCGGAAGCGCGCTTTGGATATGAAGCCTTTTTGGTTCCGTTGATTTACGGACTGGCGGGTACACTGCCCAATGTGGTGATGTATTCGAAGCGGGAATTAAAGGTGGGAGAACTCCTTGTGCGAAAGGTTATTCAACTGATTCTGATTGAAGTGTTTGTGCTTTTTGCAGTCTTTTATGATACGGAAGAATTATTGTTTCAAAAATTTGAAATTATCGGAAGTACTGCTGTCGGTATTTTTGTGATTTATGTAATTTCTACCCTGTTAGAACTGTTACAAAACTATCTGACTGCCAAACAGATGACGGAGGAACTGCAACGCTTTCAATGTAAGATGCAGGAATAGGTCTGTATAAAGCGGGTCATTAAAAAAATAAAATGTTGGAAAAAGAAAATCCCTGTATAAAAGACTGTCATTCGGAAAAACTAGAAATGAATGATAAACAGAAAGGCAGGGGTTAATGTGAAAATAAGTAGTGTTTTCAGAAAACGGGCATTGTTTGGTGTGGCGATTTTTTGTATTACAGCAATTGCAACCGTCGGCGCATTAAGCATAGGAGGAAACGAGGAGGATAAGGCACCGGATTCTTTGGTGGATTTGAATGAAACAGAGAATCAGGGAGGAACGAATCCGCAGGTAGCAGACGGTGATGAGAAGGAACCGGAAGTAACAGATCCGTCTCAGGTGGCAGATGGTGGTGAGAAGGAACCGGAAGTAACAGACCCGTCTCAGGTGGCAGATGGTGGTGAGAAGGAGCCGGAAGTACAGGAGCCATCCCAGGTAGCAGACGGCAGTGATAAAGAACCGGAAGTAACAGACCCATCCCGGGTGGCGGACAAACCGGATGAAATCAAAGAACCGGAACAGACAGAGGTGTTAAGTCCGCAGTTGATTGCAGAACAGTTAAAGTTTGATAAGGCAGCGGGTCTGCAGTGGCCGATTTCCGGTGAGGTAGTTATTCCGTACAGTCCGGACCATGGCGTATTCCACTATACGCTGGAACAGTTTTCTGCCAGCGAAGCGGTTGTTTTAGCATCTGAGCTTGGAGCGGAAGTGAAAGCGGCAGCCAAAGGTGTGGTAACCTCTATTGAAGAAGATATCCGCACCGGAACTACCGTAACGTTAGCATTAGGCAATGACACCAGCCTTGTGTATGGACAACTTGAGGTTGCTGATTTAAAAGAAGGTGATGTTGTGGAAGCCGGTGAATGCCTTGGTACTGTGGCAGAGCCAACCAGATATTATGTTGTCGAAGGACCGAACCTTTATTTTCAGGTAATTGAGGGTGAGGAAAGTATTGACCCGATGGGTTTGTTACAGGGTGAAGAATAAATAAAAATATATAGAAAAGCGGTCGGAAAAGCTGGTACAGTGTCGTATGCTGCGTGAGCAACAGGGTAGATATGTGTGTGAGTGAACCGACCGCTGTTTTTTTATTTACAAAAGAAGAATCAAGGAGTGTTTCTTTATGTACCAGCCTTATACTTTAATATATGCAGTGGATAAAAAAATGTGCCGGATTCCTTGAAAACTCAGGAAAAACCGGCACTTGTTAAAATTTGTTTTACAGGAAAGCGACACTGTCAAGCAGCAGGTACATGGTAACGAAGTGGCACATGCTGCCTGCCAGAACAAAGCAGTGAAAAATCTCGTGGGAACCGAAGTTTTTATGAAGATGATTAAAGGCTTTAAACTTACAGGCATAGATTATACCGCCGATGGTGTAAATGATGCCTCCGATTAGTAACCAGAGAAATGCGCTTCGGTCAAGCAGTGCGACAATATCACCGAAAGAAAATACACACAGCCAGCCCATAGCGATGTACAAAACAGCGGAAACCCATTTTGGACAGTTGATAAAGAAAATGCATTGAAGGATGCCAAGCAGGGCAATGCCCCAAACGAGGAGGAACAGAGAGGTTCCACCGGCACCGCTTAAGGTAATCAGGCAGACCGGAGTATAGGAGCCGGCAATCAATACATATATCATGATGTGATCGAGCTGTCTTAATATCCGGTTTGTTTTATCCGAGAGGTTAAATGTGTGATAAATCGTGCTGGCAGAATATAATAAAAACATACTGACTGCAAAAATACCCAGGGAAAACAGGTAAACCGGATGCTCGTCCCGGGCGGCACGCAGTAGCAGCGGAAGAGCAGCCAGAACAACCAGGATGACTCCGATAAAATGGGTCAGGGCACTGCCGGGATCCTTTGGATGCGTAACATTGTTTTGAAAAGTTTCTTTTGACATAGAAAATTCCTCCTTTTGATATAATAACAGTTTTTATTGTATGATATAATGGATAAAGTTATTCATAACTTTAAATGTAGTTTTTAAAACCACGTGTATCGTAATTAAATACTACAACATGTGTTTGCGAAATGCAAGTAAAAAATATTAGTATTTTATAAAACAGTTTACTCTTGCAAGTTGACATGGTGATAGGGTAGAATGGGGTAATAGAAGACAGGTGAAAAAACAGTGTATAAGGAGGAGTGATACATGGATATTCAGGTTGGAGATGTAGTAACCTTAAAGAAACAGCATCCTTGCGGCAGTAAAGAGTGGGAAGTACTTCGTGTGGGTATGGATTTTCGATTAAAATGTAAAGGCTGTGACCATCAGGTAATGATTCCAAGAAAGCAGTTGGAGAAGAGCGTCCGGCAGATTGTGTCAGGAGCGGAAAAGGCGGCAGAATAAATCGGAGCCGGTGAAAGAGAGTACATATGGAAAAGGAAGACTGGAGATTTTGTAAAAAATGCCTGGTGAGAGATTTTGACGAAGGGGAATTATTTCGTACCATGCAGGAATATATTGCAAGAATTGATGAAGAAATAAAAACGCCTTTAAAGGAATACGAGGAGCGTTTGCGTATCTGTACGGAATGTGACAGCCTGTTGAACGGCATGTGTGGTGTTTGCGGCTGCTATGTGGAAATGCGGGCAGCGGTAAAGACACATTACTGTCCGGCAGTGAAGAAAAAATGGTAGGACAGATATGTTCTTTTCGGGAAAAGGAGATTGTGATGTGAAAAAAAGAGAATCAGGTTTCGCGATATGGATATTCTTTTTGATGTTTATGATGGGATGTGGACAAAAAAACAGTAGTGTGGAAATGGATATGCCTGTAAAGAGCTTCACAGAAACACAGGCACCGGTATGTACCTTAAATCCGACAAATACTCCAATTCCGACGGCAACAGGTACTCCGATTCCAACGAATACACTGACACCGACTCCGTCGCCAACACCAAAATCGTCCGTTACACTGGCAATGGTGGGGGACATTTTACTGCACACCCGGATTCATGAATTTAGTCTGCAGGAGAATGCCACCTATAATTATGATGCGATTTTTTCGAATCTGCGAGAGGAGATTTCCGGTGTAGATCTGGCACTGGTCAATCAGGAAGTTGTGATTGGCGGAGAAGCACTGGGGATTTCAGGGTATCCGTCGTTTAACGCTCCTTATGAGCTGGGAGATGCACTGGTGGATGCCGGTTTTGATGTGGCATTGCATGCAACGAACCATGCTCTGGATAAGGGGAAAAAAGGAGTCCTTAATACGGTTGCTTTCTGGGAGGAGAACTATCCGCAGATTGGAGTTCTTGGTATTCATGACAGTGCGGAGGACGGGGAAGAATTATATATGGTGGAACTCGAAGGAATCCGCATAGCGATATTGAACTATACTTACGGAACCAACGGGATTTCCATGCCGAAAGATATGCCGTATGCAGTAGATATGTTAGAAAAAGAGGCAGTTATTGAGGAAATAAAGCGGGCGAAAGATCAAGCGGATTTTGTGATAGTGTGTCCACATTGGGGAACGGAATATAAGCTGACGCCGGACAAGAATCAGAAAAAGTGGACCGAAATTTTTCTGGAGCAGGGCGTGGACCTGGTAATAGGTACCCATCCTCATGTGATTGAACCGATAGAGTGGCTGACGAATGAAGAAACCGGGGAACAGATGCTGGTTTACTATTCGATTGGAAATTTTGTGAACTGGACTTCCGGTACGGGAGCCGGCATTGCAAATCGCATGGTAGGTGGTATGGCAGAGATTACAATTGAGCTTGATGAAGCCGGTGAGGCGTATATTGCAGACTATGGCGTACGGGCGGTGGTCTGCCATGTAGAGAGGCGCACTAATGGCATTACGGTATACCCGCTTTCCGAGTACACAGAGGAACTGGCAGGAAGCAATGCTATCCGCAGTCAGGATGAGGACTTTTCTCTGGAGTATTGTGTAGAACTGTGTGATAAAATATGGAGTGGTTCATGGAAGTGAATCTGCACAAAAAAGGGTAGCCTTTATTGGGTTTAAATGGTATAATATATGCACTATGTATAGGGAATTTGACTGCAAGGAGGAAGGTATATGTTAAACAAGGGGAAAGATAAAAAAGTAATCAGGGCAATTGCTGAATTGAGACCAATGGAAACGGCGTCCGGTTCCCAGGAACTGCTTGACGTACATGCTCGTCTGATGAAAGGAAGAACTGCTTTTGAAACAGTAATTACCGGAGCAATGGCTTCTGCGATGAGCATTAGTAATCTGGATTTGCAGGTGAGTGACAGAGTAGAAGAACTGACAGAAATCAGTACACATTTGTCTGATACCGCTAATGATTTAAGCAATATTTCTGCTGAAACGGCAAATGTAACCAAGGAGGTTTCGGTTGCCCACGATTTGCTGGCAACATCAATTACCGAAATTTCCGGAGATACCATGGAGTGCTTACAGGCGATTGAAAAGAGTGAAGAAAATATTGTTAATATTGAAAAACTGTCCAAAGAAGCAGAAGCAGATTCCAAGCGCATGCAGGATGATATGTCAGAGCTGATGAGCGTTATTGGGCAGATGCAGGCCGTGATTGCTTCGATTAATGCAATTTCCGGTCAGACAAACCTGCTTGCATTAAACGCTTCCATCGAGGCGGCAAGAGCCGGAGAAGCCGGTGCGGGGTTTGCTGTTGTTGCAGAAGAAATTCGCCAGTTGGCAGACCAGACAAAGGCATTGACCAGCAATATGGATCAGTTTATCAACAGCATTCAATCTGCATCAAAAAAGAGCGTTGAAAGTGTAGATACTACCGTTAGTGCTCTGGATGAGATTAATAAAAACCTGACGATTATTGTAGAAGGTAATATTGAAAACAGAAAGCGGTTGCAGGCAATTAACGAAAATCTGACCAATATTGCGGCTACCAGTGAAGAAATCAGCAGTTCCATGAATGAGGTGGAAAATCATGCCCATCAGTTGGATGAGCGTGTATACAGTATGAGCCTGGATGCCAAGCATTTAAATGGTGTCAGTATGCATCTTGGTGATGTGGTTAAACCGATGACAGAAATCGAAGCAAAGCTTCGCGCTACAAATAAAGAAATGGGTCGTATGGCACTGGATCCATTTTATATGCCAAGCAACGAGGTGTTTATCGGTGCGGTTAAGAATGCGGTGGGTGCACATCAGAACTGGTTGGTTGCGTTGGATAACATGGTAACGGAAGGTAAGGCACAGCCGATTCAGACGAATGACCATCGCTGCGCATTTGGCCATTTCTATTATGCCGTACAGCCAAAGAACGAAGGTATTCTCAAGATTTGGGCGGATCTCAGAGAGAAACACAAGCAGTTCCATGCTAACGGCGGACAGGCAATTATGCTCTTGAAGAAGGAGGATCAGGCAAAGGCAAGGGAGTACTACAATAAGGCAGTGGATGTTTCCAAACATTTGCTTAAGGATTTTGAAGATTTGATTGCACTGGCAGAAAAGCTCGACAAAGAGGATATTCGTATTTTTGAATAATTTATTTATGAAGGCGGCTCAAAAAGCCGCCTTTTGTGTGCGTTTTAGTAAAAAAACGGTTGACAAGCGTGGTTGTATATGGTAAAATTCTGTTTTGTGACGAGTAAATTTTTCCTTGCTCTTTTCTACGGAAAAGGGCCAGAGACCAAAAGGAGGTGCAACACAACTATGAACCAGTATGAATTAGCGTTAGTTGTTAGTGCAAAAGTTGAGGATGACGTAAAGACAGCTACAGTAGAAGCTGCCAAGGCTCTCATTGAAAGATTCGGAGGCGTTGTAACAAACGTTGAAGATCAGGGTAAGAAGAGACTTGCTTACGAAATTCAGAAGATGAAAGAAGGATATTACTTCTTCATCCAGTTCGATGCTGATGCTACAGTTCCAGCGGAAGTTGAAACAAGAGTACGCATTATGGACAATGTCATCAGATTCTTATGCGTAAGACGGGATGCAGAATAATAGGAGGGATTCCTAATGAACAGAGTTATCTTAATGGGTAGACTCACTCGTGACCCTAACATCAGTTACTCCCAGAGTGGAGACAATATGGCAATCGCAAGATTTACTCTTGCAGTTGACAGACGTGGCAGACGTCAGGACGGCGCTGACCAGCAGACAGCAGATTTTATCGGCTGTGTATGCTTTGGCAGACAGGCTGAATTTGCAGAAAAATATCTGAGACAGGGAACGAAGATTGCTGTAACCGGTAGAATCCAGACAGGAAGCTACACAAACAAGGACGGTCAGAAGGTTTACACAACCGACGTTGTGTTAGACGATATCGAATTTGCAGAGAGCAAGAATGCACAGGGTGGTGGCGATGCCAACTATTCTTATCAGGCTCCAAGCAGACCGGCACCAAGTGCAGCGGGTGATGGATTCATGAATATTCCAGACGGAATAGACGAAGAATTACCATTTAACTAAAATGGAACAGTCGATTGGATAAGGAGGTAATAACCATGGCTATGACAAAGACAGATAAGCCTGAAAGAACAGACGCTCCTATGAAGAGACGCGTTGTTCGTAGAAGAAAGAAAGTTTGCGTTTTCTGTGCAGACAAGACAAACGCTGGCATCGATTATAAGGATGTTAACAAGTTAAAGAGATACGTATCCGAGAGAGGTAAAATCCTTCCTCGTAGAATTACAGGCAACTGCGCAAAGCATCAGAGAGCTTTAACAGTAGCAGTAAAGAGAGCACGTCACGTTGCTTTAATGCCATATACTCTTGACTAATTTAGCATATAACTTTATAAGAGAGTTCAAACACCGCAATGGCGCAAGCTGTTGCGGTGTTTTTGTCAAGAGAGAAAACAAAATCTCCCACGGCTGTCTGGCCGTGGGAGATTGTCGTTTTAGGATTACTCTGCGTTATAAATTTCAAATCCTACATAATAGTAGTTGCTGCCATATTCTGCACCATCGTAAGCAGCAAGGGAAAGTCCGTTTTCGAAGGTATATTCTTCTGCGGCTTTCTGTGTGATAGTATAATCGATGTTTAAAAGCTTTAATAATTCATTGGCGATACGGAATGCTTCATCCTTGGATGGATTGTAAATATTGGCGATGTGAAATGCTCCGGATACTGCGTCAAACTCAAGAGAAATGTAGTTCTCCCAGTTGCCAGCTTCTGCAAAGGTGTATTCTACGGAATAGTAACTATCTACAGTACCATCTAAAGTGTCACCATAAACCCAGAAAAATTCCTCACTGTCACTGTCGCATTTTTCGAAGCAACTCTTGGAAAAGTTAAAAAGAGCTGTTTTCTGGTCTTCTGTAACGGCAATAGTATCAAAGCCGGTGGAAGGTACGCCCATGGCAAGAACTTCATCCTTTGTAGGATTAAAGTCTACATAACCGTCGCTGTCGATGTAGTAACCGGTCATGTTCATGAATGCATCCGTGTAATCAGCAGGTGGAGTATAAGTACTCTCCGGAGCAGTGCCCTGGTCTTCTCCTTCACCACTGTTCATAATTAAATCCATTAGGAATGGGAAGTCGGTCATAAGCTTCATTAAATCAGCAGTAAGTGCTTCCTGATCTAAACCGGCGGACCAGGTTTCCATATCGGTAGTGTTCTGCGGAACAGTAATTTCAGCGTAGTCACGAAGAGTAGCCTTCATGGTAAGGGAACCCATTTCCATACCGAAAGAAGCAACGGAAATGGTTAAGTCGGCAGTGGTAGTGGTTGCTGTTTCTTTCATGACAAAGGAAACGCCTTCGGCAATCAGTTCAAAGTCAACAGTAACAGTGCCGTTGTTTACAGCGTAGTACATGGAGAATTCCATAGTTTCGTCTGCCATGGAAAGAGTGATGGAATTGTCGCCGAACTCATAGTTTAAGTTTACTGCGGCAGTTTCTTCATCACCAGGGATAGTGATAGTTCCTGTCTTGTCGGAAGCAGCTACAGAGTAAAGAATTACTTCCTGTGTTCCTTCTTCCTGACTGTAGAGGCAGAAGCCCTTTGGTGTGGAAACGAATACAAGAGGAACATCTGCTTCGGTATCAGGATACAGTTCCCATGCATAAGAACCGTTATTATCGGTGTAGTAGTGCATTACAAAATTGGTAAATGTTTCTTCCGCAGATGCATCTTCTTCAGAAACAACATCATCAAAGTTTATCTCTGTGCCAAGGAGTTCTACAAATTCTTTTTCAAAAGTATCTGTCCATGCAAGAAGATTTTCGCGGCTGACAGTAACAGTGTGCTTTTCACCAGTCATGACATATTCGCCGGTGCCGATGGTAAGGTTTTCTTCAATACCAATCTGTGGCTCGAAGCAATCAATCAGACTGTTTAAGGAATTTTCCATTAAAGCATACAGTTCCTGATTGGTTGGAAAGTCTGCCAGATTAAATGCAGGCATTTCTTCGGAAGTAGTTCCTGCCAGCTCTTCCATGGTTGCCGCTGCATAAGCAGTGGAGTATTTTGGAAGGTTGAACATGAAGTTCTGGAAGTCAGTATAAAGCTCTGCGGAAATAACTTCGGTCTCGTTTAAGTAAAGAGTACCGTCAAAGGCAAAGGCATCCTTCATATCCATTGTGCCGTCCAGACTTATGCTCTTTAAACCCGTAATTTCAAGAAGCTCTAATACAGATTCGTTAATGGCTAAATCCATTTCAAAGTCATACCCCAGTCCCTTGCTGTAATCTACATCAGCTTCCGGCTGAAGTGCCAGAAGAGAGGAATAAGCTTCGGGAAGTTTTTTCAAGTTTGCCATGGCCAGATTTTCCGGAATTGGAGTAGGGGTAGGCGTAGGGGTTTCTGTAGGTGCACTTGTTTCTGTAGGTGCGGTTGTCGGTGTAGGAACCGCAAACTTTTCTTCTTTGTTACAGCCTGTTGCAAAAAGAAGCGTAAACAGGCATACAAAAAGTAATAATTTCTTTTTCATTTTTTTTCCTCCTGGGACTCTTTTTCGTAGTAAAGTCAAGAAGTATTTTATCTTTATTATAATAAAATGTCAACCGTTTGCTCCATCTTTTTTTGTTGGAATATGAACGTTTGTTGACATATTTTGTGTTGTAAGTTAAAATGGAAATAAATAAAGGGGTTAAAAAAGTATCTGTTTTGGCAGGAGTGAGCATATGGAGAAGGATTATTTAACTAATTTACCGAATCGAAGAAGTCTTTATCATTATTACCTGAATTTACCACAGGAAAACAAAGTGCATGCGATGTTTTTGGACGTGGATAATTATAAAAAGGTCAATGATATTCATGGTCATAATATGGGTGACCAGTTGCTTGTCTGCATTGCTAATTTTCTACAGGCAGAGTGTGAGGGTGGTTTTATTGCCCGTCTGGGTGGCGATGAATTTGTTATTTTGCTGGATGGAAAAATTCCGGTAGATGAGGTGCCGGCTATTGCAGAAAGGCTGATTACAGATTTTAAGGAAATGGACTTCCGTAAGGATGTACTTTCTTTAATTTCCTTAAGTGTAGGTGTTATCAGAGACCAGGAAGTAAAGCAGCCACTGGATGATATTCTTGCAAAATGTGATACCGCCATGTATCAGGCAAAATGTAACGGAAAGAACCGTTATATGTTATACAGTGATTTAGATTCTACTTTTGAAATAAGCAAAAAAATTGAAGAAGAAATGGAAGACGCATTAAAAAATGGCGAATTCCATATTTTCTTTCAACCGAAAGTGAATATGGTAACTTCCGAACTATATGGAGCAGAGGCCTTGTCCCGTTGGGTACATCCAACGGAAGGTATCCGTCCGCCAAGAACATATATTGGATTATTTGAAAAAAACGGTTTTGTTGCAAAGCTGGATATGCATATATTTGAGGAAACCTGTCGGGTAAAAAATTCATGGAAGGGTACCAAATATGAGCATATTCCGATTTCCATCAACATGTCCAGACTTCATTTATATAACAGACAGTTTCCGGAACAGTTGCTGGAACTGGCGCAAAAGTATGAGATTGACCCAACGGAACTGGAACTGGAGATTACGGAAAGTACTTTTATCAAAGACAGTGATGAGTTAATTGCTGTGGTAGATGCTTTAAAGAAAAAAGGATTTCTGGTTTCCATTGATGATTTTGGTTCCGGTTTCTCGGCATTGTATCTGTTAAAGGATTTGCCGGTGGATACCATTAAAATTGACAGAGGGTTCCTGCAATCCTCTTCCAATGATACAAGAGGAAAAACCGTTTTGCGTAATATTATTACCATGTGTAAGGATTTGAAGATGGACGTGGTAACGGAGGGTATTGAAACCAAGGAGCAGGTAAAATTTATTATCGGTTGCGGCTGTCAGATTGCTCAGGGATTTTTCTATGCAAAGCCTTTGCCGCTGGAAGAATTTTATGAATTTGCAGATGAGTATATTGGAAATGCCAAGGATAATTACACCTTCCGTCTGAATGGCAGTTTAAAGTCTGAAGATGGAAGTCTGGAAGGCAGAATTAATGGACAGGGTCTGTTCTATGGACAGGGAATTTTCTCAGACAGCAGCTCCATGTATTTCCCTGGTGGTGAGCAGGAAGAAAATACAGTAATCCTGCCGAATAATATTATTGTAAGTGACAGTTTCACCATTTCCATGTGGATTCGTCCAAAGACTGTAACAGCATGGACGTCTGCGCTGTTTGTAAAGTTTGAAAGCGGATTCTGCAGTATTGTGCCATATGCATGGGAAGGAAGCTCCTGCTGTCGTCTCAGAGATGCAACGGTAGTAAGCGGCTGGTATGACATTGCCTCCTGCCAGTTCAGAGAAAATGTATGGTATCACTATGTGGTAACTTATAATGCAAAAACAGAAACGGCGGTAGGCTTTATTAATGGAGAAGCCGTAGGACGTCTGGAAAATGTTCCAACCAACCGTTTTGTAAATCTGGCGATTATTGGCGGAGATATGTATCAGCCGTCCTTCAACGGAAATATTTGTGAAGTGGTATTTTATAACGAGGCGAAAGACTATGACTTTGTAAAGAAGCTTCACAGAACCTATACCGATGATGAGAAATTTATTGCATTCAGTTAATGAACAGGTCTGATAAGACATAGCAGGTGGAAATGCTCATGGAAAAAGATTACTTAACCAATTTACCAAATAGAAAGAGTTTGTATCAGTATTATTTAAGTCTGCCTCAGGAAAAAATGCTTCATGCCATGTTTCTTGACATTGATAATTTTAAAAAGGTCAATGATATTCATGGACATAATATGGGAGATCAGCTGTTGGTATGTATCGCAGACTTCTTGTGTCAGGAAATAAAGGACGGGTTTGTCTGCCGCCTTGGCGGGGATGAATTTGTTGTCCTGCTGGACGGGAAAATGCCGGAAGAGGAGGTTCCTGTACTGGCGGAAAAACTGCTGAAGCAGTTTAAGGAAATAAATTTCCGCGCAGATGTACGTTCTCTGGTTTCCTTAAGTATTGGTATTATTCAGAGCCAGAAGGTAACTGTTTCGCTGGATGATATTATAACCAAGTGTGACGACGCCATGTATCAGGCAAAGTGTAACGGTAAAAACCGTTATATGCTGTGCAGTGAGCTGGATTCCGTTTTTGAAATTAACCGTAAAATGGAAGCTGAGATGGAAGCTGCTTTGCAAAATGGTGAGTTTATGATCTTCCTGCAGCCGAAATTAAATGTGGTGACATCGGAACTTTATGGAGCAGAGGCCTTATCCCGCTGGGTACATCCGGAGGATGGCATCCGTCTGCCTAAAATGTACATAGAATTATTTGAGAAGAATGGATTTATTACGAAGCTGGATATGTTCATGTTTGAAGAGGTATGCCGGTTAAAGGCTTCCTGGGAAGGAAAGAAATACAGACATATTCCGGTGTCGGTGAATGTTTCCAGACTTCATTTATACGACAGAGATTTTCCGGACCGTCTGGAAGCTATTGCTAAACAGTATGGAATTGACACTGCAGAACTGGAAATAGAGATTACGGAAAAGACGTTCATCAGAGACAGTGCTGAACTGATTGCTGTGGTGGAGCGTTTGAAGCAAAAGGGCTTTTTAGTTTCCATTGACGATTTTGGAGCGGGCTTCTCGGCGTTGTATTTGCTAAAGGATTTGCAGGTAGATACGGTTAAAATTGATAAAGACTTTTTGCAATCCTCTTGTGGAGACAACAAAGGAAAGAAAGTACTCCGTAATATTATTACCATGTGCAAAAATCTGGACATGGATGTGGTAACAGAAGGTATCGAAACAAAGGACCAGGTAAACTTTATTATCAGCTGTGGCTGTCAAATTGCCCAGGGACTGTTTTATACAAGACCGCTTCCGCTGAAGGAGTTTTACTATTATGCAGAGGAATACATGGGAAGTTCCAAAGGAAATCATTCTTTCCGGTTGAATGGTACGTTGCGGGAAGAAGAGGGGACGTTGGAAGGTTCTATCAGTGGAGAAGGGCTGCGTTATGAGCAGGGAATTTTCAGGGACAGCCGATCTCTGTATTTCCCGGGCGGAGAAAAGGAAGAAAATGTGGTAATTCTGCCGAGTGAAGTGATTTTAAATGACAGCTATTCTATTTCACTGTGGATTCGTCCTAAGGTGTCTGCAGAATGGAGGTCTGCATTATATGTGAAGTTTGAAAGCGGCTTCACAGGTATTGTACCGCATGCTTTTGATGGAAGTTCTACCTGTCGTATTCGGGATTCCAGAAATGTGACCGGCTGGTACGACATTACTGCCTGTCAGTTGGCGGAAAATACCTGGTATCACTATATGATGACGTATAATGCCAGAACAAAAACAGCGGTGGTATTTATTAACGGAGAAGCAACCGGACGTCTGGAAAATATTCCGGTAAACCGTTTTGTAAACAGAGTGATGCTGGGTGGAGATATTTTTCAGCCATCCTTTAACGGAAACATTTGTGAATTGCTATTTTATAATGAGGTAAAAGATTACGACTTTATAAAGAAGCTGCACAGGTCGTATACGGAAAAAGAAAATTTTATTGCGTTTAATTAGTGAAGTAATAAAAGGCTGTTGTATCTGCCGGCTGTACCGGTGGAAGCAACAGCTCTTATTTTTGCGAATTTCGGATTGCATTTTGTGTAGGAACGCTGTATAATAAGAACAAAGTTTCGGGAACAGAAGTTCGTCAGGCAGGAGGCATCAAGTTACATGGGCGATACAAATTTTGATGACATGTATTACGAAATTGAATATGATTCCAGCCCGTTTCCGGGAGCAGGCAAGTTTGTGCTGAAGTCCCAAAAGGTGGAACTTCGGGAAAAGGATCCGGTCAGGGAACGGTTTGAAAAAATGCGCGATATTGCAAGAGCATACCGTCCGTCAGTTTATGGCAGTAACCGTTTTTATGATATGCATATTCGCTGGGAAACCGCTCGCATTTTTTACAAGCAGGGTGTATTTATGCAGGACTTTACCGACTGCTTTGACGAGGAGGAAGAGTTTTCTTCGTATTTCCCAAACTATCAAATGATGAATTATAAACAATTGCGTACTTATTTTACCTGGCGTACCGGAGTACGGCAGGGAATGATTAAAAAAACATCGTTGTCTTATGCCTATTTATATCTGTATGAGCTGATTACCAATATCGGTGTGACTGACCCCACGGAGGGCTTAGAGCAGCTTATGTGGTTCTGGCAGGAGTATCGGGAGCTGGATGCTGCTTTGGATAATCATGTGCCAAACTGGATTAAGGATTATCACATATATTATGAATTGCCCCACACCTTTCAGGATTTTGTAGAAGGTGTCGGATTACAGGCATTTTATCCGGAATTGAATGGGCAGGACGACAGATTCTTCGTACTTTGCGGTATTTCCGGATACGATATTCGTAAATCTGCCTTTTTCACAGAAGAGAAGGAAGGTTTGATTCGTGACTGTATTAATCTGATATTTGAGCGATTGCTTTCTATACTTGCAAGAAATGGAATTTCTCTGGAAGATACCATTTTCCAACCAATGAAACATATGGCAACGTGGCAGCCATTTAAGGACACTCTGTTCTTTCCGTGGAACAGTCAGCCCGACAGAAGAGTAATGATTTCTTCAAAAGAGATTTATGTATGCGAGCGAAACAGTTGGGGATTTACGAGTGTAATTACTACAGAGAGAGGGAAAAAGCTGTTTAGCTATGTGTTTAAGCAGACAGAGGCAGTATTACGCTGTCTGACGGGGTATAAGTATAAATTGAAGGCAGATGTGGCTACAGTCACCCATGAGGTAGTGCAGATATTAGAAAATGAGGGCAGTTCTATAGAAAGGCTGGTTACCGATACGGTAACAGAAGTGTACCGTGAGGCTACCAAAACAGTAGTTAAGGTGGATGTGGGAAATCTGCAAAAAATCAGAGAAGAGGCTTATATCACACAGGAAAAGCTGACGGTGCCGGAGGAAGAAGAGTGGAACTTTGTGCCAATGACAGAAAAAGCAGTTCAGACGGTAGCAGTGCAGGAAGATGAAAGGATGGACAGACAGCAAACAGAGACATTAGCAGGTCCTTGGGAGGAACTAAAAGCTGCATTGTCCGCGGTGGAATTACAGGCTCTTTCCCTGTTGTGCAAGGGTTCTGCAGATTTAAAAACATTTTCGGATACCCATGGTATTATGCTGGAGGTTTTGGTGGATGGCATCAACGAAAAGGCTATGGACACCATTGGTGACGGTCTGATGGATGAAGAATTTACCTTATATGAAGATTATATAGAAGATGTAAGAAAGCTGGTGGAAGAATGACAAAGCAGGTACCAACAAGAATTGCTAATGTGTTAATGAATGCCTTAAAAGGTGGTGTAGTACCCCGTACAGGGCTGGAATATATTACGGTAGGACGAACTCAGGAAATTGCTGCCATTCTGCATGATATTGAAATGATTGAAGAGGGAAGTGCTTCCTTCCGTTTCATTGTGGGCAAGTATGGCAGCGGTAAGAGCTTTCTGCTCCAGACCATTCGTAACTATGCAACGGCAAAAGGCTTCGCAGTGGTGGATGCAGACCTGTCTCCGGAACGACGCTTTGCAGGAACAAAAGGACAGGGACTGGCAACCTATAAAGAACTGATTCAGAATCTTTCCACCAAGTCCAAGCCGGACGGAGGAGCCCTGCCACTGGTACTGGAAAAGTGGATTTCTGGCATCCAGATGGAGATAAAAGCAGAATCCGATGTGGAGGAAGAAGAGTTTGATAAACTGGTGGAACGCCGCATTTATGCAGTGGCAGGCAACCTGGAAGGCATGGTAAACGGTTTTGAATTTGCCAAAGCGGTAGTGCTGTACTGGAAAGCATATCAGGAGGACAACGCAGCCTTAAAATCCAACGTGTTAAAATGGTTTCGCGGCGAATATGCCACCCGTAAGGAAGCCAAAGAGGACCTTGGCATCAACTTTGTTGTAACTGATGAAACCTGGTATGATTTCTTAAAATTGTTTGCGGCATTTTTAGTTGGTGCCGGTTACAAGGGAATGCTGGTAGTGATTGACGAACTGGTGAATATTTTTAAGATTCCGAACTCCATCACCAGAGCCAACAATTACGAAAAGATTTTAACAATGTACAATGATGTGCTGCAGGGGAAGGCAAAGCACATCGGTTTTTTGATGGGTGGTACGCCACAGTGCATTGAAGATAAATATAAGGGTGTCTTCAGCTATGAGGCACTTCGTTCCCGACTGGCAGAAGGACATTTTGCTACCGATGATATGAAGGACTTATCTGCGCCGATTATCCGTCTCCGGATGCTGTCGCAGGAGGAAATGTATATTTTAATCGAAAAATTGTTAAACATTCACGCCCAGCTCTACCATTATGAGCCTGCCATGACCCAGGAGGATTTAGTATATTTCCTTACAGTGGAATACAACCGCGTTGGGGCAGAAACCCATATTACTCCGCGGGAAATTATCCGTGACTTTATCGAACTGTTAAATATTTTGCACCAGAATCCGCAAAAGACCATTGCAGAAGTACTTGGCAGCAATAGCTTTGCCATGGCAAAGGGGGGACTTTCTGAGGAAGAAATTCACGATAAGTTTGTGGACTTCGAGGTATAGGAGGATTCTATGAACGTATTTGAACGACTGGCTCCTTTCATTCAGGACTATATTTACCGTAACGAATGGGAAGAGCTGAGGGCCAATCAGGTGGCGGCCTGCGAGGTAATATTTGATAGTGATGATAATTTGCTGCTTTCCTCCGGAACTGCTTCAGGAAAAACAGAGGCAGCCTTTCTTCCTGTGCTTACCGAACTGTATGAGCATCCCAGTGCTTCGGTTGGTGTGCTGTATATTTCGCCTTTAAAAGCATTGATTAATGACCAGTTTAAGCGTCTGGATCAGCTGTTGATTGACTCCAACATTCCGGTGACAAAGTGGCACGGTGATGCGTCCCAAAGCCAAAAGCAGAAGCTGATTAAGAATCCGGAGGGAATTTTGCAGATTACGCCTGAGTCGCTGGAAAGCCTCATTACCAATAAGCGCGGTGCCTGTATGGCGCTGTTTTCTGATTTGCGCTTTGTGATTATTGATGAGGTACACTACTTTATGCGGGATGTGCGCGGTGTACAGCTATTGTGTGTGCTGGAACGTCTGCAAAAGCTGACTGGGGTAATTCCCCGCCGCATTGGGTTGTCCGCCACGTTGGGGGATTTATCCCTGGCAGAAGAATGGTTAAACACAGGCACGGGCAGAACCTGTGCTTCTCCTGTCACGGACGAGGGAAAAAAACGTATCCGTCTGCATATTGAGCGGTTTGTGAACTATGCAGAGAAACGAGATGTGGATGAATACGATGGCAGAGAAACCGGCAACAATTCCTCCTTCGACACCAGCGGAGACAGAGAACATTATGAATATCTCTTTCAGCAGACTTTGGATAAGAAGACTATCATTTTTACCAACAGCAGAGAAGAAACCGAGTTTGTTATGGCGCATTTAAAAAACATTGCGTTGGAGAAAAAAGCACCGGATATATACAGGGTACATCATGGTAATGTATCTGCCCTGATTCGTGAAAATACGGAAGATGAAATGAAAAACGATGATGAAAAAATTGTCACCGGAGCTACGGTTACATTAGAGCTCGGTATTGATATTGGTTCCCTGGACCAGGCAGTGCAGATTGGGGCGCCTCTTAGCGTGTCCAGCTTTGCCCAGCGTCTGGGACGGTGCGGCAGACGAGGTCAGGTGCCGCAACTGTTGTTTACCTTTGTGGAAAGCATTAAAATCAATTCTGCCGATGTGCTTGGTCCGATTAACTGGGATTTTATCCGCACGATTGCCATTATAGAAATTTATCTCAGGGAACATTGGATTGAGCCGATACCGCCACTCAATCATGCCTATAATCTACTGTATCATCAGACAATGAGTATTTTAAAAAGCAATGGTGAGATGTCGGCAGCGGCATTGGCACAGAATGTGCTTTCGCTGGGAAGTTTTCGATATATTTCAAAAGAGGATTATAAGCTGTTACTCACGCATATGATAGAAACAGATCAGTTACAACGTACGGAAAACGGTGGTCTGATTATTGGTCGTGAGGGTGAGAAAATTGTCAATAGTCATAAGTTCTTAACGGTATTTCTGGCACCGGAATATTTGCTGGTAAAGGATGAAAACCGCACCATAGGTACGGTGGATAAGGTGTATCCGGTAGGCACCAGATTTGCTTTGGCGGGTCTTTCCTGGGAAACGGTAGAGGTCAATGCAAAATCCAAGGTTATTTTTGTGAAAAAAGTGCCGGGGATTTCCGTGGTGGATTGGGATGTGGACTTTAATGCAGATTTGCATACTATGCTGGTACGTAAAATTCGTAGTGTTTTAAAAGAAGATATGACATATCCGTACCTTAGTGACCGTTGCCGGGAGCGTCTGTCAGAGATTCAGTATATCACAGGAAACAGCGGAATTTTAGAGAATTTGGTGACACCGCTGTCTAACAAGAAATTTGCAGTTTTTCCATGGGTAGGTACAAGGCAGTTAATGACCCTGCATTACGCCCTGTTAAAACGTGGTGTGAAAAACCAGCTTCCATGGAGCAGGGCAGTGTATCTGGAAGTTATGTTTCAGGGAGAAAAGGAAGAACTGGAGCAAATCATCAAAGAAATTCTGGCATCGGAGCTTGATTTATACAGCCTTCCACTGCCGGATAAGGTGCAGATAGATGGCAAATATAATGAATTTGTACCAAAAGAACTGCTTCGAAAGCAGTTTATTGAAGATTATTTGGACTTTGCCGGGTTAAAAAAAGACATTAGTTTATAACTATTGCATTTTTCTCTTGATATTTCGCAGAAAAACTGGTACACTGATTAAATAAATTTAGTGAATTAACGTGTAATAAAACTGCGGGCAGTTTGCTTGGCATGATATAGGAGGAGTATATGGAGCAGTTTTACATCCCGGAAGGGTATAAATCAGAACTTGACATCAGAGAAACCCAGAGAGCAATCAAAAGCGTGAAGGACCACTTCGAGCGTCAGTTAGCAAAGAAGCTGAATCTGACCCGTGTGTCTGCACCGTTATTTGTAAAGCCGGAGTCCGGCTTAAATGATAACTTAAATGGTGTGGAGCGTCCGGTTTCTTTCGGTATCAAGGAGCAGAACGATGCAGAGGTGGAAATTGTACATTCTCTGGCAAAGTGGAAGCGTCAGGCATTAAAGGCTTATGGTTTTTCTTATGGCGAAGGCTTATATACTGACATGAATGCAATCCGCCGTGATGAAGATACTGACAATATTCACTCCATTTTTGTAGACCAGTGGGACTGGGAAAAAATTATTCTGCAGGATGAACGTAATGTGGAAACCTTAAAGCATGTAGTGCGCAAGGTATATGCGGCTCTTCGCGAAACGGAGCATTATATGGCAGATAAGTATGAATATATCGAAGAAGTGCTTCCGGAGGAAATTGCTTTTGTGACAACGCAGGAGCTTGAGAATATGTATCCAAACTGTACTCCAAAGGAGAGAGAGTATCACATTGCCAAATTGAAGGGTGCAGTGTTTATTATGCAGATTGGTGGTAAGCTTGCTTCCGGCGAAAAGCACGACGGCAGAGCACCGGACTACGATGACTGGAACTTAAATGGTGACATCATGGTATATTATCCAACCTTGGATATTGCGCTGGAACTTTCCTCCATGGGTATCCGTGTAGACGAAAACTCTCTGGCGGAGCAGCTTGCGCTTGCAAACTGTGAAGACAGAGCCGAGCTTCCGTTCCAGAAAGCAATTTTAAACCGTGAACTTCCATATACCGTTGGTGGTGGTATCGGTCAGTCCAGAATCTGTATGTTCTTCTTGCATAAGGCCCACATTGCAGAGGTGCAGGCTTCTATCTGGCCGGATGAAGTGCTAAATAAGGCAAAAGAAAACGGAATTCAGTTCTTATAAAAAAATAATCTCCCATGTGAGTAGGCTTTCCGGCTAAATGCCAATGGCTTTCCTTGCATGGGAGATTTTGTGTTATCAGATAATCAAATTATAATTTAGTGGGAAAAACATTGAAAAATAGTCGTGACAGGAATATAATAGAAATATAAATTACACTTGAAAAAGTAATAGGAGGTACTTGAAGTTATGGGGAAGAAAACGGCAGTAGAAGTGTATTTGTCAACGGTATTCAAATGGGGGCTCATCATTTTAGTGTGCGCCTGCATGTGTGCAACGGTTATGTTTAATACCGAGAAAGCATTTGGGTTGTACCCGGATGTGCCGTGGCTGGCATTGATTTTATTTGCATTGATGGATATTACGTTTTTTGTAATTGCCCTTGTAATTGTAAAGACGTCCTTTGATGCGGAAGGTTCATTAAAACCGGGTAGATTAAAGCTTGGTAAGCTGTTTTCCAGCTTTGTGTTAATTGTCCAGTGGAATTATCTGTTATATATGATTCCGTCCAGAACCTTCTGGGGATTTTTATTCTTTTTCTTAATTTTAATAGCATTCTTTTTGGATATTAAGTTACTGTTATTAAATGGTCTTGCCTGCATGGTATCGCTGTTTGTCGGCTGGTTTATTCGGGGAAGTCTGTTAATGCCGGTGAAAGATGAACTGTTTTTAGGGGATGTATTAATGTGTCTGGTGGCATTGGTATTATCGTTATCCGGTTTGCTTATCTTCGTTTTCTTTGTGGCACACTTCCTTGTAAATGCAAAGAAAGATGAGCTGGAAAAGAATAACGAGCGTGTCATGAATATTTTAGACTCTATTCAGGCCTTGTCCGGACGTTTGTATACAGCCGGTTACACATTATCTCAGGTGTCCGAAAATGAAAGCGCAGCGGCGCAGGAACTGGCAGCGACCAGTGAACAGCTGGTAGAGAGCAGTAATCAGTTAAGTGAAAAAACAGAAGAAAGTATGACAAATCTTGGCGAGTTGAGCCAGTGGGAAAGCGTTGTAGCGGAAAACGTGGAAAAGGTAGAAACTACATCCAGAGATTTATTAAATAAGTCGGTAGAAAATACAAAGCTGTTAAACGACCTGCATGTAATCAATGGAGAGGTTTCTGAGTCCATGCAGACAACGACAGAAATTGCAGCGAAACTGTCGGCAGCAGTAGAGGAAATTGGTGTAACATTAAATTTAATTAGTGACATTTCTTCCTCCACAAATCTGTTGGCATTAAATGCTTCGATTGAAGCAGCCAGAGCCGGAGAGGCCGGAAGAGGCTTTGCCGTAGTAGCAAGTGAAGTAGGCAATCTTGCAAACAGTACACAGGAGTCCCTGCAGGTGGTTCAGGCTGTGATTGAACGTGTACAGCAGAATGTACGGGATATTACGGCACAGGTAGAAGAAAACTCTACAAAACTTGGTACGCAGAATGAATATTTTGCAAATGTGTTTAAGAGCATGCAGGATATGACTGAGCTTTTAAATGTTTCGGTGGGTGCTATTGGTACCATGGGAGATGCTCATAGTAAACAGGCAGAGGTAATCAAAAAGACAGTATCCATCAATCAGGATATCGCAGAGAGTATCCGCAATGAAAATGAACAGTTTACTTCCATCAACGCCATGGCAGAGAGCAATGCAAATGATACAGCAGAGGTGGTTTCTCAGGCCAGTGCAATCAATGGAATGGTGGATGAAATCAGCAAGCTGTTAGGTCAGGAAGAATAAGTAAAGGTTCAGGGCTTGTCCGGGAGGACAGGCCCTGATTTACTGTACAGCTGGTGGCACACATTTCTATGCATTTCATACCACTTCCATCACATTTCCCAAAGCTTCCATAAACAGTTCATAGGGTTGAATTTCATTGAAGAAAATGTAATATCCCATGCTTTGCTTTTCACTATTATGCAAATAAGTAATCCCAATCTGGGAAGCGTTCGGAGAGTCGCATTCTGCCCGGACTTCTAAAATATAGGTGGCAGCCGGGTCAAATCCTTCGCCTATAAGTTCTGCAAAATTCAATGCCAGGTAATAGCTGTCATCCTGAAGGAATTCACAGGCGTGTCGTTTTTCTTTATGGTTTTCCGCAAACAGAAGGTATTCGTTTGAACGGCGTGGGAAAGAATATAATTCTTTAGCTTCTTTATCAAAAATTTTTATGGAAGTGATTTTTACGAAGGAATCGGTATCCATTTCCAAGATCTCCAGCTTTATTTGTCCATCATCGCAGCCCGGGATAGTAAAATACATCAAACGGTCGTGGTTGTCCGGCACAGGTGCTTTGTTTCTGAGGTGTAGCCGGAATTCATCTTTTTCAAAGTCAAACAGAACTTCAAACGAGACGTTGTTCCGGCAGCTTTCCGGTCGGTACGGACTTCTGCTTTTATATATGCCGCAGGAAAATTCTTCATCGGTTTGCGAAAACAGTTTTTCATAGCCTTTCGAGGAAAGAAGCTTTCTGTTTTGCAGGGCCTGAAACCATTTTTCTAAATCCTCCGCGGTGCTAAGAAGACCCCAGGAGGTATTATTGTGATTATAATTCCAGGCGATTGGTTTTGGTGGAGTAGAAGCTGTATATCCAATAATATCTGCGGAACCTTCGTAGGAGGTGTTGGTCATTTCCAATGGTTCAAATATATAACGCTGCAACAGGGTGTTTAAAGGAGCATTACCAACCCGTTCCAGAATAATTCCAAGAAGCTCATCATTGAGCCCGCAAGGGTCAAATTCTGTGCCGGGAGTAAATTTCAAAGGTGCATAATGGATAATGTCCAACAATTCATCCAGACATTTCTCTTTATAAAAGATATCCTCAGGACAAGCGATTTCTCCGGTACGCCATTTCTCCACCAATTCCTCTGAAAATCCGGATGTCATGTCAAGGAGGTGTTGAATTTTTACTTCTCTGCCGTACCTGCATTCCGGTACATAGGTTCCAATGGTATCTTCTGTACTCAGCAGTCCTTTGTCTTCAAACAGTAAGGTACAAAAGACAATAAAATCACTGGATAAGATACTGATAGGAAATCTGCTGCTCAGGGTAAAAGGCTTATTGTTTTCCTCATCGGCTTTTCCCCAGGCGCAGAAAAACTTGTCTTTTGCAGACTCATAGGAAAAACCACTGTAGTTATAGTCTTGAAGAATTTTGTCAAACCAGGGAGAAATTCTGGTTGGTGTAGACAAATCGTTATCGATGGATGCAAGGAGCAATTCTACCTGTTTCTTTTTCTCCTGTAGCAGTTTACGGCGCTCTAACAGTTTGCTTTTTTTGGCAGCCTCTTTTTCTTCCATAAGGTCCGGAATTTCCTTCAGGGCAAAATCCAGTTCACGGTAATAAAGAATTTGTTTTAGTTTTTCGATGGAGTCTTCGTTATAAAAGCGGTACCCATTATTTGCGTCGATTTCTGCGGGTTTTAGTAATCCGATGGTATCGTAATAATGCAGCGTCCGGACACTGACACCGGTCAGTTTGGCAAGTTCGCTTACTTGTAGCTTCAAAGTATCCCTTCTTTCGTTTTCAGTTTAGTGCTCGTTAATTTGGAGATTCTTTGTTAAGTATACACTATTACGTCGCGTCAGAGTCAAGAATAAAGTAAGGTAATGCGGAATTACTCTTGACCTTGCCCTAGGGGTAAGGTTTATACTGAAACCAGATTAATCGAAAACGTTATTTTTAACGTCAAACCACTTTAAAACGATACTCCCGGGAGCCTTAGTTACGAAAGGATTTTATCATGAAAAATTTATACACCATTGGTCAGTTGGCAAAGCTTGCCGGAATTTCAACCAAAACTCTGCGCATTTATGAGAGAAAAGGACTTCTTTTGCCAGAGCGCAATGAAGAAAATAGTTATCGGATGTTTATGATAACATGCAGCCATACTTTCGGGGTTTTTTTGGAACCTGTCCGGAACTGGATAAAGGTCTTGTAAAACATAAGGAACGAGTGGATGCCTGGGAACAGGAGCTTCGGGATGTTTTTCCTATTGTGGAAAAGCATGCCTATGAGATTACACTGTCCTTTGCAACAGCAGAAGAGTTTCTGGATTATATTTTGCAGATATGTAAACCGGTAAGAGAACTTCTGGAACGAAGAAGAGCAGATTTCTTGGAGTATTTATCCGGACTGGAAGAGTTGAAAAATGGGCAGGGAACTTACGAATTTCCACGAGATACGTATTTGTATTGCTGTAAAAAGGAAAACAAGGAGGATTAATAAATGCCAACCTGGGTGACACATATGATGATTGCAGATAAGGTACAGGAGAAGTTGCCGCAGCTGGACAGGCGTGGTTTTTGTGTGGGTAATATTGCGCCGGACTGCAATATTCAGAATGAAGACTGGACGGTGTACACACCTTCCAGAGAGAAAACACATTGGATGCAGGGAAGCAGAAAATCCATTTCCGATGTAGATGCTTTTTGCGAGGAATATATTGTAAAACGCAGAGAGGAAATTTCAGAAGGAGAAGAATACAGTTTTTTACTGGGATATTATTCTCATCTGATTACCGATGCGCTTTTTCAAGAAGTGATTCGTAATGAAAAGCGCGTGGCTGCTGTATGGGCGCGGATTAGGGCAAATGAGGGACTAATGCAGCGTTTGAAGGAACTGGAAACACAAAGTATAGAACCTCTTCCGGAAACATGGGATACAGTGAAACGTCTGATTTCAAAGGAACAACGGATGAGAGAGCTGGAATCTCTGGAGGCGGAATATTTGCAGGAGCATCCGGAATCCGGATATATAACGGATATTATGCCGTTAAAGGAATTTCCGGATTACATTGATTATTTGCCTCACGGCAGTATTGCATTTAAGATTCCGTATCTGGGAAGCTATATTCCGCGAATATATAAGGAGGCAAAGTTTATAGGGATTTCCAGAGAAGAATTTAAAGAGTATGTGAAAGATACTGTGGATTTGGTGTGTGAACGTTTTGGGAAGATGGGACTTGTGTAGACACGGAATAAGTTATGTTGCCAATTTTACAGTTGTATAAAGGGTAAAAAAACGTTACAATAAAGGCAAAATATAAGAAGGAAAGAGGTGCTTTCTTATGAGAATCATTTTCGTCCGCCACGGACATCCCAATTATGTGGACGATTGTTTAACGGAGCTTGGTCACAAACATGCCGCCGCGGTGGCAGAGCGTCTGAAAGAAGAAGGGATTTGTGAGATTTATTCCTCTACCTGTGGGCGAGCCTATGAAACAGCAGAATATACCGCAAAGAAATATAATTTGCCGATTGTAAAATGTGAATTTATGCGGGAAATTTCCTGGGGCTCTGTGGATAACGAACCGATAGCTTTCGATGGACATCCCTGGTCTACAGCGGATGCTATGGTAGCAAAAGGGGAGTCCTTATTAAATCCAAACTGGACAGAGGAAGAACCTTTTTGTAGAAATACATTGGTAGCGTATGCGAAAAAAGTTGCAGAGGAAACAGATAAGTGGTTGAAGGCGTTGGGGTATGTAAGAGAAGGGATTTATTATAGGGTTGCCGGAACAAGTGATACAGGTACTGTCTTAGACAAAAGTGCAAATGCCAACAAAACCATCGCAGCCTTTGGGCACGGTGGCGCGGGTTCAGCAATTTTCAGCCACCTGTTTAATATTCCGTATCCTTTTGTATGTACTACGATGAATCAGGACTATACCGGCATTACGATTGTGGAATTTCCGGATACGCCGGGAGAACTGGTGAAACCACGGTTTGAAATTATGAATGATGCAAGACATATCAGAGATTTGAAAATTGAAAATGTTTATGATAAGTAAATTAAAGGTAATTTAATAACATATTCTGAATTATAATTTGAAAGGCTGCCGCTTTATGACTTTTTGGAAAGCGACAGCCTTAAAATTCTTTATGTAGTTAATTAGTAGTTACAAAACATTATTTCTTCAACTGGAACTGGGCTACCAGATTGTGCATAGTAGTTGCCTGTGCCGATAATTCTTCGCTGGTTGCATAGGATTCTTCTGCAGCGGCGGAGTTGCTCTGCACTACCTCGGAGATGCGGGCGATACCCATATCGGCCTGCTCCACGGCTTCGGCCTGTACCTGTGTGTTTTCGGATAAGGTCTTAGCACTTTCCGCAATTTTTTGGATAGAGTCGACTACACCAAATAATACATCTGCAGTGCGGTTGGCAACTCTGCTGCCTTCTTCGATTTCCCGCAGGGTATTGTTTACCAGCTCTCTGGTATCTACTGCGGATTTTGCACTCTGGTCAGCCAGGTCACGGATTTCATCTGCAACAACGGCAAATCCGCGTCCTGCCTCCCCGGCTCTGGCTGCTTCGATGGAAGCATTTAAGGAAAGCAGGTTTGTTTGGCTTGCGATATCTTCAATTTCAGCAATAATATTTTCAATCTTTTTAGAGGTTTCGGTAATACGTTTCATGGATTCCACCATGTTGTTCATTTCCTGATGGCTGTTCTGGGCATCATTTGCACAGCTAAGAGCCTGTTCGTAAGCTTCGTCAACGCTCTGGGAGGTAAACTTTAAGCCGTCAGAAACGGTATTCATGGTTGCCAGCATTTCTTCAATGGAAGCTGCCTGATCGGTGGCACCTTCGGCAAGACTGGAGGCAGCTTCAGCTAAGTTGGAAGCACCGTCGTTTACCTGGTTGGAAACGGATTCTACTTCGCTTAATGCCTTGCTGACATTGATGTTCATGTTAGTGATGGAAGTATATAATTCTGTCAAATCCCCACGGTAGGCATCAGCACATTCAGAATCTACGTTAAAGTTTCCTTCGCTCATTTCGTGGCACATACGCTCTACGTCCAGAATAATCATCTGTAAACGTTCTGCCATATCATGAGAGGAGTTCATAAGCCCTGCAATTTCATCCTCGGATTTGGAGATTGGGAACTCAGACTTGATATCGCCTTCTGCAAAGGATTCAAAACGGTTCACTAATTCTTTTAATGGTTTGGCAATACCCTTGGAAATAATATGGGCAATTCGTTTTGCCATAATACCGGAAGCAATAATCAAAATTACCATAAGCGCTACAGAACCCCATTCCAGAATGGCGGTAATGGTTTCCATCTGATGCTCTTTTTCAATGTTGATATTCATCAGTTCCAGAGTAGCAGCATCCAGAGCTTCATATAATGGTGTCAGCTCGTTAATTGCCATGTCCTGGGCGATACGGCACTGTTCCTGGTCGGTAGTAGCACCGATTTTAATAATTTCTGTTTCTTTTGCAAAGTAAGCTTCTAAAGCGGTTTTAATGTTTTGATAAACGTTTTCGCCTTCTTTTGTAACGATGGTATCGTGAAGTGCTTCAAAACGAGTCCAGGTGTTAGCCTGACGGTCATCATGTTTGTCTACCAGACGGTCAATTAAGTCCTGATCTTCGTAACCGATGATACCGCGGGTATTGGATCGACACTCTGCATATTCATTCATGAACAAGGCAATGTCACCTTGTGGCAGTGCATAATTGTTCATGGCGTTCTTGAAATTAGCCACCACAACCAGCAGACAGATGATGCCGACAATAGAGGCAAGAGAAGCAATCGCAATAATAATGTTAAATGCTTTGCGCAGGCGTTCTTCAATGCGCATCCCCTTAAAGTTTAAAAATTTCTTTTTTGTTTTACTCATAGATACTCCCTTCCCCTTTCAGAAACAGACACTAATTAATTTCGAAAAACATAACGTTCATAAAAACTGACTTATCATTTGAAAAAAACAAATTGTCTGAAACTAAAGGAAATAATATTTCTTTGTGTTTATATTATACACAAATCCAGGGAAGGGAACAAGCCTTTACCAAAACTTTACCGTAGTAAATTAATCCTATTGTCAAGGTCTTTTCGCAGTTTTTGCATCTCTTCTTTGCTCACTTTGCAAACTTTTCGGTCATAAGTATAGAATCCGTTAATTTCGTCTTCTACATCGGAAAGCTGCGTGTAAACACTACCGCAGCACCCGGCTTCGATAGCAGGGAGAATGGTTCGGTCATAAGCCTCCCGGACCTTTGTGGAAACTTCTTCGGCATTCTTACAGTTACCATAGCCATAGGAAGCATATTTTGCGTACGTATGCTCAGGAACCGGATAAGCGCAGCCTCCAAATTCCGAAATAAACATTGGGCGCTCCAGAGGCTTTGGTTCCAGATTGCCAAAGTAAATATGACGGCTGTCAAAATCATTTTGCTTCTGGGCAAACCAGCCGGAGGTGGAGTCGTACAGGCGGCTTGGGTCCATTTTCTTTGCAATGCTGTACATGCGGTCACTGTTAAACTGTCCCCACCCCTCGTTGAAGAGCGTATAAACCACGATAGATGGGTGATTGTACAGATGGGACAGGGTTTCCTTCATGTGCTTCATCCAGATTATTTTCTGCTTTTTTGGGAAAAACCGCAGGGTGTCTCCCAGTTTTTTAATACCGATGGTTGGCAGGGCAGTGTCACGGAGGAAGGAGTATTTTCCGCTGTTGACCATGTCCTGAACTACCAGCATACCATGCAGGTCGCAGTAGTAGTAAAAGCATTCCGGCTCAATCTTAATATGTTTACGCAACATGTTAAAACCAAGCTCTTTCATGCGGAGAATATCACGCTCAAATTCTTTTTCTTCCGCCGGAAGAAAGATTCCGTCACAGAAATATCCCTGATCCAGCACACCATGGAGGAAAATCGGTTCACCGTTTAAGCAGACACGGTTGACTCCGTTGATGGTTTTTATTTCTATGGTTCGCAGGGCAAAGTAGGTTTCCAGAGTATCCTGGTCGACAGAAAGAGTCATGCGGTATAAGTAAGGATTTTCCGGAGTCCAAAGCTGTGGCATATATGGAGTACCGTCTTCGGTGAGAAGGTCACGCAGCTTTAAGTAGCCACTGTTACCGTTCATGGTAAATTCCATCTGTTCACCGGTATGGAGAGTGATAACGGCACTGGCATGGACAGAGCGTTCCGGATGGTTAGTGGCAAAGGAAATGTGCACTCCATCCAGGTCGGGAGTGAGCTTTAAATCTTTGACGTAGGTGTCAGCAACCTGCTCCAGCCAGACAGTTTTCCAGATGCCGCTGACCGGGGTATACCACATGCCGCCACGTTTTTTGGTCTGCTTTCCGTAAGGATAAAGGGTGGATAGTTTGTCGGTTACTTTGACAGTAACCGTATTTTCCTTATTTGTGTACATGGCATTGGAAATGTCAAAACTGAATGGTAAGTAGCCTCCTGCATGTTTACCCAGAAGAACACCGTTTAAATATACCTCTGCCAGCTGGTCTACTGATTCAAAATGGAGCAAGGTGCGGATGCCTGCAGAAGGTTTTGGCACCATGAATTTTTTTGTATAGGTGAGATGGGAGCCAACCTTCTTTTGGTAGCCGGAAAGCGTGGACTGTGGCGGGAACGGCACACGGATAGTATCACCGTTTAATTGCCACTCGCCGTTTAAACTCATCCAGGCGGTACGTTTTAACTGCGGACGAGGATACTCCTGCCAAACCTGGTCTGTATCACCAAGAGCTTCTCCGGCTTCACTCAGTAAGCGGTAATGACCATTGCGAACAAAACGGAAAATGCCTGCCAAAGTAAGCAAAACAATTATTGCGGCAAAAAAGGCAGCAAGGAATATAGTTTTATTTGGAATAAAAGAGGTGGTACCGTCGCTGTTTATAACGGTATCTGCATTTTTTAATACGGCAGCACCAATGGACGGACCGATAATGCCCGGAATTAGTACCTGACCGATAATGCGAACGCCCTGAAACTGTCCTGCCCGGTTTTCGGGAATCTGGGTGCGGATCATGGCGCCGAAAACAGACATGCCGGTCAGGTAGCCGGTCATCATAAGCAGGGAACCGATGAAAACAACCGGGGTAGTACGGCCAAAGAACAGAAGCACATAGCCGGACATCAGCAGGACAAGTGTTGGCAGTACGGAGGTTTTGAAGCCTGTCATGTCATAAAGTTTGCCATAAAAGGCAGTAATGATGGCTGCTATAATAATGGCAGGAGCCATGACAAGGACATAATCTGTCATTCCGAGGCTCTTTTCGTAATACAGAATTAAGTATGGCATAAAGGTCTGGATAGAAATGTTAAAGACCGCAAATGCCAGAATAATAAAGTATAATAAAGGATTTGCTTTAATTACATCCGGACGGAAGCTGTATAAGACGGTTGACCAGTAGCTTTTCTTTACTTGGAAGTTCTTTTCTTCTGCACGCTTTATTTCAAGCTCCGGCGCTTCTTCTACGATAAAAAGACCAAGGATGCCGATGAGCAGGGTTGCAATACCAATAATCAGGAAAATCAGGGTCCAGCTTTTATCCTGTTCTAAATCAAAGAACATGAAACCACCGAATACTACCAGAATGGAAACAAGAGGCATCATGGAATTGATTCCTTCGATTTTACCGCGGGAGGAGTCATCGCCCCAGTCAGTCATCCAGGCATTGAAACCGGCGTCATTGGCGGAGGAGCCAAAGAAGGTCATAATGCAGTCCATGAGAATAACCAGAGTTATACCCAGTGAAGCAGCTGCTACGGTGCTGCCGGCAATCGGTGTCAGAATATCCATACGGATAAAACAGAAAGATAAAATGGAAATGCCCCACAGAATGTAACCTCCGCTCATTAGAAGCTTACGCCTAGCAAGATGGTCGGACAGAGCGCCGATGAGCAGAGTAGTGACTGTGGCGGCAATGGAACTTAAACTGACCATCAGAGAAATTTCCGATGCAGAGGCATGGAACATTTTGTAGATGAATACATTGAAATACATATTTTCCACAACCCAGGCAACCTGCCCCATAAGGCCGAAAATGGTAAGGACTAACCAGAATTTTTTATTAAGACGTTTTGACATAACACTCCTCCTTGTTTTGCGGCAATCTTTACATTCAGCATACCAAAAATGCGGTTGTTTCGCAAGAAAAAGGCAGTGTTTTTTTATAGGGAAAGCATAAATATGTAAATTATGTCAACAATGGTAATGGAAAAAAATTTTGAAACTGAAAAAACCTCTTTGACATCGTGGAAGAATGTGGTATGATATACTATGTATAAATAGAAGTTTGTGAAGTATGAAAGAAGGAACAGCATGGTAAATATGCGTAAAGTGCGACTGATGACAAAGCTCGCCGTATATGAACAAAAAGAAGGAAAAGAAGATATTAAGCTGGGAAAGTATTTTCGACGTGATTATGTGCGGTTAAAAATCCTGCATAATATTGTGGCCGTGACGCTAGGATATCTCCTGGTGCTTGCCATGATAGTTGCCTATCGGATGGAATATCTGATTAAAGAAGCGGTAACTCTGGACTATGTCGGCATTGGAAAAACAGTTCTCGGTGTTTATATTATAGTGGTGACGGTTTATGTCATGGCAGCTATGGTAGGTTATGGACTGTATTATGATTATTCCCGTAAAAAACTTGCAAAATATTTCCGTATGCTGCGTAAACTCCGCAGTATGTATCAGGAAGAAGGACAGCTTGGAATGGAAGAGGTGGATGAATAACTATGGAGATTTTGACTAAATTATTGGAATTCAGAGGAATGGCCCGTCGCTTTTTCCAGAAATACCAGTTGATTGTGGAACCTGTATTCCGGTTTATCATTTCCTATTTGGCATTTCATACAATCAACAAGGCACTGGCCTACAATACAACGGTTGCAAACCCCGTAATTGAGCTTGGTCTGGCAGCAGTAGGTGCATTTTTACCGCCGGTAGTTTTAATACTGCTTTGTGCATTGCTGGCAATTTTACAGGTATACAGTGCTTCTCCGATTCTGGCCGCACTTGTAATTGTAATTTTTGCAGTATTATATTGCTTTATAGCAAGGTTTTCCGGGAAGTATGGCTATGCTGTAGTGGCGGTGCCGATTTTGTTCATGTTCAAAATGCCGTATCTGATTCCACTGCTGCTTGGTATGATTGCTACTCCGATGGCAATATTTCCAACAGTCAGCGGCGTTATCGTATATTATGTATTTAAAGTAATTCAGGAGGCAGCGACCCGTCAGGATATTACCAGTCTGGATGCTACTCTTGCTTTATATATTGATGTAGTTAACAGTTTATTTAAACATAAGGAGATGTTTATTACCGCGGCGATTTTTGCGGCTGTAATTCTGGTAATGTGGATGATACGTAAACTGCGGTTTGAATTTGTATTTGAAATTACCATTGTTATAGGTGCGCTTGTAAACATTCTGGGATTTTTACTGGCAAACCTGCAGATGGGTATCAGTGTGGGAACAGGCTCCGTAATTGTCGGAACTTTGCTTTCTACTCTGTTGGTATTTATTGCCCAGTTCTTCCGTGTAGTATTGGATTACACTTCGGTGGAGCATGTTCAGTTTGAGGATGACGATTATTATTACTATGTGAAAGCAGTACCTAAAATTGATGTATCAATGCTGCAGAAAAATGTGAAGACTCTTTCTGACCGTGAGGAGTACATGGAAGAGGAAATGACGGCAGCAAGAGAAGCAGAGGATGAATTTGATTTTACGGAAGAACCTCCTTCGGAAGAGTAACAAAAAATAAGATAAGGAACGGATTGTGCTATGGATAACATCTTGAATAAGCTCGACAAGTTAGCTAAGTGGCTCTCACTGCCAAAAATGAACCCAATGGACTTTGTGGAAATCATTTTAATTGCAGTGCTGTTTTACTATGTCATCAAGTGGATTAAAACAACAAGGGCATGGGTTATTGTAAAGGGTCTGATTGTACTCTTACTTGTCTGGATTGCGGCAACCGTGCTGAAATTTGATGTTATTCTATGGCTTTTTACCAACACAATCGGTGTTGGTATTACCGCGGTTTTGATTCTGTTTCAGCCGGAACTGCGCCGTGTGTTGGAAACCCTTGGGCAGCGAAAAATTCTTCCGTTTGATATGTTTACGGAAAACAAGGACAAGAAGAATGAAAAATTCTCGCAGGACACTTTAAATGAACTGGTGCGTGGTACGTTTGAAATGGCGAAGACAAAGACCGGAGCATTGATTGTACTGGAGCAGGATATTTCTCTGAATGAGTATTATGAATCCGGTATTATGGTGGACGGTATTGTTACAAGCCAGTTGCTCATCAATATTTTTGAAAAGAATACGCCTCTGCATGATGGTGCGGTTATTGTACGTGGAGACAGAGTGGTTTCTGCCACCTGCTATCTGCCGTTATCGGGTAATATGCGATTAAGCAAGGATCTTGGTACCAGACATCGTGCCGGTGTGGGTATCAGTGAAGTATCCGACAGCTTTACCATTATTGTTTCGGAAGAGACAGGAAAAGTATCTATTGCCAGAGGCGGTAACCTGATTTTTAATGTGGACGGTGATTTCCTTCGTGCAAAGCTGTTAGAACTGCAAAAAGGTAAAGAACAGGAAACAAAGACGAAAAAAGGATTCCCAAGATTGAGAGGAAAGCGGGAGAAATGAAAGAGAAGCTCACACATAATTTAGGATTAAAGCTGTTATCCGTAGGCCTTGCGGCACTGCTGTGGCTGGTAGTTATCAACTCCCAGGATCCGGTAGAAACAAGAACCTTTGAGGATATACCGGTTACAATAGTTAATGAAGATGCTCTTACTGCCAAGGATAAAATTCCGGAAGTGGTAGAGGGAGATACTGTCTCTGTTGTTGTGGAGGCAAGACGCTCTATATGCGAAAAGCTGACAAAAAACGATGTAGTGGCGGTTGCGGATTTTGAAAAAATTTCGGTGACAGATGCCGTGCCGATTGACGTATCTATTGATGCTTATTATGAAGGTGATGTAGAAATTGTCCGCGGTATGAACCAGGTGATGAAATTGCGATTGGAAGACTCCATGACAAAGGACTTTCGTGTCAAAATTTCTACCACGGGTCAGACAAGGGACGGATATGTTATCGGTGATATGGTAGCCAGTCCGAACATGATAACCCTGACCGGTTCCAGCACACAGATTGGCAAGGTGAAAGAGGTGGTGCTGGTAGTTGACATTGAAAATATTGCAGCAGATTCCCAGACAACAGGAGTGCCGGTCATTTATGATATGAATGGTGATATTGTAAATTCCGGTAAGGTAACCATGAGTACCGAAGAAGTTTCTGTAACTATTCCGGTGTTGAAAACCAAGACGGTAAAAATTGTGGTAAATACGGTGGGAGAATTGTTATCGGGCTATGAAGTAGATACGATTTCCTATCAGCCGGATATGGTAACGATAGCAGGAACAGTGGAAGACTTAGTATTATTAGGTTCGACGCTGCATGCTTATTGTGACATTTCGGACAGGTATGATGTGGTAGAGGAAAATATAGAGATTTCGTCTTTGTGGAGCAACAAACTGGAAAGTCTTCGGCTGGTAGATGAGGACAAGCTGGCAGTGACTATTACCATGAAACCATATGAAGAAAAGGAACTGGATATTGTTCCGGAAGACATAGAAATCCGTGGACTGTCTGAGGGGCTGATTGGCCGGATTGAATTACTGTCAGTTACAGCAGTTCATATTACGGGAAAGGAAGCAAGTATAGAGGATATTACTTTGGATATGCTTGCTCCGTACATAGATGTAAGTGAATATAATGAGCCGGGAAGATATACGCTTCCAATTTGTTTGGAAAGTCCGGAAGATATTCTTTTACAGGATATTCTGTTTGCTACATTGGAAATTGATTTGGTACCAACTCCGACACCGCAGCCAACGGCAGTACCTGTAATGGGAATGGAAGAAGGAGCTTCCGCAGGAACAGAATAAAAAATCGGAATATAAGACAGAGTAGGATTAAAAGCATTGAAGAATTTATTTTTAACGTTTAAAAAGTATCACTTTTTTCTATATCAGTTAGTTAAGAAGGATATTCAGCTGAAATACAGAAATTCCTATCTTGGAGTTTTATGGACGTTGCTGGAACCGTTACTTACCATGATGGTTCTGGTACTGGTATTTTCAAAATTGTATAATAACACAAAAGATTTTCCGGTCTATATTTTGACCGGACGTCTTTTGTACTCCTTTTTTTCCAATACGACCCGTTCTTCCTTAAAATCGGTTCGGGCCAATGCAAGTATGATAAAAAAGGTTTATGTACCGAAATATATGTATCCATGTGCCAGTGTGCTGTCCGGATATATTCAGTTTTTAATTTCTCTGATTGTACTGGCAGCTGTGGCGGTTGCATGTGGAATTACTCCAACCTGGCATTTGCTGGAGGCAATCTTTCCGCTGCTGATTGTTTTTATTATGGCGATGGGAACCGGTTTGTGGCTTTCTGCGTTGGCAGTATTTTTTCGCGATTTAGAATATTTGTGGGGCGTAGCACTGATGCTTCTTATGTATGCCTGCGCTATTTTCTACAAGGTAGAAACTGTAATCGGAGAAAACAATCAGTGGTTATTCCGCTTAAATCCGCTATATGCCGTAATTGAAAATTTCAGAGATGCGGTGTATGGTAATCCGATGAATGTACCTGTGATGCTGTACTCTCTTTTGGTTTCAACAGGATTGCTATTGAGTGGTATAGTTGTATTTTATAAAAATCAGGATAAATTTATTTTACATCTGTAAGAGGATAGAGAAATGGCAGACACAGTTTTAACAGTAGAAAATGTCAGTGTAAAATACCGCCTGACAGAACAAAAAGTAGATGATTTAAAAGATTATCTTATAAAGCTTTTTAAACGGGAGCTTCGCTATAAGGAGTTTTTGGCGCTGAATAATATTTCCTTTTCTTTAAACAAGGGAGACCGTCTTGCGATTATGGGCATGAACGGTGCGGGAAAATCAACACTTTTAAAAGTCATAGCAGGTGTATTGAAGGCGTCGGAAGGAAAGGTGAAAAAAAGTGGGACGGTTGTACCGCTTCTGGAACTTGGTGCAGGGTTTGATATGCAGTACACCGGTTCTGAGAATATTTATTTATACGGTGCGATGCTTGGATATTCCAAGAAGTTCCTGGACGAGAAGTACGACGAAATTGTGGAGTTTGCAGAACTGGGAGAGTTTATTAACGTACCGGTGAAAAACTACTCCTCCGGTATGAAAGCACGTCTGGGCTTTTCTATTGCAACTGTGGTAGAGCCGGACATTCTGATTCTCGATGAAGTGCTTTCGGTGGGCGATGCAAAGTTCCGTAAAAAGAGTGAAAAAAAGATTATGGACATGTTTGAAAAGGGAATTACAGTATTGTTTGTATCCCATAACGAGAGTCAGATTAAAAACATTTGTACCAAAGCGATTTTGCTGGAGCACGGTCAAATGACTGCCAGCGGTACTGTGAATGAAGTGTTGCCGGTTTATAAAAAACTGACAGAACAATAAAAATTATCAGGCGGGGAATTTCCCCGCCTCTTTTATTCTCCAAAATGCAGGGGTTCCCTTGTTTCCAGCGTTTCAAAGCAATATCCCTCCGCTAACAGAGCATCAATGATTTCCGGAAGGAGATCTACAGTCAGGGTGTTTAGCGGGGCATCGTGCATCAAAATTACCGGAGCAGTGACATTATATACTTTTGGGAAGATGTTATGCTTAATGGAATAGGCAGTGACGGTACCTACCGCATCTTCGGCACTGACATTCCAGTCATAATAGGTGAAGCCGCGACGAGTCATTTCTTCAATAAGTTTAGTACGGATACCGGAGCCGTAAGAACAGTAACTTCCGCCGGGAAAGCGAAAAATAGTCGGGGAAAAACCAAGCTGCTGATTTAGCTCCTGTCGTAGCTTATCATAGTCCGCTAAGAAATTTTCTACGGAAGCATAAATCTGCTTGTAGTCGTGGGAGTAGGTATGAAGCCCGATGGCATGCCCTTCTGCGGCGGCTCGTTTCATGTTTTCCCTGCCTTCCTCACTTAGGTCTTTTCCAATGACAAAAAAGGTTGCTTTGATATTGTATCCGGCTAAAATATCCAGAATTTTTCCTGTGTTTTTACTGGGACCGTCATCGAATGTCAGGTATGCGGTTTTTTGTGGTTTTGTCAGGACCTCGACTGCCTCATCTTCCCAGGCATAGAGCTCAGGGTAAGCATCTCTGTAGTCGGAAATAAGTTCAGAATGATTGGTACTTTTGGAGGAAGTATCGGCTGAAACCTCTTGAAAAGGGATGGATTTGCTATTTTCGTACAGGGCAAGGAGTATCAGCAAAAATAAGCTGATGTAGCAAAGAAAACCGGAGGATTTACGAAGAAACATGGGAAACCTTCTGTTTTACTGGAATTATTTTATTGTATGTCGGGAGAGGAAAGGATATTCATCGGAAATAAAATACGCCGGATTTCATGTAGAAGTCCGGCGTACCTGACAGAGGAGAACGTATCATTATTTTCTTGGTTTTTTGGAGTTTTCGGAATTACCTTCCGGTATATCACTTTTGGTTTCGGCCTGTTCGGTTAAAGCCTCGATATCTGCCTTTTTGGCGAGAGTAACATTCAAGGTGATTTCTTCGAATTTACCGTTGACATTTCGCTGTACCTTTAATTCAATGGTAGTGCCGTGACGGTAGGAGGAAACGGCAGAAACCAAGTGGTCACCGGTGGCAATGGTAACACCGTTTACACTGGTAACAATGTCACCAACATAGAGATTTGCCTGCTCTGCCGGGCTGCCTTCCAATACGGAAACAATATAAGCACCGGCCGGCCATCCGTAGAAAGAGGAAAGCTCGCTTGTGACACTTCGTGTAGTTACACCTAAGTAGCCTTTGTCTTCTTCTTCCAGTGTTTCACGGGTCATTAACTCGTTTAAAATCGGAACGGCGCGGGAAATCGGGATAGCAAAGCACATACCTTCCACGCTGGTATCGGCATATTTTACAGAGTTGATACCGATAACTTCGCCCTTGGTGTTGAATAACGGACCACCGCTGTTACCACCATTGATGGCGGCATCGGTCTGAAGCAGAACCATCTCATTTCCGTCTACGGAAACGGTACGGTCCTTGGCACTGATGTAACCTACGGTTACAGACTGACCGTATCCAAGTGCATTACCGATAGCAATAGCCATTTCGCCAAGGCGTACTTCTTCAGAGTCACCAAGAGTTGCTACGCGGATAACAGCAAGGGTATCAGCACTGATGGTATCTAACGGAACTGCAATAATAGCAAGGTCCGCAAGGGAATCGGTACCCTTAATGGTTGCTTCCAGCACGGTATCATCAATAAATGTAATTTCAATTTTAGTTGCACTGTCGATAACATGGTTGTTTGTAGCGATTAAAAGCTCGGTTTCATTCATTCCTACGATAAAGCCGGAGCCGCTGCCCTGAGCCTCCTGCTGGTACTGCTGTCCCCAGAAGGAATAGGACTCCAAGAAGGTGCTTTTTACGGCAACGGTGGCTGCCATATTCTGCTCAACAACCTGCACTACAACGTTTTCAGCCGGATTTTCCACACCCTCAATAGTACTGGTAGTGCCGAGGGTAATGTTAACCGGAGTTCCTGTACCAACAGATGCATTGCGGTTGTCGGAACCGTTGCTGTTGTCAGAAGATTGCATCTGGATTAATTCAATACCAAATACTTCAGAGGCAAGATAAGATGTACCGATGAAAGCAGCTCCCGCAATAACACCGAAGCATGCGGCACCGGCTATCCACTTAACAGCTTTCAAAAATGGATTTTTTTTCTTTTTCACCGGAGACTCCGAAGTGGTTTGAGAGGTTGTATTACTACTCAGGTAAGGATTACTGTATTGATAAGAGGAGCTATAGTCATAATTGCTGTATCCGGTTCGGTAGGAAGATGACTCTGTTTTATTTGGATCCTCTCTTTTTTCACCATTTTCATATTTATAACGGTATGGTTCGGAAAGAATTGGTTCAGGTTGACTATGTTTATCACTTGTTTCGCTATTGTTCTGATTAAAATTATTGAAAAAATCTTCGTTCATTTGAAATGTACTCCTTTCGTTTTACGACGTCATGACAGTATAGTAACAGTCTTTTGTGTTCACTTTGTGAAGAAAAACTGTTTTTTTTGTTAAAATGCTTTTGCTTTCGAAGGAGTTATGCTACAATGTATGCTGAATAAAAATGAGCTTTGGCAGAAGAATATAAAGATACTGCTTAAGTTCAGGAATAAAGGTAGAGATAATATGATAAAGAATCATCAGAAGACACTAAACAGAATATATGTAACCATTGATTTAATTCTTGTGGTGGCGGCTTATGCCTTGGCCTACGGACTACGTTTCCTGTGGCTGGGCTTTATTCCGCTGTTTTACGAAAAGCCGGGGACTTATCTGGAATTCAGGGTATACCTGAGCTACCTGTGGCTTATTCTTCCGGGGTATCTGGTTATTCTTCTTACTAATGGAGGATATCGTCCGCAACGGAGCAGCAGCCGTTTTTTAGAAATTATGCGCATTGTGCGAATCAATGTAGTAGGCATGTTTTATATTATGGCATTGCTGTTCTTAATTAAGGAAATTAATATTTCGCGTTTGTTTCTGGTTGTGTTTTTCATACTGAATGTAGTTTTGGAGCTACTGTATCGTTTTATATTACGAAGAGCCTTGCGGAAGCTTCGCAAGGAAGGCTACAATATAAAGCATGTGTTGCTGGTTGGCTACAGCCGCACTACAGAAGGTCTGATTGACCGGATGCGTGTGAACCCGCAGTGGGGATATCATGTAATCGGCATTCTGGATGATTCCATGGAAATCGGAACAAGGTATAAAGGGATTCCTGTAATTGGAACATTATCCAGTCTGGAGCAGCAGCTTACGGAGCATGATTTGGATGAAATCAATATCACCATGAAGTTAGAGGATTATACTCTGTTGTCCGAAATTGTGGCGCAATGTGAAAAAAGTGGTGTCCATACAAAATTTTTACCGGATTATCAGGATATAATTCCGACCATTCCTTATATGGAAGACATGGAAGGACTTCCGGTGGTGCATATCAGGAAGGTGCCGCTGTCTTCCAGTGAGTTAAACCGTTTTATCAAACGTACAATGGATTTGGTAATAGGAAGTATTGCCCTTTTGATTGCGGCAATTCCGATGTTACTCGTGGCGATTATTATTAAATGTACATCCAAAGGACCGATTTTTTATAAACAGAAGAGAGTGGGTTATCGGAATAAGGAATTTTTGATGTATAAGTTCCGTTCCATGGAGGTCCAGGAGGAAAGTGCGGAAAAAACAAAGTGGACCACCCATAAAGACCCTAGAGTGACGCCAATCGGCAGGTTTATCCGCAAAACAAGTATTGATGAACTTCCGCAAATCTGGAATGTTTTAAAAGGTGATATGAGTCTGGTGGGACCTCGTCCGGAGCGTCCGTACTATGTGGAAAAATTCAAGGAAGAAATTCCGAGATATATGGTAAAACATCAGGTGCGGCCGGGCATGACCGGCTGGGCACAGGTCAACGGCTACCGGGGAGATACCTCCATCCGTAAGCGCATCGACTGTGATTTGTACTATATTGAAAACTGGACACCGGGCTTTGATATTTTAATTATGTTTTTAACCGTGTTTAAAGGATTTATTAACAAAAACGCTTATTAGCAGCTTAAATTATAGAGAAATGAGGAAATAAAAATGACTGATGATGTGAACAAGACAGAAGAGAAGCAGGATGATTACGAGGATATCTGCTATATCTGCCGCAGACCGGAGAGCAAGGCGGGAAAGATGATGAAGCTTCCAAACAATATTTCTATTTGCTCTGAATGTATGCAGAAGACTTTTGATGCCATGAATAATACGCCGTTCCCGATGGGTGGCATGGATTTTGCCGGATTTTCACCGTTTATGTTTGGCGGAGAGATGCCAAAGAGCCAGAAAATCAAGAAAAAGCAGCCAAAGGAACAGCCGGCGGAAGAAGTTGCAGAAGCACCGGAGGGTGTATTTGACATACGCAATTTAAAGCCGCCCCATGTAATCAAAGCGGAGCTTGATGAGTATGTGATTGGTCAGGATAAGGCTAAGAAAGTGATGTCTGTGGCGGTATATAATCACTACAAGCGTGTATATGATAAGTCTGAGGACGGCATCGAGCTGGAAAAATCAAACATGCTGATGTTAGGACCTACCGGAAGCGGTAAAACCTACCTGGTAAAAACATTAGCAAAACTGTTAAATGTTCCGCTTGCCATTACGGATGCCACTTCCCTTACGGAAGCCGGTTATATCGGTGATGATGTGGAAAGCGTGCTTTCCAAGCTTTTGGCAGCAGCAGACAATGATGTGGAACGTGCGGAAAAGGGTATTGTTTTTATTGATGAAATTGATAAGATTGCCAAAAAGAGAAATGCTCACAGCCGGGATGTCAGTGGTGAGTCTGTGCAGCAGGGACTGCTGAAATTGTTGGAGGGTGCCGAGGTAGAGGTTCCGGTGGGGGCTTCCAGCAAAAACGCCATGGTACCGATGACAACGGTGGATACTACCAATATTCTGTTTATTTGCGGCGGTGCCTTCCCTGATTTGGAAAATGTAGTGAAAGAGCGACTCACTAAGCAGTCCACCATGGGCTTTTCCGGAGAATTAAAGGACCGCTTTGATGGTGATAAAAATTTGCTTTCCCAGGCAACGGCGACAGACCTGAGAGAATATGGTATGATTCCGGAATTTATCGGACGTCTTCCGGTACTGTTTGCACTTAGTCCATTGGATAAGAACATGCTGATTCAGATTTTACAGGAGCCAAAGAATGCTATTTTAAAGCAGTATAAAAAGCTTCTTGCTATGGATGAGGTGGATTTGGTATTTGATGACGGTGCTTTGGAAGCAATTGCGGAAAAGGCGTTGGAAAAGGATACCGGTGCAAGAGCACTTCGTGCCATTATTGAAGATTTAATGTTAGACATTATGTATGAGATTCCGAAGGATGATTCCATCGGGCGTGTTACCATCACAAAGGATTATATTGCAAATAATGGTGCACCGATTATCGAGATGCGAACCGGGGCAATTCCGCTATTAGGAGAAAAATAAGCTGAGATAATTATTATTTTTTAGCGGTAAAATATCCGTGCCCGCCTGACTTCTTTGACAGCTGTCCGAGATGTCGGACTTTCGGGTATTTTGCCGTAAAAAATGCGGGTTGCCTCAACTTTTTATTTATATAACGGAATTGCAGCCGGTAGGCACAGCATATGGTGTTAAAAAGCATAAATTTTGAGGAAATCATGCCGGAAGGAAGAGAGATAACGGAGTGCAGGGAGCGAATTATTTCGAATGAGTATACCGATGAAATTGCCGGGTATTACGGAGCTATAAGTTTGCTTGCCGGGGAGGAGTGCTATCAGTTAGTAAATGAGGATTTTGCGATAGTACATAATCCGGGGGTGGGAGACGTAACGAGGGATACCGGGGCAGTTTCTTTTTTTATGCCGTATTGTTTTGGATTGTTACAACAGGAGAATTTAGATGCGATTGGTGTGAATCGGGTACGGAGAATTTCGGGGTTTGATTATCGGGGAAGCGGAATCATTATCGGTTTTGTGGATACAGGGATTGATTATACTCATCCGGTATTTGTAGCGGCTAATGGCGTTAGCAGAGTCAGTACCATTTGGGACCAGAATGACCAGAAAGGCACTCCGCCGGAAGGATTTGCCTACGGAACGGAGTTTGGGGCGGAGGCGATTGCTGCCGGAGCGGCACCAAAGGATGAAAACGGACACGGAACCTTTCTGGCAGGAATTGCAGCAGGAAGAGAGGATAGAGATAATAATTTCTCAGGAGTAGCTTCGTTGGCAGAGATTGCGGTGGTGAAATTGAAGGAAGCGAAACCGTATTTAAAGGAATATTATTGTATGCCGGAAGATGCAGTGGCGTTCAGTGAAACGGATGTTATGATGGGGGTCAGGTATCTGCTGGAGTATGCCATAAAACAGAGAAAGCCACTGGTAGTCTGCCTGGGCGTTGGGTGCAGTCTGGGAAGCCACCGAGGAACCATACCCCTGTCTTTGTATTTGAACAGCCTTGCTTATCGACCGGATGTGTGCATAGTGGCAGCAGCAGGAAATGAAGGAAATGCCAGACATCATGCTTGTTTAAATTTGGGAAATTCACAAAAAGAAGTAGAATTGTACGTAGGGAACCGTGGCAGCGGTTTTACGGCAGAAATCTTTGCAGAGGCAATTGCGGAATTAAATCTGCGTATTGTTTCTCCGGCGGGGGATGATACTCCGGTGGTAGGCAGTGGTTTTACAGGGTCGGAGGAATTTCCGCTGTTGTTTGACCGCAGTGTGATTTATGTGGAAAGGGAAAGCCTGATGCGGACCGGAACCATGCAGCGGATCCGGCTCCGGTTCCGGCGTCCTTCTACCGGTATCTGGCGGCTGCAGTTTGGACGGAGTGATATGTCGTCGGAGGTGAATGCATGGCTGCCACTGAGTGAGTTTTTAGAAGGAGAGGTTTATTTTTTGGAATCGTCTCCGGAGATGACATTATGTGAACCTGCCAATGCACCTCTTTTATTGACTGTAGGCGGGTATTCCACAAATAATGAGAGCCTGGCTCCTTTTTCCGGACGAGGCTTTACTGCAGATGGCCTGAATCAACCAACTCTTTTAGCACCGTCCGTCAATGTGCAGGGTCCCTTTGCGGGCGGCGGCTATATTGAAAAAAGCGGTACCAGTATAGGCGCGGCTTATGCGGCCGGAACTGTGGCTTTGTTTTTGGAATATATTCAGGAATACCGCAGGAGTGGTTCCACGGCTCCTATGGATACAGTACTGCTTCGAAATTTGTTTTCTCTCGGGGCAAGGAGAGAAGAAGGAACGGAGTATCCTTCTTCTGCTTATGGCTACGGAGGCTTAAATTTATTTGGAGTGTTCGAATTTTTGAGGAACCTGTAAAATGATTTGACAAGAGGAGAAAGGAAGACTATACTAGACTTTAATCTATTACCAAGATAAAGAGGGTGTATACTATGGCGCAGAAAATGAATTTTTGGCGCAGACTGCATCGGCTGCTGCCGAAAAAGAAAATATATATTGAAGGCAATATTTCTGCCCGGGAAAACACTCCGGAACAGGAAATGGAGATTTTAGAAGGGGAAGAAACGCCAATTCGTGTATATTTTGACAAAAACAACGAGTACGAAATCATTGAACAGGAAATTTCTCCGGCGAGGATTCCGTGTCCCGGCTGTGGCCGTAGAATTTCGCATGGAATGGATTATTGCAATTTCTGTGGGGTTCATGTAACAGAGGGAAATGAAAATAACTGATAGTGCAAGATAAAAAGGAGTATAGATTATGGGAAACTGGAAAAAGAACCTGCGAGTGGTAGAACCTTATGTACCGGGCGAACAGCCAAAGCAGGAAAATATGATTAAGTTAAATACAAATGAGAATCCTTATCCACCGGCACCTGGAGTGGAGAAGGTATTAAAGAGCATGGAAACCGGAGATTTCCGTCTGTATCCGAAGCCGGATGCCAGAGAACTGGTGGATGCTCTGGCAGAAGAATATCAGGTTCCGGTAAACCAGGTATTTGTAGGTGTTGGTTCCGATGACGTGCTTGGCATGGCATTTCTTACCTGTTTTAACGGAGAGAAGGAAATTCTTTTCCCGGATATTACGTATTCCTTCTATCCGGTATGGGCAGACTTATTTAAAATTCCATACAAGCGTCCGGCGCTGGATGAAAATTTCTGCATAAAGAAAGAGGATTATTTTGTACCAAACGGTGGTATTGTGATTGCTAATCCGAATGCACCGACGTCCATTGCCATGCCGCTTGCTGACATTGAGGAAATTGTGGCAAAGAATCCGGATTCTGTTGTAATTATTGATGAGGCTTATGTGGATTTTGGTGGGGAGAGTGCCCTGCCTCTTGTGGATAAATACGACAATCTTCTGGTGGTGCAGACCTTTTCCAAGTCCCGTTCCATGGCGGGTATGCGTATCGGTTTTGCCATCGGTAATAAGGAATTGATTGACGCCATGTATGCGGTGCGTAATTCCTACAATTCTTATACGATGAATATGCCATCCATTTTATGCGGTGTGGAAGCGGTAAAAGACCGTGCATACTTTGATAAGACAAGAAATGCGATTATAGAAACCAGAACAGAGACCGCAAAGAAGCTGGAAGCACTTGGCTTCACCGTACTGCCATCCAGTGCAAACTTCCTGTTTGCAGCGCATGAGCGTGTTCCGGCAGAGGAATTGTTCCAGATGTTACGGGGAAAGCACATTTATGTACGCTACTTTAAGTCTCCAAGAATTCAGAATTATTTAAGAATTACGATTGGCACAGATGTACAGATGGAGAAGTTTTTAGCAGAGGTGGAAAAGTATCTTGCAGAATAGAAATTATCAGAAAGAACTGGAAAAATTAATAGAAAAACAGCAAAGGGATGGCGTGAAGCCTTCCCTTTTGCTTCATAGCTGCTGTGCACCCTGCAGTAGTTATGTGTTAGAGTATCTGGCACCATATTTTACGATTTGTGATTTTTATTACAATCCGAATATTTCACCAAAGAAGGAGTATGAGGACCGTAAGGAAGAACTGGTTCGCCTGATTGATGAAATGGGGTTATCCACACAGGTAACTTTTTTAGAGGGAACTTATCAACCGGAGGAGTTCTTTGACATGGCAAAGGGCTTAGAGGATTTGCCGGAGGGCGGCGAACGCTGTTTTCGCTGTTATGAGATGCGCCTAAGAGAATCTGCAAAAATTGCCAAAGAACAGGGCGCGGAGTATTTTGCAACCACATTAACCATCAGCCCGTTAAAGAATGCGCAGAAATTAAATGAAATAGGGGAAAAGCTGGCAGAAGAATACGGTGTGAAGTATTTACCGTCAGATTTTAAAAAGAAGAACGGGTATAAACGGTCTGTGGAATTGTCGGCACAGTATGAGCTGTACCGGCAGAATTATTGCGGCTGTGTATTTTCGAAGCTACAGGCGGAACGGGATGAGTAAATAACATAAGATAAGGGATTTTAAGGGAGAAAAACAATGAAGAGAAAAACAAAGAAAGTACTACAGGGAGTTGTAGCAGGCTGCTTTTTGTTTCTGGCAGCGTGTGGGCAAAAAAAGGAGCAGGAGGCAACTATCACAAATATAGTAATGCCTACTGTTACGCTGGCTCCAACAGCAACACAAGCGGCGGAACCAACCGCTGAACCGACAGTAACCGTGGCACCGACGGCAACAGCGACACCGTCGGCAACACCGGAACCAACGGCAACAGCGACACCAACCGAAACACCGACGCCAGAGCCAACCGTAACACCAAGCCCAACGGCAACCGCAACACCAAGTCCAACACCAACACCGACTCCGGTGGGGATGATTGCGGTAAATGAAGAAACTTTTCCGGATGAGAATTTCAGGCAGTATGTGTATGAGTTTATAGATGCAAATCAGGACTGGAAGCTTTCCATAGAAGAACAGGAGGGCGTAATTCGCATTAAAAATCGTTTTACAGATTATGATAAGAGCGCAGGATGGAATGAAGCACATGCGGATACGGCATGGTGGGATGATCCGCATACAGCCGATATGTGCTGGTATCTGGATGAGATATCTGATTTGCGGGGAATTGAGTACTTTCCGAACCTGTATGAACTTCAGCTGAGTCTTAATCTGACACCGGAAATGAGAACAGTGGTACTGAATAATCCGGCGTTGGAGATTTTTGACCTGTCCTACAAAGGAATGGTGGAGAGCATTGACCTGACTGGTTGTGATAGTCTGCGCGTGTGTGTGATTGATTGCAATTCCGAAGTAAAACCATCGATTTTGCTGCCGGAGCCTTTGGTGGTAACACCGTTAGAAAAAGAAGGGTATTATGGAACGGTTTATTCGGATTGTGTGATTGGGGAAACAGCGCAGAAGTTGTTTTTTTGCGATTATTCCGAAGAACCGGTGAAAGCGGAGGATTTACCAAACGGAGATTATGCCATCGACTGGAAGGATGAAAAGCTGGAAAGTATGATGAGAGGGATAACCGGAGTAAAAGACCGCGACATTATGTTAAGTGATGTGTATGGTATTACGGATTTACAGCTTTATGGTAAAGAGATTTCTGATATCAGTGCTTTGGCGGAATTAAAGAACCTGATAGAATTAAATTTGGTAAATAATAATATCACGGATATTAGTGCGCTGGCAGAGCTGAAAAACTTAAGGAACCTGAATTTGGCACATAATAATATTTCAGACATTAGTGCCCTGGCGGGATTAGAGAAGTTAGAGTATTTGCGGTTAGATAATAATCATATTTCAGATGTCAGTGCTTTAAGAGGACTCTGGAGGTTAGACAGCCTGCAACTGGGTGAGAATGAAATTGTGGATATTAGTGCATTGGCAGAACTGACCAATTTGACAGCGCTTGATTTATCAGATAATCAGATTTCAGATGTGACTGGTCTGGCTGGATTGTTGAAACTATATTCTCTTGGTTTGGATGGGAATCCGGTGGAGGATGTCAGTGTTTTGGAGGGATTAAAGCGGTTGAAATAGCTTTAGTTGCGGATGATGATGTATATACTACTTTTACCTTGTACACCGCGGGTGTTTTGACAAAAGAACAAACCATCGAGGCATTGAAAATTAAGAAGTTATATAATCAATTGGTATTGACTTCCGAAAAAGCACTTAGCTATTTGAATTTTATAGGTACGGTTTCAGAGGAGGAATTCTAATGGAGCAGAAGAAATTTGAAGCACTGCACACTACGGGTGCAAACTATATTATAGATGATATTGATTCGTATATTGAAGCAAGGCAGACAGCGTAGGTTGAAAGGATTTTTTTTTACAAAAAGGGATATCAAAAAAAGGATATCCCTTTTTTTTGTCGAATTAATTTATTAGAGACATTTTTTGTTATTGTTCACACGCGCCGGCTGTTGTGTAAACAATAATGCGTTTAATCAGCAGGAATCCGACTCATATCGGTGGAAGGAGCAGAGGATGAATCTTAGAGAAATGCAGGAACAGCGGGAACATCAGATGTTAAGTAAATATGCGGCGTTCAGCGACGAGTCCCTTGGCAGGGACAAAACAGTTGCGCCTTGCGATATCCGCACGGTTTATCAGAGAGACCGGGATAAAATCATCCATAGTAAAGCGTTCCGCCGGTTAAATGGAAAAACACAGGTGTTTTTAACACCGGAGGGTGACCATTACCGTACACGTCTGACGCATACGTTGGAGGTTTCCCAGATTGCCCGTACGATTGCAAAGGCACTGCGTTTAAATGAAGACTTAACTGAGGCGATTGCACTTGGACATGATTTGGGGCACACTCCTTTCGGACATGCAGGAGAGCGTGCATTAAATGAAATATGTCCGGGCGGCTTTGCACATTATCTGCAGAGTGTCCGGGTTGTGGAATTGTTGGAAAACGGCGGTGAGGGCTTAAATCTTACCAAAGAGGTGAGAGACGGTATTGCAAATCATCAGGTCAGTACTACACCGATGACACTGGAGGGAAGAATTGTACGCATTTGCGATAAAATTGCGTATGTAAATCATGACATAGATGATGCCATCCGTGGGCATATTATCACTGAGGAGGAGATTCCGCAGGAGTTTACAGGAGTGCTTGGCCACAGCCTGTCGGAGCGTTTAAATACGTTGATACATGATATTATTATTAACAGTGAAAATAAGGATGATATCAGCATGACGCCACGGATCGAAGAGGCTTTTCAGGGACTGCGTGCATATATGTTTAAGAGCGTGTACACGAATCCTGTGGCAAAGGGGCAGGAATCCAAGGCGGAACAGATGGTGCAGGAACTGTACCAGTACTATATGCAGCATGTGGAACTTTTACCGAATGAGTACCGGGTGATGATAAATGAGAAAAATGAGGCGGTGGAACGGGTTGTTTGTGACTATGTAGCCGGAATGACTGACCGTTACGCTGTGGCAAAGTTCAAAGAAATTATGATTCCTGACGCCTGGGACGTCTTTTAGAAAGGATAAATATACATGTTTTACCCCGAAGAAATTGTAGAAGAAGTAAGACAACGAACGGACATTGTTGATTTGATCGGAAGCTATGTGCGGCTCCAGAAAAAGGGAGGCAGCTACTCCGGATTATGCCCGTTTCATAATGAAAAAACTCCATCTTTTTCCGTACACGGCGGACGACAAATCTATCACTGTTTTGGCTGCGGAGCAGGAGGCAATGCGTTTACCTTTGTAATGGAATATGAGAATTTTACCTTTCCGGAGGCATTAAAGTATCTGGCAGAACGTGCCGGGGTCAAGCTGCCGGAAATTGAGTACTCGGAGGATGAAAAACGTGCTTCTAACTTTAAAAACCGTTTATTAGAGGCGAATAAGCTGGCAGCGAAATTTTTCTATGTGCAGTTAAAGTCAGAGCAGGGCCGGGTGGCATACGAATATTTCAAAAAGCGCGGACTGACAGACGAAACGATTGTAAAGTTCGGGCTGGGTTATTCCAGTAAGTATAGTGATACATTATATAAATATTTAAAGCAACAGGGCTATGAGGATAATTTCTTAAAAGATAGTGGTCTGGTAACGTTAGACGAAGCCAGAGGCGGTCGGGATAAGTTCTGGAACCGTGCCATGTTCCCGATTATGGATGCCAATAATCGTGTTATTGCTTTTGGGGGACGGGTAATGGGTGAAGGAGAGCCAAAGTACTTAAACTCACCGGAAACCAGAGTATTTGATAAAAGCCGCAATTTATATGGTTTGAATTATGCCAAACATTCCAGAAAGCCTTATATGCTGATTTGCGAAGGTTATATGGACGTTATTTCCCTGCATCAGGCAGGCTTTACCAATGCGGTGGCATCACTTGGTACGGCGCTTACCGGACTGCAGGCAAATCTGATAGCACGCTATGTAAAAGAGGTTTATTTAACCTATGACAGTGATGGGGCCGGTACAAAGGCGGCACTTCGTGCCATCCCGATTATGAAGGAAGCAGGTATCAGTGTTAAGGTGATTAACATGAAACCGTATAAAGACCCGGATGAATTTATTAAAAATCTGGGTGCGGAGGAATACCAGAAACGGATTGATAATGCAACCTCCGGCTTTTTCTTTGAACTGCAGGTATTGGAGCAGGGCTACAATATGGAAGATCCGGAGCAGAAAACGAACTTCTATCATGAAGTGGCAAAAAAGCTGGTAGGATTTTCTGATGAAATTGAACGTTCCAACTATGAGGAGGCAGTGGCGCGTCAGTATCATGTGGATTACGATATGCTGCACAAGCTGGTGAATAAATATGGTTCCCGGATGCTGGTATCACAGGGACAGGCTGTATCTATGGAACAGGCGGAAAACAGCAGGCGTTCTGCACTGGCAAAGAAGGAACGGGAGCAGGAAAAGGATGGTGTGACAAAGCCGCAGAAGCTTTTACTTACCTGGCTCAGTATTGATACCTCCAAATTCCGGCGAATTAAAGGAATTATTACGCAGGATGACTTTTCACCGGGCTTTTGTCGCACGGTGGCAGAAATGGTGTTTGAACAATTTGAGCAGGATGGTGCAGTAAATCCGGCTAAAATTATAAATCACTTTGAAGATAAGGAGGAACAGACAATGGCAGCGGCTCTGTTTTCTACGGAATTCCGGGAGGAAATGGACGCAGCGGGACAAAAGAAGGCATTTGAAGATACGGTTCGTAAAGTAAAGCAGGCTTCCATTGAGCAGAATATTGAAGCGGCGGTAGAAGCAGGTGACATGGAGCGTTTTCAGACTTTGCTGATGGAGAAGAACCGTTATAAAAACCAGTTTCCGATTCCGGAATAACAGAGCTGTGTATAATAAAAGCTGATATGGTTAAAATGTAACGATAAGGTGTTTTTGTGAAAAAGGATGGTAACACAATGGAAGAGAACACAAACAAATTTATGGACAAAATGAAGGAGTTGTTGGCATTTGCCAAAAAGAAAAAGAATGTATTGGAGTATCAGGAAATTAATGAGTTTTTAGGTGATATTGAGTTGGAAACGGGGCAAATTGAGAAAATCTATGAATTTCTTGAAGCAAATGGGGTTGATATTCTTCGTGTGGAAAATTTTACTGAGGAAGATGATGATTTAGAACCGGATGATGTTATGCTGGATGATGAGGAAGTTGAGGACTATGCCAACATCGATATGTCCGTGCCGGAGGGCGTCAGCTTAGAAGATCCGGTACGTATGTATTTAAAGGAAATCGGTAAGGTGCCGCTGCTTTCTGCGGAGGAAGAGCTGGAACTGGCAAAGCGTATTGAAGAAGGGGACGAGGCTGCGAAAAAGCGTCTGTCCGAGGCAAACTTAAGACTGGTTGTCAGCATCGCCAAGCGCTATGTGGGCAGAGGCATGCAGTTCCTTGACCTGATTCAGGAAGGAAATCTGGGACTCATGAAAGCAGTGGAAAAATTTGATTTCCGCAAGGGTTACAAGTTTTCCACATATGCGACCTGGTGGATTCGTCAGGCGATTACAAGCGCGATTGCGGACCAGGCGAGAACTATCCGTATTCCGGTGCACATGGTGGAAACTATCAATAAGCTGATCCGTGTACAGAGACAGCTCTTGCAGGAATTTGGCAGAGAGCCTCTGCCGGAGGAAATTGCCAAGGAAATGGGTGTTCCGGTGGAGCGTGTCCGGGAAATTATGAAGATTTCCCAGGAACCGGTGTCTTTGGAGACTCCAATCGGTGAAGAAGAGGACAGCCATCTTGGTGATTTCGTAGAGGATGATCATATTCCGACACCGCCGGAGGCGGCTGCTTACACATTGCTTGGTGAGCAGTTGACAGAAGTGCTCAGTACTTTGACAGACAGAGAACAGAAGGTGCTCCGACTCCGTTTCGGACTGGATGATGGACGAGCCAGAACATTAGAGGAAGTGGGCAAGGAATTTAAGGTAACCAGAGAGAGAATCCGCCAGATTGAGGCAAAAGCACTGCGGAAGCTCCGCCATCCGAGCCGTTCCAGAAAATTAAAGGACTACCTGGAGTAAAAGATAAGCCGCATAGCGGCGACTGACAGCTTGCTGGCAGGTTTTGCGAATGGAGCAAGAGTTGCGTAGGAACAGTAACGCTATAATAAGAGTAGATAAGGAGTTGTCTGATGAAAGTGCAGCTTTCAAATCGTCTTCTTGCGGCAGCGGGAATGGTGACAAAAGGAAATATTGTGGCTGACATCGGGTGCGACCATGCCTATACCTCCATTTATTTGTGCCGGGAAGGTATTGCACCGAAAGTTATTGCCATGGATGTTAATAGAGGACCCTTACAGGGGGCAAAAAAACATGTGGAGGAAGCAGGACTGACCGGAAAAATAGATATTCGTTTGTCAGACGGCCTGGCGGCATTGTCGCCGGGCGAGGCAGACACGGTACTGCTTTGCGGCATGGGCGGTCTTCTGATGATAAAAATCCTGTCGGATTATCCGGAGACAACGGCATCCATGAAGGAACTGATATTGCAGCCACAGTCAGAAATGAGTGAAGTGCGCCGCTTTTTACATAAACAGGGATATCGGATTACGAAGGAGCATATGTTAAAGGAAGACGGCAAATTTTACGTGATGATGCGGGCAGAGCAATGTGCAGAGCCGCAGAAGTATGAGAACGAATGTGAGTATTTGTATGGGAAGCTGCTTCTTGAGGAAAAAAATGAGGTTTTAAAAGAGTTTTTACGCCGGGAGCATAGATTACGCAGTGAGGTGCTGGAAGCACTTTCCGGACAGGAAACGGAAAATGTCCGACTCCGCCGGGAATCACTACAGAAGGAATTTGATTTAATTGAAGAAGCCGGAAAACAGATGGAGAAGTAAGAAAGGTTGATGTTTCATGAAGATTACGATATTGGGGAAGGTAAGAGAATATGAAGAGGGGACTTCGCTTCTTGCCATAAGCAGGGATGTGGCGGCAGAATACGGCAGTCCGATTATGCTTGCCATGGTAAACGGTAAGCTGCAGGAGCTTAGAAAACTGCCAAAGGATGGTGACGAGGTGGATTTTGTCACTATGAGTACAGAGAATGGAATCCGGACCTACCGTCGCGGAATTATTCTTGTGTTTATGAAGGCTCTGTATAAGGTGCTGGGCAGCAAAGGTCTGGAAAAAGTACGGATTGAGCACACCATTGGAAATGGTATTTACGGTGAACTGGAAGGCGACGTTGTTGCCAGTACGGAAACACTTGCGCTTGTAAAGCAGGAAATGGAGCGCATTGTGGCAGCAGATATGGCCTTTGACAAACGGGTAGTAAATACGGAGGAGGCCCGGAAAATTTTCCGTGAGCACCGGATGTTTAAGAAAGAAAAATTATTTGGCTACCGCCGTGTGTCCAAGACAAATATTTATAGTCTTGGTGGATTTGAGGATTATTTTTACGGATATATGCCGGCATCTACCGGTGTGCTGAACCTGTTTGACTTATTCCCGTATGACAATGGTTTTATTTTACAGGTTCCGTCCAAGGAAGCACCGGGGAAACTGCCGGAATTTGCTGAACGCAGAAAGTTCTTTGAAGTGCTGCAGGAAGGTTCATGCTGGGGCCGGATTATGGGTGTGGAAACCGTTGGTGATATGAATGATGTGTTGGCAAAGGGTGGACTGCAGGAACTGATTTTAGTGCAGGAAGCCTTTATGGAAAAAAAGATTGCGGATATTGCGGCACAGATTAAAGCCAGAGGCAATGTGAAATTTGTGATGATTGCCGGACCGTCTTCTTCGGGAAAAACAACCTTTTCTCATCGACTTTCCATACAGCTAAAGACTCTTGGCATGAAGCCTCATCCGATTGCAGTGGATGATTATTTTGTGAATCGTGCGGATACGCCAAAACATCCGGACGGAAGCTATAATTTTGAGTGCCTCGGAGCTATTGATGTGGAGCAGTTTAATAAGGATATGACGGCGCTGCTTCAGGGAGAATCGGTGGAACTGCCAAGCTTCAATTTTAAAACCGGTCTTAGGGAGTATAAAGGAAATATAAAGCAGCTCGGGCCGGATGACATTTTGGTAATTGAGGGGATTCACGGTCTGAACGATGCGCTTTCTTACAAACTTCCGACGGAAAGTAAGTTTAAAATTTATATCAGTGCACTGACCCAGTTGAACATTGATGAGCACAATCGTATTCCGACTACGGATGCCAGAATGCTTCGCCGTATTGTCAGAGATGCCAGAACCCGTGGGGCGGCAGCGGTGGATACGATTCGTATGTGGCCTTCGGTGCGCATGGGCGAGGAAGAAAATATTTTTCCATTCCAGGAGAGTGCGGATGTGATGTTTAACTCGGCATTGATTTATGAACTCGTACTGATTAAACAGTTTGCAGAGCCTTTGCTTTTCTGCGTGCCAAAGGATGCACCGGAATACGTGGAAGCAAAACGCCTTTTGAAATTTTTGGATTACTTTCTTGGGGCAGATTGTGAGTCTGTGCCGAAAAATTCGATTATCAGAGAGTTTATCGGTGGCAGTTGTTTTAAAGTTTGATAAAACCGGAGTTTACAAACGTAAAAAATCGTGTTAGAATAACCGACGAGCAGCACAGACGGTCGCGTTGACCTTACGGTCAATGAGGAAAGTCCGGGCTTCACAGGGCAGGGTGCCGGATAACGTCCGGTGGAGGTGACTCCAAGACTAGTGCAACAGAAAAGAAACAGCCCACAGTTTCGACTGTGCGCAGGCGGCCGAGTGGGTTCTCAATGGAACCCATCTCGGAGAAGAACCTGCAGCGGAATTTCCTAACGGAAATTCCGCTTGGTGATGGTGGAATGGCGGGGTAAGAGCCCACCGCCCGGCTGGTAACAGACGGGGCTGTGTAAACTCCACCCGAAGCAAGACCGAATAGGAAGTAATACGGCGGCCCGTCGTGCTTCCGGGTTGGTCGCGTTCTGTCCGGGGAACCGGGCAGAGGAGCTGTGCGGTAACGTACAGTCAAGAAAGATGATCGTCTGATACAGAACCCGGCTTACAGTGCTGCTCAATAAAAAAGAAAAAGAGCCATTATTATATTTGAGCGTTGTTATAGCGTCTGATTTTACTTGATATTCTTACCTTCATTAATAAATTCGCATATTCAATATCACTAATTCCTTCTATATAATTAATTGGAAAGTTTTTCTTTACGCCTTGTTCCTGCAGAAGCATGGCGGCTTTATTGTATGCGGCTGCGGCTTCGCTTTCGGTAGAGTAACGGCCTACGATGTAATCTCCGTTAATGTGTATTTTTGTGACGTATACTTCGCGGCCTTTTAGCATTTGTTTGCTGACGCCATGATATCGGTTGATGATTTCGATATTCCGGTAGCGGAAGTCGGTGTCATCTCCGTTGACAAAGCGATAGTCTCTGTCCGGGACAGCATAGTTTTTGATGCCGTAGCGGGATAGGATATTCACCTGCATGCCGTAATCCGCCACGAAGAGGTGATTGCCGCGTTTCATGATTTTGTGATTGGAGTAGTAGAACAGGTCATCTACATCAAAACGGTAGCGGCAGGTCTGGCTATAATAATATAGAAAGGAACGGTGCTCCAGATAAATCGGGGTCTTAATATAAATTTTGTTGTCGCGGTAATTTAGCAGGACTACCCATTTTTCGAAGGGAAGAATCTGTTGCTCCTGTTTGAAGTGCTCCAGAAGCATGCGGGTCGGCTGCAAGGTGGAGAACAGGGAAGAAGCCTCCAGATATGCCCGGTGGGCGGTCTGCTCATCGGGGAAACTGCCAAGGCTGATATGCTTTCCGCCGTGGGTGATTGAGGCACGGTATAGGGGACTTCCGTCCTTTTTTTTGTTCAAATAGACGCCCGGGAGCATATGTTTGACCTCCAAAATTGATAAAATCAGTATAAAGTGCGTGTCTTTTGGTTATTACTTTATAGTCTACACTATAAGTACAAAAATGAAAATGGGAAAAGTGTTGTGCAAAAATCACAAAAATTTTCGAAAAAAGTAGAGGAAATGCACAAAAAAGAGATTTTATGACGAAAAATAAAGTTATATTTTTTAGTAAATGTAACAAAAATGCGCAGAAACAATTGACAGAACCACCAGTTTTAGGTTAAACTCACTCGAAGTTGACAATTTATCGTTCGTTTTGGTATTTCAGAGAAGGAAAATGAGGTTTGATATGTTGAAACAGAAAAAATGGTTTGTAGTAATTGCGTTTTTCTTTATGGGACTTGCTCTGGAACTGTTTTCTCCGGAAGGCTTTGTAAGAACAGCGAATGCTGATGCATATACAAAGATTGCCGGTGCAGATACTTTTATGGGCGCCGTAGAAAAGAAGGCAGGGGTGTTCAGTGCACTGAACACGGAGGATATCTGGAAAAATGTTTACCACGATATCATGTATAGTGAAGAATTATCTGATGAAAAACTGGTAGCCTTTGCGCTGGCAGGTGTAAAGGAACATGACTTGAAGCTGATGTCAAGTTCTACCGACCACATTGTAAATTATCATGGCAGAAGATTTGCGATTACAGATGATGAGTATCAGGTGTTATTAAAAATCGTAGAGGCAGAGGCACCGGATGAGGATACCAAGGGTAAAATGCTTGTTGCCAACGTAGTACTGAATCGTCTGGAGCTTGGCTTTGGTGGCGATACTATCAGTGAAGTGGTTTTCGCAAAAGGACAGTTTGAACCGGTAAAGAACGGAAGAATTTTCAGAGTGACTCCTTCGGAGGCAACCATTGAAGCAGTAGAACGTGTGCTGGATGGCGAGGACGAGTCCAAGGGCGCTCTTTATTTCATGGCAAGAAATCTGGCAAGCAAAAGAGGAGTTAAGTGGTTTGATGAGAATCTGGAATTCCTGTTTAAGCATGGGGGACACGAATTCTACAAAGAAAAAAAATAATTTATCTTGCTAAAGTGAGAAAGTTGTGTTAAGATGTGACAAAACGGGTAAAGAGAAAAGACGTTTTGCCACATCTTTTTATTTTAGAATAGGGAGGAAATTTGTATGGTACGTTATAAGAGTACAAGAAATTCGAATATACTGGTTACTGCATCCGAGGCAGTATTAAAGGGTCTGGCTGATGACGGCGGATTATTTGTTCCGGATTCCATTCCGGCGCTGGATATTCCGTTAAAGGATCTGGCAGGCAAATCTTATCAGGAAGTGGCTTACGAAGTAATGAAGCTTTTTCTTTCCGACTACACAGAGGATGAATTAAAGCATTGTATCAACAGTGCTTATGATGATAAGTTCGATACAAAGAAGATTGCTCCGTTAAAGGAAGCGGATGGCGCATACTACCTGGAATTGTTCCACGGTGCAACCATCGCGTTTAAGGATATGGCACTTTCTATTCTGCCGCATTTACTCACAACTGCAGCAAAGAAGAACAACATGAAGGAAGAAATCGTTATCCTTACTGCAACCTCCGGTGATACCGGTAAGGCTGCCCTGGCAGGCTTTGCTGATGTTCCGGGAACAAGTATTATTGTATTTTATCCAAAGGACGGCGTCAGCAAGATTCAGGAAAAGCAGATGGTTACCCAGGTGGGAGATAATACAAACGTTGTGGCTATTCACGGCAATTTCGATGATGCCCAGACCGGCGTAAAGGAAATCTTCGGTAACAAGGAACTGGCTGCAAAAATGAAGGAGCAGGGCTATCAGTTCTCCTCCGCAAACTCTATCAATATCGGCCGTCTGGTTCCACAGGTGGTTTACTATGTTTATACCTATGCAACTTTAGTTGCTGAAGGCAAGCTTGCCTGCGGCGAACCGATGAATGTTGTGGTTCCTACCGGAAACTTCGGTAATATTTTAGCAGCTTATTATGCAAAGCAGATGGGTGTACCTGTAAAGAAGTTAATTTGCGCATCCAATGAAAATAAGGTTCTGTTTGATTTCTTCCAGACAGGCGTTTATGACAGAAAGCGAGAGTTTGTACTTACAAGCTCTCCGTCCATGGATATTCTGGTATCCAGTAACTTAGAGCGTCTTATTTACACCTGCGCAGGCGAAGA
>JAZSEW010000069.1:0-4813 GCA_045531895.1 Lachnospiraceae bacterium
ACTGCTTTTAAGCACTTAAAAGAAATCAAAAATTTCCTGCAAAAATAAATAATTCCTATTAAAGAATGCACACTAATCATCATGGAGGTGATTTGTGTGCATTCTCTTTGGTCGGAAACGGTAACGCTTCCTTCTTTTGAAGCATTAAATAAAAATTGCAAAACAGATGTCCTGATTATCGGTGGTGGAATTACCGGCATTCTCTGTGCCCACTACTTACACCAGGCAGGCATCCCGTATATTTTAGTAGAAGCAGACACTATTTGCAGCGGCATCACAAAAAATACAACAGCTAAAATAACATCCCAACATGGGCTGATTTATCACAAAATCATAAAAAAATACGGTGTCGATGCCGCAGGACTCTATCTGGAGGCAAACGAAGCCGCTCTTTGGGAATACCGGAAGCTTTCTGAAGAATTTTTATGTGATTTTGTGGAACAACCTAATTTTGTCTATTCTCTAACAGACCGGAAACAGCTGAAGGACGAACTTGAGGCACTTACAAAACTACGTTTTCCCGCATCCTTTGCAGAAGCTCTGCCACTCCCCTTTTCAACCGTCGGTGCAGTTACAGTTCCAAACCAGGCACAATTCCACCCATTAAAATTTCTGGCAGAACTGTCTAAACCACTGCATATTTACGAACATACCAAAGTGCAGGAACTGCTTGGAAACATTGCTGTTACGAATTGTGGAAAAATCAATGCCGAAAAAATTATTGTCACCACTCATTTCCCATTTCTGAACAAACACGGCAGCTATTTTCTAAAGATGTACCAGCATCGTTCCTATGTACTGGCAATAACTCATACTCCAAAGCTTTCCGGAATGTATGTGGACGACGCAGACAAAGGAATGTCCTTCCGAACCCACCAGAATCTTCTGTTACTTGGCGGCGGTGGACACCGCACCGGAAAGCAGGGCGGAAACTGGAGGGAGCTTCGGGAATTTGCAAACAGACATTTTCCAAATTCCCAGGAAGTTTACCATTGGGCAACTCAGGATTGTATGACTCTGGATGGGCTGCCATATATCGGGCAATATTCAAAAAACACACCAAACCTGTATGTAGCCACCGGCTTCAACAAATGGGGAATGACCTCTGCCATGGTGGCAGCACTGTTGCTCCGTGACCTGATTTCAGGCAAACAAACACCATATGCTTCCGTATTTTCTCCTTCCAGAAGCATATGGCATCCGCAATTGCTTATCAACGGTTTGGAAGCCACCACAAATCTTTTGACTCCAACCCGTAAACGTTGTCCTCATCTGGGCTGTGCTTTAAAGTGGAATAAATCAGAGCATTCCTGGGACTGCCCTTGTCATGGTTCCCGCTTCACGGAAAAAGGGGAATTGATAGATAATCCTGCCACAGATGATTTGAAAGAATAAATTACTTCTTTACCTGTATTTTTACTGCTGACATCAGGCCCACCGGTCTGACCATATACTCTTCCGTCCATTCATCACCCTTTGTACGGTGAGAATCCGGTCCGCACCATGCATAATTTTCCACAGAATTATGCAGTGCTCCAAAACTGTTAAACCGATTTCCATACAGACATACCACTAATTCATGCTGTCCCTTTGCCAGCACTCCAAGTGATTGTCTGTGTGGTGCATAAGCAACCAGTCCTTTCTTTTTACCATCCACCGAAACAGAAAGGACCGGGGCTTTAAACTCCGGAATCTGCACATAGTATTCCTGCTCCTTTGGTACATCAAAAGTAAACACATATTCCAGATTTCCGGTATAAAAAGGCATGCCCTGCTTCGTAATATCTCCGATAGCAAGCAACGGTCTTCTTTTCTTAATCCATGCATTTACACCGGAAAGTTCCACATCAAAATCACCCAGTATATATAATTTTTCCGGATTTGTTTTCTGATGATAATCCACCGTTACTTTTAGTTTATTCTTACCTACCCGGATTTCCGGTAATGCAATAACAGAAATCGCCTTATCCACAAAAAATCCTGTTTCTGCTCTGTTAACTTCTTCTTCATTCATCCAAATTCTGCACTGCTCCGGATGCTCTATCGCTAAATACCCTTCTGTTCTGATTTCTGAATCAAATTCATAATGCAAAGTAAGCTGATGATGCTCTTTTTCCTCCAGAAACCAAGGCTGGCACATGCGATCCTGTCGAAGGGCAAATCCTAACTGTTCCCTGATTTTATTATCTAACCGCAGAATTTCTTCTTTTGCATGAAGTTCTCCATTTTCCAGCTGATATCCTGCATAATCCAGCAAAAGCACATTCAACTCCTGTCGGTGGCCTCCCTTTATTTCCTCCAGTTGCGCGATTGTCTGATATTTTTCCTGCGCTGCTTCGTTTTCTTCCCTTACATTCTCCGTTACATCCGCTGTTTCATCCAGTCGGAATAATACACTATCCTCCGCATACATGTTACACACGATTTCTGTATTTCCATCGGAATATGCGGTTTCTGCCGGAAAAACATCTCCGGTTCCGGTATCATACAAAGTAACACAATAGGTTCCTTTTACCAAAATTCGATAGGTTTCCTCATCTAATGCTTCTTTTGCTTTACGGTTTACATGACAGATAAACAGCCAACGACAATTTGTATCTTCTCTTAACTGATAAAACAAATTCTCTGACAGCCTCTGTTTTGTGTCCAGAATTTTTACATCCCTGACTTCTTCTAAACATTTATAGAGCAGCTCCTTCTCAAATGCAATAGTAATACACCGGGCAGCCAGTTTTTTTGCCCTGTCTGACCGCCTGCCGTCTACCAGTTCAGGAACTTGTCCCATAAAAATAATCTGACCGCCTGCCTCATGAAACTTCTCCAAAAGCTCCAGTGTTGTGCTGCGTATTGTAAGCATATTCGGTACAAGAATCGTCCGGTACTGCATCTTTCCTACCCGGAAACTCTTATCCATGCGATTATATGTATTTTTGCACTGCTCCGGTAATAACGACTCTGATAGAAAATCAAAGTCAAGTGTGCCATACAAAAGCCAGTCTACCATATTTTTAAATTTTCTTTCCAGTTCCTTTCGTTTTTCCTCTGTCTGGTCCACAGGTCCAAACAGCAACCACATAGACTCTACCGGATGGATTACTCCGATATTCACCCTTGCTGTCCCTCTGGTTAACACAGTATTCAGTCTTGAAAAATGATTCTCAATATAAGGATACTCTTCATACCACGGCGACTGAGAAAAAATTGATGCCGGCCAGTCCCGCTTTGCCTCACCCTGCAATGACATATGAGATAAATGAGGCACCCGTATCGTAATTCCAAGAGCTGCCTGCCAATCCCCCTGCAGCTTATATGTCTTAAAATCACAATCCCAGTCCGTCGAACCGTATAATTCACTCAAGGTTCCTTCTCTTCCATTTTGTCTGGATACACTGACCGCCTGCTTCGCATTGGCAAATTCTCTGCCATCCACCAAAATATCAATTCCCGGAATATCCATCTTTCGATAGCAGCGCATACATTCACCCAGCAAATTGGTCTGGGATGTTAATGTTTCTTCTCCGAGTACATGTCCTGCCATGGCAATTTCATGCTCTGCACACCAGTCACAAATCTGATCCATAAAGGACAAAACAAAGGCTTCCGTTGCCACATCCCGGTAACAGTAACGATTTACACTATAAACTTCCGGAAGTTCCCATATGTATTCCGGTGCTATATCTAAAAGCTCTACTCCATACTTCTTCTGCATCAGTTCTACCATATAATCCGAATACGGCAATGTCACGTCTTCCTCGGAAAGGGCATAAGAAATCCTTCCATGCTTTCCCACTCGTGGCTCATCCGTAAAAATAGCCGGTACCACCCTGCCAAATTCATCTCCCACATACCTATGATACTGCTTGTGGGTCACATTGATAAATTCCGCAATTGCCTCCGGATTTAAATATTCTACATTGGTCTGATTTTCAAACCACGCTTCCTCTTCCATTACTTTTACATAGGCATATCTGATTTTCCGGCATAGGGAATTGTCTGACGGCAGTTCCTCTTCTTTCTCAACTCTTTTATAGCTCTGCAAATAACCGTCACAAAATGTAAGCACATATGTCGTCACATAATAACCCGCCGGTTTTTCTCCCCTGTCGATAGCAGCTTCAAAGGATTCTCTGTCCGCAAAGAAACCATCTGTGCTTCCCAGCTTTTTTTCTGTCAGAAGCAAAAAACGTCCACGGAAACGAAAGTTCTTCGTTACAATGCCTCCGGCACTTCCTGATGGAAACCTGTCTTCATCATAAAGCCAGCAAAACAGTCCAAGTTCCTTGCATTTTTTCACTGTATAAGCCACTAACTCCATGTATTCTTCGGACAAATATTCTGTTTCCATACCGACTCTTGCATGAATATTTACACCACCGAATCCCATCTTCCGGAATACTTCCAATTGTTCATCAATCAATTCTTTCGTTATCTTACAATTCCAGGACCAGAAAGGGACTCCGCGATATTCCACGGTAGGATTCCGAAACAATTCCCTTGTTAACTCTTTTGCCATATTCTTTTCGTATAACATTGTACACCCCTATTATATATTTTTTACCTCTAACCCCAGTTCTTCCGGCTGGAAACGCGGACATACATTGTCCAGAGATACAATAACCGAAGCCGCCAGTGTGGCACCGATTTCAATTGCCTCCGGCAAAGTCTTTCCATAGGTAAGGCCTGCCGCCACACCGGAGCAAAAGGCATCTCCGGCACCGGTGGTATCTTTCACCCGCACCTTCTTTGCAGGACAGATTCCCTTGTTTCCCAGCAGGTCCGCATACACAGCTCCCTTTCCTCCCATGGTAACTAC
>JAZSEW010000085.1:0-34747 GCA_045531895.1 Lachnospiraceae bacterium
TCAATATACTTTGGTAATTCACCCGCAACGTCCGCAAGACCACCGGTCTTAATAAACGGAACACATTCTGAAGAAACAAATAATACCTTTTTCATACTTCCTCCTTCTTATGTAGATCAATTAATATTCTTGATCAGTATCTCTATCTATTCTACCACATTTTTTTTGCTTTGAAAAGACTTTATACTGGTAATTTATACTCAAGTCTTATTTTATCTGCAATAAGCGCCACAAACTCAGAATTTGTCGGTTTTCCCTTTCCGTTATGCACCGTATAGCCAAACAGTGCATCAATGGTATCCATTTTACCCCTGCTCCATGCCACCTCAATAGCATGTCGAATTGCTCTCTCCACACGGCTCGGTGTCGTCTTATGCCGTTTTGCAATTGTTGGATACAGCTGTTTTGTAATGGAATTTAACATTTCCGTATCATTTACCGACATCATAATTGCATCCCTTAAGTAATGATATCCTTTAATATGAGCCGGAACCCCAATTTCATGAATGACATTCGTTACATCAGATTCCAGATTCCTCTCAAGAAAAGAGTTTCCTCCCTTTGCTACCGCCATTGTTCCATCGAAACGTCTATGGTTACTGACACCGCGAAGCTGCTTTATTCTTGAAATTACCAGCTGATAATCAAATGGTTTTAGCATATAATAACTTGCTCCCAGTTCAAAAGCACTCTCCGTCACCACTTCCTGTCCAATACCTGTAATTACAATAAAAGAAGGAACTTTCTTTAAAGTAACATCCTTTTTCACATGTTCCATCACACCCAGACCATCTAACTTAGGCATAATCAAATCTAATAGCACCACATCCGGCTCCTTGTCTCTGATTTGCTCCAACGCATCCATGCCATCCTCTGCTTTTCCAATAACTTCTATATCTTTATCTTTTTTGATTGCTTCCTCCATAAGTCCTGCGGACCTTAAGTTATCATCTGCAATTAAAACTCTGATTTTTCCCATTTTTCGTTACTTCCTTTCGATTTGTCATGTTATGGAAATAGTTTCCATAAATTATTATAACCATTTTTTGCCAGATTTCAATATCTTTTTTGCAAAAAATTTATTTTTTTTATTTTTTCGAAAGTAACAGATAAAAAAACGGAACAGATTTGTCATCTGCTCCGTTTTTATGAATTTCTCTCTTATTTTATTGTCTAAAACCGTCTGGCATAGCCGCATTTTCTGCAAAGTTCTTCACATGCCCTGCGATTCCGGAACCCCAGTTTCATTGCCACTGCCCGTTCCGAAGAAAGAATCTCCTCTACGGTCTGCTTAAATATATTGCCTAACATAATTTCGCCTTCCCTGTCCAGACAACACGGAATAACACTTCCGTCACAAAGGATGCCAAAATGATCCTTTAAGCCATAGCAATATATCTTATCACCCTGCTCTTCTTTTTCCATATCCGGCCATTCAAAACGTTCTCCATATTCTAAATGAAGCTTTTGCCGGATTCGAAAGCCTTTGCCACCCTGTACCCATTCTTCTTGAGCAAAATACTCCCGAAGCATAGCCAGAGTATCAATATTTCTACCGGCGTCGTATCCTTTATTCCACAATCGTAGAACCGTCAAAACACCGAATTTACTGGACCTGTCCGAAAATCGAATACAATCCATAATATATTGCTCATACTCTTCATTGGTACCTTCTTCAAAACTGTGAATCGAAAGATTTATCTTATAAACTCCCGCATCAATCAATGCCTGTCCACGTTTTTGAAGCAAAGTGCCATTAGTTGTTATACTTACAAAAAAGCCCTGTCCCGTTGCATAACGGATAAACTCCGGTAATAGCGGATGTGTCAACGGTTCTCCCATTACATGCAGGTACAAATATTTTGTCACGCCCTTCAGCTTCTTTACAATATGCCGAAACTCTTCCATGGTAAGTTGCTTCACCGGACGTCTGGTTCCCGGACAAAAGCTGCAGTTCCGGTTACATAAAGTTGTAATTTCTACATAAACTCTGGAATACATCATACTCTCACTTTAAATATCTTCAATTTGCCAGTCAATTGGTGTCAGACCATTTTTTCTTAAAAATTCATTTGCAGTACTAAAATGTTTACAGCCAAAGAAACCACGATATGCAGATAACGGACTTGGATGCGGCGCTTCCAAAATCAAATGTTTTGGATTGTTCAACATGCTTTTTTTCATCTGCGCCGGTCTTCCCCATAACAGGAATACTACCGGTTCATCCTTTTCGTTCACCGCTCGTATAACTGCATCTGTGAACTTTTCCCATCCTTTACCCTGATGAGAATTTGCCTGGTGGGCACGTACGGTCAACACTGTATTCAATAAAAGTACTCCCTGCTCGGCCCACTTTACCAGATAACCGTTGTTGGGAATTACGCATCCCAAATCATCCTGTAACTCCTTATAAATATTTACCAGCGACGGAGGAATTTCCGTTCCGGGCTGCACAGAAAAGCAAAGTCCATGCGCCTGTCCTACATTATGGTATGGATCCTGACCGATAATTACCACCTTGACCTTAGACAATGGTGTAAAATGAAATGCATTAAAAATATCCTCTGATGGCGGATACACCACATAGGTACTATACTCCTGTTTTACAAACCCATACAAATCTTTGTAATAGCTTTTTCCAAATTCTTCTTTTATTGCATCCATCCAGTCATTTGTTATCATTCCCATAGTTCTCCTGCCTTTCCACTGTACAAAAAATGCCCATTTCTGGGCATTTTCAATATCAGCTCTATCGCCATTTACTTATAATCTTACGCTTACACCTTCGTTTTTCAAATACTGCTTTACTTCGTTAATTTCCAACTCTTTGTAATGGAATAAAGATGCCGCCAGTGCAGCATCAGCACCTCCAACAGTTAACGCATCTTTAAAATGTTCCAGGTTTCCTGCACCACCGGAAGCAATCACAGGAATTTTTACCAATTCGGAAATCTTTCTGGTTAATTCAATATCATAACCATCCTTTGTGCCGTCTTTATCCATACTGGTCACTAACAGTTCACCTGCACCAAGCTTATATGCCTTTTCTGCCCATTCCAGTGCATCAATGCCCATATCCACTCTGCCGCCGTTTTTATAAATATTCCAGCCGGAACCATCCGGACGGCGCTTCGCATCAATGGCAACAACAACACACTGACTTCCGAATTTATCAGCTGCACGGCTGATAAGCTCCGGATTTAAAATTGCCGCAGAATTTACCGCTACTTTATCGGCACCTTCCCGCAAAATATCCCTGAAATCTTCTACTGTACGAATACCTCCACCTACAGTAAATGGAATAAATACACGTTCTGCCACCTTACGTACCAATTCGGTTTTAATAGCTCGTGCATCAGAAGAAGCTGTAATATCAAGAAATACAAGCTCATCAGCACCTGCTTTATCATAAGCTGCACCAATTTCTACCGGGTCACCGGCATCTTTCAAATTTACAAAATTAACACCCTTCACAACTCTTCCGTTATGTACATCAAGGCATGGAATAATTCTCTTTGTAAACATAATTTTCCTCCATTACTACATTGTTGCAAAATTCTTTAATAACTTAAGACCAATTTCACCGCTCTTCTCCGGATGGAACTGACAAGCATATATCTGCTCTTTTTCCACCGCTGCATGAATATCAGCCACATAGTCTGTAGTTGCTGCAACAATCGGCTCTTCTGCCTTTAAATAATAGGAATGGACAAAATATACATAGGAATCCTCAGGAATCCCTTTAAACAATTTGGAATCCGGATTGATTTTTAAAGAATTCCAGCCAATATGCGGTACCTTAAAGCCCTCTTTATCCGGAATTCTTACAATCTTTCCTTTCAAAACAGAAAGACCGTCTACTCCGGGCGACTCCTCACTGGCTTCAAATAAAAGCTGCAGTCCCAGGCAAATCCCGAGTAACGGTATCTTTCTTTTTACGGCCTCTCTGATAGTTTCAGAGAGACCGCTTGTATTTAATTTTTCCATGGCATCGCCAAAAGCTCCAACTCCCGGCAGAATGATTTTATCTGCCGCCAGAATTTCCTCTGCGTTGGAAGTTACCTTTGCTTCTTCTCCAAGAAAAAGCAAAGCCTTTTCTACACTTTTTAAATTTCCTGCATCATAATCAATTATTGCTATCATTTTCGTAGTTCTTCGCTTTCTTTCACGATCTTATAAAGTTCCAGATTGTAAAGTCTGGTTGCATCTTCATTTTTTGCAGAATTCATTCCGTCTGCACCTGCTGTTTCTAACATACTTCGAAGCACCTCTGCCTCATCTTCAGAAACGCCAAAGGTATTTTCCAATTCCTTTAAAATCTGTGTTCTGACAAAATCCATGTCTCTGTCAATCCCAAGCGGAATTGCAGTTTCATAGTATCTTCCATAACGCTGTAAACCTTTTAACAGGGAATGAAGTGCCGCCTCATAATCTTCCATTTGCTTATAGCTGTTATAGGAATTCAAATGCTTGTTAACAAACATTACTGTCATGATCTTATCATTCAGTACCTGATCCTCCGGTTTGACAGTCAAACCATAAATTTCATTATATGCATCGTTATAATATTTTACATTGTTATCTAATGCTTTATCAAAGCTCTTTTCTGCATTATTTACGCTGACAGCATATCCAAACATTTCACTTCCGGATAAAAGCACAATGGCGCATACTGCAAAGAACACCATTACAATGCTTGCTCCGATACGATTAATTCGGCTATCCTGCATTTCTTCCAGAATCTGCTTTGCCTCTTCCAGCTTCTTTGCCTTTTTTTCTTCCTTGGCAAGCGCTTTCTGACGGGCTTTCTCTTCCTTTGCCTGTTGAGCAAGCTGTTTCTTTTCTTCTGCAGCAAGCTTTTTTTCTTCTGCCTTTGCTTTCTTCTCTTCTGCTTCTTTCTGTTTCTTGGCAGCAATCTGTTCAGGAGTCAGCTCAGGTTCCTTTTCAGAAGGATCCACCGGAACATTTCCAAATATCATTTGAAAGAATGTTTTCTTTTCTTTTGGTGCTTTTTCTTCTTTCTTTTTTAATCTTTGCTCTCTTTTTGCTTCGCTGGCCGCCAGAAGTTCTTCCAGACCCTCGTCAAGCACGATAGTCTCTTCTTCCTCGTTTTCTTTTACCGGTTCCGCGTCCATATCCTCAAACAGCCCATCCAAACCGATAAAATCACTCGCGTCCGCTTCTGAAAAATCCGAACTGTTTTCTTCAGCAGAAGCCACCTGCACCTCTTCTGTAATATCCTCTTCGGATAATCCCAGCATCTGTGCAATATCAAAATCCTCCACCGCATCTACTTCTTCAAACATTTCCGGACCATTGGCTGTTTCCAAACCGCCAAGTGATTCAATACCGTCAGGTTCTTCCATGCCGCTCTGTTCTCCCATAGTAACTGTCTCTAATTCCGGCAAATCTTCCACCTCAGCTGTTGTAAACGCAGAAAAATCAAAATCTCCCTGCGCTTCAGAATTATTTCCACCTAATTCTTTATCCAGCAAACTGTCCATATCAAATTCTTCCGGAGAATCAAAGATACTATAGGCTTCTTCCTCCAAGCCTTCATCCGGTTCAAAAAAATCACCGAGTTCTCCTATATTTTGTCCGCAATTCGGACAGTACTCTAATCCATCTTCAATTTCTGTCCCGCAATGCTTACAAACTGCCATTTTGCCCCTCATTCCTGCCAACTCTCGTAGCTGTTATTTTAAAATCAAACGATCAATTTCTTCAACTAAGGTTCCGATTTCCGGCTTAGTTATCTGTGCATCAGCACCAAGACTGGAACCCTTTCTCATCATATCATCAGAAATCATGGATGAGAAAATAATCACCGGAAGGAACGATGTTTTTCCATTGGACTTAATCAGTTTTGTCAGACGATGCCCGTCCATTTTCGGCATTTCAATATCCGTAATGACCAGCTTAACATTATCTGCCAAAGTACCCTCCGCTGCAAACTTCTCAATTTTGCCCCAGGCTTCCTCTCCATCCATATTCACAATTAAGTTACTGTATCCCGCTTTCTTTAAACAGTCCTGAATCAGATGGGACAGTAACGGGGAATCCTCTGCAATCAAAATCGGAAGATTACTTCTCTCTCTTGCACCAAGAGCCTCAACATCTTCAATCTTTAACGTAGTTGCCGGACTGATATCCGCAATAATTTTTTCAAAATCAAGCAAAATAATCAGACGTCCGTTAATTTTTATAATACCGGTAGCTACACCATTTCCCTGAGAACTTATTGTTGCATCCGGCTTCAAAATATCTGCCCAGGATACACGTTCAATACCAACAACCGAATGTACATGGAATGCCGCATTGGTATGATTAAAATATGTAACGACATATAAATCAGATGTTTCATCTGCAGATTCCTTTAAATTCAATACTTTTGCCAGATTAATACTGGTGATGATTTCATCACGAGGCATAAATATTCCCTCAATCGCAGGATCAGAATTTGGCACAGGCACAGCCTTAGAGTACGGAAGAATTTCCCGTATCTTTGCAACATTTATACCATACCGGTTATTACCAACCATAAATTCCAGAATTTCTAACTCATTCGTTCCACTTTCTAATAAAATACCTGTATCCATAGTTTTACCCCTCCACATTTTTTTGTATATTAACTTCTTTTATTATAGTATAAATTTACTGATAATTCAAACCTTATTTCATTTTTATGAAAACTGCATCATCTGACTTATTTTCAATAATCAGATGTAATGTATCAATTACCGTATCTTTCACTTCAAATACCACTACCGCATCCGCCTCACCATTGGCAGGCACATTGATTGGCATATACTGCAAATCATTTTCCAGCATAGATAACGATACTCTGGAAACATCCCCGGTATTGATATCCAGAGTATATTCCAATCCCTTTTCCGATGCATCAAAAATCATATCCCGGTCAGTATTATTATGCAGTTTGAAGCTTACCACCGCATATTTTCTGCCTTCCTTTGCCTTCAGTGAGAAATATTCGTTGCTGACCACAGAATCCATCAATTCATAGCCTTCACAGGTAATCGTAATATTTTCTACTGCAATAATTTCAGTTAATTGTTTTCCTGTTTCCACATCATTATACAATGCCGGCGTCGGCGTCGGTATCGGTGTCGGCGTTGGTGTCAGCCTGGTATCCGCAGAACCGTTTCCTGCCGGATTTGAAGTTGTTCCCGGCGGAGTCGGCTTTGCCGTTGCCACCGGAGTTGCCGTTGGTGACGGAGTCGGTGTTAACTGCACCTCTCTTACATCTGCATAATATAACGATGTTGTATAATTCTCATCATACTTCAACAACAATGTTGCTGCATAATCTGCTACTACATCCATTTCCGTATCCGTTAACGGCGTACTTTCCAGACATCCGCACAACAGACAAAGCATCATGGAAACTCCCGCTATTACTATTTTCTTTTTCACAAGAAACTCCTCCTGTTACTTTTTTCTGACTATTTTACTACAGTATACCACTTTTCTAATTAATCGGCAATATTTCTTCAAAAGTTTACCATAAAAAATTATACATCTGCATCTAACTCGAACCAAAATTCTACTCCATTGGAATGATTTACCACACCAAACGGCTTATTATGGGACTCCATGATTGCTTTTACAATAGAAAGACCAATACCATTACCACCATATTCTCTTGTCCGTGCCTTATCCACCTTATAAAACTTAATCCAGATTTTATCAATATCCTCCTCAGGTATCGGATCACCTGTATTAAACACAGACACACGGACACGTTTTTCCTCTCTGGTGATGCGGACATCTATTATCTTTTCATTTTTTGCATAATGTATCGCATTAGTCAGATAATTCGTCACAACCTCTTCCATCATATACTCATCTGCCCATACATCAACCGGTTCAGTCCGGGTAAACTGTACTCTGATATCCTTCTGTTTTAAAAGAACTTCGGAAGAATCCAGCACAGAACGAATCAGCGCTGTTACATCAAACCGTTCCAGCTCCACCATCTGATTGCCAAATTCAATCTGATTCAACGTCAAAAGCTTCTTCACCATTTTATTCATTTTAGACGCTTCATCAATAATTACATCGCAGTAGAATTCCCGACTTTCCGCATCTTCAGAAATATTATCCTTTAATCCTTCCGCATATCCCTGTATCAAAGCAATCGGCGTTTTCAGTTCATGAGTTACATTGGATAAAAAATCTTTCCGCATTTCATCCACCTGAACCTTTTGTTCAATATCTGTCTGCAACTGATTATTTGCGCTTTTCAAATCAGAAATCGTATCTTCCAGCTTTTCGGAAAGCAGATTAATGCTGTGGCCAAGCTCCCCAATTTCATCATTGCTTTCTACATGGTACTTTACATTAAAATCCAGATTACTCATACGCTTTGCAATATCGGATAATTCCTCCACCGGGCGAATAAAGGATTTTGTTGCAAAAAACACACCAACGGATACTAACCCTGCTACCAAAATTCCGGCATAAGCAAGAAACTTATTCGCAATATCTACATTTGCCTGCAGACTCTCCTTGCTGGTGCGAATTAAAATATGAACATCCGTTTCCGGATTATTCCAAATCAGTTCTATAGAACTGGTCTTTGTTCTCCGATCATAGCTTTCATACAAATCATATATTCCATTCACTGTTCTGATTTTTTCGAAAGAATTGTATTCTGCCTTTTGTCCCGGATACAAACGCGGTAAAATACGATCTCTCATATAATACAACATATCCGGGCTACTGCTGGTAGAAGTAAAATATACTGTACCGGAGTTCTGTGCAACCAGAATCGACACATCATTGCGAATTGCCTGCACATCCAGTTCCAGCTTCTGGCTGTCCGTCAACTCAATTGGAACTCTTGGTTCTTCTACCAGCATCCAGCCAAATTCATTCACAAGAAAGCCGTCAAAAGGGCTTTCTTCATTCTCTTCTTCTGTATTCTGCTTCTCTTCCTCCAGATTTTCAAGCGCCGTCTTCTCTGCCTGAGAAACTACTCCGTTTACCTCCTGAAATACTTCATCCAGCATATTCATTTTACTATATAAATAATAATCTTCAAGAAAGGTTCTGTTAAGCACCCATGTTACGGCAATCGCACCGATTACCGCCACCAGCATTAACAGAACCATTTTGAATCTCCATGAGATTTTCTTTTTCATTTCAATTCCTCACTTTTAAGGCTCAAATTTGTAGCCCATCCCCCATATTGTTTTGATATAATCACCTTTTTCACCCATTTTACTACGCAACTTTTTTACGTGGGTATCAATGGTTCTCGCATCACCAAAATAATCATAATTCCAGACATTGTTTAAAATCTTCTCTCTGGAAAGGGCAACCCCCTTATTCGTAAGGAAATATTCCAAAAGTTCAAATTCTTTTACACTTAATTCAATCGGTTGCCCATCGATTTTTACGGAATGGGCAGCCTTATCAAGTACAATACCGCCAATCTCCAATGCTTCTTCCTGTGTTGCATTGGCACGGCGTAAAATTGCCTCTACCCTTGCAACTAAAATCTTTGGAGAAAATGGTTTGGAAATATATTCATCCACACCAAGTTCAAATCCCAACAGCTCATCTCTTTCATCGCTCTTTGCCGTCAGCATAATAATCGGCACCTGGGAATATTGTCTGATTTCACGGCATACCTGCCATCCATCCATTTTCGGCATCATCACATCCAGAATAATCAGACTGATATTTTTGTCGGAAAAGAAAATATCAACCGCTTCTTCACCATTTTCTGCCTCCAACACCATGTAACCCTGCTTTGCCAGAAAATCATGCACCAGCTTACGCATTCTGCTTTCATCATCCACTACCAAAATTTTAATCTGCTCCATTGCCTACGCTCCCTTTCTGTATCATAGTATGTAACACAGTCATTCATTTACTCTATCATACAGCAGTTTTATGTATTTTCTGTGTTTTCTTTATGAGTGAATTGTGAAGCATTTGTTTAGTATTCCTCTTCCTCATCCGTATTGCTTTCTACCCAGTCCGGCTCCTGCCAGTTCGGTACATGAATTCCATCCTGTTCCAATTCACGAACATATTCCCTCAAAAAATTCTCCTTTTCCTGAAGTTCCTGCGCCCAGGAAGCATATTTATCCAGGATTTCCTCCTCATAACGAAGAGCCAGTGGCGATTTTTTTCCGGTCATTACAATGGCAAACATTGCAATCACAAGCACTACAAGAAAAAAGCAGACCATCTTTAAAACCATATTCTGATGTTCACTTCGTTCCAACAAAGTACGTTCTTTACTCCGTTTCTGAAGTTCCTTTCTCTTTTTCAGTTTTTTAACTTCCGGAAGTAATGGTACCGGTCGAACCTGTTCCTCCGTAAACATACCCGAACCAATCAATGTATCTCTGATTTCTTTTAAAAATCCAATGCCCACAACCGTCTCCATCATATTTCTGTCCAGAACCCGGTCATACAGTTTCATCAGATTATTCATATTGGAGAAATCCGTTTTTGAACGAAGATAATCTATTGCCTCTGCCTCTTTTTTAGCAGCTATCATCTGTTTTTCATCATCAAAGGTATGTCCCTGAAATGTTAATTTATCACTCATTAGTTTTCCTTTCCTGTCCGTGTATTTCTAAAACATACACGCACCATACATACAATTCTCAATTTTTTTACTCAACATTCTGTATCATAACAACAAAATCCTACTATAAATTATAACATATTTTCCGGTATGTGCCAACACCGGATTTTCTTCTAGGTTGACAGACATACACTATGGCTGATACTCTCCATATATCAGGTTCATGGTTTCCAGAACTTCCTTGACCATAAGAAGCCCCCCTATGGTGCAATTCTTCTGCCAGACCGTTTACAAAAGATGCTACGTCGGTTGGGTTACGGTAAAAATTACCTTCCAGTTTTTCAAAAACAAGGATGCTTTTTTCTTCAAAATATTTTATACTGTTAATCATAGAGGACACCTCCCTTTGCAGTGTGTTTTCTTCATCGTTAATACTTTACTACAAAGAGGTGCCCTCTTTTAATAACTCTATTTAATTTCCGAATAAAATTTTAGCTCAAAAAAAATCATTCCAGACCACCTACTTCCAGATCATCCGCACAGCTCTTTGACAAATCGTAGCGGATTACATCCCCCTGTTCATAGTTCCATCCTGCTGCCAATGCATCTTCTGATAATTTTGTATTTTCCCAATTATCAAAAAAATACCATATTCCTTCCTCACTTTTTACCCTGATTTTAAAATGTATTATCAAATAACCATCTTGTTTAAAAAACTTTTCCTTTCCGGTTAACGTTTGTACCTTCGCATATTCCTCCAGAGAAAATGGTTGCAATTCCTGCAATACCGCACCACATAATTCACATTTTTCTTCTCCGCCGCTTACATATTGTCTTTTTTTACATAATAGACATATTCCTTGTTCACTATCTTCTGCTACGCACAAAACCTCCTCCGGAACAAAGCCGCTGCCACCCCAGCGCTGTCGGATAATCTTCCATGTTTCATAACGTTTCAGTATTGGTTCACCATCCCAGGCATAACATTCCATCCATTCATTTTTAGGAATTTCCTCCATATGATATAGTATCACCTTTTGCCGCTTTGTCCCATCTTCCGACTCCCAAAAATAAGATGGTATAATTTCTATCTCGGAAGTATCACCATAAAATTCTCCCTGAGTCAACACCTGATATGAAAATTCATACCCTTTCTTTAAAGTTAATGCCTGCATCCCTTTCTGTAACAACCGAGATGCTGTCGGATCATTGGTATCGGTGATGATGAAATCCTCCAGATAACTTCTAATTTTAATTTCCATGGAATCCGTTACAATATACTTCATGCAATCAACATTAGCATCAGACTGTGTTATTTCATCCAATCCATGTTCTTCCGAAGTATCCGGACAATTTGTTGCAATCGTACGAAAATCTATCTTATACGTACCATTCTTTTGTGTTACCGGAATAAAAAAACGTTGTTCCTCCATTCCAATGGTTATCCAGGTATCTGCTGCAACACAAAAATCCCCCGTAGTATCATATGTCCCATTCTCTTTCAAGGAATCATTTCCCACATCCACATAAACCTCAAACGGAAAACGTACCTGATTCAAATAACTGTCTTTTTTTGCAGCAACATTACTCCTTCCCGATAAAGCAAATGCAAAATCCTTTGTCCCATATCCCAGACTCATACGATGAGTTCCAACATTATCAATGCGCAAAGTAAAAAAATTCAGGGCATGTTTCAGCGTAATGATACCCTCTTCTATTCCATCCAAGGCTACTCCATTACAAGCCACCGGTGTATGAATTCTTATTGCATTAATATCTGAAAGTTCAACATTCCTTACTGCCTCCACACCGATGTTGTTTTCATCGCCAACATAAGTAATAACTGCAGTCGTTCCGTAGGTTTTGTTTGGCTTTTCTTCATTTAATTCTATTCCTGACCTGTAATTCTGCAAATAAGACGTAAGCTTTATATCTTCCTTCGTAGGAAGCTTTTCCGTCTGAAGAGGTGCCCCCTCTCCTGTATCATTCCAGGCATCTGAAAGTATCATTTCTCCGCCAAATTCATACTTATCACTACGTACCTTCGCTTGTCGGTTATCTGACCGGGCTGCATTTTCACAGACAGTGGAAAGATGCCGATCAATTTCCGGAGGTTTGCCCGGTACATTGGAAATAATATATTCCGGCTCAGTCAAAATAATATACAACACCGGCATTCCATCTGCGTCATAATCATTCCAGACCACATGTTCTTCTTTCTCTCCATATTGTTCCACCGTATATGATGGTACTACAACAGCATTGCTTCCTTCTCTGTCTACCTTTATAGTTACTGTTTGTTCTTTCAGTGCTTCATTCTTTATTTCCACATCATCCGGATAATACATACCACTTTCTGCCACTTCCCAATAACTCCACTTTTTAGGTACAATTACCTCATATGTTTTTGTCATTACATCACTGATAACAAGTTCTTCGCTTTCCGGATCCTCATACTGGATGCAATACGGTACTGCCACATAAATTCTCACCATATCGATACCCGAACACCGATGAAACTTATATTTTAGTATCCATGAACCCATCTTTGCACGAATTGCCACATTCTCTGTCCCCGGTATTGCTCCTTCCGTTCCTGATGTATCATAAGCAAGATAAGGCTGCAAATCTGTCAGTGCATCTGTGGAAGAATCATAATCATCTGCATACAAAAGTCCTTTTGCATCTGTTCGTTCCACAAGGCCCTCCACCTCCGTTTGCTGTGGCACCTCAGGTTCCGTATATTCTCCTTCTTCCGGAAATTTCACTTCGTCCTGTATCCAACAAGCATACAGCACATAAACGTTTCTTTCCATCCATGGTTTTATACAGACCCCATTTTCATCATAATACTTGGTTCCTGCCCCACGAATTCCTGTATAATATCCTTGAAACACATATCCCGTCTTTTCCGGAACAATAATATCCGGTCCGTTCTCTTCAAAAATCATCTGTACCATTTCTGTATGGTCGGTACTGGTAGCTCCTCTGTCATCTAAAATCACCTCACATGCTTCCGGTACCCAGTATGCATACAGCGTATCCACACTGCCATCGTATATCTGCCAGAGCTTTCCTTCATAGGTTCCTGCCTTTCCTGTCGTCTTATCAGCCCTGCCATAATACTGCTCACCCTTGCCGTCCGGTTCCGTATAGTAACCTGCAAATACATAGCGTTCCAGCGTCGGCGCTGTTACAGCAGGACACTCAGCATCAAAGGTCATTGTCACCGTGGTATCTCCCGTGGTATCCGGAGGATTTCCTTCAAAGGTGGAGACCAGTTTCACCTCATACTCTAACGGTGCCCACCAGGCATACAGTGTTTCACTTGCCTTTGGCACATACATTCCGCCACCGTTTTCGTAAATATAATCCGCAATATCGGTAGTATCCTCATACTTTGGAGCATCCATCCAGCCATACAGTTCATAGCCGTTACAAACTGCACCCGGCAGAAGCACATGTCCGTCAATGCCGCCCCATACCGGGAACATTGTTACCACATCATCGTTCACCGTGCTTAATCCGCTGACTTCTTCCCATTCTTCAAAACGCTCATTTGCTTTGATATAAGTGTTATTTTTAAAATAATACTTATCCCATCCAAGGAATTTCAGTCTTGCCGTGGTGTACTCTTCCGTAAACGGACGCGGTGTTGTCCATTCGGCAGATGCCGCGGTAGACATGCTGCTGTTGGTATTTAAGTCATAGTCTACGATACAAAGTTTCTTATACGGTTCCATAGGCATTGCAATACTTCTGGTAAAGGTAAGCTTCACACGGTCAAATATATACGGCGGCACAACCCTGAAATCATCATAGGCAAACTCTACCGTATAGGTATTCGGTACCCACTGCGCATACAGAATCATATAATTCTTATCTGCCGTCATTGTCCTGCCCGGATAATACTTTGTTCCCGTTCCGTCTGCATGCTCCGTAAAATAGCCTGCAAAGGCATGGCCCACCTTACTGAATGCATTCTCCGATACCACAAAGGAATCGCTTCCCACCGGAACCACTGTTGCTTCCATGGTTCCATAGCCTCCGTTGGCATCATAATGGATGTACTTTGGCTTCGGTCTTGCTGTTTCCCACTGGGCATACAGAGTCAGGTCTTCGGCTGCACCGGACCAGCTGGTACTGTATATCATTTTTCTGATTCTCTCGCCGGCCTGATATTCCTTACCGGTATTATCCGCAGCAGCATTCCAGTGGGTAAAGTCATACCCTTCCTTTTCAAACCACTTATTTTCGGAAATATCATACACAACTTCCACACCGCAGAAAATATCCAGTGTGCATTTGTTTGTTGTCAGCAGTCCAGGTTCTTCCGTAGTAAACATCAGGAACGGATATTTTATAAACTTCTCAACATCCTCTGCATAGTTCATATCGGTAAGTTTAAAGTCTGTTACCCTGTAATGAACCGCGCTGCTGGAACTCGTATCCTTATGGGACGAAGGAGATGAGGTGCTCCGGTAATAAGTTCCCTCGTCAAACGATTTGAAGCTGAAACTCCATACGTCTTTATTGGAATCCAGTGCATAAAAGTAGGACATCGTTCTGCTTTCCTGTTCCGACCAGCTTGTGGTAGTTCCGGTGGAATCATCAGTATCCGAATCACCGTCACCGGAGCTTGTGCTTATCTTATAATTCAGAATATCGGTATACCTGTTCGAATCATACGGTTTAAACGATTCCGAGAAGCCACCGCCACTGTACGGATTATAATAAGCTTCACCATACCATAGCTGTCCGTTCACATCCAGTGCAGCCATACATACCGTAGCATAACCGCCGGTAGGTGTGCCTCCGTTGGTACTTCCTGTACCGTTAATTCCCTGGCTGACCGTGGAGGTCTCGCCCAAATGTCCGCTACACCCTTCCGTTCCGCATGTATAACTGTTATAATATGTCCAGTCCCCTATCGGAGCCACCTGGGAATTCAATACTATTACCTTCTTGAATACAACATTCGACACAACTCCGCTTGAGCAGACATTTCCTATTCTGCACAGACGTCCGGAATCATCCACATAATAAGCAAAATATTTGGAATTAGTACTGATTCTTGCCGCAATCAGTTCATTATATCCAAGATAAAAATCTTCTTTTTCCGTACTGCCATCATCATATTTTGATATGGTGAGCGTTATCTTTTTTGACGGAAACTGCTGTGTTATCTTTGCAGTTGTATAGATATCCGAAAAAGAATTTTCGACATACTGCAGTGTCTCTCCTGCAATCGTTGTAGTTGTCACCGCTGCAGTTGTCCGGTCCAACGCTCCGGCAAACGCTACACTTGTTTTGTGGGTCTGATACTGCCGTGAATCCAACACCGCATTTGTTCCGGATATGGAAATTTTCTGGTAGTTATAATATGTCTCATCTTTTGCAGTGTACACATAGGTTCCGCCGGAATTTATTCCGATATAGGTACCCGGTACCTGCAGCCAGGCAGAATTCCTGGATGCCCTCGTGTATACGGAACCGTCCTTACAAAGAATGGTTTTATGATAGGTTGTAGTAATGCTTACAGAGTCTGTTACTGCAATATTCTGACTTGCATAAGCCACCTGGCTTACTTCTCCCGGCCACTCCGGTTCGCTTGTCCATGTCCCGTTATAATTCCAGTGGTAGCGTCCGTCCTCTCCCGTTACTTTATATATTTCATATTTACCTTTCTGCTCAATGACAACGGATGCACATTCCACAGGCGCATTCCACTTACACAGGGAATACGTTATTTTAGTTGAACTTGTCTTTGCCTTTATCAGATAAGACTCTCCGTTTTTCATTGTAGCAACATAATAGAACGGAGATACGTCCAGTTGTTCCAGTGAATCAAATCTGTAGTCCTTCAGAATGTCTACCGGTCCTCCCTGGATTTTTGTTCCGGACGGTCTTGCGTAATAAATCATTCCTTCCTCACCACGCCAGATGGCTTCACGGCTTATGGAACCTGAATTTGCCCATTCCATCACATAAAACTGGTCGGTGAAGGTGGCATCAATGTATTTTACTTCCGCCATTTCCGTCTGCCCTGCAATCGGGAGTCCTCCGTTCGGCATGTATGTAATGTAAGCCTCCTGCATCAGCCGGTAATAGTCATCATACTTATTACCATACTGACATGCCAGACTGTTCTTTGGTGTGACAATGATGGTTTTTAATAATACATCCCTGCCTTTTGTCCCGAGAGTTTCCTGGTCGCCGTACACCTCCGTTTTGGCACCCGGAACGGATATCTGGTCCAGCGTACAGTTTTTAAATGCATTGCTGCCGATTGTTTTCACGGTAGAATACAGACCCACCTTCTTTAAATGTGACCTGTTTTCAAATGCACTCTCTCCTATCGTGGCAAGAACAGACAGACTCGGGAAATTCATATGTGGACCAATTTCCACAAGCCGCTGGAATTCATACATAACCGGTGTAAAATCACTCTTGTAATTGGACACATAGGAATCATCATATGAGAAAATCCGCCGTACAGTTCCGTACTCCGAACTGTAAATCTGGCTTCTCTGCAGCTTCGGTACCTCCGACACATAAAACGCATAGGCTCCGATGGTTGTCACTTTATTATTGTTGATAACCAACAGTGCCTGACAGTTATAAAAAGCATAGTCTTCTATCTTGATACAGTACGCCGGTACCGTAATACCGGTTAACGTTGTATTGTAAACATGATAGTTGTGATTATAACTGGTTTTGTATATATAGGTATCATATTCCACAACCGTATTGCTGCGGAGTCCGTAACTGGTGATGGAACCGTTACCCACAACACCAAGCTGATAGGTAAAGCCACAGGTATTGGAACCTGACTTCCAGTCATATTTTCCTTTAAACGTTCCGATACTGCTGTTAACGGTACCGGATGGTTTGGATGCCGGCTCTGCATAATAATAAGGACCTGAACCACCGATACTGCGTACATAATATCTCCTGCTTCCAATGGTTACATACTCAGGGAAAGTGAGTTCACTGATAAAACGTACCTCCGGACTGTCCACATCATATCCGTTATATGTTTTCGGATGCACGTAGCTGCAGGTATAGACCTTTCCCATTGCACTGTCAATTTTGACCTGGGTATCACTCTTAATCACATACCATTCATTTCCCTGTGTATCCGTACCCACATCATAACTTTTCCTGGTACCGACATTTGCCAGTGCATCCGCCAGAGAAATCACACTGACCCCGGTATCATCCGCTATTTTTCCATTCACCGTAATATCCGAAATGGAGTGACCGTTTGTGGAAGAATAATACTTGGTATATTCTTCCGCAGAAAAATAATTATATATCTGCGGTGCCGGTGTTGCCACAGGCGTCGGTAACGATGTTACTTCCGGAGTCGGCAGCGGTGTCGCAGGAACATCCGTAATTGGAACCACCGTCGGCATGTTGGTTGGAATCGGTGTTACGGAAATCACCGAAGGAGACGGCCCCGTCGTCGGGATAGGAGTTGCCGGTACCGGAGTCGGTCCCGGATAATAATAGGTGCCCTCACAGATGCTGTTGTCCTCGTCAAGAATGTTGTTCTTGGTTTTCTGTGACCAGGAGCCGCCCCATATTTCGGGAGCCGCTAACATCGAATCCTGTCCGACAACTGGTACCGTAGTTCCTTTGTTATCAATAACAATATCATACTGAATCTCTGCGTCAAACTTGTAGTTTCCATCGTCTTGGATAAAGTCATCTAAATCAATACCAAGGTCATCTTCATTTTCTCTAATCCAATCCATGTCCAATGAGTTAGTAGTAAGGACTTTATTCCCGACTGTTTCCGTTTCTTTATGAACTGGAACAAAAAAATCGGAGCCTCCATTTGGGTCTTTAACCCAATATCCCGTCGTTTCATAGGAACCCAATTTCTGATTAGCCTTATTGTGTGTTTCGGTTTCCGTCGAAGTATAAGCTGCGAAACTATTATCTGTAGGTGCTAAAATTTGTAGACACATAGATACCACTAACACTGCAGCTATCTTTCGACAACTTATAGGTTTTACTTTTTCAATACCCATACTTTACCTCCTTTTTGAGTAATTAGTTTGAATATATAATAAAACCATATCTCATTATGAAATATGGTCGAATAGGAGAATTATTTAGTTTTATATAAGCTAGATAGTCTATTGCTTAAGAGCCCATATATGTTCAAATAAATGAGCCATAGAAATATGTCTCCATGGCTCGTTTGATACTTATTCTGTTACGATAATATTAAAGATAACAGTATTTATAATATCCCCTAAAACAAAGGTAGGGTTTCCATCATTATACTGATAATCAGAAATTTCATACTCCGTCAAAGTGACCGAAGTGGTTCCAGGCGTTTTTGCAATAAATTTAGCACCATACGAACCATTGATATCATAGTACCCAAGCCCCTCTTTGTAATAGTCACAATTCTTAATTTCAGCAACTGTTGGGTTTTCAACTAAATATACACCAATAGTCCGTGCAGTTCCTTTTTCTTTACTAAGGCTTGGATAATATAACTGATAAAAAAGATTTAAGGATTTTGGCTTCACAATATGTTTCTTACTTTCTCCCACCGTAAGAGTTAAATTTTCTGGCTGTTTCAATTCATGTTTCGGTCCCAAATATGGCATTTCAAATTGGCAATATTCTAATGCCGGATAATGATGACCATCAGCAGTAAATCCAACAGCTGTGTTAAACTTCACATACTCATCATCTACATAGCCAATTAAATCCTTACCATTATCTCCTTTTTCATAGCATACTTTATACCATCCAGTTTCTAAACAACGCTCAATCGCTTGTACCGTCCCCCTAATACTAGTAGTACTTTTAAGCGGAAACGTTGGAATAGTTGCAATCGTTTTTGCATCTGCAGATGGATAATCTTTTACAGGAACATCTATCGGTTCACCTTTTAAATCGCTATAGTTATAAAGATAAATCCTTTCACTTGCTAAATTCAAGTCATAATATGTCTTAATCACTTCCGTGCAGCTTTCATCCTTATAGCGAATCAGTTCATGGTTCACATCCCACCAGGTGTAATCCTCTACCGGAATTCGGTCTTCCTTTGGCTTTTCTGTCGGCTTTGGTGCCTTCGTTGGCTTTGGTGTTGCCGTGGCTGTAGGCTCCGGTATTTCCGTTGGTGCGGCTGTCGGCTCTTTCGTCGGAACCGGTGTACTGGTTGCCGTTGGTTTTAGAGTCACGTTTGGCTCAGGCGTTGGTGTAAGCTTTGGAAGCACTCCGCTTTCGATTACCATGGAGCAGATATTGCAGGTTGTTTCATACTTGCCTTCTGTATCTACCGCAGGTTCTGCCACAACACTGTATGTTGTTTCTCCATGCCCTGTAGATGGGATTCTCGTTTCCTTCTGCTTTTCTCCGCAATCACACTCTTCCCAGTACAAACCATCCGATGTACAGGTCGGGGCAGTCTCTTTTTCTGTCCATGTATGTACATGTGGTGCTTCTGTTGGTTCCGGTGTTGCAGTTGGCTCCACAGTTGGTTCAGCTTCCTGCGTAGGTACTGCCGTTGGGTCTGTTTGCGCCGGTGTTTCCGTAGCCACAGGTTCATCAGTCGGTTCCACCATTACTGTCGGAGCAGTTGTGCTGGTTGGTATGGTTGTCGGTATCACAGCTTCCTCCGGCTGCTTTGCACAGGCAGATAATGCCAGTAAAGTACCTGTTAACAATATGGTTGTTACTAATTTTTTTCTCATTTGTAATCTCTCCTCTGAATTTAATTATTTTCAAAAGATTTCCACAAATTTCATTATAACAAGTTTAGATAAAAATATCAATATTTCCCCAAAAACACTTTTCTAACTTTTGTTAGATAAGAAAACGAAGAAATCATTTCTGACTCCTTCGTTTTCTTTTTCCACGTTATTTTGTTCAGTTTTTTTAGAAATTGATACCCCTATATCAATTTCAATATGCACCGTCGATATTTTTTTCAAAATCATCGACCTTGCTACAGTCTATACGTTATCACACCCTTTCTTTATAACACACATCATGTTATTTATTGTAAAAACAAGCTTGCTTTACACATTATACCAAGATACTCCAAAAAATGCAAGATATTTTATTTTCAATGTGCATTTTTCTATTTTATTCGATGCATATACTACAAGGAATGGCTCCATATATAGTAATTGCATCTTTTTCTGTCATATACTCCTCCAAAAAATATCCGTCCTCTTCCAGAATATCAGGGCAATCCATCTCATGATAGTAGCATAAGGTCTCATCCAAGCTTACCGGCAATTCGACTACATATTGCAATACTTCCTGCAGGTATCCACCGGCATCAAGACAATTTTCGTAAACAACATCTCCTGCAAGACTTAAAGGCCACCCCTGAAACACAACAAACAGCATCGGAAATTCCAGTGCTTCTTCCATATTCTGCAAAAATTTCGGAACATAAAAGGAATACTCTAATCCATACTGTGCTGCAATATAATTATAATTCGTTATTATTTCAGATGCTCTTTTTTCAAGTATTTCTGCTACTATGACTTTTTTCTTTGCTTCTTCCTGTTCTTCCTTAATGTCAAAATCTATTTTTTCTGACCATACATGCTTTAACTCTGTCACTTCATTTTGATTCACCTCCTTTATATAATAAAACTGGGCACCATCTTCTTCTGCAAGAACAAGCATCGGTAAATACATTCTAAATTTTTCTTGTTCTTCTTTCTTATCAAAAATTCCAAGTGATACATACAAAGAATCCATAAATACCGTTTCTATTAGCTGTCGCCTTTTTTCATCAGAATCATATACTACTTTAGAAAGTTCTCTTGCAGTATCCTCCAATGCTTTCAAAAGTGCCTCTTCTACTTTTTTCTTTTCTTCTACTATTCCTTCATAATTTTCTTTTTCTACCATCAAAAGTGAAAAACATATTACATAAATGATTAAAAACATTACTGCAAAATGCCCATGTCGAATTTCAAATCACCTGTACTTTCCATCCCGATTGATACGCGTCTGCATAACGCTCTGAATTTCTCCGTTTTTCCAAAGTTTCACCACAAAATAATCTCCAAATTCCAGGAAAAAAAGCTTTTCCCGATCTAAACGTGCCATTAATTCTGCAGTCCCTGTTTCCATAACCTCTTCATACACCTCTCCGGAAAACAACAACGCTTTCGACATACATTCTGTACAATATGGAAATGTCAGATAATCCTGATAATATCGTTCATTACATTTTCCCATACATTGCCTGCATTCCTCATTTTCAGAAACAATTGTCAAAGTCGTTTCCAAACCGCGATACCTCACTATAACAGTCTGTATGCCACAATAATATTCATCATAATCATCTTCCCATTCCATATCCTCCGGGCTCACCTGCTCCGTATGGCCATCCAGAAATGTCACATCCAATAATACTTCATTTTTCTCTAAGCAGGTTCCTGTTTTTCTCGTTATAACCGGTGTATTACACCGGATAATACCCGGAATTGACTTACAATAAGGACATGGTATAACTCCACTTTGTTTCCGGCATTCTATTATTTCTTTACTGTTCACTATTCTGTGTCCATTAAGGCAGCTTATTATTCTCGGATAGCAAATCACCTCCACCGGAACGCCATATCGCTTCCCGCCAATACTAACCGACATTTGCACTATATCTGAGTTTTCTGCAACAATCGGTTCTGCCTCCACATAATAGCTTCCATTCGAAGAAGTAATCTTACATAATGTAATCAGCATTTCACCTTCATATACTTCCTGCACCGGGCGAGCAGCCTGAATTCCCATTACTACTTCTTCACCCGGCAACGGAAGATACGCATTCTTGTCTGCCGCGAGAATTGTTGCATTGGTTTCTGTCTGAAAAAGCATTTGCGTTGCATCTTCCTCATGAATCTCCAACTTATATTCTGAAAAAAGCTGCTCTTTTCTAACATTACGCCCCATATAATATCTATCCAGCTTTTCCTTTGGAATCTGTGCATAGATTGGTTGTAATTCATAGGACACACCGGATATTTCCATCTCATATCCACCATTAATTCTTACTAACCGGTGAACTACTCCTTCATACTGTTCCAATGTAACAGTTCCGTCTGCTGCCACATTTTTTAAGAATTCATCCAATATTGCCTCTGCACACTTTAACTGATAAGAATCGCTCCAATAGAGCACAAAGAAAAACAATAATCCAATCACTATCCCCAGATAACATAGCGTATCAAATAAAACCTCCATCCAGTTTCGTATCATGCTTAGTTCCTTCCTGATACTATGTCGTAATATTCGTTTTTCACAGTTTTTATTTTACTTTTTCTTTTTACGTTAATAACAACCACACTTTCTTTTGAAAAAGTAAATTTTCCCTTTTGATATAGAGCCTCTCTGATTTCTTCCCATGAAGTCATATAATAATAGTTTTCTCCTGACATATCTTTTTCCTTTTGATACGCTTCTATTTCAATACCGGAAATATTTCCTGTATCATTCAATGCTCTATGACACACCAGATACTCTTCATAGGTGCAGTTTCCCAATCTGCATATTTTTCCTACAAATCTCTCTATTTGTGAAGTTTCCCATTGCTTTGCTATTTTCTCTGCCCGTTCCAGTTTTGGAAACATCAAACTAAGGATCAGACCAACTATAATAATTATCACCAACAGCATTCTTTGAAACACCTGCATCCGTTCTATTCCTCCTCTGTATATTCTTTAAAAGAAGACTCAACCGTTGGGTGGGAAACCAGCGTACCAAGCAGTAAGTATGCCTTGTGATAAACATAAAACTGTTGCAATAATATTGCCATTACCGTCACATAAATCAGTAATACCATCGAAAATGTCAGATATTTTTTTACCGTACGCATTACTGCTGTTCAAATACAACGGAAGATATCTCCCGGTTTTCATCATAAATCACAGCGGAAGTAAAGGATGCATTTGGATTAATATATCTTTTCCGATTTGTCTTATCGATGATATCCTGTAAAACTGTAGAACCCTCATCATGTATCAGAGAATAATTGTATTCCTGTGCAGGTTTTTTGTTTGAAATCGTATATCCGTTTGAAACCTTAATTGTCACTCCGTCTTCTTCCTTCAGAGTTTTTAGTAAATCCACAATCTGACTTCCCGAAGCTGTAGAATTGTCATAGTTTTTCAGCTTCGCATTATCAAACTGTGATACAATTTCATCATAATCACTAATGGAACTGTTAATACTTGCATTCCCTTTTTTATATATTGTTACAGCTACAAAACAAATTGCCACTACTATTAAAATCCCAACCGCATTTTTTATAAAACTTTTTGAAGCGCTCATAATCTAATTTCCTTCCCTTTCTACACTAATACATATCTTTTCGATTACCTTGTTTTCGTCCCTGACAACTGCACAATGATATTTTGCCAATGGGTTAATGTAATTGTTCGAATCAACATCTCGCAATGCTCCATAATCTTCTTTTGTCACTACCTGAAATTCATTTACTTCTGTCGTAACATTTACCGGAAGTTCATATGTTCCGGTCATCTTTTTTATATAACTGATTGCAGTCATTCCATCGATTAATAAACCATCATATTTTACTATTTCATATTCTTCCAACTCTGTAATCTTCTGTTCCTGGCTTTCCTCCAGTAAAGTAGTGATTTTAGTAGCTCTCTGAAACATTTGCATGCTAATGCAAATAAGTGCTACCAATAATGATAATCCCACTGCTTCCAGCAAAAACTCTTTACTGACATGCATATGCATTCCTCCTTTATAATCGTATTCCTTCCAATACATCAAATATTTCATATACACCTTGCAGGGCATATAAGAAAAAAGGTAAAACAAAATATGCTCCAACTGCCAGAGCCATTGGAATTTTCGAAATCAATTCCGTAGTATCCTTTTTTCTTTCCAAATTTATTTCTGCTTCTAATTGAGTCATTTTATCTAACAAATAACGATTACTCTCCACTTCTTCAAATGCAAGAGCAATTCCAACCTCATCTACTGAAAGAAAAGCATCTGCCAGTTCCGCAAAACTCTCATGCAGGCAGCTTCCTTCTTCCTTCATTCGTAGCAAAGCTTCCTTCGGTCCCGCACCATATGTATTAATACATCTGCGCAGCACTGTTCGAAATCCCAGAGAAAATACTTCCATATCTTCCAGCAAGCCAACAATCGTACCTCCCTGCAGCCTGCGCTCCATAATAATAACTGACTGAAACTGTCTTACCTCATGCACTGCCCCGGCTTTTGCAGTCTGTACCTGAAAACTAAGTTTTAGCAGTGGCAAAGCTCCAAACATCAGGCTGCCACTCAAGCAAAGTATCACTTCCCAAAAGGATATTTTTGCATCCTTATACTGCTCTACTTTATTAGTAATTTCTTCTATAGCAGCAGTTTCCGTTGTTTCATTTGCTAAACGTATCTTTTCACGAAGCAGTCCCCGAATTTGTTCTTTTGAAACATCCTTTTGTTTTATGCACACTTCTGTCACTGTAAGAATATGCTCTGACAGCATCTTTTTTTTCTCATCACTTGCTACCGGAGCTATTGTTTCAATAGTGTCCACTTGTTCCAATACCGCCCGACGTTCTTTTGTATGCAGTCCAACATGAAATCCAACCAGCAAAAGAAAAGAGCAATTCAATATCGTTAACATTTGTAAACACAGCTTTCCATAGGCAATGTTTTCTCCCGATTCTAATAACAGTCTCCTGATTTTTGTGCTTATGCTTCCTTTTCTCTCTTCCAACCGTTCCATAACAGACATCACCATCGGATGCTTATATATCCATTCTATATTCCATATTTTCTCATTTCTTGTCTCTGAGAACATGGCAATATCCTTTGCTTTATTGATAAATCCATAAATCACAATTGCGGAACACACCGTAACCAGTTCCAACAATTTTCCTGTTCCTGCATAAAAGAATCTCAATTCAGGTGCGAACTCTAACCCCCACTTCTTTAGCAAAGGCATCATAAATACCGGTGCCATGGCAACAAAAGTATATCCTGCAAATTCATGTGCCTGACGTTTTCTCCTGTATAGCTCTTCCATCAACTCTAATCGAAGATGCTCCACATTCTCTGAAAAAAGGGACGAACCTTCAGAAAGCATCATATCTCCTTTTTCTGACGCCTCGTAAGCCTGTACCAAAAACAGTTTCACATACCGATTGGTTCGATGATACAAAATATATTCCCGTACTTTTTCCTTCCTGTCACTTTCCATTAAGACCATATGAAGTTCTCCTGCCAGACGTTGTATCTCATAACTCATTTCATCTGCAGCTTCCAGAACTGCTCCGGCAATGTGGCGGCAAGATAAATACTTGTGCTTTACCCTTGAAAAATAAATCAGCAGTTCCCGATATACCTTATCTTCCCTTTCCATAATTTTATAATTTGGCACCTCTGTAAGTACCAGATACCCGGCAAGAAAAAGGCTTTCTGCCAGATATAATCCGGGAGTTTCCTCAAAAAATCCATTCCATAACAGAACAACTACGAAAGACAACGTCGAAAGAAGTAAAATATCTCTGATGCATTCTTCCACCAGTTTGTCCAGATATTTTTTTCCATATGGGCAGATTCTTTGGAATTTAGTTCTCAAAAAAGCTGCAAAATTCCATATATTCCTTTTTTCCCAATAAGTGTTTTGCTTTTTCATACGAAACCTCTCCCGGCGCATTCAGTAGCATTCCCTGCTCCGTTTCTTCATCAAACCGGTAAATTGGTCGTATCTCATAGGCCTGTCCCTCCTCTTGTATCTCTCTTTTTACCGGAATTACCTCATTGACATATTGCACATAACGTTTCCCCTGCCGTATTCTCATATGAATATCAAATCCCAGGCAACGGATTACATCCGGCTCTGCCAGTCTTTCTTCAGAATAACCTCCCACACGCAATTTTGCATTTATAAAGTCCGCAATCATATGCTCAGTGGTAACATAATGTGCAGAAAATATCATCTGTGATGCAATCTTTGACAAGTCCATTGCCATTGCTGCAACAGAAGCAGAGTTTATTTCACCAATAGCAAAAATCTGTCCGGTTGTCTTTCTTGCAAATGCCAATACCTCTTCTGCAGGAGTTTCTTCTGTTACTCTCATCGTCATCGTATTGGATTTTGGTAAAAAGCCTCGTACATTTAATTCAAAAGATTCGGCTTCAATCACACGTAAATTCATATCCTTTCTTGTTTCAGCGAGGCAGGCTCGAAACAAGGTTGTTTTACCGGAAGCCATTTCTCCTGTAATTGCAATATTCCTGCCGGAACGCACTAACTGTCGTATAAGTTTTGGCAGCAGATATTCCTCCGGATAACCCTGATACAATTTATCCAATGATACCTCCTGCACTGTATCAAATTTACGTATCAGCCCAATCCAGGCATCTGTCATCGGTGGCCTGGAAACTGAAACTCTTCGTCCGTCCACTGTGTCAACCACCATCATCGGATGATTTTTAGTCAATTCACCTCCCTGGGATTCTTTAATCAGATTTCTCAGTACCCGCTGCAACTCTGCCTCCGTTTCAAATGACAGACATTTCAACCAGATAGTACATCCCTTAGCCATAATATGTACACCATCCCTGCTGAAATTATCTGACTTATTCTTTCCGGATAATTCATCCTTATAATCATACTGTCGCTCCACCCTGCCACTCATACCGAGCTGAATTTCCTCAATATATCCTGTTTGTTGATTTAATGTATCAATGACTCCAAGTCCTACCGTTTCTGCAAACAACAATTGCGAAAGTATTTTATATTCTTCTGCATCTGTCAGTTTCGGATTCATATTCAAATAAGCCTGACGCAGTATATCCTCCGATACAATATAGCCCGGCTGATTCCAGCCTGATTGTTCACACAACCGCCCAAAACCTTGATTATCTTTTTCTTTATCAAGTATAAATATCAGAGTTTCTAATTGTTGCCACGAAGTCATATTCGCAGGTTTATAAAACGGAATTAAGCTATGTACATCAGATTTGCTCAAACACAATTCATCTTCCAAATAAGCACGTATTAACTCTCTGACCGTCTCTTTTGCTCCGTAGTTTCCGGAGCAGCAGGTTCGTATGCATGCTGAAACTGTCCGTCGGTGTTCCTCCTGATTTTTTCGAATTTCCTCATCCAACCCTATCTCTGACACCATTGCAGCAGTATATTCATTTAACATTTCCTGAATTTTTACCTTTAATTCATGCATCGAATATACTTTTTTTAATGTATTCTGCCGCTTTTTTTGTCTGTGTAATAAATTCATAATTCTCCTCTTTTTTTCCAACAAACTGATTCTTTAAAAAGAATTCCAAGGTTCTTCCTTCAATCATAGCATCACGATATCCGGCATTTACAGGAACTGCTCCAATAATTTTTCCTTTTGACCGGTAATTTTTCTGTTTACCAAAATAACTTATGCTATACCCTGATGCCAAAAGATAATCTCCGATAACAAAACAGATTTCCTTTCCTTCCAACTCTTTTTTTGTTTCCCTGCAAAAATTTTCCCAGTATTCCGGATTCTGCGGCAACACAACCACAATCATATCCGCAACCTGCATCAAACGTAAAGAAGAGGTGGTATAGCCACTTTCCAAATCAAGAAAAACTGTTGAAAACTCTTTTACCAGATGTTCTGACATAATTTTATAACTTAGTTCTTCTGAAAAACCGGTTCTGCTGACAGACGGAAACATATGAATAGACTTCATCAATAATGGAATTGCACATCGTCTTATTTTTTCAGGTGTCAGTACTGCCTGCATATAGTTCAAAGTTAATGCCGCAATCCCCGACTTTTCGTATAGTTCCTTTTTTCCCAATAAGCCTATTCTGAAATCAAGCATTTCTTCCAGTTCCATAGACCCCGGCTTTGTATGACTGACTGCAAGCTCTAACTCAGGATATTGTATTCCGAAAGCCCCGATAATTGCACACATGGATGCAGTTGTCCTTGCTTTCCCCGGATAAGGGGACCAAAATGTAACCAACTTTCCCATTGTTATTTCCTTTCTAGATTTTTTTCATTACTTCTCTGATATAACGTTCCTGATACTCCACTGCTAAAAAACAAGTTAAAGAAGTAAGTGCCTGTCTCATTCCAATCGACAAACGTTTTATCTTACATTCGGAAAACGAACTAAGACTGTAACGCATACGGATATCTTTTTCTTCAAAAGGAATTTCACAATAATTTGTTTCATTATCCGATAGCATTGCCAGATATTTTTCCTCATGCTTCATTGGTACCAGATTTCGTATTACTAAATACTGTTTTCTCTCCCATTTCCCTATCTTACGTAATAGCAATGCATGTGCCGGTACACCATCCGTCACCATAATCAAAGCTTCACATTCATAGAGTTTTGGATGAATCAGGCGATATCCAAACAGTATAAATATTATGTCGTACTCTGCATAATTAACTCCCTGATCCGTTATCCAGATTCCCGAAAAATCTCCTTCCCTAACTATTTTTTCCCGTCCATTACGAATTTCCAACACTTCTAAAAGCATCTCCTGTTCCGTCCGGTCTATTATGACAACCCGCTTTCCCAGGGAAACCATTATTTTTGCAAGATACACAACAATGTCCTCACATTCATATCCAACAAAACCGACTACATTTTCCATCCATGTCCTTCCTTTCCCGATGTATTATATAAAATCCGGATTCCCCAATTCTTTCCCGCCGGAGGACGGACTGCCGTTACACAGGTGCCATCCTCCTTCACAAAATCCAATATCGGTTCCATCATTGTCAGTTCCCCTCTGTTTTCAAATGCAATCGCATATCTGATAGTCTTTATCATCTCCTCCTTACTCACTACCGCCAGAAACGGTAAACGTACAACCATCCCTCTTACACATACTGCAATCCTCTTTAGCACATTCTCATTCTCATAGAGTGGCGGACAAAGCTCTCCCAGCAGAATTCCATTCGGTGCCGCCCGTTTCAGTACTTCTAAAACTCCAAGCCCCAATGCATCCATCAAATTTTGCACAAAAAATTCCATTTTTTCTTCTTCAGAAAGATATACCCTTTCTTCCAATGACCATTGCAGATATTCTGCCTCTACTTCCGCCGCTGTAATTACCGTACACGCATTTCTTTCATTTAAAAACAGGCAGCTGTCTCCATAATCTTTTTCCAGTACAAACAGCATCAATTCAAATTTTTGACGTGGTGACAAATACCCGGCCTGTCCAAAAGGAATAAAATACTGTTCAATCTGTGAAACCGTCAGTTTCTGTTCCTGAAATAATATTTTATATAACTCCTCCTTTCTTTTTTCTTTATCAAAGCGTTGCCCATACATAATCTCCCGTTTTTCCAGTTGTTCTTTCACCCATTGAAAAAATTTCTGTTTTGTAAAATGTGCATTACCTGTCATTGCTTACACTGCTCCAACCGCTGTTCCAAAGCGATTCTGCTTTCCCCTTTTAATGTTTCTTTTCCAAGCATTTTTAAAATTACTTTATTGGCAATATAATTTGTAATTCCCGTATTCAATTGTGGATAATCAGGATATTCCACTGCATATAACTTTGTCTTCTCATAAATACTGCAATCTGCAATTGCAGATGATAACATCAATAATTCCTCTTCTGTAAGTTCCAATACAATGCCACTTGCAGGCTCACACTTCAACAATATCTTATCCGAAAGTACAATATACTCTTCTGCATTTGGATAACGAAGTCTTATATCTACCCTGTCACCGGTTTCCAAATATTCTGTCAGTTCCACATCATTTATAAAAATCTCCCTGACATCTTTTTCGTCTGCATACAGCATATTATGTGTAAGACATATTCCCTGTTCCGCATCCACCAGTAACGTCTTTCCAATATCCTCTGTAGATATATAATTCTCCAAAGGCAAATCTGAGTACCTGATTTCTTTGTTAAGCTTTTCTTCCGTTATGACAGTTCCTTTCGGTAACCGCTCTGCTGCAACATAAACCAGTTTCTGATAAGATTGCAGCTGCAATTCTAGAACATTATTTTTCTCCTCACAGTCAATTAATACCCGGTACTCATATACAGCAATAAATATCGCTATTAGCATCGTAAAAGTCAGACCGATAAATACCAACTTTTTCCATGATTTTTTTTTATATCCCCTGCTCATTTTTCATCTCCTTCATCTGTTGATATCTAAGCCTTTCATATATTTTTTTTGCAATTGATGTAAGGCTGACAATAATTCTGTACTGGGGGGCTTTTGTTGCCTGTCTGAATCGTCCGGCTAAAAATAAATCCAGTTTTCCGGCTTCACACATTTCTGCATATTGATCATCGTGGGGAATTATTCCGATACTTTTCTTGTTGATTCCATATTTTGCCGCTATATCGTAGCAAGTCACCTCTCCATTTCGGCAAAACTCTTTCAGTACAAATAAAGATTTTGGAATTAACGAAGAAAATCGAGTAAAGAATTTTTGAAGTTCGGATGTATCCTGTGTTAAGAATACGATAATTAAATCAGCTTCTTCCATTGCACATTGAGAAGCTTCGTTATTTTCTCCTGCTACATCCAGCAGATATAACATTGCCGGCGAAACCGGATAATAAAACATTTCGCGATCATCCGGCGGATAAACTATCGTAACCCCTTCCACAGGAGCCTCCAGAATATTGCCCTTCCGGTTCATTTTCATGTCCCACAGAGCCCTGAAATATTCAGGTGTCCCAAAGTCAAACTGATAGGGCTGCTGTTTTATTCCTGTTTCTTTTCTTTTACAGGAAAAACAGTCCTGCAACATATGATTGCAAATGTAATTACTGCCTAGGACGACCTTACAGTTCATCTTGCAAGCCAAAATCGTACCTATAGCAGCCACATGATTGGTGACGCTGTCAGATGAACTGACACCGTTCCAAAAAGCCACTTTCATACAAATACTCCTTCTTTCTGCCTTAACAGAAATTTTTTCTTTTGCTTTTTAGGGGAAATTCTACTGAACTGTAACGGGATGTAAAGAAACTGCATTTGGGAAATTTGTGTTGCCTTTCCTTTACTTACTATTATGATATCTTTGATTTTCCATTTTGTAAAGTTTTTTCTTCCTTGAAACATATACAAAATTACCCCCGATTTTTGTGTACTTTTACCAATAAAAAGTGCATAAACTCTAAAAAAAGAGCCTTCAAACCCTTTGTTTAAGCGGCTTCCCTCAAAAACGCAAAAAAAGGAGGATTTTTCGGTAAAATGACACCATTTTCACTTTCATCCGACACCGTACTAAAGAAGTTAGAGACAACCAAAGAAGGACTTTCTCCAAAAATCGCCAAAGAGCGCTTACAGCAATATGGTCCGAATGAACTTGCTTCCCGAAAAAAAGTCAGTCTGCTCAGCCGTTTTATTGCCCAGTTTCAGGATTTTATGATTCTGGTTCTGCTCTGCGCTGCTGCAATATCTTTTCTTCTCTCTCTTTTGGAAGGTAAAGCTGATTATGCCGACCCGGTCATTATTCTCTTTGTAGTAACCATGAATGCTCTTCTCGGTGTATTTCAGGAAGCCAAGGCAGAGCATTCTCTGGAAGCTTTAAAACAGCTTGCAGCGCCTCACGCCAATGTTCTTAGAGACGGAAAGAAAAAAAATATTCCTTCCTCAGAACTGGTACCAGGTGATATCATTTATCTGGATGCAGGAAATATGGTTCCTGCAGATGCCAGACTATTAACTGCTGCAGGACTGAAAGCTGATGAGTCCTCCCTGACCGGAGAATCTACAGCAGTAGAAAAGTATCCCGACAAAACTTTTCCGGAAAATACGCCTCTCGGAGACCGGACAAATATGCTATTCTCATCCTCTGTTATTACTGCAGGTCATGGAACTGCTGTCGTTACCGCTACCGGCATGAATACAGAGGTAGGAAAAATTGCAGCAATGATTCTTACCAGTGAGCAGTTGGACACTCCGTTGCAAAAGCGTCTGGCTCAGGCCGGAAAAATACTTGCCCTGATGGTTCTCGGCATTTGCGTTGTTCTCTTCTTTATCGGCATTTTTCAAGGTATCCCGATGATTACCATGTTTATGACTGCCGTCAGTCTGGCCGTTGCCTCCATCCCGGAATCACTGCCTTCCGTAGTTACTATTATGCTTTCTCTCGGCGTCCAGCGTATGGTAAAGCAAAATGCCATCATCCGAAAGCTTCCTGCCGTGGAAACACTGGGCAGTGCCACTTACATATGCTCAGACAAAACAGGAACTCTTACCCAGAACCATATGACAGTTACAAAAACCACCGTGTTTCTTTCACCGGAAAATCTTCCTTCCATGCCTCTGATGGCACTGCTTTGCAACAATGTCTCAGTGGATAATAATAATGTGGAAGGAGAAGCAACCGAAAAAGCGCTGGCAGAATATGCACTAAAAGAAGGTTATACCGCTTCTTCCATAAAACACTATCCCCGCATTTATGAAATACCCTTTGATTCTACCCGTAAGTGCATGACAACCGTACATCAGCTGCCTGATAATAAGCATTATCTTGTAATCACCAAGGGGGCTTACGACGTTTTATTGAAAAAATGCCGGATTTCCTCTTCCAGAGAGGCTTCTTCCCAGCTTGCGCACGATACCATGGCGAAGGATGCACTCCGGGTTCTGGCAATTGCCTATAGAATTGTATCCGCAGGAGACATTCCTCTTTCTCCGGAGCTTGAAAACAATCTGACTCTTTACGGACTGTTTGGGCTGATGGATCCCCCACGCCCTGAAGCAAAGCATGCAGTTACCCTTTGCCAAAGTGCCGGCATAACTCCTGTCATGATTACGGGTGACCATAAAGACACTGCCTGTGCCATCGCAAAAAAGCTCGGAATCCTTCGTTCCGGTAATAAAGCAATGACCGGTGCCGAACTGGATGCACTGTCTGAGACAGATTTACAAAACTGTATCAGTGACTATACCGTGTTTGCAAGAGTCTCACCGGAACACAAAGTCCGTATTGTAAAAGCATTGCAGTCCCGCGGTGAAATCGTTGCCATGAGTGGCGATGGAACCAATGATGCTCCTGCTCTTAAGACAGCAGATATCGGTTGTGCCATGGGATGCTCAGGAACTGATGTGGCCAAAAATGCTTCTGACATGATTCTTATGGATGACAACTTTGCCACCATCGTTTCTGCCGTACGGGAAGGCCGGGGAATCTACGAAAACATCCGGAAATCCATTCAGTTTTTACTTTCCTGTAATATTGGTGAAATAATAACCATTTTCCTTGCAATTCTGTTCCGCCTGCCTTCTCCTCTGGCAGCAGTCCAGCTTTTATGGGTTAATCTTATTACGGATTCCCTGCCTGCCATCGCCCTTGGCATGGAGCCTCCGGAGCAGGATGCAATGAAACGTCCGCCGGTCTCTCCAAAAGAAGGACTTTTCACCGGAAGTCTGGTATTCAGTATTATTACAGAGGGAATTCTGATTGGAGCTCTGACCCTGTTTGCCTATGTTCTTGGTATAAATCACCTTGGTAACGGCAATACAATGGCGTTTGCCGTATTAAGCTTTTCCCAATTATTTCATGCCTACAATATGCGCAGCCATCACTCATTGTTCCGGATTGGATTTTTTACGAATAAGACTATGAATATTTCCTTCTGTATCTGTACTTTTTTACAGTTGTTAGTTATTACCCATCCATGGATGCAGGGAGTATTTCAGGTCAGTTCCCTGACAGTTCCGCAGTGGCTTGTGGTAATCTCCTGCTCTGTCGCCCCGGTATTTTTTATGGAATTGCAAAAGCGTATTGCAAAAAATGACAAAGAGGGTTAAAATAGATATAGAAAATAACAGAAAAGGAAGTGCATCCTTATGGCTGATGAAAAAGAATATACCCCGTTGTTACCATTTGACTCCACCTTTGGTGAATATTTTTCCACCTACGATACCATGCCATATCGTTGCAACCGCGATATGTGCCATCCAAACATCACAAAAAATCCGGGAAATGTTGTCAAATATTACGAATATTTATTGGATGAGGAAAAAACCGTTATTACTAAAGAATAGTCTTAAGGGGCTGTCGGTTAATGTGAAAAATTAACCGCTTCATCCCGTAAACCAACAACCCCAACAGGAATCAATGTTTTTCAGACATTGTATCTTCCTGTTGGGGTTGTTTTTTCTACTTTGTTTCGGGTTATCACTTATTTTT
>JAZSEW010000025.1:0-70969 GCA_045531895.1 Lachnospiraceae bacterium
CCGACTTGCTTTATTTATATATGGATGGTGCCCGTCTTGGCAGTGCATTAACTGCAGAAGGAAATGATTTAACATTAGAAGATATTGCGGCACTTACGGATGCTTTTTACATTGGCGGTACAAAGAATGGTGCTTTATTCGGAGAAGCAGTGGTAATTGTAAATCCGGCGTTGCAAAAGGAATTCCGGTATTCCATTAAGCAGCATGGAGGCATGCTTGCCAAGGGAAGATTACTGGGAATCCAGTTTGAACGGTTGTTTACGGATGATTTGTTCTTTAAGGCCGGAGTCCATGCCAATCGCATGGCGATGAAATTAAAGAAAGGTCTGGCAGACTGTGATGTGAAGTTTTTGACGGATTCTGTCACCAACCAGCAGTTCCCGATTTTTACAAAACAGGAAATTGAAAGTCTGGGCAGGGAGTTTTTGTTTGAATATAGTGATAGGATAGACGATAATAACTATGCTATTCGATTCTGTACTTCCTGGGCAACCAAAGAAGAGGATGTAGACCATCTGATAGAGGTAGTGCAAAAACTGGCGTAGCTTAACAATAGAAAAATGTTGTAAAACAGAAGGAGGTTCGTATATGGGTATCTTAAAAAGTAAGGTAGATGTTATTATTCCGGTATGTCATCCGGGCAGACGATTGTTTCTTCTGCTGGAAAAACTGGCAGAACAGACAGTGTTGCCGGAAAAAGTGTATCTGTTAAATGTGGAAACAGGTTGGAAAGAGGATTCCTGCGAGGAATTACAGAATATCATTTATAAATATTTTAGAAAGCATAAATTATTTGGACACAAGCTTCCGTTAAAATTAGAGATTATTCCGGTAAAGGAAAGGTATTATGATGAGGGTGGCACAAGAAATATTGCGGCAAAGCGTTCAAAGAGTTCGTTTCTTTTATTTATGAAGCAGGATGCTGTTCCTGCAGACAGCCGGATGCTTGAAGAACTGTTGTGGAGTATGGAACATGGTGCGGGGGTTGTCTGGGCAAGACATCTGACCCGACCAAATGCCGGAGTATTAAAGACTTATATCGGCTTGTATGATTATCCTTCCAAGTCTTATGTGCGTACGGAAGAGGATATTGAAACCTATGGAGTACGTGCGTTTCAGATGTCCAATGCCTGTGCGTTGTATCGCAGAGATATTTTTGAAGCACAGGGGGGGTTTGAAGAAGGAATTATTTCAGGAGAAGGCAGTCTGTTTGCAGCCCGTCTGCTGAAGAATGGTGGAAAAGTGGCTTATTGTGCAGAAGCAAAGGTGTATTTTTCTGAGAATTCCAACTGGATGGCGCAGCTGCGCAGAAAGTTTGATGAAGGTGTTGCACATGTGTCTTTTGCAAAAGTGTTTAAGAGCAATAGTGTGGAAAAAGATAGTTGGAAGTACGGAAAGGCAGTATTTTCCTATCTGATTAATCAGAAATACTATATGGAAATTGCAGATTTTATGGGCGAGAATATTTATAAAGCTGCAGGTTATTTCCTTGGAAAGCATTACAAATGGTTGAAAAAGGACTGGATTCTTAAACTGACAAATAATCATTCCTATTGGAGCAGATAATGAAAGAAGCATTTTTTGAGGAATTGCATCGGTACGATTTAGAGGCACTGAAAGCATTTACGGACTTTTGTGAGCAGCATGGCCTCAGATATTATGCCATTGGTGGAACCTTGCTTGGTGCGGTGCGCCACAGAGGTTTTATCCCGTGGGATGATGATGCGGATATCGGTATGCCAAGACCGGATTATGATAAACTGGTTTCGATGGCAAAGGAATTTCCAAAGCCTTTTGTGTTGGAGGAGTATCGCTACAACAAAGAGTTCCGGAGTTATTTTGCTAAAATCCGCAATGAGGAAATTGAACTTCTGGAAACGGTGACGGAGGAAACGGACCAGCGAAGGGGTTATCTGATGGATATTATGCCAATTGACGGTACACCGGATAGTTCTTTTCTACGTAAATTTTATTATGCCAGGGTATTATTGCTCCGCTTTCTTTGCGGGGCAGCAAATGTGCATACCGGAATTCTCACCAGCCGACCAAAGTGGGAACAGCAGGTATTGAAGGTATGCCGTGCTCTACGTATTTACAAGGTGCTCACAGTAGAAAAGGTTTATCGTCGTATGGATAAGCTTTTTCACAGCCAGCGGGTTGAAAAGGCAAAGCAGATTGGTACCATTACGGGAGCATACAAGACCAGAGAAATTGTTCCGGCAGAGTATTTTGGATTACAGGAACCGCCGGTTTATCTGGATTTTGAGGATATGAAGCTTAGGGTGCCGGTGCAGTATGAGGTGTATCTTACCCACATGTACGGAGATTATAAAAAACTTCCGCCGGAGGACCAGCGGAAGGCTCATTATCAAGGTAAAATTGTAAAGCTGCAGAAGAAAGAAAACGAATAATTGTTTACCTTTGTTTTATTCTGTCCGGGTTGGAATGTTTTCCAGAAAACCGTCAGAAAAATGCAGCTCTCCGTCTGAAGTAATAAAAACTGCATAGATATCTTCGAGGGAATGGATAAGCTCCATTCCCTTTTCTAATCCAAGAGCAAAGCAGGCAGTACTTAGAGCGTCTCCGGTGGCGGAATCCTTGCTGATGATAGTGACCTGTGTAAGGTCTGTATTGCAGGGATATCCGGTGCTTGCATCTAAAATATGGTGGTAGAAGCTCCCATTGGCATCGTAAAAATAGCGCTCGTAAATACCGGAGGATACCATGGAACAATCCTTAAGTTCTGAGATGGCCACCACTATGGAATCCCGGTCTTCAAAAGGCTTCTGGATACCTACGTTAAAGGCAGTGCCTTCCGGCTTTTCGCCCACCAGAAGAATATTACCACCCAGGTTAATAATGGCGCTGGTGACCCCTTTTGATAAAAGGAATTCCTTGACCCGGTCGGCAATGTACCCCTTTGCTACGGCTCCCAGTTCTAACTGCATGCCCTCTTTGGCGAAAGATAAGGTGTTACCTTCTAACGTAATGTCTCTGTAATTTACCAAAGCCTGCGCTTTTGCGATGGAATCCGCAGAAGGTGCCTCTGTCTTGTGCTCTAAATTTGAAAAGTCCCAAAGGGAAGACAGTAGTGCAATACTGATATCCAGGGCGCCATCGGACAGATCTGCATATTTTAAAGAAAAATCCAAAATGTCCTTTAATTCATTAGAAACGGTAAAAATTGTTTCACCATCAGAGGATGCTTTGTTAATGGAATATAGTTCAGAATCCTCCTGCGTTCTGCTGAACAGCTTTTCATATTTGTCAATAATGGCAAAGCATTCGTTTAAAATGCTGTAATCTGTGGAATCATACAGTTGGATGGTACATACGGTATGCAGCAAATCGTAGCTGCAGGCGGAAATCGGTGAAACATTGCCCGCAGTTAAGGGGATAACCAGATAATCTGCCGATGTTTTATCTGCGTTTGCAGCAGGAGTAACGGTCTGCGTTTTCTGGGGACTATTTGGTCCGGAAGGAAAATTACAGCCGGAAAATAATACTGTTATGGAACATATAACAGCGAATAATAATGGAAGGAATTTATGATTGAAACTTTGCTTCAAAACAGCCTCTTTCTGCACTTGTTATGTGCGATATTCTGCTTTGGATTGTAAAGGTTTTGATACTGACTGTCAATGGAAAAATTTTTATGGACTTTGTGGTGAAAACTGCTTTACATGAACAAAAAAATACAGTATACTAAACGAGTTAAGAAATATAAAAATAGGACTAATGAACTATGAATCTGGATTTTAAAGAAAGAGGGTTTACTTTATGAAAAAGAAAAAGGATAATGGATTACGGGCTGTGATTTGTCTTGCACTTGCTACTGTTGTTGTGGGAGGAGTATCTATTGCAATTTCCAAGCTGGAACATGCAGGCAGCGTTACGTTAGAGGTAACCGGAGCAAGTGCCAGAATTAAAGAAGCAAGACAGAATGCAGACGGTACTTATACCGTTGTGATTTCTGAAAATGGTTATGTGGGCGAAATGGTAATTGAAGCAACCTATTCTGCTGATGGACAGTCTCTGGTTTCCTACAATGTAGCAAGTCATACGGAAACACCGGATATCGGTTCTAAGGTAAATGAAGCAGATTACAAGGCAAAGCTTGCAAATGTAAAGCTTCCGGTGACAACCTCCGGTCTTGATATTTCTGGAATTCTTGGATTAGAACAGGAAGCAGCTTTAGGAAGCAGCGGTGTATTAAAGGACGGTTCCTATACAACAAAGACAGAACCTACAGAAACCGGAGATTATAACTATGTCACAGTGACTGTGGAAAACGGTAAGGTAACAAACGTAGTATGGGATGAAATCACCGGCGGAGCTTCGAAAGCAGAACTGGCAGCAAATGGTCAGTATGTTATGGTAGAAGGCAATCCGACCTGGAAAGACCAGTCAGAATCGCTGGGGGCATATGTGGTAACGAATCAGACCACCAATGGAATCATGAATGAGAACGGTTACACCGATGTAGTCTCCGGTGTCAGTATTTATGTGGGCGGCTTTGTGGATTTAGCAAATCAGGCCCTTGCACTGGCTTCCGGCGCATCAATGGCAGCACCTGCAATTGATGCAACTAACGTGGATGTGGTATCCGGTGCAACCTTTTCCTCCAAGGCAGTAATTCGTGCGATTGATGAAGGCTTCGTATTTTTAAGAGATTTTGTATTAAATAAATAAGTTGTGGAAAAAAAGAAATCCCTATGTTATAATTTGTTCGGGGCTTCGCCCGGGCGCAAACGTATAGCATAGGGAATTTTTATGTTTTTGTGCTTTTTCACTTGACATTATTAAAGTGTAGGGGTACAATAGTAGAAATTGAATTAACGCTATAACGAATTAAAGCGACAAAATCAGAAAGAGAGATGATTACATGAGAAAAATGGTATTATCTATTCTGGTGGACAACACTTTCGGCGTGTTAAGCCGCGTTGCAGGATTATTCAGCCGCAGAGGCTATAATATCGACAGCTTGACCGTAGGTGTTACAGAGGATAGCAACTTTTCCCGTATGACTGTTGTCGTTACCGGAGATGAGCAGATTCTGGACCAGATAAAAAAACAGCTGGCAAAGCTTGAGGATGTAAAGGAAATTAAGGAGCTTCCTCCGGGACAGTCCGTTTCCAGAGAACTTATTTTAGTCAAGGTGGCAGTAACACCGGCAGAGCGTCAGTCTGTTATTTCCATTGCGGATATTTTCCGTGCTAAAATTGTTGACGTAGCGACCGATTCCTTAATGATTGAGCTTACCGGAAATGAAGCAAAGTTAGCAGCATTTATTGAATTGCTGGAAGGCTACACAATTAAAGAAATTGCCCGCACCGGAATCACCGGTCTCTCCAGAGGAGCCGGCGATATGGGCGAGTACATAGATGATTAATGGGAGGATATAAAAATGGCAAAGATTTATTATGAACAGGATTGTAACATCTCCATGTTAAATGGAAAGACAGTAGCAGTAATCGGTTACGGCAGCCAGGGTCACGCTCATGCATTAAACATGAAGGAATCCGGCGTAAACGTAATCATCGGTCTTTACGAGGGCAGTAAGTCCTGGGCAAAGGCTGAAAAGCAGGGTCTTACCGTATACACAGCAGCAGAAGCTGCAAAGAAGGCTGATATCATCATGATTCTTATCAATGATGAATTACAGGCTGATATGTACAAGAAGGACATCGAGCCAAACTTAGAGGCTGGAAATATGTTAATGTTCGCTCACGGCTTCAACATTCACTTTGGCTGCATCAAGCCACCGGCTGATGTAGACGTTACCATGATTGCGCCTAAGGGACCTGGCCATACTGTACGTTCCGAGTATCAGGCAGGTAAGGGTGTTCCTTGTTTAGTAGCAGTAGAGCAGGATGCAACAGGTAAGGCTTTAGATATGGCTTTAGCTTATGCAGCAGCTATCGGTGGTGCAAGAGCAGGCGTGTTAGAGACAACCTTCAGAACAGAAACAGAAACAGACCTCTTCGGTGAGCAGGCAGTTCTTTGCGGTGGTGTATGTGCTCTTATGCAGGCTGGTTTTGAAACATTAGTAGAAGCCGGTTATGATGAAAGAAATGCTTACTTTGAGTGTATCCACGAGATGAAGCTCATCGTTGACTTAATTTACCAGTCCGGTTTTGCTGGTATGAGATACTCCATCTCCAATACAGCAGAATATGGTGATTACATCACCGGTCCTAAGATTATTACAGAGGACACAAAGAAGGCTATGAAGAAGGTTCTTTCCGACATTCAGGATGGCTCCTTCGCCAAGGAATTCTTATTAGATATGTCCCAGGCTGGCCGTCAGGTTCACTTCAAGGCAATGAGAAAGCTTGCAGCTGAGCATCCATCCGAAAAGGTTGGCGAAGAGATTCGTGCTCTTTACAGCTGGAATAACGAAGAAGATAAGTTTATCAACAACTAAGAATTATTACATAGTGAAATAAAGTGCAGGGCAGTCATATTACTGATAATCAGTGATATGACTGCCCTGTTTTATAAACTATTTCTTTTCCGGAGGTATCGCATACAGCACGGTCTCATTAACGGAAAAAGAATGATGTCGTACATACAGCTTGTATTTCGGTACCAGTTTGTGAATCCAGGTTGGAATTTCTATAAAATCTCTGTTCTTGTGATAGATGCAAATGGCAAGCTTGGGCTTGTTCTTTAAAATTGTTTTTCTGGCACCCCGCAGTGCATTCATTTCGGAACCTTCCACGTCCATTTTGATAAAGGTGGCATCCTGACATTCCGGAGTATCATCAATAGCACGAACCGGAACTTGTATTGTATGCTCATCTGCGGCTGAAACTAAAGAAGAACCTTTGCCACGGTCGGCGTGAAAATACAGGGTAGTTGTTTCTTTATGCACACCGGCGCATATAGCGGTGACATGTTTTCCTGCTCCGCGTTTTTCCAAACGGGCATGGTATTTTTCCATTGGCTCAAAGCAGACAATGCTTTGATATCTGCCTTTGGTTGCCCGGAGAAAATCTTTCATGGTATCTCCATCAAAAGCACCACAGTCAACAAAAACTTCATCATTGGAAAGAGAAACGATGTCCTTTACAAAGTACTGGTCGTGCTTGGAAAAGACGGGAGCATCTTTCGGATTGTGAGTTGCGCGGTAACGGGCAGCACGGAAGAAAACTTCTTTGGATAAATCATCTGCCAATAGCGAGGCAGTATTCTCCAGTTCTGCTTTATGCTCTGCGAAATATTTTTCTGTGTTTTGCATACTTATAGATGGTGTTTTGCAATCCTGGGCATAGAGAATTTTAGTAAACCAGTCATTTACCCCCAGAACTTTAAAAAAGCTGACAACGCTGTCGCCAAGAACAGTGCCGCGGATGTGGTCCTGTACGAACAGGCGTAGTTTTTTTATGGTATCGGTAACTGTACTCACGGAAAACTCCTTTATTTATGTAATCGGAAGGCAGACAATGAATGCTTTTTTTCACACAGTGCCTTTGCCAAAGAAGAGTGTACCACATTTTTATTGAAAAATCAAAAAAATGATTGCATTTTTGTAATTTTCGTGGTATTTAATGATGTTGGCAATTGTTAATGGGAAAATTTCAGAAAAGGAAGAAAGCGGTTCTTTCGGAAAAAGAGGAAAAATGAGAGAAAAAAGAGAGAAAATGAAAAACAGAGTACAGGGTGGAAAGGATATGACCAAAGGTGAACCATTTAAGTTGATTTTGTGGTTTTCCATTCCGTTGTTGCTCGGCAATATATTTCAGCAGTTTTACAGTATGGTGGATACGATTATTGTAGGTAAAATTATCGGTACTCAGGCATTGGCAGCGGTGGGAACCACCGGACCGTTAAATTTTCTTGTGCTTGGCTTTGCCTCCGGTATTACCAGTGGGTTTGCAGTACTGGTGGCACAACGGTTTGGCGCCGGAGACGAGCATGGCATGAGAAAGGCAATGGCTGCAGCGGTGGAACTTGCAGCGGTGTTTACGGTAATTTTAACTTTGCTGGCCACGTTTGGTGCAAAAGGACTGCTTTATATGATAAATACACCGGAAGATATTTTTCAGGGAGCATACGAGTATATTGTTGTAATTTTTGGCGGTATGTTTACCATGATGTTGTATAATTTGCTGGCATGTATTTTACGTGCGGTAGGTGACAGCAAAACACCATTATATTTTCTGATTGTGTCTTCTATATTGAATATTGTGCTGGATTTAGTGCTTATTATCAACTTTGATATGGGAGTTGCAGGGGCTGCGTGGGCAACCGTGATTTCCCAGGGCGTTTCCGGTGTACTTTGCTTTATTTATATGATGAAAAAATATCCAATGCTGCATTTGTCCGGAGAAGATTTCAAGGCAGACCGCTGGATGTATGGAAGACACTTATTTATCGGGCTTCCGATGGCCTTCCAGTTTTCCATAACTGCCATCGGCACGGTTATTTTGCAGGGAGCGCTGAATCTGTTCGGTTCCGCTACCATTGCGGCCTACACGGCAGCATGCAAGGTAGAGCAGTTGGTATCTCAGCCGGCCGGTACCTTTGGTGTGACTATGGCAAATTATGCAGGACAAAATCTTGGTGCGGACCGGGTAGACCGTATTAAGGAGGGTGTGACAAAATGTTCTGTCCTGACATTGATTTTTGCTGTTCTGGCAAGTCTGGTTCTGATTTTGTTTGGGGAACCGTTGACCAGATTATTTATTGACGGTAATCAGCCGGAGGTTGTGGATACGGCAATGATTTATTTAAAAATATGTGCCATCTTTTTCCCGTTCCTAAACATGATTTTTGTGTACCGGAATATGTTGCAGGGTGTGGGTAAGAGTCTGATGCCGCTGATGGCCGGTGTGTTTGAATTGATTGCCAGAGGGGTGGCTTCCTTTACATTGCCGGGAATTCTCGGATTTACGGGTATTTGTCTGGCAGGACCGATTGCCTGGATGGCGGCGGCAATTCCGCTTGGAATTACTTATTTTATTGAAATTAGAAAGATGATGAAAGACTGGAAGCAACGTCAGATGGTAGTTGCAAACCGGTAGAAAAGAAAGGAAAAGCGCTTTTTCAAGGAAACTTCTTCACTTTACTTGAAAAAAGTGCTTTTTTTATTGGGAAATTAATGATATAATAAATTAATTTATAACATAGTGGATTATTATACGCTGAAGGGGAATATATGTGCAGCAGAAAACAAAACAAAATGTCAGAATATCAGCTCCGGCAGGCAGCCGGAAAGTACTGGCTGCTTCACATGGAGCAAAAGGGGGTTCCGTATGAGCGTCCGTTACAGTTGAATCAAATGGGTGCAGAACTGTGGAAGCTGTTACAGGAAGGAAAAACAACAGAACAGGTTATTAAAGATTTTGTTATCAGATATGATGTGCCGGAAGAGGAAATCAGAGATGATGTAATGCAATTCCGGCATCAATTGGCGGTCTATGGGGTTTTAATAGAGGAATAATGTATGAATATATTATTGGTTGGCGGTTCGGGTAGCCTTATAAATAACATCATTATAAAACTAAATAAAGAAGGGCACAGAATTTATTTGCTGACAGGAAATAAATACAAACAGACTTCGTATCAGAAGGTTTTTGAGCGTTACAATTTTTCTTATGACAGCCCGTGTTTAAATGAAATCTTTGAGAGCGTCAGCCCGGATATTACGTTGTATATGGGTGCCTATGACACGAACTATGAGTGGGAAGAGGAAGAAAAGGATGCTGCCCGCTACGTGAATGGCTTGTCAAATCTGCTCATGGCGTACGCAAGAAAGCGAGAAGGCAGATTTCTGTATTTATCTTCGGAAGCAGTGTATTCCGGACAATATGATAATGATATTCCGGAGCAGACAACTCCTGTTCCGCAAGAAGAAAATCAACGCAGCATGGCTTATGCACTGGGTGAGAGCTTATGCGCAAGCTACAGGGAATATTGCGGAAAGGATGTTATAACGCTGCGTCTGGATCATTTGTACAGCATTCCGAAGCGTAGAAGAGAAGTAAACAATATCTGTGCCGGATTCTGTCTGGAGGCATTACAAAATAAAACGATAACAATTGTAGAAGAAAACAGCTTTTCAATGATTTATGAAACCGATGCGGTGGAGTTTATTTACCGTATGTTTGCAGCAAAGGAACATCATTATCCGGTGTATAATCTTGCATCATCGACCGTGATTTCCGAGAAGGAACTCGCGCTTATGGTACAGGAAGCCTTTAGTGAAAGGAAAGAAGAGCCGGAAGTGGAAATTATCTGCCGTCCGCTACCCGGTGAGCGTAGAGTACTTTCTAACCGCTTATTTGACAGTGAATTCGGTAATCCGTACTGTTGTGAGATAAGGTCTATTGTGAACCGTACGGCAGCGTATATGAAGAAACACAGCTATGAATTTTTAAGAGGCGACAAGGCTAAAAAGCCGTTATGGAAGCGTATTTTGGAAAAGACGGGCTGGTTTGTGAAGGCTGCGGTTCCGTTTGTGGAAAATATCGTTGGATTTTTCCTGTTTTTCTATCTGGAGAATCATTTTACCGCGGCAGGAATGTTTTCACGGCTGGACTTTTTATTACTGTATGTTTTGCTGTTTGCTATTTTTTATGGACAGCAGCAGGCAACCTTTTCTGCCATTCTTGCTATTGTGGGTTTTTGTGCAAAACAGGCAAGTACCCGAAATGGCTTTGAAGTGATTCTGGATGCTGATACATACATATGGATTGCGCAATTGTTTGTGCTGGGCTTTGTGGTCGGCTACATGAAGGATCAGTTAACAGCAATACACAAAGAAAATGAAGAGGAAAAAGATTATCTGTCAGAACAGCTGACGGATATACAGGATATTCATACAAGTAATGTGCGCGTAAAGGATGCTTTGGAAACCCAGATTGTTAATCAGAGTGACAGTGTCGGAAAAATTTACAGTATTACTTCTGCGTTGGACCAGTACAGTTCTGAGGAAGTACTGTTCTATGCCGCAGATATTCTGGGACAGCTGATGAAGAGTGAGGATGTAGCAATTTATACCGTTTCCAATGCAGATTATGCCCGACTCTTTTCTTACACTTCGGTGATGGCAAAAAGCTTGGGAAACTCCATACGGTATCCGGAAATGGAAGAACTGTATGAAACCGTGGCAGCAGGTAAGGTATTTATTAACCGTAAAATGGATGAGCGTTATCCGTTGATGGCAAATGCCATTTTTGAAAATGAACGGATGGAAATGTTGGTTTTTGTCTGGGGTCTTTCCTGGGAGCGGATGACTTTGGGACAGGCAAACCAGCTGGCAATTATCAGTTCTCTGATTCAGAATGCGGTGCTTCGTGCAAACCGCTATATGGAAGCTCTGGAACAGCAGCGTTATGTTGAGGACTCCAGATTGCTGACTACGGATGCGTTTACTACACTGGTTAAAGCGCATAGGAAGGCCGGTGAAAAGGGACTGACGGAATGTACGCTACTTAGGATTTTAAATGGTACGGGCAATCAGATAGAGGATGGAAAAGCATTGGCGTCCAAACTCCGTTTGTCAGACTATGTGGGTACGTTAAGTGATGGTGGCATGTATGTGCTATTGTCCAATACAGCCAGAGAGGATGCATCTTATGTTATCCGGCGTTTTGAGGAAATTGGTTTTGCAACAGAATTTGTGGAGGGAAGAATTACATGACAGAACAGGTAAAAGCATTGGGAATGGTCCTGCTGGCTAATGTTGTCATTGTTCTTATTTACTGGCTGGTTATACTGCCTTTTGAAAAAAAAGGAGAACGGAAGTCGTTTATTATCCGGGGCATTGTGATGCTTTTATGTCCGATTATCGGTCCATGTTTTTTTGCGATGTCACAGATATTATTTAAAACACTTTTTTCACAGCCGGTAGACCTGGATGGTGTTATCTTCAGCAAAGAGCGTGTACGTACCTTTATTCGTGCCGATGAGGACAATGAACGGAATATGGTTCCGTTGGAAGAGGCAATTGAGGTGGCAGATACCGATGATTTACGCAACCTTATGATGAATATTGTCCGGGGAGATGTGCATAAGTCGCTGGCTGCTATTGCACTGGCATTAAACAGTGAGGATACGGAGACGGCCCATTATGCAGCATCGATTCTTCAGGATGCATTAAATGATTTCAGAAATACGATACAAAAGGGACAGAATGATTTGGCAAAGTCCGAAAAGAACCGGGCAGTGCATGCAGGAATTTTGCTTGATTATATGGATCAGGTTCTGATGCAAAAGGTATTGACTGAGGTAGAGCAAAAGGACTATGTACGTATTATGGATGAAATTGCTGAAGTGTTGTATGAAGATGCAAAGGAGCGGATGACCAGTAGCCAGTTTGAAGCAGTTTCTTTGCGACTTTTGGAAGTTAGGGATTTTGAAAACTGCAGGAAATGGTGTGAGAGGGCTGTTTTTCAGTATCCGAATACCCTGGCAACCTTTACCTGCCAGCTGAAGCTTTATTTCAACAGTGGGCAGAAAGAACGTTTTTTTGAAGTAATAGAGGAACTGAAGAAATCTTCAATAGTAATTGATAATGAAACATTGGAACTGATTCGTGTATTCCAGTAACAAAGGAGCAATATGATATCGTTCAAAAAGTATTTAGGTATCGTAGTCATGATGACGGTACTGTTTGCAATTTTTCTGCTTTCCGTGATTGTGAACGAGAAGGGAAGCTTTTATGATATAAATGAATATGCGACTAAGGAGAGGGCTTCGGGAGAAAACTGCTGGAAGGTATCCGGTGATGAGGAACTTATTTTACTGATTGGTAATGAAAACGAGAACCTGATGGATGTTGTGACTCAGTGGTGCACATATACAAAACGGGAATTACTGGTATTTGAGCAACCGGAAGAGTATCTTGGAATGACAGAGACAGTGAGAAGACCTTCCATGATTCTTTTAGATGCGGCACAGTTGAAGTTCGGAGCTGATTATAAGGAGTTATCGGCTTTAGCTGAACAGGGAGTACCTTTAGTGCTTTGCAGTATTCCGGACTATCCTTATATTGCCGGCTCAAAAGTATTGCGAGAGATACTGGGAATCCGGGCGGTAATGCCACGAGAGGCAGAAATTACCGGAGTGAGATTATACGATGGCTTTTTTCTGGGCGGTGAGGTGACATACAAGTCAGAAACAGAAGAGGAAGAAAAGCGGCAGGATATGGACCTGACGGTGCCATGGTATCTTTTAAGCAGCGGCACTAAAACCTACATGGTTGGAACCATGGAAGAGGATGAGATTCGACGGAACGTAGGACTTGAAAAAGAAGCAGAAGGTGTGACAGGCTATTTGCCAAAACTTATTTGGAGAAACAGTTACAAGGACTGCAGGGTTTTTGTTGTGAACGGGGAATATATGTCAACACTGGCAGGCCTGGGGATTTTAAGCAGCTTCTGTTATGAGACAAAGGAATATGAATTATATCCGGTAGTAAATGCACAGAATGTGCTGATTCAGAATTATCCGAATTTTTCAGACGAAAATGAAACAAAATTGTTTGAGATATACAGCCGAAACCCGCAGATGGTGTTTCAGGGGATTATGTGGCCGAGTGTTTCTTCCATGGCGAAGGCAAACGGTTTAAAACTAACCTGCTTTTTTAATCCGCAATATCAGTATGGGGATGCGTTTAAACCAAAAGGGGAAGAGGTCCCGTTTTATTTAAAGCAGCTAAGAGAAATTAATTCGGAGGCAGGTATGGCATTGTCCTATGATGCGACAACCTCCTTCGATGATATGCTTAAGGAGGACACATACTTTTACCGGTCATTAAACAGCGAATACCGCTATCAGACTATATTTGCGGAAGAAAAGGATTTGGCTGCGGTACAGGAAAATCTGGAAGGAGATTCGATGCTGAACGAAGTTGTGACGGTTGGCAGCAGATATCAGAAAGGGGAACCGCTGCTTTCCTATATTTCAGATGAGGTAACTTTGCAAAGAACCACAGGAGTTGCAGAAAGTCATTCTTATACGGATGATTTTGTTGTACGAGGGATTGAAACTGCGTTAATGTATTCCAACGTTCTGGTGGATTTGCAGAAGGCAGTGTGGCCTCAGGAAGAAGCAGATGAGTGGCAGAACCTATATGATGACATGTCCAGTAATGTGAGTACCTACTGGGATTCATTCAGTGATTATGAGCAGACAACGCTGTCAGAAAGTGACTGTCGGGTGCGCAATCTTCTGAATATGGATTATTCCCATAAAAGGGAATCAGATATCCTTGTACTTCAGGTGAAAAATGTGGAGGCAGAGTCTTATTTTTTACTGCGTACTCATGAAGAAAAAATTTCATCCATAACTGGTGGAGACTATTTGAAACTGGAGGCAGATGCCTACCTGATAAAAGCGGAAGAAACGGTAGTAGAAATTAATCTGGAGCCGGTTTCTTTAAAGGAGCAGATTGAGAAATGAAAATATGTCTTGTGGCGGAAGGCTGTTACCCATATGTGGTGGGTGGTGTATCCAGCTGGATACATAGTATGATAAAAGCTTTCCCAAATATAGAATTTTCCATATTGGCAATTGTGGCAAACCGCTCCCAACGGGGAAAGTTTGTCTATGAGCTTCCTGAAAATGTCACAGAAGTGTATGAGGCATATCTGGATGATTATGACTGGGAATCAAGACACAGAAATAAAAGAAAAAAGCAGAAGAAGCTGGATGAACGGCAGCACAATGCATTACGAAGTATTATTCTGAATCAGGAAGTGGACTGGGATACTTTGTTTGAAATGTTCCAGAATGAAAAAATGTCCATTGATGATTTACTTATGGGACCGGATTTTCTTGAGGTAGTAAGGGAATCTTATAACATGAGGTTTTCTCAGATGGTGTTTTCTGATTTTTTGTGGACGGTGCGTTCGATATATCTTCCACTGTTTTTAATATTAAAAACACCGGTTCCGTCGGCAGACATTTATCACTGCGTGGCAACCGGTTATGCAGGGGTACTGGGCAGTATGGCACAGAAGCTGTATGGCTGTGGACTGCTTGTGTCAGAGCATGGAATTTATACGAGAGAACGAGAGGAAGAATTGTTAAAGGCAACCTGGGTGGCCGGAGTATACAAAAATATCTGGATTGAGCAGTTTCGTAAAATGTCAAAGCTGGCATATGAAAGGGCAGACATTGTAACCTGTCTCTTCTCTCATGCAAAGCAACTACAGATTGGCCTTGGCTGCAGCGAAGAAAAGATTGTTATTACTCCAAACGGTATTGATGCGGCACGTCTGGCAAATTTACCGGGAAAAGTACCTACGGATGAGTATATTAATGTAGGGGCGGTGCTTCGTGTCACACCGATTAAAGATGTAAAGACCATGATTCGGGCCTTTGCGTTTGCCAGTCAGAGAGTAAAAAATCTTCGGTTATGGATTATGGGACCATGTGATGAAGAACCGGAATATGCAGAGGAGTGTTATGAACTGGTGGAACGACAGGAAATCTCCGGTGTGTTTTTTACCGGACGTGTAGATATCCGTGAGTATTTGGGAAGAATGGATTTTACAATTCTTACCAGTATCAGTGAAGGACAGCCTTTAACTATTCTAGAGAGTTATGCGGCTCATAAACCGGTGATTGCCACGGATGTGGGAAACTGCCGGGAACTGATTTACGGGGAAGGTGACGGATATGGTACGGCCGGAATTCTGACCCACATTATGAATGTAGGTGAAATTGCAGATGCCATGGTGCAGATGGCAGTTTCGCCGGAGTTACGAAAACGAATGGGAAATTGCGGATATCATCGTTTAATGGGCCGCTATCAGTTACATCAGATGCAGGAACAATATGAAAAACTGTATAAGAGATTGTGTATTCAGGGAGACGGTATCTGGCCGATGCACGATTTTCATATAGAACAGCAGGAAAGGTAAAAAAACATGGCAGGAATTGGTGTAAAACTAAATAAGATTTACAGCAAGAAAACAATGCTGACCAGTCTGATTGGCATTGGGTACAGTGCGGTTATTACGGTAGTTCCGATGCTTCTCGTTATCGGAACGGTAATGCTGATGGAGCCGCTGCTTGGTGTATCCAAGTTAAATTACGCGACCAGAGAATTGTATTCCTGCACGGTTCTTTACATTTTTATTTTCGGCTTACTGACAACGGCGCCGTTTAATGCAGTACTTTCCAAATATTTGTCGGATGTAATTTATGAAGAAACCTATCAGGACATTCTGCCCTGCTACTATGTGGGATTACTGGTGAATCTTATATGCAGCTGCATGTTGGGCGTTCCGTTTTGCATCTGGCAGTTTATGTCGGGAAAAATTGCGCTGCATTTTATCTGTGCAGGATACTGCGGCTATGTGATTATGGTAATTGTGTTCTACTCCATGCTGTATTTATCCATTTGTAAATCCTTCGGGAAAATTACATGGTTTTTTCTGATGGGTATGACGTTTACATTACTTTGTGCGTTAGTAATGGTCTATATATTTCGGGTGGAAACAACGTTTAGTATGTTGGTTTCCCTGGATGCAGGCTTCTTACTGATTGCAAGTCTGGAACTTGCACAGATAAAAAGCTATTTCCGCGATAACAGCAAAAAATATAAGGAAGTATTCCAATATCTGAAAAAATACTGGCAGCTGATTCTGACCAACTTTCTGTATATGCTAGGGGTGTACACTCACAATTTTGTGTTTTGGACAACAGATTTGCAGATGGTGGTAGGTGACTGCTTTTACAGTGCACCGGATTATGATATGGCGGCCTGCCTTGGCATGCTGACCAGCGCTTCTGCTACCGTAATATTTATTTCCAGAGTGGAAATGAAGTTCCATGGAACCTACAAAGGCTATTCCGAAGCGGTTATCGGTGGACGTGGCATGGATATCGAAAGTGCAAAAAGAAGAATGTTTCGTCAGATGGCGGCAGAACTGTCCCATCTGGTGCAGACGCAGTTTGTAATTTCAGTACTGGTTTTCTTTCTGTTTATTATTTTTCTGCCTCGTCTTGGCTTTTCCGGTCTGGTGATGCAGATTTATCCGGCATTGGCAGTAGGATATTTTATTTGGTTTATTATGAATGCTGCATTGATTTTTCAATACTATTTCAGTGATTTAAGCGGTGCATTGCTGTCTGCATTTTGCTTTTGCATAGCTACTCTGATCGGTTCTGTTGTAGCTACAACGTTTACGCCTATGTGGTACGGTTCCGGACTGATTTTTGGTGCCATGGTGGGATGGTCGATTGCCTATTACCGGCTTCGAAGAATTGAAAAGACACTGGATGTACATATTTTCTGTAACGGAACGATTATGAAAAAAGGACATGGAGCTTGCCCGACGAATAAGGTGTTCGATCGGTATGCTTTATTGGAAAAGGAAAAAAAGAAACGGAAGAAGGTGAAGCATGCATGACAGTAGGTGATTTTTTGAGAGTAGCTATGGTAGTAATCGGAATTGTATTACTGCTGACCACAATTTCTTCACTGGCAAAGCGAAAAATGACAGAAACAGTCTGTCTTGCATGGGGGCTGGTGTCAGTGGTATTTATTCTGGCAGGCTGTTTGCTTCGCCCATACGGTATCAGTAATTATATTAGTCTTACAGGTTTGCTTCTGATTATGATTATCGGTGCGGTAGTAATTTATGGAGCATTTTTTGTCAGTACAAAGCTTTCTGAACTGGCACGGAAGAATCATGAGCTGGCAGTACAGGTTTCTCTGCTGAATCATGAGAACCGGATGATGCTGGAAAAACTGGAACAGCTGGAAGATAAGCAGAAGGAAGAAAAACAGGTGGAATAGATGATGAAAAAGGTCCTTTTTGTTATAAATACAATGGGGCGTGCCGGTGCGGAGATGGCATTGCTGGAATTGTTACGAATATTGAAAAGGGAAGATGTTGAATTGTCGCTGTTTATTCTGACCGGTCAGGGAGAGATGATAAAAGAAGTTCCTAAGGGGGTTCGGATACTGAATCGCAGTTGTGATGAATGCTCTGTACATACAGCAGAAGGCAAGAAGCACCTGATGAAGACTGTATTTAAAGCGATGCTTCGCAGAGGAACAGGATTACGGCTGGTTCCGTATCTGGTAAAACAGCTCTTTATAATGCTTCGCAATGGAAGGATACTTCCGGATAAGCTTCTGTGGAGGGTGTTGTCAGATGGGGCAGAGCAGTTTGAGGAACAGTATGATCTGGCAGTGGCGTATATTGAAGGCGGTTCTGCCTATTATGTCATGGACCACGTAAAAGCAGAGAAAAAAGCAGCATTTTTTCATGTGGATTATGGCATGGCAGGTTATACACGTAGTCTCGACCAAGATTGTTATGTAAAATATGACAGAGTTTTTACGGTTTCGGACGAGGTAAAGGAAGCATTCATTCAGGTTTATCCGGAATGTCTGGAGAGGACAGAGGTATTTCATAACCTTATTAACAGGGATAGAATTATTAAGATGGCAGAACTTCCGGAAGGTTTTGCGGATACCTGGGATGGATTTCGTATTTTGACGGTAGGACGCCTGACAGAACAGAAAGACTTTGCGCAGTCTGTCAGGGCAATGAAACTGTTAAAAGAACAGGGCATTAAAGCGAAATGGTATATTCTTGGAGAAGGAGACCAGAGAATTGCACTGGAGCGTTTGATCCGGGAGCTAAATCTGGAGAATGACTTTTTTTTGCCGGGAGTTGTGGAAAATCCCTATTGCTATATGAAACAGGCAGATATTTATGTGCATGCTACCCGGTTTGAAGGAAAGAGTATTGCCATTCAGGAAGCTCAAGTGCTTGGTCTGCCTATTCTGGTGTCTGACTGCAGTGGAAACAGGGAGCAGGTGAGGCAGCGTGTGGACGGACTTTTGTGTGATATGACACCGGAAGGAATTTGTGCGGGGATCAGGGAATTATTAGATGACGAAGAAAAGAGAAAGAAATTCGGAGAAATGGCGGCAAAGCGTAGGATGACGGAGCGTGGGGAAATCGGAAAACTGCTTTCCATGCTTTAGAAAACGCAGGGGAGAATACTATGGTGAAGCAAAAGAAAAAAAAGGAAGTGCTTATTATTATTCCGGCGTATAACGAGGGGAAGACTATCGGGACGCTGCTGGAGCAGTTAAAACAGCCGGAAATCGCGGAAGTTGCAGATGTACTTGTAATGAATGATGCTTCCGGGGATGATACTGCCCGGGTAGTCAGAGAGCATGGACATACCGTAGTAACGCATGTGTTTAATCTGGGGTACGGCAGTGGCCTGCAGCTCGGATATAAATATGCGGAGAGGAATGGCTATCAGTATGTCATACAGATGGATGCGGACGGACAACATGATGCAAGCAATGTACCTGCGCTATATCATAAGCTGAAAACTCCGGATGAACAGGGACAGTATGCGGATATTGTGCTTGGCTCCAGATTTTTGGAAGGCAGTGTGTCCTTTTCGGTTTCTGTCCTAAAAAAGGTTGCATTTGCGCTGTTTCGGCTTTTAATTAAGCTTGGCACGGGAAAAAAGATTATGGATCCGACTACCGGGTTGCAGGGGCTGAGCCGGAGAGCGTTTACCTTTTATTCCGGCTACGGACACTTTGATGATAAGTATCCGGATGCCAACATGATTATGCAGATGCTGATGTTAGGCTTTAGAGTAGAGGAAATTCCGGCAGTAATGCATGCCAGAACAGAGGGAGTCAGTATGCACTCCGGACTGAAGCCGGTAATTTATATGTTCCGCATGATGTTTTCTATTATTGCGGTATGGGTGAGAATTAGGATTTATAAGGTTGATATGGGGGCAACAGATGAAAGGGCTTCTGAATAAGCTGATTGGCACAAAACAAAAATGGGAGTTTCATGCGGCAGAACTTCGTGAATCAACGGAAGAATTAAAAAATCCTGCAAGAGGCTGGTATACGATTTATCCGTTCTTTTTAGAGAAGGAACCGGATTTTGAAGAATTATTCTGGTGCCTTCAAAAGGAAGAAACACTGGCACTGGTGATACTCAATATCGGAGCATACCGGGAGGCACCACTGGATGCCGTGGCTTTGGAACGTATCTGCCGGATTCTAAATTTCTTTGAAAAGTATGCTTATGACGTAATTTTACGTGTTACCTATGACCACGAAGGAAATGCGGTAGAGAGGGAACCTTTCTTTTTTAAACAGGTACTTAAGCACTTAGAACAGCTGATACCGGTAGTAAAAGAATTTACTAAGACTGTGTTTCTATGGCAGGGAATGCTTATCGGTAACTGGGGAGAAATGCATACCTCCAGGTTCCTTTCAGCTGAGAAAATGAAACAATTGTGGAGCATAATGAAAACCGGGCTGGAGGATACCATGTTTCTGGCTGTCAGAAGACCTTCCATGTGGCGTATGCTGCATCCGGAGGAATGTGGTAAGGAACAGATAACGGCAGATATAACCGGGTTGTTTGATGATGCGATATTCGGTTCCGACAGTCACATGGGAACATTTGGGAAGGAACCAAAGGAAGCCGTCGGCTGGGACAGCCTCTGGTGCAGAGAGGATGAGCTTGCTTTTGAAGAGCAGCTTTGCCGGAGTGTACCAAACGGGGGGGAGGCAGTCTGCGGGGAAGGCTATGGAGAAAACTTTACTCCCGAAAGTACACTTTGGGTGCTTAAAAAGATGCACATTACATACCTGAATCAGGCATATGATGAAAAGATACTGCAGATTTGGAAACAATGGGAATGGCAGAACGAAAGCTTTTATCAGTATGTGGGGCGGCATTTAGGATACCGGTTTTTTATAAAAAGTGTTCAGGTGGTTCCGGATAAAAGAAAGGATACCGTGCAGGTTCTTGTTACAGTAGAAAATACAGGCTTTGCAAACTTTTATCAGGATGCAGATGTGTTGTTAGAGTGTGTGGATGAGTTTGGTCAGCAGGAATTTGCGAGGTTTGCAACGGATATCCGTACCTGGGACAGTGGCATGACGCAGGAAATTTTCTGCACACTTAACAAAACAGAAGGGGAATTATATGTGTGTGCAAGGAGAAAGACAGATAACCGTTCGATTTATTTTGCAAATTCGTCTGAGAAAGATGGTAAAGTGTATATAGGTTCGCTTACGGAAATATAGATATCATAAGAGGCTACGATGGAAGATTTGTTATTTTGGATAACTGAATATGGTAAAGTGTTTCTTGGCTATGGATGTTTGATGTTTGTCTGGCCGATGATTGTATTTCGGAAGTTTTTATCCGGAAAAAGTGCAACGTTTAAATTCAGTTTTTGTGTGACGGGGCAGGTTGTATTAATTAACACAGTGGTGCTGTTACTTGGTCTGCTACATATTCTGAATGGGTGGACGGTACGAATCCTGTTTTACGGAACTCTGTTATATTCTCTGAGGGAATACTATCTGCCGACAAAAGAACGTAGAGAGAAACTGCACTATCTTGTAAACGGAACCTTTGGCTGGAAGAATTTTTTGCTTCTGGAGCGTAGAAAGCTGGTTCGGACCTTGGAGATATTCTGCAAACGTGTATGGACTTTTTATAAAAAGCATTGGTTGGAATACAGTTTGCTTTTGGTGGCGCTGCTTTACGGAATGATATATTTTTCCTGGGGAGTGTTTCATGAACATTCCTATGGATTTGGTGATATGTATGTACACCATTCCTGGATTTATGGTCTGACAGAAGGCAAAGCTTTTTTTGCCGGTGTGTATCCGGAAGCAATGCATTGTGTAATTTATAGCATGCATGCATTGTTTGGAATTGAAATTTACAGCTGTATGCTGTTTGTTGCAGGCTTACAGGTGGCGATTATGCTGGTAGCGGCCTACTGCTTTTTGAAAGAGATTTTTGCATGGAGATTCAGTCCTGTGCTTGCTTTGATACTGTTTTTAACAATTGATGTGGTACGTATAGATGAAGTATTCAGCATCTCACGACTGCAGTGGACTTTGCCGCAGGAATATGGCTTTCCTACGATTTATATCTGTGCGCTGTTTCTGCTGAGGTATTTATCAAGTGATAAGGTAAAAGCTATCCGCGGAAAGAAAACAAAACGGTGTTGGAATGAAAATCTGATGATGTTTACTTTGGCTTTAGCGGCATCTGTTGCAATTCATTTTTATGTAACAATTATGGCATTTTTCCTGTGTGCAGCAGTGGCACTGTTTTCTTTAAGGAAGATTTTTAATAAAAAACATTTTCTTCCTTTAGTTGCAGGGGTAATGGCAGGAGTTCTAATTGCAGTAGCGCCTATGGCAGGGGCATTAGCATTAGGGATACCGTTTCAGGGCTCCATTGGATGGGCAGTGAATGTCATTAATGGAACTGATACCGGAGAAGGACGAACCCATGAGGCACAGAATTATCTTCAAAAAGAGGATACTTCTACACCGATGCCGGAAGAACAGCCCGGAAATGTGCAAGCAGATGGTTCATCCGGAGAACCGGAGCAGCTTCCGATGGTGACGGAGCCGGAACCTTCTTTTGCTACTCAAGTAGTGAAGAAAATAAAAAATAGTGCGGAAAAATTATGGAATCTGTGTGTGGGAAAACTGGAGACGTTATACAGTAAAGCCTACGTTACCCTGTATGAAGAGGAACGGGCAGCACGGATAGTGGGGATGTCCTGTGGTGTGACACTATTGTGCATGCTGGTTAAGTTTTTTGCAATAATTCAGACGTGGAGTAAGAAAAAGAAACGAAAGCAGTCAAAGTATACAGCAGAATATCTGATGATAGTGACATCAACCTTTTTCTTTATGATATTGTATGCAGCACCGTATCTGGGACTTCCGGAATTAATTGCCGGGGCACGTCTGTGCTCTAATATGCATCTGTTGATTGTTGCAATGTTTGTTGTTCCGTTTGATATGTTACTTGCATTAGCAGCCAAAAAAGTTCCTGAGGTTATATTGCGTTGGTGCTCGTTGGTTGTTGCAATTGGATTGGTGGCAGGTATATATATTGGCGAAAAATACCATGGCTATCTGTATTTTGAGCTTACCAGATATAATGGAGCAGTGACGACAACGGCTAAAATAACGAAAACATTACCACAGTATTCGTATACCATAGTATCTACGACAGATGAGCGGTACCAGGTGATACAGGATGGACGCCATGAAGAAGTGCTTGCTTTTTTAAGTGAAGAAAAGAACTATAATTATATGCTTCCGACAGAATATGTTTTTGTTTTTGTGGAGAAGCAGCCAATAAAATATGCCCAGAAGCATTTCTTTTCCGGACCGGACTGGCTGGCAAAGGAAAAGTATCAGGATTTATACGATGCAAAGAGTGTCTGGCCGGAAATTATTCATGCAGAAATTTCAGAGGAATATGCAGCAAAGGATATACTTCATTTTTCGAATAAACCATCGCTTTCTTATTCTCTGATAAACAGCCGGACAATTTTGGAATCCAAGCTGAAAAAATGGTGTGAAAACTTTGACAGGCTTTATCCGAACGAAATGAAGGTTTTTTATGAGGATGAGGCATTTATCTGTTACTATTTCCGCCAGAACACACAAAGCTTATATAATCTGAATGTGGAGTAAACATGAAACTTACAATAGGTAGCATTACAAAATTAACATCGGAATTGCTTTTTTTTCTGTTCATGGTGACTGCAGTTATGGAAGCAGGAAAGGCATACTCGGAGCGGACACATGGATTTGGGTGGACAGAAAATGCTGTATTTTCAGAGTCCTCCAGAGAACTGGATAATCCTAATTGCGGGTTTTATCTGATTTACGGGTTTACGCCGTCGGAGGTGGACGAGAATTTTCAGACAGTTGTGGCAAAGCGTTTAGAGAAAGATGAACGGACATTGGCTATGATTCAGATTAATCTGCGTCATTATACATACGGGCCAATTTCCGAGCAGGGTCTGAAAAATATTGAGGATATCTTTATTGCGTTGAAAGCACAGGAGAAACAGTATTTGATTCGGTTTCTATATGATTGGGACGGTAAAAATGCAGAAACAGAGCCGGAGTATGTGGGAATTATTCTGAATCATATGAAACAGTTGGAATACATTTTCCGGGAGTATGAGGATATTATTTTTGTGCAACAGGGATTATTTATCGGTAACTGGGGAGAAATGAACGGAACAAAGCATTTGGAATATCTGCCGGAGCTGGCACAGCAGCTGATGGCAGTGACCGGAGAATCCACCTATTTGTCGGTGAGAACTCCTTCCCAGTGGAGAACGATTACCGGTGCAGACAAAATTACAAAGGATACGGAGTCTTCATTGATGAGACGACTTGGTCTTTATAATGACGGGATGATGGGCAACGAAGGGGACTACGGTACATACGGAACGAAGAGTAAGTCGGAAACCGGACTATCCGGTTTATGGAACCGGGCGGAGGAACTGGAATTTCAGGAGGAACTCTGTAAATGGGTTCCAAATGGCGGTGAGGTAATTGTGGAAAATCCACTGAATGATTTTGATAGTGCGGTAAAGCAATTTGAAATTATGCATGTCAGTTATTTGAACAGGGACTATGACAGAAAGGTTTTGAACAAATGGGCGGAGAGCACGGTAAAAGAGGCAGGTTGCTTTGATGGAATGGATGGTCTTACATATATGGAGAGACATTTAGGGTACCGTCTTCTGATTGAAAAATCTTCTTTGACTTATGTTATGTTTAAAGAGGCATTAAATGTTGAAATAACTATGAAAAACGTTGGTTTTGCACCGCTTTACAGAGAACCCGAAACGACAGTGGTATTGCGAAACCAAAAGACCGGAGAGAAACATGTATATTCTGTGGATGCCGGACTTCGCTCCATGGCAGGCGGAACGGATGCGGAACAGTTATATACGGTTGAAAAACAGATTTCCTTAAAAGAACTGAAAGCAGGCAGATATGAGGTTTTCTTTTCCATAAAAGATATGGCAAGTGACTCTTACATCGAACTGGCAAATGAGCAGGAAATGCAGGAGTTGGGCTATAAAGTGGGTGAATTCCGTATAAAAGAGATGCCTGATTTTTCGAAGCTGAAAGAGAAAGAAGGAGAACAGGATGCAGGATATTGATTTTGTCATTACCTGGGTAGATGGTGGAGATAAAGCATGGAGAAAGGAAAAAGCCTGCTATAATCCGGTTGCAGGAAATGACGATGATGATGAACGTTATAGAGACTGGGACTTGTTAAAATACTGGTTTCGGGGAGTGGAAAAGTTTGCTCCCTGGGTAAGGAAAATACACTTTATTACCTGGGGACATTTGCCGGAATGGTTAGATACATCCCATCCAAAGCTGCATATTGTGCGGCATGAGGATTATATTCCAAAGGAATATCTCCCGGTGTTTAATTCAAATGTTCTGGAAATATATATGCACAAGATAGAAGATTTGTCGGAGCAGTTTGTATATTTTAATGATGATGTTATGATGATACGTAAGACGGAACCGGATTATTTTTTTCAAAAAGGAAAACCTTGTGATATGCTGGCTCTTCAGCCGGTAGTAGCAAATGCGGAGAATCCGGTGATGTCTCATCTGTACCTGAATAATTCTTTGGTATTGTGCAAGTATTTTAAAAAAAGAGAGAACATAAAACAGCACCCGGGTAATTATTTTAAATTGGGATATCCACCGTTGTATTTTTTCTACAATATGTTGGAGCTGGCTTTCCCACGCTATACCGGTTTCTATACGGTGCATGGACCGGCGCCGTATTTAAAAGAGACTTTTGAAGAGCTATGGAAAAAAGAAGAGGAGCTCCTTAGGGAAATGTCAAATCACAGATTCCGGGATAAGGGAGATGTAACACCTTATTTATTCAGGGAATGGCAGAAACTGTCCAACCGGTTTGCTCCTAAAAATATACAAAAGGATTTTCGATATTTTAATGTCGGAGTTGAAAACAAGAAACTAATACAGACAATAAAAAAGCAGAAGAAAAAAATAATCTGCATCAATGACCAGAAAATCGGGTCTGAATTTGAACGGGTAAAACAGGAAGTGCAGGAGGCATTTCAGACAATTCTTCCGGAGGTATCTTCTTTTGAATGTAAATCAGAAGGCACAACTGAATAGAGAAGAAAAGAGCCGGACCGAGTATTCTGCCAGAAATACAACAGTGGCAATGTTGGCAAGGGTGATTGCTATTTTGCTTGGTTTTTGTACCCGTGTGGTGTTTACTCATACTTTAAGCGAAGAATATGTCGGTATCAATGGTTTGTTTACGGACATTTTGAATGTGCTTGCCCTGTCGGAGCTTGGTATCGGAACAGCAATTACTTATGCATTGTATAAACCGATTGCAGAAAAGGATATTGAAAAGCAGAAATCCCTGATGCAGATATACAGGCAGTTTTACCGTATTGTGGCATTAATTGTACTGGCCGCAGGTTTACTTGTAATTCCGTTTATGGATTTGCTTATCAGGAATGAAACACAGGTGGAAAATCTGACTTTCTTGTATTTGTTGTATCTGGCAAATTCCGTGATTTCCTATCTGTTGGTTTATAAAAGAACGTTGATTGAAGCATATCAGTTAAGCTATATTGGTGTACTGTATCAGACAGTGTTTCTGATACTTCAAAATGCGGTGCAGATGCTGGTGTTGGTGACAACGCAGAATTTTACACTGTTTTTGACAATTTTAATTGCATGTACGCTGTTAAATAATCTGTGCATTTCAAAAAAGGCAAACCGGATGTATCCGTTTTTAAAGGATAAACAGGTAAAACCTTTGATGAAGGAAGAAAAACAGGGCATATATCAGAACATCAGGGCAATGCTGATGCACAAAATCGGCAATGTAGTGGTAAATAATACGGACAATCTGCTACTTTCCTCCCTGGTAGGCATTGTCAGCGTCGGAATGTATTCCAACTACTATCTGGTAATCGGTTCCGTACGCCAGGTGTTAAATCAGGCTTTTCAGGGAATTACCGCAAGTGTAGGTAATCTTGGTGTAGAAGAAAGCAAAGAGAGAGTACAACGGATTTTTGAGGCTGCATTTTTTATCGGGCAGTGGATGTTTGGCTTTGCTGCTATCTGCCTTTTTGAGTTATTGACACCTTTTGTGGAATTAAGCTTTGGCTCACAGTATGTTTTCAATGGGAATATTACTTTCGTATTGTGCCTAAACTTTTATTTTACAGGAATGCGGCAGGCAACTCTGGTATTTCGAGATTCTCTGGGACTTTTCTGGTATGACCGATATAAATCTCTGGCAGAGGCGCTGATTAATCTGGTCGTTTCTATTGTACTTGGTGTAAAATTCGGGGTTCTTGGTATTTTTATCGGAACACTGTGCAGTACGCTCCTGACATCCTTATGGGTGGAGCCGTATATGCTTTATAAACACAGGTTGAAGGTATCGGTTTGTGGGTATTTCCTACGCTATGGAATATATGTGGCTGTGACGGGGATTGCCTGGTGGATAACCCATATGCTTTGTGACAGAGTGACCGGAAGTGCTTTGGAATTGTGTGTATTCCGGCTACTGATTTGTGCGGTCGTGCCAAATGTTTTGTATTTGCTGGTGTATGCAAAAAGTAAGGAACTGCACTTCCTTCTGAATAAAGCGAAACAGATGCTTTTTCATAAAAAGGGAAAAGAGAAAGCAGAGAAAGAAAAAGAAAGTACAGTTTTTTCAAAAGAAGAGGAAGCGTTGTTTCAATTACTCCGACAGAGTCTGCTTCCGGAATATAAAAAATGTGAGAGTTTAAACCTATCGGAAACGGAATGGGGAACACTGGTATGTATGGCAGAAAAACATGCGGTATTGTCATTGCTGTATGAAGAACTTTGTGAAAAGCAGAAACTGCCAAAACAGTGGAGAAATAAGACGGAAACGTTTGCAACTCAGATTGTGATGCAGCAGTACCGGCTTTTGTTTACCAGTAAATATCTTGCCAATCTGTTAGAGAAAGAAGAAATTTCTATAGCGATTTTAAAAGGAGTGACGGTAGGAACATGGTATCCGGTACCGGAACTTCGAAAATCGGGAGATGTGGATGTGCTGCTGATGAATCCGGAAGATTTAGAGAAGGCAACAGAAGTACTGGAACACAATGGGTTTATTGTGAAAGAAAAGCAACTGGCACTGCATCATGTCTGCTTTACTACATCGAAGGAAATTGAACTGGAATTGCATACGATGCTGGCAGAACCGTTTGATAATAAAAAAACCAATGTCCTTATGCGGGATATTTTGAGAGAAACGGCAGGAAAAACTGAAAAGAAGGATGTTATGGGTGTGAAACTTCCTGTACTGCCGGGAACCTATTATGCTTTTGAATTGTTGCTTCACATGTTGCAGCATTTCTTACGGTCCGGTTTTGGACTGAAGCTGCTGTGTGACTGGGTATTGTATTGGCAGAAGGAACCATCCGGGCAGGAAAAAAATAGATATCTGGAATTGGTAGAGAGAACGGGACTTAAAGGATTTTCTGATATGGTGACTTTGGTATGTGTCCGGTTCCTTGGTTTGGAAGAAAAAAAGATTCATTGGATGAATTGTCCGTCGGACTATCCGTACGAAGAGTTTATGAGAGAAATTCTGGATGCTGAGGAGTTTGGAAAATCGAATAAAGACCGTATGGTAGTATTACGAGGAAACAGTGTTATGGATTATATCCGGGAATTTCATCACCAGATGCGGCTGAACTTTCCAAGAGGAGGACGATTTGCCTTGTTCTGGCCTTTGCTCTGGATGATTACACTGCTTCGTTTTTTGAGGAATAATCGGGAACTTAGGAATATTTCTACAGGAAAAGTATTAAGAGAGGCGGCAAGAAGAAGCCGGTTGATGAAGAAAACTCATCTGTTCAGGGAAAGTCCTGAAAAAAAGTTTCGAAACTTTTAATAAAAACATTTACAAATTGGTAAATGTGTGGTATTATCAGTATGGAAAGTCGCTTTAGTGGAGTAAAGGGGGTATACAAATGAGCAAATATGAAAAGCCAGTGGTAATGGTAAATGAAGAAGTAGCAGAAGGTGTGTATGCAGCAAGTGGATGCTATGAGTCCGAGGCAAGGATTCATCAGAAGCCTGAAACAGGCAGAGGTGATTACAGAATTCAGGTGGATGGCACACATGTGGAGGACCATACCAGTGACAGCCAGACTGTAACAGTTACTTTTAATCAGCCGGTAACCTATAATGGCGTTACCAGCAATGTAATTACTTTTGAAAAAGGATATCATCAGAATCCAACAGGAAACATTGGATTTGGTGATTTAATCGTAGAATCTGAGGCTGGTCTGGAAATTATTGATACCTGTATCAATTGTAACCATGCACACTAGTATGTAAAAGCATAAGTAATAAACTATTAAGTCCCTGTACAAAGGTACAGGGACTTCTTTGTAATTTTTACAATTTAGAAACTTATGGGAAAGAGCTCACTGTGAGGATGCGGCTATGAAGGAACGTCTAAGGTTTTACATAAAGAGAATAAAAGAAGGACGTCTGCAGGAAATGTGGAAGCAGACAAAGTGGGTCTATCAGTATGCCAGACGATATTGGAAGGCGATGATATTTTATACTGCGCTTGGTATGACAGGAACCGTGGTGAGTCTGTTGGCAGGTCTGGTATCAAAGGATTTAGTGGATATTATTACCGGGCATGAAGCAGGCAGGGTAGTACAAACTTTTGCGCTGATGATTGGACTGAATATAGGTAATACGGTAGTAAGCCAGCTTTCCGGGTATGCATCCAGCAAAATCAGTTTGAAGGTAGATACCGAGATTAAAGCAGATATTTTTTCAAAGATACTGGTAACCGACTGGGAATCTTTGACGGGCTATCATACCGGAGATTTATTAACCCGATGGAGCTCGGATGTTTCTGTGATTTCCTCGGGAGTATTGAATTATATTCCAAACATGATTATTTATGTGTTCCGTTTTATAGGGGCATTTGCTGTGGTGGCTTATCATGATATTACCTTTGCCGTTTTTGCTTTCCTTGGAATGCCGGCAAGTATTTTGCTTTCCAAAACATTGATGCGGCGTATGGTGAATAATAATAAACGCAGTGCAGAAATGAGTGCGAAAATGTCCGGGTTTAATCAGGAGTCATTTTCCAACATTCAGACGATTAAGGCTTTTGATTTGGTTGGCGCATATATCGAAAAATTAAAGAATCTGCAAAAGGAATTTATCACCATGCGCCTGGACTTTTATAAAATGTCTATGGGAACCAGTCTTTTGATGGCAGTAATCAACATGCTTGTGTCCTACTCCGCTTATGGATGGGGAATTTACAGGGTATGGAGCGGAGCTATCTCCTATGGCACCATGACAATGTTTTTAAGCCTGTCCGGCACATTAACCGGTACGGTACATAACCTGACTTCACTGATTCCGAATGCCATTAATTTAACTACCTCTGCCGGACGCCTAATGGATATTGTAGAGATGCCGAGAGAAGATTACAGCAACAGGGAAGAGGTGCAGACATTTTGGGAACAGAACAGGGAAAAGGGAATTTCCTTATCGGTAAGAGATTTGGCCTATACCTATAAAACCGGAACGCAGGTATTTGATGGAGCCTCTCTGGAAGTAAATCCTGGAGAGATTATTGCTCTGGTAGGACCTTCCGGGGAAGGAAAGACAACAATGCTTCGTTTGATTTTATCTTTGATTACGGGACAAAACGGAGAAACTCTGTTACTGGGAAAACAAGATGGTAGTACGGTGTCACTGGCTCCATCCACCCGTTTTCTTTTTTCCTATGTGCCACAGGGAAATACAATGTTTTCCGGAACGATTGCAGAGAACATGCGTAATATTAAGCCGGAGGCAACGGAGGAAGAAATTATTGAAGCGTTACGGCTTGCCTGTGCATGGGAATTTGTGGAGAAACTGCCGAAAGGTATTCACAGCAAGATTCAGGAGCGGGGGGGCGGATTTTCTGAAGGACAGGCACAGCGTCTGTCTATTGCAAGAGCTTTGCTTCGGGATACACCGATTTTACTTTTGGATGAAGCTACTTCTGCGCTTGATGTAGCGACAGAACGAAAAGTGCTGAAAAATATTATGCAGGATGAGCACCCGCGCACCTGTATTGTAACGACGCATCGTCCAACGGTATTAAGTGTCTGTAACCGGGTGTATGCGATTCGGGAGAAGAAGTGCCGGGTATTAAATGAAGAAGAAATAGAGGAACTGGTGAGAGGATTTTAATGAAATAAAATGTTAACAAAATTGTAAAAATCTTTTTCTTGAGATAAACCTGTTTTTAGTATATGATATACTAAGACAGGTTTATTTGCATATAGGCCTTTGAAGTCTTAATACAGGCTTTATGACAGAGACAGGAGACCGCCATGAAACTACTACATCTTGCAGACTTACATATCGGAAAACGTGTTTATGAGTATTCCATGCTGGAAGAACAAAAAGCAGCACTTTTACAGGCATTTCAGATGGCAAAGGAGCATCGGGTGGATGCGGTACTAATCGCCGGGGATGTATATGATAAAACGATTCCTACAGTGGAGGGAGTAAAGCTCTTTGATACGTTTTTAACAGCGCTAAAAGCAAAGAAGATTCCTGCGTTTATCATCAGCGGAAATCATGATTCGGCGGAACGGCTGTCTTTTGGACGCCATTTGTTTGAAAATGCAGAAATATATATGTCCGGCACTTATGAGGAAGACATATTAAAGAAAACACTGACGGATGAATTTGGCGAGGTAGATATTTATTTGCTGCCGTTTTTAAAACCACAGCAGATTGAAGTGGCAGAAGGGGAAGAACGGCCAAAGGATTATACCGAGGCAATCCGGTTGGTGTTAGACAGGTTAAATATAAATAAAAATAATCGTAATGTGCTGTTGGCCCATCAGTTTGTGGGCGGCGGAAGCATCACACCGGAGCGTACAGATTCCGAAACCCAGTCAGTAGGCGGTGTGGATATGGTAGATTACCGGGTGTTCGATGCGTTTGATTATGTGGCACTGGGACATCTGCACGGTGCGCAGCATGTCGGAAGGGAATCGGTGCGTTATGCAGGTTCTCCGGTGAAGTATTCGTTTTCGGAGGTGCGGCAGATTAAGTCGGCAACCCTGATTACCATTGGAAAAAAAGGAGAATCGGTGGCTGACACGGAACTGGTGATAGAAAAACTTCCGTTTACACCGGTGCATGATATGCGGGAAGTAAAGGGCACACTGGAGCAACTGACCTGTGCAGAGATACTCTCAGAGGCAGACCCTGAGGATTATATGCATGTTACATTGACGGATGAAGAAGAAATCTATGATGTGTTTGGCAAGTTAAGGTCAGTGTATCCGAATTTAATGGCATTGGATTTTGATAATTCCCGTACCAGAGCAGAGGGTGTTGCAACTCTTACTGGTGCGGTAATGAAAGAGAAAACAACCATGGAACTGTTCCGGGAGTTTTTCGAAAAGCAGGCGGGAGCGGAACTTACGCCGATGCAGGAACAGATTATGACAGACATCATTGAGAAAAATGGAGACGACCAGAAATGAAACCAGTTTATTTGGAGCTTTGTGCATTCGGTCCCTTTGCAGGACAAGTAATTTTACCGTTGGAACAGATTGTTTCCGAAGGTGTTTTTTTGGTGCATGGAGCTACCGGTGCAGGAAAAACTACGATATTTGATGCAATTTCTTTTGCATTATTTGGCAATGCCAGTGGAGAAAACCGCCCGGCGGATTCTTTTCGTTCCGACTTTGCCACGGAAGATAGTAAAACCTATGTGATTTTAGAGTTTACCCATAGCGGGCAGGCCTATAAAATAGAACGAAGTCCGGCGTATCGTCGTCCGAAGCAGCGGGGGGAAGGGTATACCGACAGTAAGGCAGAGGCTGTGCTGACAATGCCGAATGGAATGAAAATTGTAGGTTATCAGATGGTTACGGACAAGGTAGAAGAAATTCTTTGTGTGGACTGGAAACAGTTTAAGCAGATTTCCATGATTGCCCAGGGGGAGTTTTTAAAGCTTCTTACGGTGGAGAGTAAGGAACGTGGTGAGATTTTCCGTAAAATATTTCATACGGGAGAACTGAGCCGTATTGGCAAGGATCTGAAGGAGAGAATGCTGAAGGTAAAACGGTTCTGTGAGGAGCAGGATAAGTCAATTATTCAGTATTATTGCGGTATTGATAATTCTTCTGACAGTGAACATAAAGCGCAGATAGAAGAATTTTTTGATAGTAAGGATATTCATAAAGCTGTAGATTTTCAGGAAATATTATTGCAGCTGATTGAAGAGGATAGGGAAGAAATAAAACGTACCGGGGAGCAGCTTTCGGTTGCGGAGCAGAAGCTGACAGAGCTTAGGGTAAGAGAATCCAAGGCAGTGGAATGGCTGGAAAAGAAGAAGGAATTTGCAGCAATGGAGGAACAGTTGCAGGACATGCTTGTTCTGGAACAGAAAAACCTTCAGGAGAAGCGGCGGCTGGCATTGGTAAAGCGGGCAGCTACGATGGTACGTCCCCAAAAGGAAGCTTATCTGACCGCAAGGGCAGAGAGCGAGCAGCTACAGGCTGCCATTGCAGAAAAGGAACATCGGATGGCCGAACTGTGGGAACAGGAGGAAAAAATTGTTCTGCTGTACCAGAAAGCGCAGGCAGATAAAGTTAATATGGACCGCCTTCTTGTAAAAATGGAGCAATTAAAGAATGAAGTGAAGCTGCTTACGCAGAAGGAGGAGCAGGAGGAAGAATACCGTCGGATGGAACAGGCAGCAGAGGCTCTTAGGGGACAGGAGGAACAGCAGAAGCAGTCAGCAAAGCAAAAGGAAGAACGTTTCTTAGAGTGTCGCAGAAAGCAGGATCGCCTGGCGGAAATTTATCAGAACGGACGTGCATTAGAGGTACAGGAGAGAGAACTGAAAGAAGAACTGACTGAGCTGGAAAATCAGGAAAAACGGTTTGAAAGTTTTGAAAAAATCCGGGAGAATTATTTGGAGTTAACAGCGCAGATTTCCGGCTTGTTAGAAAAAAAACAGAAGCAGAATGCTGTGTTGCAGCAGATGGAAGCCGCCTATACCTGTGAGCAGGCAGGGATGCTTGCTATGGAGTTAGAGTACGGCAGTCCGTGTCCGGTATGTGGCTCAAAAGAGCATCCGGAGCCTGCAAAACCGTCAAATAGTACAATAACAAAAGAAGAACTTGGCAGACAGAAGCAGGAATACCAGGAAATCAGTGATAAATTAGAGAGTCTTGGAAAGGAGGCTGCGGCAGAAAAAGGAACCATGGAACTTCTGTTACAGCAGCTTGGTATCCGGGCAGAGGGGGCTGCTTTGCAGCAATTGATTGAAGAACGGAGAGAGCGCCGACAGGTGGTAAAACAAACGCTTTCCAAGGTGGAAGAACAACTGGATACGTTAGTAAAAGAGCAGGAAGAGGGAATGCGTGCCAGAGAAGAGGCGGCAGAACTGGAGCAGGAGCTTACAGAAAATCGGGCAGAACTGGAAGTGTTGCAGGAAAAAATGCAGCGTATCCGTATGGAGCAGCAGGCAATTACCCAGACGATAAAGCGAATTCTTCTGGATGCTTCTTTTGAAACGGTAAAGGATGCTTCTGAGGCATTAAAAGCTGTGGAACAGGAGCATGAGGAGAAAAAGCAGGGAATTATTCAGGCAGAGCAAAGCTATCAGGAATGGAGCAGCAAAAAGCAGAGCGAAGCAGCAGTGCTGGAACAGTTGACAGGACAAAAGCTTGTGCGGCTTCAGAAGCAGCAGCTGGCACTGGAAGACTATGAAAAAGCAGTGCGCCTGGCAGGGTTTGACAGTGAGGAAGAATTTGAAAGAACCATGCTTTCGGAAGAAGAAACGGAGCAACTGGAGCAGCAGACACTGGAAACAGAAAGCCGGCTGATTCGGTTTAAGGAACGCCATATGCTGCTTTCCCAGGAACTTGGCCGGGTGGCACCGGAAATCAGTGAGGGTTTTACTGAGCAAATTGAAGAGCTACAGCAGGAAAAAGAAAATCTGAGCGCCAGGATAACACGGCTGACCTCTCGGGCAGAAACTAACGAAAAGGTTAGGAAAAATGTAGAGACACAGCTGTTAGTACGCAATCAGATGCAGAAGGAATACAGTAATGTTTCTGTGCTGAGTGATGTGGCAAACGGTGAACTGACCGGAAAGGACCGTCTTCCTTTTGAACAGTATGTGCAGGCATTTTATTTTGAACAGGTTATTTATGAGGCGAATTTGCGTCTGAAAAAGATGAGTGGCGGCAGGTATGCCCTACAGCGCCGCACAGAGGCAGAGAACCGAAGGAGTGTCACAGGACTTGATTTGGAAATAATGGATTATTTTACGGGAAAGGCAAGAAGTGTCAAATCTCTTTCCGGTGGAGAATCTTTTAAGGCAGCACTTTCCCTGGCGTTAGGCTTGTCGGATGTAATTCAGGGCTATGCCGGTGGGGTAGTGGTGGAAACCATGTTTGTGGACGAAGGTTTTGGAAGTCTGGATAAAGATTCTTTAGAGCAGGCAGTAGCAATTTTGAAGGATCTCGCTGCGGATAACCGTATTGTGGGAATTATTTCCCATGTAGAAGAATTGAAGGAATGTATTGATAAAAAGATACTGCTGAACAAGAGTACACAGGGCAGCAGTATCTCTTGGAATAACTAGGAGATAAAAGGAGGCTGTTTTGATTATTCACGACTTTGCGCTAAATGAAATAGAGTTGAATGACAGCTATTTACAGAATGCATTTTCGCTGGAGCAGGAGTACCTTTTAAGTCTTGAGGCAGATCGGCTGTTGGCCGGATTTTATGAAATTGCCGGAAAGACACCGAAGAATAAGAGATATTCGGGTGGCTGGGAGGATCAGGATATTGCCGGACACACGCTGGGGCATTATTTGACGGCACTGGCTCAGGCGTACGCGGGAACAGGAGACAGGACGTTTCTGGAACGCCTTGAATATATCGTAGACTCTTTAGAGGAATGTCAGGCAGAATCAGGATACCTCTCTGCTTTCAAGGAGGAATTGTTTGATAATCTGGAGCAGGGAAAACAGGCATGGGTGCCTTGGTATACCATGCATAAAATTCTGGCCGGATTGATTAAGGTATATCAGCTGACAGGTCTTCCGAATGCTCTGACGATTGCCATACGCCTTGGAACCTGGGTGGCAAACAGGGTAAACCGCTGGGATGAGGCAATGAAGGCACAGGTACTTGCAACAGAGTATGGCGGAATGAATGACTGTCTGTATGAGCTTTACAGGGAAAGCGGAAAAATTGAATTTATGATGGCGGCGGAGAAGTTTGATGAACTTCCGCTGTTTCAGGAAATATATAACGATAATGATATTCTGGACGGCAAACATGCCAATGCTACCATACCAAAATTTCTGGGTGCTTTAAACCGTTATCTGACGGTAGGAGAAGGTCAGGAATTTTATCTGGATGCGGCAAGAAAATTTTTTGATATGGTGGTGGAAAACCACACCTACATTACGGGTGGAAACAGTGAATGGGAGCATTTTGGTGCACCGAAGATTTTGGCAGCAGAACGCACGAACTGTAACTGTGAAACCTGTAATGCATACAACATGCTGAAGCTGGCACGAGGCTTGTTTCAAGCGACAGGTGATAAGAAATATCTGGAGTTTTATGAGGGCACGTTCTGGAATTCCATCGTGTCTTCCCAAAATCCGAAAACAGGAATGTCCATGTATTTTCAGCCGATGGCAACGGGATATTTTAAAGTGTTCAGCCGCTCGTTTGATAACTTCTGGTGTTGCACAGGCACCGGAATGGAAAATTTTACAAAGCTGACCGATAGTATTTATTTTACCAGGGATAATACGATATACCTTGGAATGTACATTTCTTCCGCATTAAGGAATGATTTTATGGGAGTCACCGTTCGGATGTTTGCTGATCTTCCGGCAAGTCCGATAGTACGGGTTGTGGTAGAAAAAGAATCTGAAGGTGAAACAAAGATTGCATTTCGTAAGCCGGAATGGAGTAAAAAAGGCTTTTCTGTTGTACGCAAGGGTATAAATTTAAAAACTGAGGAGCGGGGCGGCTTTGTATATGTTTCTGTGGACAAGGGCATGACCGAAATCGAGGCGGAGTTTACACCGGAGGTTGGCATCCATCCACTGCCGGATGATCCGAATGTGGTGGCATTTACTTATGGTCATCTGGTGCTTTCCGCAGGACTTGGAACCCAAGAAATGGTAACTTCCCTAACCGGTGTTAATGTAACGGTGCCGACCAGGGAAATTAAAATTAAGGATACGCTGGAACTTACTTCCGGCAGCGTGGAGGAGTGGAAACTGCATCCGGAGCAGGCACTGGTTCGCCAGGGAAATACTTTGAATTTCCGATTGTCCGGCACGGATGAGGATAATAATCTTGTATTTTCTCCTCACTATGCGAGATTTGCAGAAAGATACGGCATATATTGGAGGTTGACTCAGGGAAAGGAGAAGGAAAAAAAGATGCAGGAAACAGCAGAGAAAAAGAAATCTAAGAAACCGCTGATTATTGCGTTGCTGGTGATTGTACTTCTATTGTTACTTGCAACCGGATTTTTTGTAGCACTGGAGGTTTCGGAAAGCTTCCGGAATGCGGTGCTTGGCAAGGAAACGAGCGGAGAGAAGCTTGAAAATGTAACGACACCGACACCAACTGGTATTTTAACAGAAAGACATGAAAACAGTGAGATTGTGGAGCCTACGGAAATTCCGATGGTTTCTGCGAAGCTGATGCAGCTGAAGGATTTGGAATATGAAGCAGCAGTTGCCAATACCGGTGATTTGCGTGGTTTTACGGCGTTGGTAGAGCAGATTGGAGGAAAACAGTATTTAACCTTCTCTAACGGAGTTTACAAAGTTTCATATAAGAATGAATTACCTGTAACTACAATGTCTTCCGTGAATTTGTATGAGGTGATTATTTCCAACGGAGTGCAGACACAAACTTTTTACTGGGATTACTATGCGGACAGTGGCGAAGTGGCAAAACTTTGCCCATATGTGGGAGATTTTTGCAAAAACGGCAGAGAGCAGCTGGTATTTTCTTTCCTTGCAGATGGCAATGATGCGGCGGATACCCTTCATGTGGTGGCGGGAAATAATTTGCAGGAATATTATGTGATACAGCCGGAGGCTGCGCTTTCCAATCTGATTACGGTAAATGGTTATCTGGATGCGGGAAAGAGCACGCTGGCAGATATTTCCTCTGATAACAGAAATTATTATGTTTCTTTGCCGGAGTGTCGGATGGATTTGGCTGAGGAAGTGTTTGCGGTAAAAGCTGATTCTAATCTGACCTATGAAATTACGGATAATGGAATTGTGCTACAGAGCTTTGTAGAAATCGGAGAAGGACAGTTTGTGGGAAGAATCCGCGGCAATATTACGTTTTCTTCCAGAGATGTATTCCGGTTAAGCTCCCCAAGCTTTTACGCCTTTGCAGAGGATGATTTCTGCGATGTGGATTCCATGGGTATTGTGACTCCGGTAACAGAGGATGAGCTGAACCGGACAAGAATTCCGGTAACAGGTGATGGCGGTGAGCGATTACTTGTCAGAGCACGGGAAGAAATTACCATGCATGATTTAAAGAAAGAGAATTTCCGGTATGATGAAAACGGTTTTCTTGCCTACTATGAAGATGGTGTGAAAAAATCTTTGACCGGTATTGATGTTTCCAAGTGGCAGTATGATATCAACTGGAAAAAGGTAAAGGCGGCAGGTGTGGATTATGCCATTATCCGCCTTGGCTATCGAGGCACTGCACCGGAGGGAAATTGTGCAATGGACCCGTATTTTGAACAGAATATTAAGGGAGCATTGAACGCAGGGCTACAGGTCGGTGTCTACTATTTTACGCAGGCAATTACGGTGGAAGAGGCAATTGAGGAAGCAAATATTGTAATTGATGCAATAAAAAATTATAATGTTACATTTCCTGTGGTGTACGATACTGTGTCCCGTGAGGACGGTCGTGCCAATAATTTATCCAATGCGGAGCGTTCAGCCTGTGCCAAGGCATTTTGTGATACTGTTTTAGCAGCGGGCTATACTCCGGTAGTTTATTCCAGTACGAACTGGGCTATACTTGACCTGAATCTGGAAGGACTGACAAACTATGATTTGTGGTATGCGTATTACGGTACACCGGAAAATCTGTATCTTCCGTATAGCTTTGCTATGTGGCAGTACACAGACAGCGGTAAGGTGGACGGAATTTCGACCAACGTGGATTTAAACATCAGCTTTATGGATTATTCTACAAGATAGATTGGAAATACGATGACATACGATTATTCAGAAATAGTGCCATATTTATTACACTGGTATGAAAGAAATGCCAGAATCCTTAGATGGCGGGAAGAACCGAAGCCTTATTATGTATGGGTTTCGGAAATTATGCTGCAGCAAACAAGAGTAGAGGCGGACAAGGGATACTTTGACCGCTTCATTGCGGAACTTCCGGATATTCGTGCGCTGGCATCTGCCGATGAGGAAAAACTTCTGAAACTTTGGGAAGGACTGGGGTATTATAACCGGGTTCGAAACATGCAGAAGGCAGCGCGACTTGTGATGACGGAATACGACGGTGAGCTTCCGGCAGATTATGAAGCTTTGAAAAAACTGCCTGGAATCGGTTCTTATACCGCAGGAGCCATTGCGTCTATTGCTTTTGGAATTCCGGAACCTTCTGTGGACGGAAATGTACTCAGAGTATTAAAGCGGGTAGCGGCAAGCTTTGATGATATTACCAAAGATAAAGTAAAAAAAGAGCTGGAAGAAGATGTGCGGCGGATTATGCCGGAAAGCCGTCCGGGTGATTTTAATCAGTCGCTTATGGAACTGGGAGCAACTGTCTGTCTGCCAAATGGCAGACCATTGTGTGAACAGTGTCCGGTGATGCACCTTTGCAAGGCGTTTCATCAGGGAGTGGAATTGCAGATTCCGGTGAAGGCACCGAAAAAAGAACGCAAAATTGAGGAACGCACGGTATTTATTATTAAACAGGAGTGTAAAACTCCTTTGGAAATTGTGCTGCACAAGCGTCCGGATACGGGGCTGCTTTCCGGAATGTGGGAACTCCCCAATAAGTTGGGGCATCAGAAAGAGGAAGAGGTACAGGAATTCTTTCCAAATGCAGAAATAACACGTCTTCCTGACGGAAAGCATATCTTTTCCCATGTGGAATGGCGGATGTGGTGCTATGAAATAAAATTGAAAGAGGCAGAAATGCTGCCACAGGATATAGAACAAGACTCAAAAACATTCACTTTGCAGGAAATTAAGGAGCAGATATCACTTCCATCAGCATTTGATTGCTGCAAAAAATACATGGATGGTAACAAGGAGAAAAAAATATGAATCACAAAGGAAAATCATTTTTAAGTTTGCTGCTGGTGCTGGCTGTCATGGCGGCATTGGCTTTTGTAAGCATTGTGGGCATTGGAACGGACAAACTGTTTAGTGCTGCGCAAATTAAGAAGGGACTTGATTTGGCAGGAGGTTTAAGCATTACCTATCAGACGGTGAAGGAAGACCCAAGTGCGGAAGAACTGTCGGATACCCGTTATAAACTGCAGATGAGAGTGGACAATTACTCTACAGAGGCTGCGGTGTATCAGGAAGGAACCAATCGAATCAATGTGGATATTCCCGGAGTATCCGATGCGGAAAAGATTTTAAAGGAACTTGGTCAGGCGGGGTCTATTTACTTTATTTATGGCAGTGGTAATATTACCTTTGATTTTGCTCAGGAAAGTTATGTGTTGACAAAGACCATGGAAGAAATTGCAGCAACAGGCGGTGTGGTAATTACAGGTGCAGATATTGCAAAGGCAGAGGCACTTATGACAGACACTCAGAATGGTGTCGGCAAAGAATATGTAGTTTCTCTTACTTTAAATGATGCCGGACGAGGAAAGTTTGCAGAAGCAACCCGTATCAGTATCGGCAAGCAGATTGCCATTGTGTATGATGGAGAGGTTATCAGTGCTCCGTCCGTATCTACAGCGATTACCGATGGAAATGCTGTGATTAACGGCATGGAAAGCTTTGAAGAAGCCAACAAACTGGCAACAACCATCCGTATTGGTGCATTGCCGCTGGAACTGACGGAAATCCGTTCCACAGTCGTTGGAGCACAGCTTGGTGAGGATGCAATTGAGACCAGTTTATTTGCTGCGGCAATCGGTTTTGCCTGTGTGCTGTTATTTATGATTATTTATTACCGTATTCCGGGGCTGGCATCCGGTATAGCACTTTCCATTTATGTGGGGCTGATGGTAATTGTCTTAAATATTTTTGATGTGACATTAACTTTGCAGGGTATGGCAGGTATTATTTTATCCGTAGGTATGGCGGTGGATGCAAATGTTATTATATTCCAGAGAATCAGAGAAGAACTGGCAACAGGGAAAACCGTACGTTCTGCCATGAAGCTTGGATTTGGAAAAGCGCTGTCTGCCATTGTGGATGGAAATGTAACAACTCTGATTGCAGCATTTGTATTGTATTTCCTTGGTTCGGGCGGCGTAAAGGGCTTTGCCATTACTCTGGCTATCGGTATTATTCTCTCCATGTTTACGGCACTGACCGTAACCAGATTTATTTTAAATGCCCTGTATGGTATTGGTTTTGATCATGAGAAATTTTACGGAATCCAGAAAGAAAGAAAAATTCTGCCGTTTGTACAGAATTTCAAAAAGTTTGTGGCGGTATCAGCGGTGATTATCCTGGCGGGATTTGCTGCTATGGGAATTTATGCTGCGCAGGGAAAGGAAGTATTAAACTATGGTCTTGATTTTAAGGGGGGTACTTCACTGAGTGTTACTTTCCCGGATGAACTGACGGAAAAGTTAAATCAGCGTTTGGAAAACACAGTGTCGGAAACATTATCTCTGACTGCGGAAATTGTACAGGTAACAGGTGAAAACACCTATATTATCAAAACAGTTGAATTATCCCAGGAGCAGAGAGCAGAACTTACAAATGTTCTGGTGAAAGACTATAATGTGGATGAATCCCTGATTCAGACGGAAAATATCAGTGGCAAGGTGAGCGGAGAAATGAAATCTTCTGCGATTAAAGCGGTGATTATTGCAACCATCTGTATGCTGATTTATATCTGGGTACGTTTTAAAAACTTTAATTTTGCCGGAAGTGCAGTGGCAGCACTGTTACATGATGTACTGGTGGTGCTGGCAGTTTATTCAATTGGCAGAATTGCAGTAGGAAATACCTTTATTGCCTGCATGTTGACGATTGTAGGTTATTCTATTAATGCTACAATTGTTATTTTTGACCGTGTCCGCGAAAATCTCGCCCAGAATGAGGAAGGACTTCCTCTGGAGCAGATTGTAAATAAGAGTGTAACAGAAACGTTGTCCAGAAGTATCAACTCTTCTTTGACAACCTTTGTTATGGTTGTGATGCTGGCTGTGTTTGGAGTGGATACTATTCAGGAATTTGCAATTCCTTTGATGGCAGGTATTATTGCAGGAGCCTGGTCTTCCGTATGTGTTACCGGTGGTTTATGGTATGTATTGGAACGTAGATTCCCAAAACGCAGGGAAGCAGAAGAAAGTCAGGAAGAATAGTTTAGGAAAAAATTTATAAAGGATTTATTTTATTTCACGGCATTTTGTGGTAACATGATATACGGAAATATGATAAAAAATATAGTGCGGAGATTGTTATGAACCTAAAAAATAAAAAAACAGTTTTGAACGATGAGGCTGCTTTATACAGTCACAGGGAGGATGTCAGTGAAAAAGAAAAGTGGCAGAATATGTCGGGAAAAGAACGCTGGCAGTATTTTGCGGATTATTATCTGGTACGTATTATCGTTACCGTACTCGTAGCAGCAGTAATTATTTCTATTTTGTATACCATGCTGACACCAAAGCCGGACATTGTGCTGTCGGTAGCAGTAATTAATGATTCTGTGCACTATCAGACCTACGAGGATGTGCAAAAGGAATTTGATGAGTTACTTTCTCTTGACCCGGAAACCCAGAAAACGTTGTTTGATACCGGCTACAGCTTTGAGAATGACTATCAGGCGTTTCAGAAGTTTGCAATGTATAACGCGGTAGGTGATTTGGATGTGACAATTATGCCGCTTTCCGTGTTTGAAACCTATGCTCCGCAAAGCTTTTTTTCTCCGATAGCGGAGCTGTTACCGACGGATTTATATATGAGTCTTTCGGAATATATGCTGGAAACTAAACTACGGGATGCAGACGGAAATCTGATTCCTGATTCGGAGACGGTACTTGGTATCAGTCTTGGTAACTCCCGATTCTATGCTGGACAGCAGTATCCGGAGCCGATGGTGCTGGCAATAAATGCGGCACCGGAGAATAACCAGAATATTGAAAAGTTTTTGAGGTTTTTATTCTTTCCGGATGATGTGAAATAGAATTGCAAACAGAGCAAAATTATATTATAATAGATATGTCTGTGGACATATCTATTTTTTTGGGAGGATAATCCTCCACCGTTGTGCGGTGGGAAGATTTTATCAGGAAAGCAAGGAGGAGTTGTTATGGCTAATACAAAAGGTACACAAAATAGAACAAATAAATCAGGAAGAAGTTCATCTTCGAAAAAGGGAAGTTCAAGAAAGAAAAAGAATTCTTCGGATGATACTATGAAATTTTTACTGGTACTTATCATCGCAGGAATTGCGATTGCGCTGATTTTCTTTTCTCAGTCTGACGAGGAGGGAAAAACAGGAAATATGGTAACCGGTACGCCGACACCAACTGTGATGGAAGAAGCAACAAATTCACCGAAGCCGACGAATACACCAAAGCCTACAGAGGCTGTGGTACCTACACCGGGTCAGCAGGCAGAGCCTACAGAGGAGCCGGAACCGACAGTAACACCGGAGGCAACGGAAGCCCCGGTTCCTACCAATACACCGACCCCGGCGCCAACTCCTGCAGTCAGTGCAGAGGAAGCAAGGGAGAAAGTAAAGGAACAGGTGGATACTTCTGTTTATGATCTTCAAATGGTAAATGATAATTTGAAGGTAGGTAACGGCAGCTATTATCAGTTTGGTGCAATTTCAGGACAGGAATTCGTATACCCGTTCCTTGTAGTAAATAAGCTGGACGGAACCCTGCACTTTTATGATTCTACAGAAGATACAGTGTTTGATTTTACAAAGTTTCCACTGCAGGCAGAGGCAACTACGGCACCGACACCAACTAAGGCACCGGCGGGAAATCTCACAGCAGAAGAAGCTTATGGGGTGCTTTGCACATATTCCAAGGATGCACTTCATATTGCAAAAGAAGTAAAGGAGTACGATGCAGAGTACGGAAATGAACTTACCTTCATTAATGGTGTGGACTGCTATCGTTTTAATTTATCAGAATATAGTAACGGAAAAGTAAGAAACAGGGGTGAATTTTACGTTTCCGTGGATGGTAAAAAGTGTTATTACATAGACAGTAATACAAATGAATTTGTTGAGGCGGCAAAATAAGATAGAGCATACATAGGATGTGGCAATAAGGGGTTAGCAAACGTGAAAGAAAAAATTGAGCGACTTTCCAAAGGAATATTTGAATATGAGATGCCGGAATTGCTGGTGTCCGAGTCGAAGCTGGATATTGTTGTGGAAGCCGGTATCCGGAAAGAAGGAAGCATTCGGATAACAAATGATGCAGGACAGCGGATGAAAGGGGTTTTATACGTTACCGGAAAGACTCTGGTGCTTCGCAAAACAGATTTTATCGGTACTGAATGTGAAGTGGAGTATGATGTGGATGCATCTACACTGCAGGCAGGGGAAGAACATATCGGTTCTGTCAGTATTGTCAGTGATTGCGGAGAGTGCAGAATACCGTTTCGGATTCTGGTGACAGAACCTTCTTTTACAAGCTCGGTAGGAACTATCCGGGATTTGTTTCAGTTTGCAAATCTGGCAAGAGTTAACTGGAAAGAAGCGTTAGAACTGTTTACTTCCGAAGATTTTTCTAAAGTAGTATTGCAAAAAGAACCGAAATACCGGCTTGCGTATGAACAATTATTGGAAGGCACAGATATTTCTCAGGCGATGGAGGAATTTCTGGTGCTTGTACATAAGAAAAAGCATTGTGACTTCAAAACACTGTCCGGCTGTTTGGAATACGAGGCAGGACCGCAGAATTTTATGGAGTCCCTGATTGTAAAGAAAGAACAGTGGGGATATGTAAATATTACTGTTTCTACGGAGTCTCCATATATTTCCCTGGTAAAAAATGAAATTACCATGGAGGATTTTATCAACGGACAGGCAGAAATCAGTTTTGTGGTGGAAGCGCAAAAAATGAAGAGAGGCGTTTATTTTGCAAAGCTTGTTCTTTCCGGCGGAAGAAAAACAATATCTGTTCCGGTGATTATCAGAAACCACGGAGAAGGAGAGCCGGCTACGCTGTTTCGTAAAAACCTGCACCGTTTGGAGTATCGTCTGACAGAATTGTACTTACAGTTCAGAAATAATGAAGTGACCGGAGGAAGCTATATGTCTGAATCCGGGCGGTTGTTGGAGTCTGTGCTTGCATTATTAGATAAGCAGGATATGGAAAGTACCGACCCGGCAGTAAAAGAAGAAGTGGAAAAAAAGAAATGCCTGTATGAACTGTACCGCGCGTATTTATCCATTGTGGATGGAAAAAACAGAGGTGGTGAAGAGGCATTCGAACTGGTATATAGCAGAAAATCATATTTTGAACGTAACCAACGCACGTTTTATTGTGCTGTGCTTTATCTGGAAGCAATGAAGTCCAGAGATAAAAAACTGGTGGAAAAGTATGCCGGTGTTATTAGGGGATACTATGAGCAGGATACAAAGAATGATATGCTCTTATGGTTCCTGCTCTATATGGATAAGCATTTGGAAAACAGTAATACCATGCGTTATGAAATGATCAGAAAGCACTGCGGAGATGGTAAGGTGGGTTCTGTACTTGCCTTTGAAGCGGCAATCGTGTGGAATGCAGATCCGATGGTAGTAACTGCATTGAGCAACTTTGAATGTCAGGTGATGCAGTACCTGATAAAGCATAATCTGGCAGGAAAGGAAACTGCGTTACAGTTTGCTTATCTGTCAGAAAAGATGAAGGAACAGGAAGGAATGCAGATTCGTCTTTTGAAGAGACTGTATGACCGGTTCCGTCACAAGGACATTTTATATGTACTTTGTAAAAAGCTGATGGAACAGGATTGCCGGGACTATGCGGTGCATGAATATTATCAGCAGGGAGTAAAGGAACAGCTTCGCCTGGACCATCTGTATGAGTATTATATTATGTCATTGGATAAAACTGCAAATCATCCGATTGACCAGCAGGCATTGCTCTATTTCAGTTTCAGCAGTTTTCCATCGGAGGAGGATGCGGCATTTATTTACTCCTACGTGGTAAGAAATAAAGACAATAATCCGGCAATTTATCGGGCTTACTTAAAAAAGATGGAGCAGTTTGCCGTGAATCAGATGAAAAACGGTGTGATTTCCGGTTTTCATGCAGTATTGTATGCGGATGTGCTCAGAACCTCCATCATTGACCGTGAAATGGCACAGAGTCTGCCGGAACTTATATTTACATATCAGATAGAGTGCAGAAATTTATCTGTGCAAAGTGTGTGTGTAGCTCACAAAGAGGAAAAACAGGTACAGATAGTTCCGTTTGAAAGAAAAAACGGTATGTTGCAGGCATTAGTGCAGGTATATACAGAAAATGCAGAACTTTTTCTTCTGGATGAACAGGGAAGACGTTATCTTATGACCGGAGAAGACAAAATGTTCCGATTAATGCATGCGGAAAATTTTTTGGAAACATGTTATGAAATTGGAAGCGACAACCGAAAACTGTTACTCCATATGTGGGAGAAAAACAAAAATTATAACCGGCATGATAACATGATGATTGACTTGCAAAAACAGATTTCCCAGATGGAGGGATTGAGGGAAGAAATCAGGAATGATTGTGTTGTGGCACTGGTAGAGCATTATTATGAGCATTATAATGTAGATTTGTTGGAGGCATATTTAAATGCGGTTAATTTAAAACTGCTTACCAAAAAGGACAGAGATAAAATGCTGGAGATGATGATTCTCCGGGATATGTATGACAAAGTGATTGAAAGTGTTGAACTGTTCGGATGTTCTACGGACATGCAGGCAAAGCGACTGTCCAGACTCTGTATCAGAGGAATATATTCTCCGCAGGAGGAAAGGGACAGAGCAACACTGTTGACTATGGGATTTTTTGCGTTTCGTGCCGGAAGAATTGATGACAGATTGCTACAGTATCTGGTTGACAGGTACAATGGTACAACTGCTGATATGTGTGAGCTTTGGAAAGAAGCAAAAATCAGAGAATTGGAAACCACAAGTCTGGAAGAGAGGTTGCTTGCTCAGATGCTATTTGCGGAAAGCTATGTGGAGGATTCCTTCGCAGTCTTTGTGAGCTACTGTAACAGTGGTATGAACCGCAAACTGATTCGTGCTTATTTTTCCTATTGTGCATACAAATATTTTGTAAAAGATCGCATGACAGAGCCTGAATTATTTGAAATGCTGAAAAAAGAGTCCTTTTTGGAAAGCAATCAAATTTGTGTACTTGCCATGTTGAAACATTATGCGGAAAAAGAAGTGCTTCTTAGTGCGGAAAAGTCGTTTATCAGTTATCATATTCAGAAGTTTGTGCAGAAAAAACTGATATTCGCGTTTTTTAAGGAATTTGACGGGAAAATTATACTGCCGGCATATATGCAGGACAAGTATTATGTAGAGTATAGGACAAATCCAAAGCATAGGCTGGTGATTCACTATTCCTGCCGTATGGATGAAGATGAAATGCGGGAAGAGGAAATGGAAGATGTCGGTTATGGCATTTTTGAAAAGGAATTAATTCTGTTTTACGGAGAAAATCTTCAGTATTTTATTACAGAGGAAAGTGAAAACGGAGTTGAAATTGTAGAAAGCCGGATTATCAGTCAGACAGAAGCAGAATTGGCTTCCAGTACAACAAAGTATGGAAAAATTAATGAAATTCTGATGACACAGGAGTTGCAGGATGAAAAAACACTCTTTAGTTTATTAGAACAGTATTGCAAAGAGGAGTATGCTGTGAAACGGCATTTTACACCGGTATAACGGAGGAAAATTATGGCATCATTGATGTTAGGCATTGATTTCAGTAAAACGGATATGCAGATTGGGCTTTGGAATGAGGAGAGAACGTGTGCGGATGTTTACCGGTTCCCGGAGCATCTGGGTGGGGAAATTGTTCCCACTATGGTAATTGCCAATGAAGAGGGCAAGTTACTGGTCGCCAAGGAAGCGTTGGACTATAGCATGAAAATGCAGAAGCACGGGATTACTTCGCTATATGGTAAGACATCAAATGAAATGCTGGACCTGTGCGGCGTGGAAAAGCGTGTAAATGAGGTGTTTGCGCATTACCTGAGAGAAACCTTATCTGTAATTCGAAAACGTTATGGAAGTGCATCCATTGCCAGAATCGGTATCACCGGAGAACGGCTGACGGAGGAGAAAAAAGAGCATTTGACAGAGGTTATGGAATCTATCGGCTATTCGGCAGATAAGCTGTTTTTTGCTTCTCATGCGGATGCTGTTTTATGGTATGAAATTTGTGAAGGAACAAAAGGCAGTTCCATGACATTAGATTTTGACAGTAAAGGCATGAAAGCATATGTGATTAATTCCGGTAATGAAGAACTGGAAATACCATATTATGTGGAGACTGTTGATTATACTCATCTGATGCAGGGAGGACTAGCCGGTATTCTGGAGGAAGAAGAGCGGAAAACGGTATTTACCAATATTACAGAACTTGCAATTGCCAGAAAAGCGATGGCAAGACTTTATGTAACAGGTTCTATTGTAGAAACACCCGGAATTTCTCAGATACTTAGCCGGTATTTTAACACAGGTCGCCGGATTTTTACCGGTCGCAGTCTGTACTGTCTCGGTGCCTGCTATCTTGCGGTAAAGGAAAAATTGCCGAAAAAAGCAATCGGAGACCGTCGGATTTTCCACAATGTTTTTCTGGAGGCATATGAGGATGCCGTCATTCAGCAGGTAAGGCTGTTGAAGGCAGGAACAAAGTTGGAAATGGCTTGTTCAAAAATTCAGGTAATTTTGGATGATACAAAGGAAATGAAGTTTCAAATAGAGGATGTGCGGACAAAAGAGGCTGTGAACTGTACCTTACATCCGGATGAATTTTATTGTCGTGAAAATAAAACACTCCGGCTGGAAATCGAGGCAAAATTTATTGATTATGAAACAATGGTGCTGAAAGTCAGAGATGTTGGGTTTGGTGACATCTGTCCGGCTACCTATCGGGTGTGGGAGCAGATTGTAAATTTGGGCTAGAGAGGAAAGTCTCATGGGAAAACTGATTGCTACAACAGGTAATTATGCAAAGACAGGTTATCTGCTGAAAAATTCAAAACAGTATATTTATTCCATTGAGGAACTGTGCTACTGTATTATGCGAAATCCGGAGCTTTGTGAGGATTACCTGTATGATGAAGGGTTAGCGCGGTATATCAGGGAAAGTCTCGGCTTAAAGGAACGGGGCGCATTGCTTGCAGATTTAATTGAGAGAGATGCACCGCTAAAGGATCTGATTACGGTCTGCTTTTGCAGCTGTGATTATTTTACAAAAGAAGAAATCGAAGAGTTTTTGCAGGAACAGTCTAAAGTAGAACGTAGTGAGGAATGGGTGCGTACAAAGAGCAAAGCAGATAGTTATTTAATGCATGGTAATTATCGGGACGCTATTATGAATTACCGGTTGCTGCTCAAGGAAAAAGAAACATTCGGTATTACTTCAGAAACGTTGGGAGATATTTATCACAATTTTGCCATTGCCTTGCTGCATACGGATGGATTCACAGAGGCATCGGATTTTTTTAGGGAAGCGTATGAGCGAAACAATAGGGAAGAATCATTAAAGCAATATTTGCTGGCTCTTCGCTTTGCCGGAGATACGGTAATGTATGAGTCTGCATTAGATATATACCAGGTTTCCGAAGGCGTTGCAAAGTGGCTGGATGTGGCATATTTCCAGACGGAGCTGGAGACGCAGGAAATTTCTGATTTTAATGATTTAAATAGTATTCGTCAGCTGCTTAAAAATGGTAAAATCAACGAATTTTATGCTAATGTTAAGAGAATGACGGAACAAATGAAGGAACAATACAGAAAATATAACGAATAGATGAATGGGGAAAGCAATGGGATTTTTTCAAAAGCTGTTTAAGCGGAATAATAAAAAGACACAGGCAGCAGAAGAACGAAAAGAAGACAGGCTGGTTTTAAAAGATGGTATTTACAGTACGCCGGAGGAAAGAGCAAACTTTTTGGGGCACTGCTGTGAAATCATCAATGAGGCACGCCGGCAGAGATTAGAGACAAAAAAAGAATATGAAGTAGTGACCTCATATCTGGCAGATATTCAAAAAATTGATCTGCTTCCGGTGAGGTCTAAAAAATCGGTGGAGGACATGGCGAGGAAACTGATTACATTAAATCAGGAACGACAGAAGATGCAGAAAATACCACCGAAAATTACGATGGCACAGCGGCTTGCTTTAGAGCCTTATGAAGACACGATTCTGGAAGAAATCCGGAAAATGGAGGACCAGGAAAATTATCTGCAGATTATTAATTCCGATATACGACATCTGGAAAGTGAAAAGGCTTCCCTGGATTTTGAATTACAGGATGTGATGGACAGGGATGAGCTGGGCAAGAAGATGTTAAAAGCAGCAGGTGTATTTATTATTGTATTCCTTATCTTTTTATTTGTGTTGCAGGAAGTAGCAAAAAAGGATGTGCAGATACCGTTTATATTAACGGTTGCTTTTGGCATTATTGTGATTGCGTATTTCTATTTTTCAAATCGCAAAAACCAGTATGATTTAAAAGTGGCAGAATTGAAGATGAACCGTGCCATTATGCTGTTAAACAAGGTAAAAATAAAATATGTGAATTGTACCAATCTGTTAGAGTACCTGTATGAAAAATTTCATGTAGGTAATGCAAAAGAGCTTCATTATCACTGGCAGGAATACATGCGGATTGTGGAGGAAGAGAGGCGTTTCCGGAAAACAGCGGAATCTATTGATTTTTATACGGAAGAACTGGTGAAAGAATTAAAGCAGAATGGAGTTATGGATGCTGCGGTCTGGGGATATCAGGTGGAAGCATTGGTAGATCCGAAGGAAATGGTAGAAGTACGTCATCGTTTAAATGTGCGCCGCCAGAAACTGCGTCAGAGAATTGATTATAATAATAGTCAGGAAGAAATGGCAAGAAAGTCTCTTCGTACCTTTAGAGAGCGCCATGTGGCATATGATGCGGAAACATTGCTGATTCTTGCAAAAAATGATGTGGAAGTATAGTTTTAAAAGAAATTTTTATTTTATCTCTTGACAATTAAGTAAAAGTTCTTTACTATACAATCTATAAACATAGTTAAATGTAATGATGAAGAGGAGTAGGCAAAGAAACTTTTCAGAGAGCGGACCGGGAATTGCTGTGAGGTCTGTATGGCGAATTTGCTGAAGGTAGCTTCGGAACAGTATTTCTGAAATGCGAAGAGTAGGAAGTACCGGCTCACACCGTTATCCGTGACGTCTGTGTCAGCAGACAAAGAGGCAGTAAAAATACTGTGAAAAAAGGTGGTACCACGGCTTGTCGTCCTTTATGGATGACAAGCCTTTTCTATTTTTAAGAGAAAGGAAATAAAAGATCATGAGAAAAGAATTAGCAAAGAACTACGATCCAAAAGACATTGAAGACAGATTGTATTCCAAGTGGCTTGACAAGAAGTATTTCCATGCGGAAGTGGATGAAACCAAGAAACCGTTTACCATTGTGATTCCGCCGCCAAACATTACCGGTCAGCTTCACATGGGTCATGCATTGGATAACACCATGCAGGACATCTTAATCCGTTTTAAAAGAATGCAGGGTTACAATGCTCTGTGGCAGCCTGGTACTGACCATGCCAGCATTGCAACAGAGGTTAAAATTATTGAAAAAATGAAGGAAGAGGGTATCTCCAAAGAAGACCTTGGACGTGAAGGCTTCTTAGAGCGTGCCTGGGATTGGAAGAAAGAGTATGGCGGCAGAATTATCAGCCAGTTAAAGAAGCTGGGTTCCTCCTGTGACTGGGACAGAGAACGCTTTACCATGGATGAAGGATGTAATGCAGCGGTAGAGGAAGTGTTCTGCAAGATGCATCACAAAGGCCTTATCTATAAGGGTTCCAGAATCATTAACTGGTGTCCGGTTTGTCATACCTCAATTTCTGATGCGGAAGTAGTTTACGAAGAGCAGGCAGGTCATTTTTGGCACATTAAGTATCCGGTAGTTGGTACCGATGACTTCTTACAGTTTGCTACCACCAGACCGGAAACCATGCTTGGTGATACTGCTGTTGCGGTTCATCCTGAAGATGAAAGATATGCTCATCTGGTTGGCAAGATGGTAAAGGTACCGTTTGTTGACCGTGAGATTCCGATTATTGCTGATACTTATGTTGAAAAGGATTTTGGTACCGGTGTGGTTAAGATTACTCCTGCCCATGACCCTAACGACTACGAGGTTGGTAAGCGCCATAATCTGCCGGAAATCAACATTATGAACGACGATGCTACCATCAATGCAAATGGTGGCAAATTCGAAGGTATGGACCGCTATGAAGCCAGAAAGCAGATTGTTGCTGAGCTTGACGAGATGGGCTTACTTGTTAAGGTAGAGGATTATACCCATAATGTAGGTACTCACGACCGTTGTAAGACTACGGTTGAGCCACTGATTAAACCACAGTGGTTCGTAAAGATGGATGAGCTAATCAAGCCTGCGGTTGAAGCAGTTAAGAATAAAGAAATCACATTAATTCCGGAGCGTATGGAAAAGACTTATTATAACTGGACCGACAATATCCGTGACTGGTGTATTTCCAGACAGTTATGGTGGGGACACAGAATTCCTGCGTACTACTGCCAGAAGTGTGGCGAGGTAGTCGTTGCTAAGACCAAGGATGCTCCAAAGGTTTGTCCGAAGTGTGGTTGCGAGCACATGGAACAGGATCCGGATACCTTAGATACCTGGTTCTCCTCCGCATTATGGCCATTCTCCACTCTTGGCTGGCCGGAAAAGACCAGGGATTTAGAGTACTTCTATCCAACAGACGTTTTAGTTACCGGCTACGATATTATTTTCTTCTGGGTAATACGTATGATTTTCTCCGGCTACGAGCACATGCAGGAGAAACCGTTTAAGACTGTATTATTCCATGGTCTGGTTCGTGACTCCCAAGGCCGTAAGATGAGTAAGTCTCTCGGCAACGGTATCGATCCACTGGAAGTAATTGATAAGTACGGTGCGGATGCGCTGAGATTTACGTTGATCACCGGTAATGCACCGGGTAACGATATGCGTTTCTACTGGGAAAGAGTAGAGGCAAGCAGAAACTTTGCAAACAAGGTTTGGAATGCTTCCCGTTTCATTATGATGTATATGGACCAGATGGCAGAAGCAGGCCTTAAGTTTGATGCTAAGGAAATCGACAAGGCAAACTTGGAAGATGCAGATTGCTGGATTCTGTCCAGATTCAATACAGTGGTAAAAGAAGTAACCGACAATATGGAAAGCTTTGAACTTGGTGTAGCAGCACAGAAGATTTACGACTTCATCTACGATGATTTATGTGACTGGTATATCGAAATGGTTAAGCCTCGTTTCTTTGGGGACAATGCGACCTCCAAGGAAACAGCTATGTGGACACTGCGCCACGTTTTGACCGGAGCGTTAAAGATGTTACATCCATATATGCCATTTATTACAGAAGAAATCTTCTGCACTTTAAAAGAAGCAGAAGGAATTTTAGATGAAAACGAGTCCATTATGATTTCCGAGTGGCCAACCTATAATGCAGAGTTCGATTTTGCAGAGAAGGCAGCTGCGGTAGAAATGATTAAGGAAGCTGTAAAGGGTATCCGTAATGTTCGTACCCAGATGAATGTGCCACCAAGCAGAAAGGCAACCGTATACGTTGTTTCTGCTGATACTGCAGTACGTAAAACCTTTGAAGGCAGCAAGGTGTTCTTTGCAACACTTGGCGGTGCAAGTGAAGTACTGATTCAGGAAGATAAGACAGGAATTGCAGAGGATGCGGTATCCGCAGTTCTTCCACAGGCAGTTATTTACATTCCGTTCTCTGATTTAGTAGATATTGAGAAGGAAATTGAGCGTCTGAATAAGGAAAAAGCACGTCTTACCGGTGAGATTAAGCGTGGTGAGGGTATGCTTTCCAATGCAAACTTTGTGGCTAAGGCTCCGGAGGCAAAGATTACAGAAGAAAGAGCGAAGCTGGAAAATTACAAGAACATGATGGCTCAGGTAGAGGAAAGACTGGCTGCGCTCAGTAAGTAGATTTTCTTTTCTAAAATTTATTAGGAAATTCTGCAAATTTTCTCGCTGAGGAGGGAAATCCTTCCTCAGCGAAATCTTTATAATCGGACATCTTGACGGATTTTTGCAGTTTGTGCGATGAAATTTTGATTTACCATATAGTTTTGCTTGCATTTTTTGTGAAGCAAAGGTAAGATTGGTATGGTAGCTTTTTGTTTGCTTAAGAAAGGAAGAAGCAGATGATTAATTTTGAAGAGGAACTTGCCAGATTTCAGCCAAGTCTTGAGATTGACGAAGCAGAAGAGGCAATTTTGCATAATGACCTGACGGATATCTCTGATATTATCGAAACGATATTAAAGTCAGGTAAATAGAAGGAATGAGGTAAAATCCTCTGCCCGCATAAGCGGGCGGGCATTTTTACTCCGTAAAAATAAGGAGGATTAAAATGAATTGTCCGAAATGTGGTCATGAGATTACCAGATGGCGGAAACGCTGTGAAATCTGTGGACAGGATATCAGTGTATATGAACGTCTGGTACGTATCTCCAATGCCTTTTACAACAAGGGGCTGGAACGTGCCAGAGTCAGAGACTTAAGCGGTGCCATTGCCATGCTGAAAAAAAGTCTGGAAATTAATAAAGAAAATACCGATGCCAGAAATTTGCTGGGCCTTGTCTACTTTGAAATGGGCGAGGTTGTGGCGGCTCTGGGGGAATGGGTAATCAGCCAGAACTTTCAGCCACAGGATAATGACGCAGCTTACTATTTAAAAAAGATGCAGTCGGATACGGTTGCATTTGACGGATTAAACCAGACCATCAAGAAGTATAATATTGCACTTGCCAATGCGAAGCGACAGGATGATGATCTTGCAATTTTACAGTTAAAGCGTGTTATCAGTCAGAATCCGAAGTTTGTGCGGGCACTGCTGCTGTTGGCATTGATTTATTTAAAGAATTGTGAATATGAAAAGGCGAGACGGTGTCTTGCACGGGTGCTGAAAATTGATGTGGCAAATGTCACGGCATTGCGTTATCAGGAAGAAATCCGGCTCAACACTCAGCAGGGTGGACAGAACCAGCAGGAAATCGGAAGAGGCTCGGATGATATGTCTGTTTCTTCACAAATTGTTCCGGTTAGTTCTTACAAAGAAGATAAGCCAAATTTTATGGCATTTATTACATTTTTTCTTGGCTTATTAATTGGTGTTGCCGTGATTTACTATATGGCAGTGCCGAATATCCGCAGAAGCATTATGGAAGAATATAATCAGAAGGAAAGAGATTATAGTGCGGTTGTCAGCGGTAAGGACGTGGAAATTTCTTCTCTGGAAAGTAATATTCGTATTTTGGAAAACCAGATTGACGATTTGGAACGTACTCTTCGCAGGGAAGAGGGGTATACGTTGACCGATTATGAACCATTAATTGAACTTCTGTATGCTTATCAGTCCTATCTGAAAATAGAGGAACCAACCATAGAACAGACGGAGCAGCTGACGGCGGATGTACTTGCACTGGATATGTCACTGATTCAGGATATGGAGGCAATTTATCTCTATGAAGAAATGCGTGATGAACTGGAAGCGCGGGTGAGTGCAGAATATTTGGCACAGGGTATGGAATTTTATGCCGGTGGTGATCAGGAAAATGCGTTGTTGCTATTTGAAAAAGCATACCGGTATACACCGGATGAACCGGAGGTATTATATCATCTGGCAAGAATCTATCATGGACTTGGAGATTTGGAACAGGCAAAGGCTTTGTATGAAATACTGATAGAAGACCATAAGAGTTCTACCAGAAGTCAGGAAGCAGAAACCTATCTTGGCTATGTGAAGGAAGCTTTAAAAAATACAACAGAATAATGTTACGAATGATAAAAAGGCGAGAGTCTAAAGAAAAATTTCTTTGGATTTTCGCTTTTTGTTTTTTGAATTACTGACGGAACAAGGAGGAAAATCCTCTGCCCGCATGAGCGGGCGGGCATTTTGCTCCGCAAAACAAGGAGGATTGAAGTGAAGACAGAACATTTTGAAGTGGATGGACGAACAATGGTAATACGATTAAAAGAAGATTTAGACCATCATAATGCAGTGTATATCAGGGAGATGGCGGACGGTTTTTTGGAAAAATATCCGATTAACCGGATTATCTTTGATTTTAGTGGAGTAGAATTTATGGATAGCTCCGGAATTGGTGTGATTATTGGACGCTATAAGAAAGTAAGCTATGTTGACGGGGAAGTTTGCGTATGTGGTATTGGTAAAAATGTGGATCGGATTTTTCAGATGTCCGGCTTATATAAGCTGGTGAAACAGTTAAAAAAGGCAGAGGTGGTGTAAGATGAGAGGAATGAATGAAAAGAATGTATGTGAAATCAGTTTTCTGGCAGTGTCGGAGAATGAAGCATTTGCGAGAATGGCCGCATCAGCCTTTGTGATGCCGTTAAATCCAACAATAGAAGAACTGGCGGATATTAAGACGGCAATTTCGGAGGCGGTAACCAATGCAATTTTACATGGTTACAATCAGGATGCGAAAGGAATGGTACATATGCGATGCGAACGAGAGGGTGAGTTGATAACTTTTTGTATTTCAGATGCAGGCGTCGGCATTGAAAATGTGGCACAGGCGATGGAACCATTATATACATCTAAGCCGGAGTTGGAGCGCTCCGGTATGGGCTTTGCTTTTATGGAAGCTTTTATGGATACTCTTTCCGTGGAGTCGGCACCGGGACAGGGAACAACAGTAACAATGGCAAAAAAGCTTGGAGCGGATGCGGAAGCCACTTCTTCAGATGAATAGAGGAGGTGCCCATGGATACCCAGTTACTTATCCGGAGAGCACAGGAAGGGGATAAAGTGGCAAGGGAACAAGTGATAAACGAAAATGTAGGACTGGTATGGAGTATTGTCCGACGTTTTTTAGGAAGAGGACAGGAAGCAGAAGACCTGTTTCAGATTGGAGTCATCGGACTTATGAAAGCCGTGGATAAGTTTGACTTATCTTATGATGTGATGTTTTCCACATATGCGGTGCCTATGATTAGCGGTGAGATAAAACGATATTTACGGGATAATAATAGTTTGATTAAAATGAGTCGTTCCATTAAAGAAAACGGATGGAAAATCAAGGCAGCACAGGAGAGACTTATCTATGAACTTGGCAGAGATGCCACAGTGGAAGAACTGGCAGCGGCCACGGAACTTTCGGTAGAAGATATTGTAACGGCTATGGAGGCAAACAGTGAAATAGAATCTATATATAAAACGGTGTATCAGGGGGATGGCAATGAGATTTATCTGGTGGACCGTATCCGTGAGGAAAAAAATGAGGCAGAAAGTCTGATTGACCGTATGACGGTGGAACAATTACTGGCGAGCCTGACAGAAGAGGAGCGTTTGCTGATTACCTCCCGCTATTTTGAAGATAAAACCCAGGTGGAAACTGCAAAACTGTTGGGAATCAGTCAGGTGCAGGTTTCCCGTTTGGAAAAGAAAATTTTATTAAAGATGAGAAAAAATGTGCAAGGGTGAATAAACAGGAAGCGAATGCGGATACTAACAAAAATATCAGAATTGTGCATGGAAAGGTATGGTGAAAAAAAGTGTCCGTAAAACAAAGAACTATTGTTATTTTTGCAATTCTTTTGATTGTACTGCTTGCGGTTGGACTAATTATTTATTCGGTTGCCAGTGCCAGAGAATATGAGGGAATATTTGTCAATGGCGTGAGACAGGTGGTGTTGAATGCACACAGTTTATATTAAAGCAGAATTAAGCTGTATTGTTTCTCATAAAAAAATAACGGTAGCCGATGTATGTCAGGTGTACGCTGCTGAAGAGAAGCATGCAAAGCAGGTGAGGAGTGTTCCGCTGTTTCAGATAAAAAAGCAGGAAAAGCAGAAAATCTCTGTATCCTCCCTTTTCCTGATTCGACATATTATGGATGAAGTACCGGGAATTACGGTAGTGAATTTAGGTGTGTCGGATTTCATTGTCGAATACAAACCTCCGGCACCGGAAAAGAAATGGATAGATTATCTGAAGGCAGTGCTTGTGGGAATTATTGTGTTTTTTGGCTCAGCTTTTACGATTATGACTTTTAATGAAGACGCCAGCCTGACTGTGATTTTTGCACAGATTTATGAGAGCATTCTTGGGAACCCGGAAGGAAATAATTGGCTGGAGGTATCCTATTCTTTAGGATTGCCACTGGGTATCCTGTTGTTCTTTAATCATTTTGCATCGGCAAAATTAAGTAGTGACCCGACACCCCTGCAGATTCAGATGCGTCAGTATGAGCAGCAGGAAGATACGACAATTATTGAAAATGCGGCAAGAAAAGGAGAACGTCTGGAATGATATGGCTGCAAAATTTTGCGCTTGGGTTCATTGGACTTTGCGGTGGTCTGCTGGTAGCCGGTGGTCTCTTTGCTTTTCTTGCCCTGGTGGGAGTGGTAACACGACTGGCAGCAGGTACTACAACAGCGAAATACCTGATGTTTTATGAGGATATGTCTCTGTTGGGATGTGTAGGCGGAAATCTGTTGTATCTATATCGGTTTGATATGAACTTGGGAAATGTATTTCTGGGATTGTATGGCATAGGGGCAGGTATATTTACCGGCTGTCTGGCTGCTGCATTGGCAGAAGTGGTAAATATGATGCCGGTATTAAGTGAACGTGTCGGTTTAAAGAAGGGTATGGTAGGAATTATGGTGTTGTTTGCGATAGGAAAGGCAGTCGGGTCGCTGTTTGGGCTATTGCAGTAGAGAGAAGTTTAATATGGGGGTATGAGTATGGAGAATCAGAATGAGAAAATTCCAATTAACGCAAAAACAATCATGCAGGAAAAAAATGAGCAGGAAAAGGCAAAAAAATATAACAAGTATGTGGAAAATAAAACACCCAAGCCGGATTTGTTAAAGGATATGTTTCATGCTTTTTGGGTAGGTGGTGTGATTTGTGCCATCGGCCAGGCATTTTCTAACTTTTATTCTTCCCGTGGTATGGCAGAAGAGGATGCCTCAGCCTTTACGACTATTTCATTGATTCTGGTGGCAGTGTTGTTAACTGGATTTAACCTATTTTCAAAGATAACAAAAATCGGAGGTGCGGGAAGTCTGGTGCCGATTACCGGATTTGCCAATTCCGTAGCATCTCCGGCCATTGAGTTTGGCGTAGAGGGAGAGGTTTACGGTAAGGGATGTAAGATTTTCACTATTGCCGGACCGGTCATATTATTTGGTATTTTATCCAGTTGGATGTTGGGAGTAATATATTGGGCAGGAACAGTATTAGGGGTGGTGTAAAAAGCCACTCCTTTTTATGCTTCTTAAAATTCGGTAAAGATTTGGTTAAGACATTTGATTTCCTTCTTCACATATAGTATACTGAAATAACAATTAATAAATTGAAGTAGAAAAGAGGAAGATGCGTGTGAGACTGAATAAATTATTACTGGAAAAAGTGTATGAATCCATCTCAGCCGTGCTGCCAATCACAGCCATTGTATTGATTTTAAGTATCAGTATAGCACCTTTAACGCCGGGAACCTGGACGTTATTCTTTTTTGGTGCACTGATGCTTATTTTTGGTATGGGCTTTTTTACTTTGGGTGTGGATATGTCCATGATTCCAATGGGTGAGGGCATTGGTGTAATGATGAGTAAGGCGAAAAAACAGCTGATACCATTGGCGGTGTGTTTTGTGCTGGGCGTGGTAATTACTATTGCAGAGCCTGATTTAACCGTATTGGCAGAACAGGTATCCTCCATTCCGAATATGGTGTTAATTTTAACGGTAGCTGTAGGTGTTGGATTGTTTCTGATGCTGTCGCAGTTTCGTATTCAGAAGCAGATACCATTGTCTTACCTGTTGGTCTTCTTTTATGTGATTATTTTTATTTTAGCATTTATTATCCCAAAGAATTTTGTTCCGGTGTCCTTTGACTCCGGCGGTGTTACTACAGGACCTATTACAGTTCCGTTTATTATGGCGCTTGGTATTGGTATGGCCTCCGTGCGAAGTGATAAAAACTCCAGTACTGACAGCTTCGGTCTTACGGCTCTTTGCAGCGTTGGTCCAATCCTTGCAGTAATGATTCTTGGTATTTGCTATAAACCGGAAGATGCGGCTTACACGCCGGTTTCTTTAGTAGAACTGGATACTACAAAAGAAGTGGCACGGGAATTTTTACGGGCTCTGCCAATCTATGCAGAAGAGGTGGCAGTGGCAATTGTTCCTATTGTTGTTATGTTTTTGATTTTTCAGGCCATTTCCAGACGATTCCATAAGCATCAGATTATTCGAATTGTTTTAGGTCTTATTTATACTTATGTTGGTCTCATAATGTTCTTAACCGGTGTTAATGTGGGCTTTATGCCGGCTGGTCAGTTTATCGGTCAGTCTGTAGCGGGTGGTAGCACTCCGTTTTTGTTGATTCCGATTGGTGCTCTCATAGGTTACTTTATTGTAAAAGCAGAGCCGGCAGTTCGCGTACTTACCAAGCAGGTTGAAGAAATTACTAACGGTTCCATTTCCCAGAAATCTATGGGTACTGCTCTTTCTATTGGTATTGCAGTGTCTGTCGGGCTGGCGATGTTACGTATTTTAACCGGACTTAACATTATGTATTTCTTAGTTCCGGGCTACGCAATTTCTTTAGTTATGACATTTTTTGTACCGCAGATTTTTACCGGTATTGCTTTCGACTCCGGTGGTGTTGCCAGTGGTCCGATGACTACTACTTTTCTGCTTCCGCTCGCCATGGGTGCCTGTGAAGCAGCAGGAGGCAATATATTAACAGATGCTTTCGGTATCGTAGCCATGGTTGCTATGACTCCATTGTTAACCATTCAGCTGATGGGTCTTTACAGCAAGTTAAAGAAGAAGCTGGCAAAGCATCAGCAAATTCAACTTACGCATCTGGACGACTGCATTATATTCTTTGATGAAAACTAGAAAGGAGGAGGCTTATGAGTAAAACAGGAGCAATGAAGCTGATTGTCAGCTTTGTCGAACGTGGTCAGGGTAATGACCTGGCAAAATTTTACGCTGAGCACAACGTAAACTTCAACTATCGTTGTGTTGGTATTGGTACCGCCTCTTCTGATTTGCTGGATGTACTTGGTATCGGCTCGGCGGAAAAGGATGTGATTTTTAGTCTGGCTTCCAGAGTGAATACAGAGCGGCTGATGGAACGACTTACTGACAGTCTCCGAAATATCAGGGAAAAGGGTATTGTGTTCTCGATGCCATTAACAGGGCTTAATAATGTAGTGGCAACGGTTTTGGAGCGTCAAGGCGACGCAGAGAATAAAGGAGGAAGCAACATGGATGCCAATATAGCAAACAGTCTGGTTTTAGTTATGGTAAATCAGGGTAACACCGATGAGGTTATGAATACAGCAAGAGCTGCCGGTGCAAGAGGCGGCACGATTATCCGTTCCCGTTTTATGGGTGTGGAAGAACTGGATGGTATGTATGAGAGCATGCAGGAGGGCGAAAAGGAAATTATCGCCATGGTAGTTCCTACGGCGCAGAGAAATACTATTATGGAAACAATCAATAAAAAGCATGGCTTAAAAACTGAGGCCGGTGCGGTTATCCTTTCTTTAGGTATTGACCAAATCGCAAAGCTGGGCTAGAATGAAAAGGAGCATTTAGGCTATAAATAGAGTGTGCGAGAGGAAATGTGGAATGGAGTACAAATTTCAAAAATACGAGAAAAAAGAGTTAATGAGAAATCACATCAAGGTAGGTGGTGCCGATAACAAAGGCAACCGCATTGATGTGACAAATTTATATTTTACAAAGAATGATGTGCCGTGGATTGGCGTGATGGGTGAATTTCATTTTGCTCGTTGCAAGCGTGAAAACTGGAATGATGTTCTGTGTAAAATGAAAGCAGGCGGTGTTACTATAGTGGCAACTTACCTGTTCTGGATTTATCACGAGGAAATCGAAGGACAGTTTGATTTCAGTGGTGATTTGGATGTTCGTGAGTTTATTTTAGAGTGTCAGAAGGTGGGACTTGAAGTTGTCATCCGTATCGGCCCGTGGGCTCATGGAGAGTGCAGAAACGGTGGTTTCCCTGATTGGCTCATGAAAAAGCCTTTTGCACTTCGAGAAAACAATCCGGGCTACATGGAAAAGGCAAAAATTTTCTATGAAAAGATTTATGAGCAGGTGAAGGAATTGTTTTATAAGGACGGCGGTAATATCGTCGGCATTCAGTTTGAGAATGAGCTTGTGGATAATGCAGAACACCTGTTAGCGTTAAAGAATATGGCATTGGAAATGGGTTACGAGGCTCCGCTTTACACTGTTACCGGCTGGAACAGCAAGTATGGTGCAAAGATTCCGGTGGACGAGGTGGTACCGGTATTTGCGGCTTATCCGGAAGCACCGTGGTCCAATACTATAGAAAAGCTTCCGCTTTCTCCGCACTATGCTTTTAATCAGATGAGAAACGACTCCGCTGTTGGTGTGGATTTAATCAAAGCTTCCGATGAGGATGGCTGGAGGCTTCCATATGAGCGTTATCCCTTTGCTACCTGTGAACTGGGCGGCGGTATGCAGGTAACTCATCACCGCAGACCGTTAATCAAGGGAATGGATATTTATGCCATGTCCCTGTGCAAGCTGGGCTCCGGTAACAATTTAATCGGTTATTATATGTATGTTGGTGGCACAAACAAAATTGGTAAATTATCCACCTTTCAGGAGAGCAAGGCATCAGGATATCCGAATGATTACAGTATTTTGTCCTATGACTTTCAGACCATGATTTCAGAATATGGTGAGTTAAGAGAGCAGTACCGTCTGACGAATTTGTTACATTTGCTGGCACAGGACTTTGGTGACATTCTGGCACCAATGACCACTGTTGATAGTGAACGGCAGGTATCTGTAGACGATATGGACTCTCTCCGTTACAGCATGCGTACTGACGGCAAGGGCGGTTTTATTTTTGTAAACCATTATCAGCGACTGGCAAAGTTAAAGGATGTGACAGACGCGGTAATTAATACCGGCAGTGTAAAATTTCCTGCCTTTGATGTGAAAGGTGATGTGGCATTTGCTTTTCCGTTCAACATTACTCTGGGTAGTCAGCAATTAGAATATGCAACAGCCCAGCCAATCTGTATATGTGACAACACTTATTTCTTTGCGGAAATTCCGGGAATTCCGGCAACATATAAATTTGCAGGTAAGGATGTATTGACCGAAAGTGGCAGAGGCAATACGGTTCTTACTGTGGATGATATTCAAATTGTTACGATTAAGTGGGAACTGGCAAGATTTTTACGGAAGCTGGAAGGTAAGGTTTACCTTGGTGCAGAGTGCGACCTCATCTTTAAAGCTGGTGAGGTTTGTGCTGCTACACCGGGTGAATTTATGTATTTTGTCTGGAATGGTACGGACTTTGAAAAGAAGACCGGAGGAACGACTTACCATCAGGCAGAAATCAGTATTGTGCCGATAGAGAACCTTCCGTTTGAACCAAAGTATATGGAACAGCTGCAATTTAATGGACCTAGAAAGGTTGATTACAGCAGGGTTACAGTTACGACAGACGATGGCTTCGTAGAAATTCCGAATGTAGGCGACGTATTGCAGTTATATACTGCAGATAATGAAATGTTGGCGGATAATTTCTATTATGGCAAGCCGTGGAGAGTACCGGCAAGTCTGCTTTATGGAAAGGAATGCTATCTGGCGGTGTCTGAGTTAAAAAATGATTTTTATAAAGAGTATTAAGAGAAAAGGGAAACTGTGTATATCGTAGTTTCCCTTTTATAATGCCCTTTTACATTTTCTGCTTTTGTTATATCGTGGAATCATTAAAAATATTGGGTTTATCTGTTTTACAATTTATATTTTTTGCTCTTGCGCTATTTAGAAGAAAGAAGTAAAATAGAAATAGGAAAGGAAAAAGGAGGAAGACCGGTTGAAACCTTGTGATGCGTTAATTGCTGAAGAATCGGACTATTATGTGTATGCTCCCAGTCTTATGGCAAAGGATGCATTTTACTATGTAATCTGCACCGGACATTTTCTTTACAGACCGGGATATTATTTAAAGAGAGATGCTTATGACAGTTTTTTGCTTCTGTATATCGAAGAGGGAGAATTGATTGTGGAGTGGGCAGACCAGAAACGATGTGCCATGGAAGGGCAGTTTGTGTTACTGAATTGCTATGAGCCTCATGCCTACTATACTAACAGAGGTTGCCGTTGTTTATGGTTTCACTTTGACGGGCATGGTGCCGGGAATTATTTTGATGCAATCACTACAAGACTTGGCAATGTGTTTTCTATACGGAACGCTTATCCAATCCTGTTTAAGCTGAAGGAAGTATTTGAATTGTTTACACCGGGGAATGCCATTAAGGAACCGCTGGTATCTAAATATCTGACGGACATATTAACAGCGTTTTTGTTATATTCTCCGGATAACTCTGCAGGAAACCAGGGGATTTCTGAACCGACTATGACGTTTATCAACGAGAACTTTAAGGAGGAGTTGTCCATTGAATTGCTGGCAGAACGAATCGGTATCAGTCCCTTTCATTTTATTCGTATTTTTAAGAAAGAAACGGGGTTTACACCACATGAATATCTGGTTCGTACCAGAATTGACATGGCGAAATATTTATTGAAAAATACCGGATTATCGGTAAAGGATATTTGTTACAATACCGGGTTTTCCTGTGAGAGTGTGTTTTGCAGTTCTTTTAAGAAAAATGTGGGAATGACACCGGTAAACTATCGAAGCAAAGGAGAAGTATTATGATGAAGGACAAGGAATTAAATGTACGGGCAACCAGTGACCTTCTGGTGCTTTACTGGGGAAAGCCGGAAGGCAGGATTAAGGCGTATCAGGTGTATGTCAATGGCGAGCTGGCGGCAACAGTGGAGAAAACCCACTACACCGTGGAACATCTGTTGCCGGAGACGGAGTACAGCCTGAAGGTGGTAACTGTGTTTGAGGAAGAAAATGCTGCAATGGTGAATGCAACTTCGGTCTGGGATACCCCTGCGGTATTGGAAGCTACTGCAACAACCACAAAGGAAAAGAAACGTGTGGATATTACGAAAGAGCCTTATTGTGCGGTTGGTGATGGTGTTACCATGAATACAGCAGTAATTCAAAAGGCTTTTGATGATTGCAAGCCTGAGGAGCAGATTTATTTCCCGGCAGGTGTGTTTATGACAGCAGCTTTGCGTCTGCACAGCAATACAGAGATTTACCTGGAAGAAGGAGCTGTTCTGAAAGGAACCGAGAATCCGGAGGATTATCTTCCAAGAATCCACAGCCGTTTTGAAGGCTATGAAATGTCCTGCTACAGTAGTCTGTTAAACATCGGTGAGTTGGACCGGAATGCCGGTTATACCACAGAGAATATTGTACTTCGTGGTAAGGGCACCATCGAAAGCGGTGGTCAGCCACTGGGATTAAAAATTATTGAATTGGAAACAGAACGTCAGAAAGAGTATCTGGCATCTATGGGGGATAAAATTAAGGAGTATGAAAAAGAAGAAACCATTTCCGGAAGGGCGCGTCCTCGTCTGATTAACATCAGTAACTGTCGGAATGTGTGGATTTCCGGGTTGACCATCAAGAACGGTGCCAGCTGGAATGTGCATATGATTTACTCCGATAATATTCTGACGAATCATTGCGTGTTTGAATCCCTCGGTACATGGAACGGCGATGGATGGGACCCGGATTCATCCACAAATTGTACTATTTTTGACTGTATTTTCCATACCGATGATGATGGTGTGGCAATTAAGTCCGGTAAAAATCCGGAAGGAAATATTATTAATCGTCCGACAAAGCATGTACGGATTTTCGACTGTATGAGTCTTAGTGGAAATGGAATTGCCGTTGGTAGTGAAATGTCCGGCGGTGTAGCTGATATTAAAGTATGGGATTGTGACTTTATTAAGTCACGCTGGGGGATTCAGGTAAAAGGAACAAGGAAGCGTGGCGGTTACGTTACCGATGTGCACGCGAGAGATTGTAAGACCTCCAAAATTTTGTACCATACGGTATTATATAATGATGATGGTATCGGTTCTGAAGTACCACCGGTATTTGCTAATGTCAGCTTTAGAAATATTGTGGTTGACGGCAAGTATGCAAAAGAGTTTGATTTGATGGAATCCTATGAACTTCCGGCAGTAAAGCTGTTTGGATTTGATGAACCGGGCTATTACTTGAAGAATGTGGAGCTTTCGAATATTACTATTTTTGATCATGCAGGAGATAACAGAAACCAGATATTTGTGAAGAACTGTGAAAATGTAACCATGAACAATATTACGGTAAAGAATTAGAGTTAGCGGTTCTGTAATCTTTTATGCTGTCAAGAAAGCATAAAAAGAGTGTATATGAAAATTATTTCATAACATAACGAAAACAATAAAGTCCGATATTCCAAAGTGGCGACCTTCGACTTGGTCGGAGAGCGAGGAATATCGGACTTTATTGTTTTCTATGCTAAAGAAATATTTATATTATACACTTTTTGGTTCATTGGTTACATCACAGTGCAGCTTTTTAAAAATATTTTTATCAGCGGAAGATAAAATTACGCTGGAATGTACCTGACAGTCATGGAGTTTGGATAGCTGCTGTAATACAAGAGAAGCTTCTTCGTTAACTGCTGCATTGGCAGAAAGCGCAATGAGCATTTCATCAGTGTGAAGTCTTGGGTTTTTACTGCCAAGGTACTTGGTTTTTAAGGTCTGAATCGGTGCCAGGGATTCCGGAGACAGTACCTTTAATTCATGAGGAATTCCTGCAAGATATTTCAGGGAGTTCATAAGGGCAGCAGCGCTGGCACCAAGCAAATCTCCGGTCTTTCCGGTAATAATGGTTCCATCATTTAACTCAATGGCAACGGCAGGAGCACCGGTCTGAGCAGCACGTTCCAGCGCAGGAGCCACCGGGCGGCGGTCTGCAGGGGAAAGGTTTTCGTGACTCATAATCAAATTAATTTTATTAAGCTCTTCCGGCGTACGGGTTCCCTCGGCTACACCGGAAAGTGCCTGATAGTAGCGGCGGATAATTTCCTGATGGGAAGCCTGGCGGCAGGCTTCATCATTAAAAATACAGTTGCCTGCCATATTTACTCCCATATCTGTTGGAGAAGCATAAGGGCTTGTGCCATAAATTTTCATAAACATGGCATTTAATACAGGAAAGATTTCTACATCACGGTTATAGTTGACAGCGGTAACACCATAGGCTTTTAAGTGATATGGATCAATCATGTTGACATCGTTTAAATCTGCTGTAGCAGCCTCATAAGCCAGGTTCACCGGATGGTCCAGAGATAAATTCCATACAGGGAAGGTTTCATATTTGGCATATCCGGCGCGGATACCACGCTTGTGCTCATGATAAAGCTGGGACAGACAGGTACACATTTTGCCGCTGCCCGGACCCGGAGCAGTGACAACTACCAACGGACGGGTGGTTTCAATGTAATCGTTTTTACCAAAGCCTTCTTCACTAACAATGAATGGTATATTGGCCGGATAGCCAGGAATCATATAATGGTGATATACCGGAATTCCTATTTTAGCCAGACGGGTTTGGAACTTGTTGGCACTGTGCTGTCCTGCATACATGGAAAGTACTACGCTGCCTACATACAGACCACGGGACCGGAATTCGTTAATCAGACGGATAACATCCTCATCATAGGTAATTCCAAGGTCGGCACGTATTTTGTTTTTTTCAATATCATCGGCACTGACTACCATTACAATTTCAGCCTGGTCAGCTACTTTCATAAGCATCTGAAGTTTACTGTCTGCAGCAAAGCCCGGAAGTACTCTGGAAGCGTGAAAATCATCAAAGAGCTTTCCTCCGAATTCCAGATAGAGCTTGTTGTCAAACTTTCCGATGCGCTCCATAATGTGTTCTGACTGCATTTGTAGATATTTGTCGTTATCAAATCCAATTTGCATAAGTCCCTCATTCCTCCGCATGGTTACGGCACGCTGTGGTTATAATTATAATTTCAAAAACAAATTTTAGTATATCACATAATTTGTGATTTCACAATAAAGAATTGGAGTATTTTATAAAAAAAGATTTTCAAAAGAGTGGGAAAATTATAGAAGAAGGTTGAAAATACGTGAGGAAAATGCTACAATAGTTATACTATTTTCGAAAGGAGACATAAATATGGGTACACTTATCGGAATTTTAATTGATATTTTAATTGGTGCGCTTGTAGGCTGGGTAGCCGGCATCATTATGAAGAGCAAGGGCGGTTTTTTGAGAAATGCTATTATGGGTATTCTTGGTGGTGTGGTTGCAGGACTGTTGCTTCCGGGCTGGCTTGGTTATGTAGGCGCAGTGCTTGGAGCGTGCCTCGTTATCTGGGTATTTGAAAAATTTATTCAGAAATAAAACGTGTATATTAAGTACGAACGGAGATGAGACCATACGAATATCGACATGGTCTCTTTTTCTGCTTTTGATGTAAAAGATTAGGAGCACAGTATTATGACAATAATAATCTGCATTTTTGTAGTAGTTGCAGCTTTATATTTACTTATTATTATGCCACGGATTACGCCACGGCCAATGCATGAATTTATGGGGTGGTATTATGCACATCGGGGATTTCATGATAATAAAGGCGATGCGCCGGAAAACTCTTTAAAAGCAATGCAGCTGGCAGTGGAAAATGGTTATGGTATTGAACTGGATGTACAGTTAACCAGGGATGAAAAAGTGGTGGTGTTTCACGATGCAAGTTTGAAAAGAGTATGTGGTGTAGATGCAAAAGTTAATTCTATGACTTATGAAGAATTACAGCGGTTTCGACTGCTACGTTCTGATGAGAAAATTCCACTGTTCTCTGAGGTGTTAAAGGTTATTGATGGAAAAGTGCCTCTGATTATGGAGGTTAAAATGGTAAATTCCAAGACTCGTGTTTGTGAGCTTACCAATAAAGAACTGGAGAACTATGCGGGTGTGTATTGTATGGAGTCCTTTCATCCGTTTGCGGTGCAGTGGTATCGGAAAAAACGGCCGGATGTGATAAGAGGACAACTTTCTGCCAATTTCAAAAAAGAGGGGAAGAAGGAAGGCTTGCAGGAATGGCTGGTTCATATGCTTATTGTAAATGTGTTGGGACGTCCGGATTTTGTGGCATATTCTCATAAATCTGCCGGTAATTTAAGCAGAAATCTGAACAGACTATGGGGAGCAACCGCGGTAGCATGGACAATAAGAACACAGGAGGAACTGAATAAAAACCGTAAGAAGTTTGACCTATTTATTTTTGAAGGATTTCGTCCGAAATAATTGTAACATAGGAAAAAAGAAAGAGGGAAGTGGCGTGGAAGATATTTTACTGGGTGGCGAAAAGGAATTATTGGAATTAAAAAAAATAGTACAGGAAAAAGAGCGATATAATTCAGTGCTTGAAGCATTAGATACTGCCGTGAGAGAACAAAAGGAGAAAATTGAACAGCAGAAAAAAGAAATTGAAAAGGAAATGAACGCGGAGATTAAACGTCGCAGGGAGGAAATTGTAAAACCTTACTATGATGAAATTGCCGTTTGTGAGATTGAGATACAAAAAAACAGGGATGAACGTTCCAGAAAGCGTCAGGAACTGATTGACCAGATGATTCGTGAAGAGACGGAAATGTATGAAAAGCGGAAAAAGAATCTGGAGAAACAAATTAAGCTGGTAGGTCAGGAAGAGGGTGTCCCTGCCATTTGTACCTCCCGGTTATTTCTTGCCTTTTTTTGTCCGAGAACAGGTAAGGATGCTTTGATTTTAGTGTCAGGTCTTGTATTTCTTTTGCTGGTGTTGCCGATGACACTGTATTTTGGTGTTTACGGGGGAAATGACAGGCAGGCACTGACCACAATTTATCTTGTACTAATTGTGTTTTTTTATACTATTTATTTACTGATTAATAATCTTGTAAAGGATAAGTATCTTGTGGGCATTAATAAATTGTTAAGTCTGCTTGGCGAAATGGAAAAGCTTGAACTTCACCGGAAGCAGCGAGTGAAGGAATTGGAGAATATTCCGGATTCTGCCCTTGACTTGCATGAATATGATGAAGAAATTAATCGTCTGGAAGCGGTAGTGGGAGATTTGACCGGACAGAAAGACTTGGCGATGATGAATTTTGATTCGGATGAGCGCTTACAGTTGGATATCGGAAAACAGGTGCAAGAGACATTCCGACCGGAAATGGATCAGATGCGCGCGGTTTTGGATGAGACACTTGGTTCGTATGATAAAATGCAAAAGGAATTTGACAAATTCTTAAGTGAAAAAAATGTGGAAGAACGGTATAATGGTCTGATTCGTATGGAGCCCGGAATTTTCAGTCAGAAGGTAATTGATGAACTTATCTTTTTTATATGTCATGCCGGTGCTGATAATATCCGCGCTGCGGTAACAATGAGAAAGCGCAGGAACGGAGATACTTCGTTATAAAGAAAGTGAATATAAATAATAAAAGGGGCTGTCGGTTAATGTGAAAAATTAACCGCTTCATCCCGTAAACCAACAACCCCAACAGGAATCAATGTTTTTCAGACATTGTATCTTCCTGTT
>JAZSEW010000013.1:0-26699 GCA_045531895.1 Lachnospiraceae bacterium
TGAAGAGCTTGAAGCTTTCGAGCCAGACTTCGTTGTTTACAACGCTTCCAAGGCTAAGGTTGACAACTACAAGGAATTAGGTCTTAACTCCGAAACTGCTGTTGCTTTCAACATCACCAGCAGAGAACAGGTTATCTTAAATACATGGTACGGCGGCGAAATGAAGAAGGGTATGTTCTCCATGATGAACTACTACCTCCCATTAAAGGGCATCGCTTCCATGCACTGCTCCGCTAACACAGATATGAACGGTGAAAACACCGCTATCTTCTTCGGTCTTTCCGGTACAGGTAAGACAACATTATCCACAGACCCTAAGCGTCTCTTAATCGGTGATGACGAGCACGGCTGGGATGACAACGGCGTATTCAACTTCGAAGGCGGCTGCTACGCTAAGGTTATCAACCTTGATCCGGAATCCGAACCAGACATCTACAAGGCTATCAAGAGAAATGCTCTTCTTGAGAACGTAACTGTAGACAAGAATGGCAAGATTGATTTCGCTGATGACAGCGTAACAGAAAACACTCGTGTTTCCTACCCAATCGACCACATCGACAACATTGTTAAGCCGGTTTCCGCAGCTCCTGCTGCTAAGGATGTTATCTTCCTTTCCGCAGACGCTTTCGGCGTACTTCCTCCAGTGTCCATCCTGACACCAGAGCAGACAAAGTACTACTTCTTATCCGGTTTCACAGCAAAGCTTGCCGGTACAGAGCGTGGTATCACAGAGCCAACTCCTACCTTCTCTGCATGTTTTGGCCAGGCATTCTTAGAGTTACACCCAACTAAGTATGCGGAAGAATTAGTTAAGAAGATGGAAGCTAACGGTGCTAAGGCATACCTTGTAAACACAGGTTGGAACGGCACAGGTAAGCGTATCTCCATTAAGGATACCCGTGGTATCATCGACGCAATCTTAAACGGTGACATCGCTAAGGCTGAAACAAAGAAGATTCCATTCTTCAACTTTGAAGTTCCTACTGCACTTCCGGGTGTTGATACAAACATCCTTGACCCTCGTAATACATATGCTGATGCTTCCGAATGGGAAGTTAAGGCTAAGGATTTAGCAGGACGTTTCATCAAGAACTTTGCTAAGTACGAAGGCAACGAAGCTGGTAAGGCACTTGTAGCTGCAGGTCCTCAGTTATAATTAAACGAAAACGGCATTCCTATAGAATGCCTTAATAAAAAATAAAATGTGAGATATTCCACGCGCTCCCCGGTCAAGCCGAAGGTCGTTGCTTTGGAATATCTCACATTTTTAATTTTTCAAATATCTAATTCGGAATGTCGTTTTTGTTCGGACTGGGTACGTAAAAGCTTGTGATTATTATTTCTGCGGATTTTCGAACTGTTCTGAACCGGCTTACCAGGTTGGATAATGCACATCGAATCCCACACTATAATAATCATTACCGTACTGGGCACCATCAAAACCATAAAAATGGAAGTTTTTCTCATAAGTATGGTCTTCCGCAATTTCCAATGTTAAGGTGTACTCCACACCTAAGATAGATAAAATTTCATTTGCTATACGATAGGCTTTTTCTTTTTCTTTATGACAGATACTTACGGAAACCAATTCTCCCGTAATAGCTTCATATCTTAAGGTAATACAATTATCCCATGCGACAACATCTGTAAAGATGTCACTGTAACTATAGTAGCTTTTTACTGCCTGGTCTTTTTGACTGCCCATAACACAGTAATAAGTACTTCTGAACCGTTTACAGTTTTCGATTGCAGACGTTGCATATTTCTCCAATTCCTTGACCTGGCTTTCTGTAATTGCCATAGTGTCTAACCCGGTAGAAGGCTTCCCACTAGCAAAAACCTCCGATTCCTCCGGATAAAACAACACATAACCCGACTCATCTATTGTGTAACCGGTCATATTTATAAATTCATTATCCGAATCATTCTTCTCCGGAACCGGTGTCATCGTCGGTTGCGGCGTTGGTGTCTCCGTTGGCTCCGGCGTTGGTGTCTCCGTTGGCTCTGGACTCAGCGTTTCTGTTGGTTCTGGGGTAGATGTTGGCTCAACCGTCGGTTCAGACGCTTGTGTTGGCGTTATCTTTGACACGTCATCCATTATGTAATCCGGAACCTGATTATCACCGGAACTGCCAATGTTCACAATAGGATTTTCTATTTGCTTATCCTTGCTCAATCCCCTAGCCGCCACCGCGATTCCAGTACCACAAAGCAGAAGCAAACAAGCTGCAACAATCACAATAATCTTCTTTTTTCCAAGAGAAACTGTCTTTTTTTCTGCTGCCGGAACTGCTGTATTCTCTGTCGGAAGCTGCAGCACCGTTTTGCTGCTGTCCAGTGCCAGTAAATCCTCCCTGAACTGACTGACCGTCTGGTAGCGGTTTACCGCGCGGACAGCCAGTGCTTTTGCAAATACTTTGTCCGCCTTTCTTCCGATTTCCGGACAAAGCTCACTGATATTCTTTAATCCATCATTTTCTACACGGTCCATGGCTGCCACAGGAACTGTTCCTGTAAGGCAGTAATACATCGTGGCTGCAAGTGCATAAATATCGGTCCACGGACCCTGTTTTCCGTGGGACTGATACTGCTCAATCGGTGCAAAGCCCACTTTTAAAACTACAGATAAACTCTTGGATTGCTCCGCCATTACCTGACGCGCCGAGCCAAAATCCAGAATTTTTACCGTTCCGTCTTTCAAAACAAAAATATTATCCGGTGAAATATCGCGATGCAGAATATTCATGGAGTGAACCAGCATCATGCCATCCATTACTGGAAGCATCAGCTTTAAGGTATCTTCCATAGAAAGCTTATTGCCATGATTTTGAACATACTGTTTTAAATCAATACCTTCCAGATACTCCATGACATAGTACGCCGTCTGATTCTCATAGAAAAAACGCTGTACGTTTACAATGTTCGGATGACCGTTAAACCGTGCCATTGTCTGGGCCTCTGTATAGAATTTTTCAGATCCGGCACGGAAGCTGTCCTCCGGACCGACGTTAGTATAGGTATGTACCTGTGTTTCTCCAGGCTGTCGAAACGCCAGGGCGTCCGGCAGATATTCCTTAATCGCAACTCTGCATTCTTCCCGCATATCGAAAGCCAGATATGTAATACCAAAGCCGCCGCGCCCCAGTACCTTACCTATAATATAACGTTCTCCCAAAATAGTCTTTGGCGGCAAACATCCCACCGGGACATCTGCCATGATACTTTGTTTTCCACAGTGCGGGCAACTCTCTGCCCCACACTCCTGAAGACAGTTTTCGCACAACCATTGATTTTTCCACTGAATCATACTGTTCCACCTCACTCTCTTTGTGAACAGTATAGCAAATTTAGTTTACTAATTGGTTCGCAGTTTGCAGACTTTCAGCATTAATTTAACCTTTCTGCAATCTCCAATGTTCAGAGAGTTTTTTCACCATGATGGTGAAAAGAAGCCGCAAACCCGCATAAATACTGGACGCAACAAATCATTGCTTGCCAAATCCCCACGATTTTGCTATAGTGAAGCCAAGAAAAACGACTCTGCTCCATGGCAGAATATGCATTACATTTTACTTCGATAAACAGGAGGACAAAAAATGAACATGGTAAGTGATTCTATCAAAAAATTACGCAAAGAAAAGAAAATGACTCAGGATGAGTTAGCAGAAAAATTATGTGTTACCCGCCAGGCAATATCCAACTGGGAAATGGGAAAAACTCAACCGGATGTAGAAACTCTTACTCAACTTGCAAAAATCTTTGGCGTTTCCGTAGAACGGATAATTTATGGTAAAGAAAAAAAGAACTGGCATCTGGATATTAAAATTTTATCACCGGAAAATGGTCTCGGTATGGGTGCTGTCCTTGCCATGATTATTTCTTACACCAAGTGGCAGTCCATTGGCTGGGCCATTCTGCACGGTGCTCTCAACTGGGCATATGTGATTTATTACATTATTAAATACTAGTTTGTTTTTAATCCGGATTTTGTACTCTTACGTCATAATGTAAAATCCTTCTTGTGTAATTATCAGAATATTGCCAGAATTACCTGCGCTCTTTTCTGACACTTAAATTATTTTTTTAATATTTTCAAAATTCCTATTGACAAATCATTTTTTATCAGATATAATGTAATCAAGATAAAGGAAGAGCAAAAAAGAAAGAATACAAGATTAAAGAACAGGAGGTACGGTCCAATGCACAACAATTCAACATAGATAAAATTTTAAGAAAGCGAGGTACAGACCACCAGAAAGTTTAGCGTAACACCTTAAAACAAAAACTCTATCTTACAAAAGAAGCCTTGAAGCAGAATGAAAAGTAAAAAGAAAAGGATATTCAGCCGGCAACATTCAGATATGAATACCTTATAATAAAGAATTCAATGGTAAATAAAAGTTCGAATGTATAGATAGAACAAAATCTAAAAAAGAGGTACAGTCCAATGGAAAGCATAGTTTAAAAGGAGTTATCCGCTTCGTAATGACGGGTAACTCCTTTTCTTTTTGTTCTTATTTACAGCAATGCCTGTAAAATACCGAAATTTTAAAATTGACACCTTGCTTTTCTTCCTCATTTTCCGTTATACTTAATAATAGTATTTCTCAAATACTTGCTACCAACAGGTCCTATCTCCCTGCCTAACTGAAAAGGAGGTTACATAAGATGAGCAAAGACTCCACCAACACCCTGACCGCCAGACATTACCTCGGCTATGCCCTGGGTGACTTCGGTTGCTGTGTCACGTTCTTTACCATGACTAATTTCCTGACCCGGTATTACATTACCGTGCCGATGATTGATACTGCCATTCTTGCAGTAATGACACTGCTTTGGAAAATCTGGGATGCATTAAGCAGTCCGGTATTTGGCATGCTGATGGACAAACATTTTGCTGCTCATAAAAATTCCAAGGGTAAATTCCGCCCATGGATGCTTCGTTCTGCTCCGTTACTGGCAGTTACCTCCATTCTTGTTTTCACTGCGCCAAATTATATTACCGGCGCTTCCCGGCTAATCGTTATTTTCACTTCCTACCTGATTTACCAGTTTTTTTATACCATGTTTAATATTCCTTACGGCTCTCTGCTTTCTGCCATGGCAAAAACCGACGACGAGCGGGCTTCGTTATCCTCTTTCCGGGGTATTGGCTCCATTTTAGGAAGCATTGTGCCTCTGATAATCTTTCCGCTGATTCTTTCCGGTTTTGAGGATGAATTATCCACCGGTTATACCGTCAGCATTACTGTCTGCGCTGTCATCGGATTTCTCTCCTGTTTCCTTTGCTATGCCTTTACAGAAGAACGCAAAATCACTAAAAGCAAAAATTCCCATCCTGTAAAATTCACAGACGCTTTCCATGTCATCCAGAAAAACCGGGCTTTCCTTTGCATGTGTATCCATGGGCTGTGCCAGGGGGCCGCCACCTCCATTACCTCCACCATGAGTTCTTATATGTATTCCGATGTGTATCAGAACTTAAAACTGATGAGTATGGGCAGCCTGATTTTAATGCCCTTCTCTCTGATATTTTTATTCCTTGCCCCAAACTTCACAAAGAAGCTGGGGTTACATGGTTTTATTCGCTGTTCTCTGTTAGCAGGAATTGTTTCCTATGCCGGATTATTTATGATGCACCTGCTGTTTTCAGTTCCACTGTGGCTCCATGTGCTGTTATACTCCCTTGCCTACGGTTTGTCCGGTGTTTCCGGCATGATGCAGTGGGGTCTGCTCGGAGAAACTATTGATTATAATGAGTATTTAACCGAAAAACGCACGGAAGGCACCATTTATGGCACCTTTAATATGCTGCGCCGTATCGGTCAGGCTATTGGTACTTCTGCCGGAGTAGCCCTCCTTGGGTGGTTTGGTTTTGATGGTACAAAGGAAGCCCTTGGTTTGGTACAAAGCAGTTTTACCCTCTTCGGTATCAAAACCTTATGTCTTCTGGCGCCTGCCCTGTTTTCTCTGGGAAGCTACCTGGCATTCCGCTTCCTTTGGAACATTACTCCGGAACTGAAAAACCGTATGGCAGAGCACTTAAAAAACGATTAAGTAGGCATTTTTTATGGGTTACTTAATCATTACTTAAAAAAGCACTAAAAATTCCATGTATAAAGTTAAAAAAATATATTGATTTCTTGAACTTAATCGTTTAAACTGATACTAAAGTGAGAGAGTGCGCAGTGCAGGCACACTCACAGTTACAAAATAAAATAAGTATTGGGGAGGAAAATCCGATGAAATTTGGTTATTTTGATGATGCCGCAAAAGAGTACGTGATTACCACGCCAAAGACTCCGCTTCCATGGATTAACTACCTTGGAACCAATGAGTTCTTCTCTTTAATTTCCAACACCTGCGGTGGTTACAGCTTTTACAAGGACGCTAAGCTCCTTCGCTTAACCCGCTATCGTTACAACAACGTTCCTTACGACAACAACGGTAAGTATTATTACATAAAAGATGGTGACTCCATCTGGAATCCGGGCTGGCAGCCAACCAAGACTGCTCTTGATTCCTATGAGTGCCGTCACGGTATCGGCTACAGCCGTTTCACTTCCGCAAAGAATGGTTTAACCGCTTCCGTACTCGCTTTTGTTCCAACAAACGACAACTGCGAAATCAATCAGGTGACACTGACTAACAATTCCGATGCAGCCAAGGAAATTTCCCTATTCTCCTATGTAGAATGGTGTCTTTGGAATGCAGACGACGATATGAAGAACTTCCAGCGTCTCCTTAGCTGTGGCGAAGTGGAAATCAAGGGTTCCACCATCTACCACAAGACCGAGTACCGTGAAAGAAGAAATCACTACGCTCTGTTCTCCGTAAATCATCCAATCGACGGTTTTGATACCATCCGTGATGATTTCTTAGGTATGTACAACGGCGTAGACCATCCGGAAGTAGTAGAGGCAGGCAAGGCAAAAAATACCGTTGCCAGCGGCTGGTCCCCAATTGCTTCCCACCAGATTAACGTTACACTTCAGCCAGGCGAAACAAAGACCTTTGTTTTCGTACTTGCTTATATTGAAAATCCACAGGAAGAAAAGTGGGAGTCCCACAATGTTATCAACAAGAAGCCTGCAGAACAGCTTCTTGCTAAGTACCAGACAGATGCAGATGTAGACTCGGCTTTAGCAGAGCTTAAGGCTTACTGGGAAGAGCTTCTTTCCCGCTACACTGTAACATCTAATGATGATAAGGTAAACAGAATGGTTAACATCTGGAACCAGTATCAGTGTATGGTAACATTTAATATGTCCCGTTCTGCTTCCTACTACGAGTCCGGTATCGGCCGTGGTATGGGATTCCGTGACTCCTGCCAGGACTTACTCGGTTTTGTACACCTGATTCCGGACCGTGCAAGAGAGCGTATCATCGATATCGCTTCCACACAGTTCGAAGACGGTAGCGCATACCATCAGTATCAGCCACTGACCAAGAAGGGTAATGCAGACATCGGCGGCGGCTTCAACGATGACCCATTATGGCTCATTGCAGGTACCAGTGCTTATGTAAGAGAAACCGGCGACACCTCCATCTTAACGGAGAATGTTCCGTTTGATAACGATTGGGAAAAGGCAACTCCACTTCTCAACCACTTAAAGAGATCCTTCGATTTCATCGTAAATCACAAGGGACCTCACAACCTGCCACTTATCGGTCGTGCCGACTGGAACGACTGCTTAAACTTAAACTGCTTCTCCGAGCATCCGGGTGAATCCTTCCAGACCTTCGGTCCAAGTGAAGGCCCGGTAGCAGAATCCGTCTTTATTGCAGGTATGTTCGTTAAGTACGGCGAGGAATACGCACAGCTTTGCGAGCTTATGGGCGACGAAAAGGAAGCTGCTTACGCAAGAGAAGAAGTAAAGAAGATGTACGACGCTATCCTGAAGGACGGCTGGGACGGCGACTGGTTCGTTCGTGCCTACGACGCTTACAGCCACAAGGTTGGTTCCAAGGAATGCGAAGAAGGCCAGATTTACATCGAGCCACAGGGCTTCTGTGTCCTTGCCGGTGTCGGCGTAGAAGAAGGCCACGCAAAGAAGGCACTCGACTCCGTTAAGGAAAAGCTGGATACTAAGTACGGTATCATGATTTTACAGCCTGCTTACACCAAGTACCACTTAGAGCTTGGTGAAGTTTCCTCCTACCCACCTGGATACAAGGAAAACGCAGGTATCTTCTGCCACAACAACCCTTGGGTTTCCATCGCAGAAACCGTTATCGGCCGCGGCGACAGAGCATTCGAAATCTACAAGAAGACCTGTCCTGCATATGTAGAAGGAATCAGCGAAATCCACCGTACCGAGCCTTACGTTTACTCCCAGATGATTGCGGGTGCAGACGCTAAGTTCCACGGTGAGGCAAAGAACAGCTGGTTAACAGGTACCGCAGCATGGACCTTCGTAAACATTTCCCAGTACATTCTGGGTGTTTACCCAACTCACAACGGTCTTTCCGTTGATCCATGTATTCCAACCGGTTTTGGCGATTTCACCTTAACCAGACGTTACCGCGACGCAATGTACAACATCAAGGTATCAAACCCTAACAACGTTGAAAAGGGCGTTAAGAAGCTCATCGTAGATGGCGAAGAATTAACAGGAACAACTGTTATCCCTTACAAGAAGGGCAAGACAGAATATCAGGTAGAAGTTGTGATGGGTTAGACATAAGTCACGACAAGACATTGCTTTAATTAAAAATCTATGACATAAAAAGAAAGAAATAGAAATTCCACGCACTCCCCGGCTAGGGCAAGCCCTACCGAAGGTCGTTGCTTTGGAATTTCTATTTCTTTTCTTTTTGTTATAGGTTGTGAAAAAGCAATGTCTTGTCTGTCTGTTGAAAACCCAAGCACAACTTTCTACTTCATAAAACGCCTGTAACCGGGGATTATTCCTCTTCTTCGCGCAATCCTTTTATCGTAAATATGATACCGGTAATTACACTAAGAATAGGCAGGAGAAGCACAAAATCCAAATCATTCCTTCCCAAACCAATTCCATAGCTATGTAATACAAAGATAGATAACAGCCCTGCGATAATATAAATACCACCAAATACTATTTTTTTCATAATTGTTATTCTCCTGTTCTTCTATATATTTATCTGAAATATTTTTATCCTTATGGTACAGTTTATATGAATATACATAAAAAAGCAACCCGACTTATATCATGGTTTTCCCTTTTTCCAGAAACCGGCGATAAAACAGAATACCAACCGTGCTGGTTATTATCTCTGTTACCGGAAACGTCAACCAAAACCAATTTAGTCCGAATCTGGAAAATAAAAATCCAAGTGGAACAAAAAGGATAACTGTACGGATTACCGTTAAAAAAGCACTCTTAATCCCTGAACCTACTGCCTGAAAAAACACCGGGAAAATCAAGGAAGTTACCATTGGAATAAAACTGATTCCTACAAAGCGAAACCCGATTTTTCCAATCTCTATTACCAATGCGTCTGAGGTAAATACCCGCAGCATTTGCTCCGGAATAAGGTTAAAGCATAGCGTTCCCATAGACATAAGCACCAATCCGAATCCAATTGCTGTAGTTAATGTTTTTTTACACCGTTCTATAACTCCGGCTGCATAATTAAAACTGATTACCGGAACAATACAAGTCTGCATTGCCCCTAACGGGATAAAAAAGAACGTCTGCCATTTATAGTATAATCCAAGCGCAGTAACTGCCTGGTCAGAAAAAGAAGCTAAAATCAGATTAAGCCCCAAAATATAAAACGTATACGCAGACTGCATTAAAATATTGGGAATACCTAAACAAAATATTCTCGCCACATGATGAGGATATACCTCTTTTTTGGGCGATTTCCGAAATCCCCTTTTACATACAATCAGTGCCGCTACCACCTGACCTGCAACCGTAGCAATCGCGGCTCCGGCAATTCCCATTTTAGGAAATCCTAACATACCAAAAATCAGCAGCGGATCAAGAACAATATTTGTAATAGCACCAAAAATCTGGGCAAGCATTGGTGTTTTCATATCTCCGGTTGCCTGAAGTATTTTCGTCCAGATACTTTCCAAAAATAATCCAAAACTGAATACACACACGATTCGCCCATAAACTATAATGTCATTTATAACCTCTGCAGAATCTGTTGACATTTTTGCATAGGTTGGCATAATAAACCAGCCAATTACTGCAAACAACCCCCACATAACAATGGCTAAAGGAGTCCCCACTCCGGCATACTCCTCTGCCTCTTTTTCTTTTCCTACACCAAGCGTTGCCGCCATAATTGTATTAATACCCACACCCGTACCAACAGCAAGTGCTATCATCAAAAGCTGTAGTGGATAAATGATCGAAAGTGCTGTTAATCCGGATTCCGAGTATCTTCCTACAAACAAGCTGTCCACAATATTATAAAGGGCTTGTATCAGCTGTGCCAGCATCACCGGAGGTGCCAGTTTTAATAAAATTCTGCTTATTTTCTCCTTGCCAAAAAAATCTGCCGTTTCCATTACTTCTGCTCCTTTTCCTGCAATGCCTGCATTAATGCTCCATCATACTCTAACATTAACGCCGTGAGCATATTTATTTTTTCCTCTCCCAATAATTCTATTGCTCTCGATTCCACAGTATCCAACGATTGCAGAAAGGGTACTGCATACTCTTTCCCTTTCTCCGATAACACAAATGCTTTTTCCTTTCCTTTTGAAAACTCCTTGCTGTACTGCAAAATTCCATTATTGCGCAAGGTAAGAAATACATGGTTCATCGTTTGCCGAGGCAAAAGATAGTTTTCACAAATTTGTCGCTGCGTACAATAACCAAATTCACGGATAGTATATAATACCAGCATTTCGTTGTAACTGATTCCATGCTCTAAAGACCAGCCGGAATAGATTCCTCTGAATTTAATAATGGCATTGTTGATATTACTTAGTAAATTAAGTGTTTCGTTTCTCATACTAATCTCCTTCTTCAATAATCCCATATGGGATTATATGACTTCTTCTTTCGTTCGTCAACATAAATTTTTCATTACTTCATTTCATCAATTTGTAAAATTTCTGCAACGGTTTTGACACGTCCACCGTCTATATTAATGACAAGGGAAATAATCTTATAAAAAAAGAAAGGAGACTATACTATGAAGAAAAACTTATTTGCACTTTTACTTACCGGATGCCTCCTGCTCTCCATGGCAGCCTGCGGCACTACAGAAGACGCCAATGCAGGAGTAAATACTCCGGCTCCTACCCAAGAGGCTGTTCCAACTACGGCACCAACCACCATTCCGGCTGACTTTTCAGAACCAACTGCAGCCCCTACTGAGGCACCTGCCCCTGCAGCAAAAACTGTTTCTCCGCTGCCTGTCACCATCGACATGAACAACTTAACCGACTGCACCGTAGCAGTTTCCTTTAACAAGGGCGATGCCTATGTGGATGAAAACGGTGTGATGCAGTTAAAGGTGAAAGTTTACACCTACGATTTATACGACATGGTTGACATTGCAACACTGACACCTGGCGATACTATCATTCTTAGAGGCGAAGACGCTCTGGTTACTGATTTGGTTCGTACCGACTTTGGTGCCGTGCAGATTAACGGCGGTCTGGATGCAGGTGGCTATGAGCTCATCACCACTGAAAATACCGTTTATTTCGAAACCGGTTACAGCGATGCAAAGACCTGGTTTGAGCTTGGTGAGGCAACTCTCCCGGTTTCCGAAAACTTTATCCTTATTGATAATGCCGACCCGGAAGGAAATGCCAAAACATTTAGCTTCGAAGATTTATCCACAGATAAGGTGGCTTATATTTACGGCTTTGACCCAAACAATACCCGCATTGTCATTGAGGGTGGCATGGTAACTCAGATGGAGAGAGTTTACACACCGTAAAAGTATACAACTGCAACTGAATAAGTACTAAAATACCGGCCGTTCCACTTGTTGTATAGAACGGCCGGTATTTTTTCTTTATAGCCTTATTATGTCCTTAGTTTACTTCCATGCTTATTGTACATAGAAATTCTTTTCTTCGCAACAATCTTCAATTTACTCCTTGCATTTTTCCAAACTCGTGCTATAATCCCTTACTGAATTGCATTATTTTAGGAGGATTTATCTATGGCAACCTTACTGCTGATTATTATATATCTTGCTTTTATCGGTCTTGGCATTCCGGACTCACTGTTTGGTACCGCATGGCCTGCTATTTATAACGAATTTAACCTGCCGATTTCCTACGGCAGTGCCATCACAGTGCTTTGCAGCCTGTGCACCACCTTTTCCAGCCTGTTCAGTGTGCGTCTGATTCGCCGCTTTGGCACCAATAAGGTAACCGCCTTTTGTACTGCGCTGACCGCAGCGGCCCTGTTTGGGTATTCCTTTGCGGATAGTTTTGGAATGCTATGCCTGCTCGCCATTCCGCTTGGTCTTGGTGGTGGTGCTATCGACAACGCTCTGAATGCCTATGTTTCCTTGCATTATTCCGCCACCCAGATGAGCTTTCTACATAGTTGCTACGGTGTAGGCGTTACCATCAGCCCTTACATACTCTCCCTGGTTATCAGTGGTGAAAACGGATGGCGGGGTGGTTACCGTATTGCTTTTTTCATTCAGCTTGCCATCAGCCTGACTGTGATTCTTACCCTGCCGGTGTGGCGTAAGGCTCACGGAAAAACAAGAACTTCCGAAGAACGCAAGCCTAAAGTACTTACTTTCAAAGAACTTTTGCAGTTACCGGGCATCAAAGCAGTCTGGTGCATCTTCCTTTGTTCCTGCGCCATCGAATTTATCTGTGGCAGCTGGGGCAGTACCTTTTTAGTAGAATATAAAGGACTCCCGATTGATAAGGCTGCCGGTATGGTAGTGTTTTACTATGCCGGTATCACCCTGGGACGATTTTTCTCCGGGCTCCTTGCTACCAAATGGAGTTGTTGGCGTATTGTAAAAATTGGTGAATACGTTATTGCTGCCGCTCTCTTAATTTTACTGCTGCCACTGCCAACGTACTTTTCTGCTGTTGGATTGTTTCTGGTAGGCCTTGGAAATGGTCCCATCTATCCGAATTTCAGCTACCTCACGCCAAGCAACTTCGGAGAAGAAAACGCCGAGGCAGTTATGGGCACCGAGCAGGTATTTGCCTACATCGGAGCCACCGGTGTTCCTGCCATCTGTGGTATTATTGCCCAGATTTTTGGTCTGTGGCTGTTCCCGATTTTCCTGCTGATTTTCTTTGTGCCATTAGTAGTTGGAACTTTCTCTTTAGATAAAATCAAAAATAAATAGCAATGGATTTCATGGCAGAAGCCTTTCTATAACAAAAAACTGCTGTACGCGCAATCATACAGCAGTTTTTTACTATTTTGTCCTTTATTTTAAAATACAAATAGATTTCTTTGGCATCGTCACCACGCCATCTTTTAAAGTCACTTCCTCACCATTCAGTGTCAGGTAGCCGCGAATGCCCATTCCGGCAATTTCACTTCCGCTTAAATCCACCGTAAGCTCAGCTTCTCCATTATTATAAATAATTGCGATGGTACTGCTTTCCCAGCTCTTTGTAAGTACTGCAATATTGCCCTCGCAAAGAGAATCAATTTTAGCAATATCACCACGGGCAATTTCCGGATTTTCATTACGAAGACGCAACGCTCTTCTGTAATAATTCAGCAGAGAGTGACCGTCCTTTAACTGCTCATCCACCGCTTCAAAGGCTGAGGTAATTCCTTTGTCAGCGTCCGACGGACCACGGGTGGCGCCGGTAGTGTCTGTAGCAGACCAAATCATGGCAATACGCTTGTTCTCATCCTTGGTGCCCTTGCTTGCCATGCCGATTTCTTCGCCATAGTAAACAAAAGGACTTCCATTCATCATCAGAAGCATACCGGCAGCCATTTTCAAATGTTCCTCATTATTATTCAAAGAATTCGAAATACGTACCTGGTCATGGTTGCTTAAAAATGGAGCATCAATATAGTCCGGATTCTTTGCAGAGAAATCATTCTGATAAGAAAGCATCCGGTCCACTAAAATTTCTGCCGGGAACGTTCCCCTTGCAGATTTTGCTAAAATACCCTCTGCAGAAGCACAGTCAAAGTTGAACATACTTGGTGTGCCGCTGGCATAGTATTCTGCAATGGATGTCATGCCTGCCCACACCTCAGAAACCATATAAAAATCAGGATTCTTTTCCTTACAGTAGGTATATAACCAGTTTAATGCTTCATTATTTGCCGTCGGGTTGTTTTCTGTAAAATGCATGGCAGCATCCATACGGAAACCGTCCACACCAAGCTCCAGCCAAAAATCTGCAATCGCCTCCAGCTCTGCCCGAAGTGCCTCATTTTCCAGATTTAAATCCGGCATACCGGACAAAAAGCTGCCTTCATAGTACCAATCATTCGTTCCGCTTACTTTATAATAGGTGTCATTTTGCTTTTCTCTGGAAAACTCATAATAACCAACATATGGACACTCCGCCAGATCAGGTTCTTTTCCTTCCGAAAGTCCCTTTAAATACTGGCAAGCCTGTGTAAACCACTTATGATTGGAAGAAGTATGGTTAATTACCATATCAATGACTACATTGATGTTTCTCTCATGGCACTTCTCCACCAGCGCCTTAAAGTCCTCTATCGTGCCATACTGATAATCAATGCTCATGTAATCGCTGACATCATACTTATGATAGCTCGGACTCTGCATAATCGGCATCATCCAGATACCGTTAAAGCCCATGTATTCTATGTAATCCAGCTTTTCAATAATACCCTGTAGATCTCCCATGCCATTGCCGTCACTATCATAGAAAGAGCCCACAAAAATCTCATAATAATTGCGGTAATTGTCATCCATGACATTTAGTTTCTGCTCGTATTTATAGGAAATTTTATTTTCCGTTATCCTGCTTTTCTCGCCACAGCCTGCACATAAACTGAGCAGTAAGGCAGCTAACAGCAATATACTTAAAACTCTTTTTTTCATATAGAAAAAACTCTCCTCTTTTCTATTACTTTTCTTTTATAAATAGCTTTGCACTTAAATTATATTCCATGTCTCTTTAATTTCACTTAATTACAACCTTGGCTCCCAAACCACTTACTAAACAACTTATATTTTCCCTTTGACTAACGAAAACCATGAACGATAAATATATCCGAACAGAACCCTTGAGCGACGTCGGCACTTGGTGAGGTAATGCAACCAAAGGTTGCACGAACCTAGTCCCGCTACGTCGCGAAGGAGCGAGAGCGCGTTCTGGAAGGATATATTTATCGCCATGGTTTTATTTTTTCATAATCCCGCAACAACCGCTTTGCGGTGTTGCAGCGAAATTTTTAAATTTCGCTTTAGCCCTTTACAGCACCACCGGTCACACCCTGTACATAGTACTTCTGGAGTGCCATAAATAATAATGTTACAGGAACGGCAATTAACACACCGCCGGCACAGAATCTGGTGAAGAAGCCCTGGTAATCGTTAACCGTTACCCAACGCCACATCGCAACGGCTACGTTGTAGCTGTCTTCATAACCGAAAGCAACGTAGGAAGCCATAACGAAGTCACACCACGGACCCATAAATGCCATTAACGCGGTATAAATAACAATTGGCTTAGCAAGAGGCAATGTCATCTGGAAAAATACTCTGGAACGGCTTGCACCGTCAATTCTTGCAGCTTCATCCAGGGACTTTGGAATGGTATCAAAAAATCCCTTACATACATAGTAACCCATACCGGAGCTCGCTGTACCAAGTAAAATCAAGCCCGGAATCGCACCCTGCTGGGTCAGACCCAGTTCCTTTAACAGGAAGTATAAACAAATCATGGTTAAGAAGCCAGGGAACATACCAAGAATCAGATTAAATCTCATCATTAAGGTACGTCCTTTGAAACGCATTCTGGACAACGCATAGCTGACAGCCAGAACAACAATTGTCTGGATAACAGCACATGCAGCAGAAATAATCAGTGTATTACCATACCACTTTGTGAACTTACTCTGTTCCGGATCAAGCAGGAACTTGTAATTATCCAAAGAAAACTGCTTTGGAACAAGGTACTCTACCATGCCGCCGTACTCTGCAGACCAGGAACGGAAGCTCTGTAAAAACATGCCCACGAATGGAAGCAACCAAAAGCTGCACAGAAAAATGAGCAGTAAGTAGGACCAGAAGAGATCCATTTTCTTTTTCTTTGACTGTGATTTGAATTTCTTTGCCATTATTGGAATCCCTCCTCATCCTTAACCGATGGTAACATATTGTAAACTACAAGAGAAATAATCGCTGTTACCGCGAATACCAGAATACCGATTACGGCAGCCAGCTTGTAGTTAGTATCATCCACGGTCATCTTATATAACCAAGTAATTAACAGGTCCGTATGACCTGCTTTTTCTGCCAGGTTAATATCCATTGGGTTACCCTTGGTCAGAAGGTAAATAACGTTGAAGTTATTTAAGTTTCCGGTGAAGCTGGTTAACAGGTAAGGACCTGTTACGAACAGCATATACGGAAGTGTAATCTTACGGAACATCTGGAACTTGTTTGCACCGTCAATACGTGCACTTTCGTACAAATCTTCCGGAATATTCATAAGTAAGCCTGTTGCAATCAGCATCAGATACGGGATACCAATCCACAAGTTAATTAAAACAATGGTAACCTTTGCCCAGGTCGGATTAGTCCAGAATGGAAGTGCCTGATCAATCCAGCCCCACTTCATGAGGTAGGTATTGATGAGACCGTCACCGGCAAAGAGTTTGGAAACATACAGCAGGGAAACAAACTGAGGAACTGCAATTGTTATAACGAAGATTGTTCTCCACAGCTTTTTGAACTTAATTCCCTTTTTATTGATTAACATCGCAAGACCCATACCAAGGAAATAGTTTAAGAAGGTTGCAAAGAACGCCCAAACTAAAGTCCAGCCCAGTACGGTCATAAAGGTTCCACCAATACCTTCACCAAAGGATAACATGGTCTTGAAGTTTTCAAAACCTACCCAGGTAAACAGATTGGATGGTGCCTGATGTGTACGGTCATAGTTAGTAAATGCCACGCAAATCATGAAAACGATTGGCAGAATTGTAAATACACAAATACCGGAAACCGGCAGTGCCAGTAATGTCTTATGAAAGTTTCCGTCTAATAAAGACTTTAAGTCATCCATAGAGGTTGGAAGCTTCTTTCCCTTTGCAAGAAGTTCCTGTGCCTGCTTGTTCTGACGGATATTGCTTCTCCACAGTAAAATTACTGCTACAGTAAAGAAAATTGTTAATAAACCAAATAACAGAATTAAAAAGCTGTTATCGCCATACTTAATGGTTCCGTCCGGATTATAACCGCTTTTTTCCGTACCCAGCGTGCTGAACTTGGAAAGATAAAATGCACCTGTGGTAAACATATAATAAATGTATAATACCTCAATAGCAAGAAACGCGAATCCTCTTAAAAACTGCTTACGCATAATGGAACCGAAGCCCATAACGACGTAAGATACACGGGTTTTCCAGTCCCCGTGAGCAAATGTTGATCCGAGATCTTTAATATTGTTTACCAGCCCTTTAAAGAAGCCGGCAATTGCTCCTAAAATACCCTTCATACTTCCTCCAAAATTGCGTAAGTTGAAATTAATGCTTCGTGACGTTAATTCTTTTTTAGTAACAGTTCAGCCCGCGCCATTCGCAAAGGCACTTACAGTGCTTTACCGCTGCTACGCAGCTACTTTGCTCATGAACCGGCGCCAACCCCATGTAATAAGTCAACTCAAAAAATGTACAAGCACATTTTCTAGCAGTTGACTTATTACATGGGCTGAACTGCCATAATCAAACAGGAGGGTTTGACCCCTCCTGTTCGTCATCTTATGACAACCAGAAAGAAAACTTTCTGTTGTAAACTTTAAACTAATTACTTAGCGCTCTTGAACTTAGCCTCTAAATCTGTCAGAACCTGTAACAGCTCGGCATCAGAAGCGTTATCAAGAGTATCAGCAAGAATAGTATCACCTAAACCTTCGCAAAGTGTCCAGTAATCGCCCGGATACTGACCCTGACCGATTGTGAAGTTTAACTGCTCAGCTAATGCGGAGAGAGCCTTGTCAGCCTTAACTGCATCAGATGCCTGTGCTGTTAAGTTGGATGGACCCCAGCCTACTGCTTCGAAACGAGCCTGCTGAACTTCAGCACCTGTTAAGTACTGAGCTAAGCTGTGTAATGCTGCTAACTTAACGGAGTCTGTCTGTGGCTTAATACCAAGAAGCTTGAATCCGCCGAAGCCACCCATCTGCTTCTGCTCACCCTTAATCTTTACAGTAGGAAGCTTAACACAACCATAACCATCTGCACCCCAGAGAGCGTCTGCGCTGCTCTTATCCCAAGTACCTGTTACAACTGCTGCTGCATTTGTAGCAGAACCGATGGAAGCACCATTCTGGAAGGATGGGGACTTAGCAAGCTCAATCATAGCCTTAAGAGCTGCAACACCGTTATCTGTAGCATAGTTTACGTTACATGCTGTGAAAGCACCTGTAGCGTCTGTATCATATGTGATCTGACAACCTGCAGCCATGAAGAATGCAATGTTGTACCAACCGGAACGAATGTCGAAGTAGAAGTTCTTTCCTGCTGCTTCACAAGCTGCAATGATAGCATCTAAGGAAGAAGTATCTGTGATAACGCTCTTATCATAGTATAAGAAGTAACCATTATCGGAAGTCATTGGGTAGGCATATGTAGTATCGCCTAACTTAGCTGCGCTGGAAGCACCGCCATCATTTTCCTTTGCAATCCAGCTTGCATTGTCACCCATAACAGGAGCTAATGCACCGGCTGCAACAAGACGTGTTAACTGGTCCTGTGCAAAACCATACATATCAGCACCACCGGTAACGTCGGTAATCATGTTACCAGCCGCATCGCCTTCACCTACCGGAAGAACTTCAACTGTGAACTGCTTGTTTGTTTCACTCTGACCCTGCCATGCAGTAACCTTTTCCTTTGTAAAGTCAACTACATTTTCAGCTACCCAGATTGTAATGTTTGTGTCGGTAGCCTTCTGGTTTTCTGTACCTGCATTGCTGCTGTTGTTGGTTTCATTGCCTGTGTTGCCGGCATCTTCCTTGCTGCCGCAAGCCGCAAGACCGAATACCATAGTTGCTGCCATAAGCAGCGCTAAGATTCTCTTTTTCATAAATTTCCTCTCCTTTTCTTTTTGTGCAATATTTCATATCTTATTGCTTTTTTGCGCAAAGAATGCGCAATTTGCATTTCGCATGATTTAATATTAACAGCAGAGTTCTCCTGTGTCAATGTACATTTTGCATAGTTGTTAAAAACTTTTTTGTGCATGTTTCACAATTCTTCGAACTTAAGTTCTTGTTTTTTCGAAACTTTCGAAAAATTTAGTCGCTTTCCGCTAGTATAAATGCATATTTTTTTCGGTGAATTTCGCGAATTTTTTTGGCGAATTTTTTCCAGCCTCTTTAATCCATTCAAATAGTATGTATTAAACCGGCCTTTTTCATACCTCTTTCACCATATATGGAAGCAACTGTTTTGCTGCCGTTGCTTTTCCTTCTATCAGGTCAATCAGTGTGTTGCATGTAACATATCCAAGCTTTCTGGCGTCAAATTCCAGTGCCATTATCGGATGTATTGTATTATCCGTGGTAACACCTGCGTAAAAGGAGGCAATTTCTACCTGTTCCGGCACTTTAACCCTTTCCTCTTCCAGTGTTTGCAACACATGATTGCATATCATGTCATCCATGCAGACAATGCATTCTGCTTTTCTTATCAGTAATTCACGGACTGCCTTTTTGATTTCTTCCGCCTGTTCAATACCCGGATAAATCAGTTCCCGTTCAACCGGACGTCCCACCATGCGGAATGCATCCGTAAAGCCTTCATAACGGCTTCTTGTAACAATGTGGGATTCATTTCCTCCTATTAAGCCCAATCGCCGCATTCCTTTATTTAACAGGTTTACCGTCAATTCCCGACAGGCACTGCGATGGTCGTGGTCCACCTGGACCAGAGTTTCATCCGGAGAACTTCCTATAGCTACCAACGGTACCTTTTTCTTCTTGATATATTCTGCTGCCGCATCCTTCACCAATGTCCGGCTTAAAATGACACCGTCAATTTTGTGATTGGAAATTATCCTTTCCAAATCTCCGGTTTCTCCTGCTTTGGTATAAACCGTAAGCACATCATAGTCCCGGCCGGATGCCGCCTCACATATACCGCACATACAGTTCTGGAAAAACGGAAGCTCCGCGAGATTACAATCTACCGGCAGAATCACCGCCACATTATACGTTTTTGACTGTGCAAGCCCTTTCGCAATAACATTTGGTTTATAATGCGCCGCTTCTATATATTCCATAACACGTGCTCTTGTTTCATCACTGATACGTCCCTTGCCGGAAATTGCCCGGGATACCGTGGTCTTGGACACTCCCAAATGTTCTGCCACATCACTAATTGTAAGTTTTTTCACGTTCCACGACTCCCCCTTTTTACCGGAATACACCCTTGACGAAATTTTGTATAAATGTTATAATGGGTGCGCAATCGGTTGTTCAGTACTTTTTTATAATAACAGGTAATTTTCACTTCGTCAATAGGGAAATTTGCACAAAAGGTAACTATTCAGTTTTATTATGCTGCGCATACCAGTTGCAAGCTTGTTTGCAAAACTGTATGTGCAGTATAATAAAACGATTTGTTCCACCCACCATACATGAGTAAAACAGCAAGCTGCAAAGCAGCGACAGACAACGGCAGTTGGCTGGTTTTACGAATGAATGGTATAGTGGAACTGAATAGTTACCTGTAATAGTACTCACAACCCCTAGAACATTATTTATGGAGGTAGCTTTATGAAATTACTGAAAAAAGCAACGCTACTGTGTTTACTGGCAGGTGTGACAGTACTCGGCGCAGGCTGCGGCAGCAAAATCAAAATTGAAAATGTAGAGCCTTTGGATCGTCCGTCTCAGATTTTTGTAGAAAAGGTTGACGGTCTTACCGAGGACTTTATGCTGGGCGTGGATGTTTCCACACTCTTAGTACAGGAAAAATCCGGTGTTGTTTACTATAATGAAGACGGCGTAGAGCAGGATTTAATGAAAACTCTGGCAGAAAACGGCGTAAATACCGTACGCCTCCGCGTCTGGAACGACCCATACGATACCAACGGCAACGGCTACGGCGGCGGTAACAATGATCTGGCAACTGCTATTGAGCTTGGTAAGCGTGCAACTCAGTACGGTATGGGCGTTATGATTGACTTCCACTATTCCGACTTCTGGGCAGATCCGGCAAAGCAGATGGTTCCAAAAGCATGGGAAGGTATGGATCTCGCTGCAAAGGCAGAGGCTCTCTATACATATACGAAGGAATCCATGGATGCTCTTTTAGATGCCGGTGTAAATGTAACCATGGTTCAGGTCGGTAACGAGACTACCACAGGTATGGCCGGTGAGAAGAACTGGTCAGCTATCGGAGTACTGATGAACCGCGGCTCCCAGGCTGTCAGAGAAATGGCAGAAAAATACGAAAAAGACATTTTGGTCGGTGTTCATTTCACCAATCCTGAAAATGCACCTCAGTATATTAAATTTGCAAATTATCTTGTAAAATATAAAGTAGATTATGACGTATTTATTACTTCCTATTATCCATACTGGCACGGAACCTTAGAAAACCTGACCACAGTTCTCAGCACCATCGCAAACGATTACGGTAAGAAGGTTATGGTCGGTGAAATTTCCTGGGCATACACTATGGAAGACGGTGACAACAACGGTAACTCCATTTCTGCAGACTCCGCTGTCACCCTGCCTTATTCCGTTACTGTACAGGGACAGGCAGACTGTATCCGTGATGTAACCGCAGCCCTGACTTCCATTGGCGAATCCGCAATTGGTATCTGCTATTGGGAACCGGCCTGGATTCCTGTTCCGGGTAACTCCTGGGAAGAGCGTTCCGCTCTCTGGGAAAAGCATGGCTCCGGCTGGGCTTCCAGCTTTGCAGGCGACTATGACCCGAATGACGCCGGTAAATATTACGGCGGTTCCGCTTGGGATAATCAGGCAATGTTCGACTACGAAGGTAAGCCTCTGGCTTCCTTAAGCGTATTCCGCCACATGGCAAACGGCGCAACTACCGACTTAAAGATGGACTACGTCGGCACTACTGTTGTTACCGTCCGTTTAAAGGACCCTGTAACACTTCCTGACACCGTACCTGCCAAGTTTAACGATGGTTCCGAAAAGCCGGTTACAGTAACCTGGGATACCTCCTCCATCGACCTTAGCACCGTTTCCTTTAACGGCGTTAACTCCTATATGATTCCGGGCGTGGCTACCGAGGGCGCAAGCTCCATGAACGTTGTCTGTCGTCTGGATATTGTAGAAAAGAACTATGTGGAAAACCCGAGTTTCGAGCTGGATGACCTGTCCATGTGGACTTTCACCGACAACAGCTCCACCAAAATGTCCGAGCTTTACGTTATCGACAAGTTAACCGATGCTTCCTCCGGTACCAAGTCCCTTCACTTCTATTCCACAAGTGCAATGGACTTCTCCGCAGAACAGACCGTGTCTAACTTAAAGCCAGGCACCTACAACTTCAGCGTAACTCTTCACGGCGGCGATGCTAAAGAACAGGAAATCGTAATTTATGCGATCGCTGACGAACAAACTTACGAAGCAACCGCTTCCGTTACTGCATGGAGAGAATTTTCTACTCCTAAAATTAGCGGCATCACAACCAGCGACGGCAATATCACCGTTGGTATCAGAATGAAGCTGAGCGGCGGCGCTTGGGGAAATATCGATGATTTCCTGCTTGCACCGGTAGAGGAATAAAGTTACTGAGAGTATCCTTCGGTGTGATTTAATATGTTAAAAGGGCTTGTGTAAAGTATTTTTAAGCCTTACTGTATCTGTGCTCGGCATCTTAGATACAGTAAGGTTAAAAATTTTCATTTATACAAGCCCTTTTCCTTTATGCTGTGCGACACCGAAGGAAACTCTTTGCCCTACATTCCTTCCGACGTGCAAGCAGGAAATTACGCGGTGTGGAGAGCGGAGGGATTCGAACTCATCGACCTTCAAGATAATTGCCGATTTTAAAGGTTGCTTTTGGCGAGGATGGACTTGGCAAGTTGGGTGCGAATCCTTCTGGCAGTATGCAGTTTTTAGGGGTGAGGTGTCCGAAAGGTGCCGAAAAATCACACATTATATTATGCGTTTTATTCTTCGCTTACGCTCTTTTACTTCGATTTTCTAATTCCCAAATCAGACTTTCTAGCATTATATTATGTCGAGTTAAAACCAACATATTAGCAGGAACGTTTTTCTTCTCACTCTCATAAGCAATTAAAACAGTTAAGGAGCATTTCTTCTTTCTACCTGCAGTATCCAATAAAGCCACAGCATCTTCAAAAGTCTCATTTTCACGCTGAAGTCTAATTGCTACCGGTGCACCAGAATAATGTCTTCTTAAAAATGCATCAATACCCTTATTCCTTTGTACTATATCACAATCAAACTGCTTTAATATTGCTAATTCATCTTCTGTTTTTGTTTTATATGCATCCGCACCAACTCTTAGTAAATGAGAACTTGTTTTATATGGTTTTTCCAGCCTCAATTGGCTAAGTTTTATTGCTTCTGGATTAATATCTATCCCTATAAAATTTCTATTTAGCAACTTAGCACTTACCATTGTTGTTCCACTACCGCAGAAAGGATCAAGGACAACATCATTTTCATCCGTGCTAATTTCTATAATTCGCTCTAATAATTCAATTGGTTTCTGTGTTGGATATCCCGTCCTCTCTTTTGCTTTAGGATTAAGAAACGGAATTTCCCATACATCTGAAATTGGCACTCCTCTTTTTTCTTTCCCATTTATTATCTCACCATTTTTATCTCGCTTATAAATCGCCTTTCCAATTGAATTTCTTTCACGTTCTTGCAATATTTGATCTATATTTGTTGTAGGTGAGTATTCCCCATATAGAATATGATATTTATATTTTTCTGTTTTAGAATACCACAAAATAGTTTGATGCGCAGATAATAATCCTTTTTTGGCATTGGACCACCTCTTATAGCTCCAAATTATTTCACTTCTAAAAAAATTTTCACCAAATACTTCGTCCAAAATTACACGTAAATAATGTGAAGCTGATGTATCACAATGTAAGAACAAATTCCCATCTGATTTTAAAACACGCCATAATTCAATTATACGTTCTTTAATATATTGTATATATTCAGCACGTGATTCCCAAATATCACTAAATTCATATTGTATACCATCTGAACTACTCAATTTATGATTTTTTTGTGTAAAGAATGGAGGATCTAAATAAACCAAATTTATCGTTTCATCTTCCATTGTCTTTAGTACATCTAAACAATCTGCATTATACAACATAGGCTGCCTCATTCTCTGGATTCTGCTATTTTTTCAAGAATTTCCATCAAGTCAATCCCCGTAAATTTTTTTATGTATTCCCATGCAGTATCACCATAATAATACATTCCACCTATTCCACCATATAAAGTTTCTAATGTCTCTTGAACCTTTTGCGCCTGCTTTCTCTGTGGATAGTAAAACATAACTCTAACAGGAATATATCCTTTTCGTTTAATCACTTTAACTCGTGTATGTTCCTTTGTAATATGGTCTCCATCCGTAGTAGCATCTCTCCATTTAATTTCATGCGCCAAATTACCAACCAAACAGTCTATCTCAAATGTTTTGGGTCTACTTCCTAATGTATTAGGAATTTTTATTTTTTTCGCATCGGAGTATTTATATTTTATACAAATAGTTGCAGCCTCTTCTAAAAATGCACCTGCATATTTATATAGAAATCGCCCTTTATTTTGATATAAATCAATTAAAGCTCCTTCTTTATTTGATACACCCAGCACACGATATAACAAATAATGTGATGTATCATCATTTGACATTTCTTCCATACGTAAATCAACCTGTTCCTTTAATTCTTTTGCATAATTATCAGCAAGTGATTTTATCATTTTATATACTTCCATATTCATAACCTATCATTCTCCTTTAATACATAATCAATTAGCTTTACTGTAACATATTTAATATTTATTTACCATCTAATTATTTCTCTGAAATGACGTACCTTATTAACATTATTAGTTATTTTCTTTAAAACAATCATCTCGCTCTATTAGAAGCATAGTTCTATATGCATTTAAACCCATTTTTCCGATAGTTCCCAATACCAAAACAACTAATGGTGCTATAACTGCAGCCACTACACCCATACTTTCTGCTAATGCATTTGACAAAAAACTTACCACAAAGAATTTCGTAACTGTCGCATGTTCATTAAACTCTTTAATCACTCCTGCATACCTTTCGTCCCCGAGTAAAAGCTTATTTATTTCTTCTTTGAATGCTCTCAAATAATTTGTGTTTTCTCCTCCGCCAAACGGAGTCATAGCATTAGGTACAGATGCACCAAGCCACATTTCTAATACTTCTTCCTCACTACGTTCTTTTAATAGTTCTTTTAGTAATTCCTGTTGATATTCGTCTAAAACTTCTATCCATTCATCTGTTTTTAACTCTGGTATTTTCATAGTTATGCTCCTATCATTTTTTTAATGTATTCCGCAGAGATACACTGTGTTGTCTGATGTAATTCTCTTGGATTAATACCTCCGAGGGAAATCCCAGAATCCGCAGTAAAAGCGCCTATCAGTATTCCGATAATTTTATTCTTTGAAGCCGAAAAAATCATAGAACCTGATTGACCGGGACGTGTCTGTGTATTTATTATACAATATTTTGATTTTATACCAAAATTCTCAATTAGAATTTTGGCTCCAATCATTGCTTTTTGCAACGTTAAAACCTGCCTCCCCTCTACACAATGCGGAAAGCCTATAACAAATATATCTTCTCCAACAAACACATCATCGGTACTTCCAATATCCGGTGTTGGAAGCAACCCTGCAAATGGAACTCCCACCAATGATAAAAGAACAATATCACGAAAACTATCACTTTTTTTGATTTTTACAGACCAATGCAATGCTTTATTTATCGTTGTATCTTGGTATTCATTAAAAGATCCAAGTGTAGGTGGAATAACACACAATCCTCTATCACAATCACCAACCACATGCCGAGGCACTACAATATATTTCCCATTATCAACCAAAAAACCCGTACCCAGCATATGAATAACTCCATTATCTATTCTTCCAACTGTATATACTAATTGCGTAAAATAATCTTGCATTCCTACCTCCTTTATGCACTCAAATCACTTTAATACACTCTTTCTTGATTATATCACAAAACCACATATTCTCAATCTTTTTTTACTACAATTACCATCATCTACACGTTCATTTAGGTGTCCTAGAAGTGTCCTCCACTCCCTCATTCCTCATCCCAACCGTTCTCCTTGTCCCTACTTGCACATACCCGACCACACTTGTCAATACTTACTCAATCCCTTTTCCCCAGTCAATCCTAGACAAGTCATGACCACCGGCTAAGCCGGTGGCTTGATTTTCGCCCTATAAGGGCATTGTTCCGGCGCTGGAGTCTAAAGACTCATCGAAGGATTCGCCAACCGCAACATCAGTTACTTGCTAAACCCCTTGGGTTTATTTGTTC
>JAZSEW010000045.1:0-3432 GCA_045531895.1 Lachnospiraceae bacterium
CCCAGAAATATTTGCATAATAAACAGGATTTCATAGTCCATGCCTTCTCCATTCCAAAGCTTCCCGTGCTTCTGATTCGCTTAAAAATATATCTTTTTCTATCTGTCTTACAGAATAACTATGTGTATTCCCATCTTTTACATCTGCTGTAATTATTAAAGTGACACCACTCCGTATTTCTATTGCAGATACTACCATGTCAATAATTGGGATTTTTGCACCATTATTAATGCGATATACCACATCCCCTACTTCGCATGGTGGAAGATATTTTGTTGTTCGGCAAATTAGATGATGCTTTCAACATCACATTAAATGCAACTATTTTGTGTTGAAACTATATAGGTGTAGCAGATTATATAGAGCTGAATTGTCACTTTATTTAAAACATCAAAATCCCCCACGCACATTAAATGAGTGAGGGATTTTGGGTCAGCCAAGCTCGCAGTCGTTTATTGCCTGCATTGCGATATCGGCGGTAATCATTTCAGATTTGCTGCTGTCTCCGATGAGCAGGCTGGCATTGCACAGTTTATTGATGATACGCGGTGTTCCGTCAGCGGCATTTAAGATTGCTTCAATGGCAGGTTCATGGAAGACTGTCTGGTTACATCCCGCACCTTTCAGCTTTTCATGGATGTAGGAGCGTCCTTCCTCTTTGGACAGTCCTTCCAGGTTATAGTTCATAACCAGCCGCTGATAAAGCGGCTCATGGATGGCAAGTCGTAAGGTGGAATTCAGTTTGGGAAGTCCGGCAAGGAGAATGGCAGCCCTGTCCCGGGAATCCATTTCAAAGTTGAACAGGATTTTTAAGTCGTTTAAGATGGCGTTATTGATGTAGTTGGCTTCATCAATGATAATGACAGGAGTCTTTCGTTTTTCAAGGGAAAGACGCGCGATTTCCTCCTGAATTGTCCTGAAATTATCGGGTTTTCGGAAGGAAGGCTGTGCCCCCAGCTCCTGTGCAAGATTCCGGTAAAAGTCATTGGCAGTGAGCGTTGAAAGGCTGGTATAAATCACTTTGTAAAGAGACGGATTCAGTCCGGCAGCCCATGTGCGGATGACGGTTGTCTTACCGCGTCCGGCACCACCGGTCAGAAGCCCAAAGCCCTTTGTTTTTGCCAGATAATCCAGCCGAAAGAGTGTCTCCCTGCGCTCATTGGTATCCACTAAGATTTCCTTGGAATTCTTTAAAAACGGATTGAATTCCAGACCGTACCTTGTAAAATATTCCATCATTCCTGTTCTCCTCTGCATAAATGTATTTTTTCGCGTTTCACGAACGCGTTTTCCGTTTTATTTAAAAGTCGTATGGGTGTGAGTGTCCTGTCGGCTTCCACAATGAAGATATCTTTTAAATCAGGGGAATAGCGAAGCTTTATACGCTGCTTTGCGAAGCGGCAGTCCACTTCATACTCTACCTGGTCAATGACAATAACGCTGTCGGCAGAGACCCTGCGTTCGATTTCCAGAAGGAAATTTTTGTCAAGATCATCTTCTAAAAGCCGGTGGAAGCATTCCGGTTCAGAGAAGAAGCGTTCCTGTGGGGATTTTCCTTTCAGTGAGGAATGCGGGGAATTGTTATAGGCATTTACGTAGGCAAGGAGATTTCCACGCAGCTCATCCAAAGAATGGAAATCCCGGATATCAAGGGAAGCCATCCACTGGTCTTTCATGGTACGGAACCAACGCTCGATTTTCGCTTTCTGTGTCGGAGTGTAAGGTTGGTCGTAATGCAGTACGGAGCCGATTCTTGCCGCCAGCAGCTCCATTTGTTTATTGCGGTAGGATTTTCCGTTGTCAAAGTTGAACATCTGCGGACGCCCGTACTTTGCAACGGCAGATTTGATAACGGACATCAGATTTACAAAGTTGTCATTGAAGAATACATCAATACCCACAATAAAGCGGCTGGCATCATCGATTAGTGCGATAATGTAAACCTTGTGCTTTTGCCCGTCAGCAGTTTTCAGGTAAGGTCCCACGCTGGAATCCCCACACCAGACTTCATTGATATGGGGACGCTCATAGCGGCGCATGTCACGGTTGGTGGTGGTTTTCAGTTCCAGTGCAAGCTGATTGACATAGCGGTTTACGGTAGATTCGGAAACTTCGCCGGTAACAATGCTGCCATTGTCATGAAGCTGTCTGAAAATCGCAGATGCAGACATGCGTGGGTAATTCATTTTGAGATACTTAATCTGTTCTTGTAAATCCGCATCCAGCTTTCTGGGTCTTCCCTCGTCCACACGCCCCTGTGGGATGAGGGCATCAAAGCCGCCTTTTTTGTAGTTGCGGTACCATCGTTCGATGGTTGCGGCAGAAAAGTGTTTTACTGTGCCGTCGGGTGCAATAGTGCCCTTCTTTGAGGCATCGCGATAAAAGGCATCCAGGGAACTGTATTCCTCCGAAAGCCCGCAAATAATGGGCGAGATGACAGAATACCGCATTAGGGCGATATCATGTTGTTTTTCCTGTGTCATGTCAGGTTCCTCCTTCACTTTTTGTTCATTATAGGAAGAAGCGTAAGAACTGTCGTGTCAGGTTATGTGGTATTTATAAAAAGAATATTTGGGGTGCAGTGAATCTGCATAAACTGTCTGGCAAATGCCGAAAAACAGTCACGAATCAGGGATTCTCTGTCAGTAAGGGATATTTTTTCAGCAAGGAGCCGCTGTTTCCAGTGCATAAGGAAGCTGCGAATGATGTAATGACAGTTACCCTCATCAATACAGGGGTTGTGATTCATGAGTGTATCCTGGTCTTCCCCATTTTCATGACAGGAGATGATTTCTATATGTTCCGCCGCGGATATCTGTGAATAGGGAACCATAGAAGAAGGAAGAAGTGCATGGGTACGGTGACAGCAGGAGCAGATAACCCGGCAGATGCGGAAAGTGAGCTTTCCAACCGGCATTTTCAGGGAGCGGGTATAATACCCATGAACAGAAAGGCAACCGGAATGACCGCAGGTGCAGGTAAGTCTGTGGAACTGCAGGCTGTTAATAAGATTATTATAAAAATTTGGTGTTAAGGGATTGTTTTCTTCTACAAATATGGTTATCATAGTCTTGCAGTCCATAGGAATACCTATGGTGTGTGAGTGAGGCAGGAAACCAAACTTTGAACGGGGAGGTTCCTGCTTCTTTTGTTAAGAGTGACTTTGATATGATAACAGAAGGTACAGGATAAAACAATCTGACGTAATATTCATCAGAAAGAATTATGCTGTACCTTCTTTTAATTTGAAGAATTTTCGGGTAATTGGGAGTGGGTAAAGTTACGAATAACAGTATGCCAATCAAATCATATTTCAAAAAACCAATGTAAACTTATTATATTACACAGAAAGAAAAATAATAAAAGGTGAAGAAAAGATCACAGAGTTTGCATGGATAACAAATTTTGAGATTACAAAGAAAAATGCAGAAA
>JAZSEW010000087.1:0-2371 GCA_045531895.1 Lachnospiraceae bacterium
CTTTCGCTGTTAAGGAAAGTGGTTGCCCCTGGTAGCTTACACTATTCTCTGAAAGAGAAAGCTGCAAATCTCCACAGCACAAAATATTGTCCTGGTCGGCTCCCGGTGCTGCACCGCTACTTCTGCGCAATACAACCTCCATACGCACCAGTACTTCTTTCAAATCAAAGGGCTTTAATATATAATCATCCGCACCCAAACGAAGTACCTCCAAACGAGTCTCCAGCATGGTCTTTGCTGATAACACAATGACCGGAGTCTGACTGGTTTTACGAAGTTCTGCAATTAACTGCTCACCACTGATAAAGGGAAGCATCAAATCCATTAGAATCAAATCATATTGTCGTTCTTTTAACTGCGCAGAAGCCGCCAAACCTTCTGCTGCCACCCAAACTTCATAGCCGTTTTGCTCTAAAAAGTCAGCCAGCATGGTTCGTATTTCTTTATCGTCTTCCACAATTAATATTTTATGACTCACGACTTTGCCCCTCCTTTTCTAATAAAAATGTACCATTGCCCGTGCTTTTGTGCAATGGTACACCTTAAATTCTATTTGCTTTTCCTCTGCTACACGTAGGAAACTACAGTCGCAACTTCGCAATTGCCTTATCCGGAATGAGACATTCTGCATGCTCATCCAAATACACAATTTTATCCTCTGTTGCTCCAAAAAGCACACCGTACTCCAATGCCTGAATACAAGCTCTGCTGTAACGCTTATAGGACGCATGGCCTCTTTGTAAAAACAGGTAATACTCTCCTTTATCCGCGTACAGACAACTTTCTACTCGCAGATTCTTGGGTAAAATTCGAGCATACTCACTTAAATCACGCAAGGTTGCCATCTTAAAGATAGCAAAGTCCGGAAGCTGTGCTGTTCCCGGCTGAGCGCCTTCTCCTGTTTGCTGAGCATCTGCCCCATTTTCCCCGGACAAACCTGTCGGTAACTGGGGAAGTCCTTCTGCACCCGACTTACCAAAATGTTCTTCTAAAGTTTTACGCATTTCCTTCAGATACTCCATCAGTGCCGGATTTTTCTGCAAATCCTCCGGCGTTTTCTCGGAAAGTGTAAGTACCATGCCCTTGTCCGGCATCATCATAATCTGCATATCCATAGCAAACTGTGGCGGCTTATAACCCACCTCTTCAATAGCCTGCTCAATAATCTCTTCTACAACTTCCTTCGCTTTTTCCGAACGGGTAATAAAATCCTTATATGTAATTTCAAACTCTTCCAACTCTTCGTTAGAAATAAAACACTTTACGGTTTTATCATCAATTCTTTCTATTTTCATTCAAATCCTCTTATCATTTTGTGCAATACTTACTGCTCCAAGATAATTTTATCATAAAATCGCCAAATTTTCAATGTTCTACCTACTATATCACAGATTTGCATTGACCGAAAGCATTTTTTACGATATGCTTTAAATGGTGGGATATAGGAAATTAGTACTATGGGGAATAATGAATGAATATTTTTGAACTGACAACCGGGCAGATAATTACCATCTTTGTGAACACACAAGGACAAAAGCTGGAATTTAATACAACCATTGATGAGGTACTTCCCAAAAAGAAGATACTACTGGCAGCTCCTATTTACATGAATGATAAGCTGCTTACTTTTCGCGGCGATCATTTGATTTTCGATGTCCTTTACTGTCCGCCCGATGGTACCACTCCCCAATTATTTAAGAACGTGACTATTAAATTGGTGAAAAAGGCTGATGGTTCTGTTTGGTACAGTTTGTTTACGATTGCTGAAAGCAAAGCCTACAACCGCCGTGGAGCCTTTCGTTGTGCCATTGGTCTGGCTACCACCGTACAATGCGGCATGCACCGTACCCCCTATGATACCGTAATCAAGGATATCAGCACCACCGGTTTTTCATTTATTCTACCCAATACTGCCAAAGTCGACCAAAACGGTGTGGTACACATCATCGTAAATGACTACATAGAAGAAACCGCGGAGCGTTTTAATTTCAACCTTTACGGATTAATTGTTCGTTCCTATGAACTGGATCCTCACCGTACAGTTTATGGCTGTAAGCTAAACAACCCCATTCCCGGGTTGGAAAAATACTTAATGACCAAAGAACGTATCCGTATGAGACATGTTCACGGTATGGACTAATATTGGTACACATATCAAAATACCGCTGAAGCCCTTCGGCCTCAGCGGTTTCTTTAATTTTCTTTCCATTGTAATCGATGCAGTTCCCCTTCCAACTGCATACTTGCAAATCCCTGCTGACGAAGTGCCTCATACAGTACAATTACTACAGAATTAGACAGATTCAGCGAACGAATCTCCGGAAGCATAGGAATACGAATACAGGTATCCTCATAATCCACTAATATCTCC
>JAZSEW010000086.1:0-6823 GCA_045531895.1 Lachnospiraceae bacterium
ACCGGATGCATTACAAAGAGTTCCGTTGGCATCTACCATAAAGGAACCTGCTCTTGTAAATAAGTTGCCGCTGCCGTTATTTACTACGAAGAAGCCATCGCCTTCAATCATAATATCAAACGGATTATCGGTTCTCTGGGAACCACCAACGCTGTCTACCGTTACGGAAATAGAAGAAACGTTGGCACCAAGACCAATCTGCATAGCGTTCTGACCTGTTCTTCCGGCTTCAGGATTTGGACCTGTCGCATTGGAAGATGTCTGATATAATACATCGGCAAAAGTTACATTACTGGACTTAAAGCCAATCGTGTTAACGTTAGAAATGTTGTTACCGATAACGTCCATCTTTGTCTGATGAACCTTTAATCCGGATACACCGGAATACAATGCTCTCATCATAATGAATCAACCTCCTAATCTTTGCTTCCCTTCTGTCGTTCCGGGAAGCATCGCCCCCTTAAAAGGTCCGGCGATAAAATTTCCTGTTACTTAAGACTTATACAACCACCGCACCGTCAATATTGGAGAAAATCTTTTCTTCTCCTCCGGTAACCGCTGTTACCACGGTGTTGTTCTTGACGTTAATGATAAACGCCAGATTGTCCATCATAACCAGGGATTCTTTTATTCCCTTGGCTTCTGCGGCCTTTACCGCATGGTTTAAACGCTCCTTCTGGCTCTCAGACAAATCAATATTTCTACTGATTAACCGTTCACTGGCATGCTTGGAAAATTTTAATTCCGTGCCCGTTTTTTTCTGTTCCAGAATCTCTGCAAAGGATGGTCCCTGCAGTTCGAAAGCGTTCTGCCCTGTGGTCTTTCCTGTATTCAGAAACTGGCCACGCATCTGCTCAATGGAATATCTTCTATCCACATTAAGCTGTGTCATGCTTTATACGGCTCCTTCCTCTATGGTATCGCCACCTTCCGTGGTTTCACCCTCTGCATCCTCAAACATTGCAGATTCTTCTTCCTCTGTCATGGTTGGATGCGGATTATAAATATTTACGGTCAGCATATCTTCCACCGTTGTTAAACGTTCATCATCAAATACAACGGAGAACTTATAGGTTCCGGCTTCAAGCTCCTGTAAAATTTCATGCTTTACGGTTACAGTATCGCCGGACAGTACTACCCAGTCAGACTCAATAATGGCATTTCCTACTAAAACAGCTACCTCGGTTGCCTTGGCAATATCCTTACCCATATTAACCTTAAACTGTAAATCCTCCGGTTCATCACCATTAAAGGAGAACTCTACCTTTTCAATCAGTCCCGGCTTGTTCTGCTCGTACAGATAATCTGTATCTACGACAGAATAAAGGTCTTCCATAGAGTATAATGCTCCACCGATACTTAACTTTGCGGTTCCGCCGGACATACTGATGAAATCCACAACGCCTTCCTTTAACTGCTTGTTGCCGGATGCGTCCTCTGCGGTAACAATAACATTCTTGCCGACAAGAGTAAACATCTGACTGTTTTCCGTAGTCTTTGACAGTGTCTGTAACTCCTCTAACTGGCTAAATGTTGCCATCTGAGAAATCCACTCGGTATTTGTGGTAGGTTCCAATGGGTCCTGATGCTGCATTTCTGCAATAAGAAGCTGTAAGAATGCGTCCTGACCAAGATTTGTGGTTCCCTTTGTTTCTCTTTTTTCTGCGGTAGTTGTGGTTGCGGTATTACTTAATACTTTACCATTGTCTACCGGTGCAATTAAGTCGCTCATATCTTTCCTCCAATATACAGCATTATGCCATATAGTTTACGGTACTTTCGCCGCCTTCCATGAATACTCTTGCCAGCTGGTCTGTATCGTCCTTCTTTCCGAGTTCTTCATCTGAAATAAACTGACGGTTGCCGTTCTTCTTTTCTTCCTGAGAGCTTTCGTTTGCCTGCCCGTTCTTGTCAAACTCAAAGTTTCCTACTGCTACTTCGATAGAATCAACCTTAAGTCCCTGCTCATTCAGCATTTCCTTAAACTGAACCAGATTCCGCTCAATAGCTTCTCTTGCAAGCTCGTTTTCAGTTACAAACTTTGCCTTTAAAGTTCCGTCCTGCTCTGCACTTACGGTTAAGTTTACTTTTCCGAGTTCTTCCGGTGTCAGCACAATTTCAAGGCTGGTAGTTTCAGCTGTTACAGATACCTTTACCTTTTCTAAAATCTGATCTGCGATTTCACGAATCATCTGAACAATGTCCTTCTGTCCGTTTACCTCGCCAATTTCCTCTGCCGCCTTCTGTAAATTCTGAACAAACTGGTTCGTAAATTGATCTACTTCTGTAGAAGAGTCTTCTTTCTGTTCTCCGGCAGCAGTATCAGCTTCCTTACCATCATTCTGAACTTCCGCTGTTTTGGTTTCAGTAACTTTTACGGTTTCTGCTGTTGTTTCTTGTTCTACTTTGGTAGAAACTTCTGCATCCTCCGTATCAGTCTCTTCCTGTAACTGTTCCATTGCTTCAGTTACCATAGCCTCAAATTCCGGGCTTTCCAATGCTGCAGTTAATTCCTCCATGGTAACACCAGCTTCTGCAAGCACCTGCTCCACCTGATCTACCAGCTGGTTTACAGTAGTTAAAAGCTCGGCATCTGTCAGAAGAATCACAGCATCCTGCTCACTGTTTGCCATAAGCACAAGATTCTGGAGTGTTTCCGGCTGTAACAAATCAATAGGGGCAATTCCCAGTTCTTCCATAAACGCATTTAACTGCTCATCGGATAATCCAAGAATGTCCTTCACAACCTCTGTTACCTGTGCAAGAATTCCTGCAACACGTTCTGCTGCTTCCACATCAGTTGCCTCTTGTGCATCTTCTGCTTTGTTCAGCTCCGGCTTATCCTCTGCGGAAGTTTTTGTGTCCACTTTTTCTTCTGCAACATCCGTTGTCTGCTCCGGTTGCTTTGTCTCTTCGACTTCAGCAACAGCATTCTCTTTCGTTGTCTCCACCGGCTTTTGTACCTGCTCCTGTGCATTTCCTGCATTCTGAGACATCTGAATCAGCTGGTCAAAGCTGTTATCCGTTGCCTTTGCAGAAGTGCTTCTGGAAGTATACAGTAATCCACCGCCGTTAACACCTAATACCTGTTGTGTCTGCATTATGTTTTCTCCTTTCCTGATATCAAAAGGAGTCCTTTCCTCTTTGATACAAATTATTCGAGAGACTCTAACCCCAGTTCAACCATACGGTTGACGATTCTGGCTGCGAATAACGGTTCCATTTCTGCTAAAATAGCGGATACCTGCTTCTTCTTCATACAGCCTAAGAGCTGACAGATTAAATCGATATCACTTGGCATTTCAGAAAGAATATCCGCAGCGTCTCCGGCGTCAATACCTGCCAGATAGTCTGCCTGCTCCTGAATGCTGGTTTCACGGATTTTCTTTGCCATGAGCTCTTCATAAATCTTAGCTGCATTGTTCGGATACATGGAGTCGTACCACTTTAAGTACTCGTCAGTAGACGGTGCCTTTTCATTGTATACGACTTCACGGTCAAATTCCTCACGAAGCTTCGCGAATGCTTCCCTGTCTTCTTCATAATGACGCAGAGTGTCAAGCTCCTTTTGCATCTCTGCCTGACGGGCAGCATAGTCATTGTTCTCCTCTCTTAATTTATCGGCTTCTTGTTCCAATTCCTTAATATATTCCACAGCCTCTGCTACAGTTTTGTACGGATATGCATTCTCATACGCCAACTGTTCATCAGAGACTTTCGGAAGAATCCGGTTAATGACAGGAACATCCTTCAGAACCGGACGAAGCACCTCACTACCAAGACCACCCACGTCAAACTTTATCAGTAACGCAAGGATTGCCAGCCAGATAAGTACAATTAAAAAAATAATCAGGACCGTCAGGATTTTACCGCCACTGCGCTGTTCCTTATCCAGATCTTGTGTTTTGTCTTTTTTTGCCATGATTATTCTTCCCTTTCCTTTGCTGCTTTACCGAAACGGAAGGTTACCAGCTCATTAATTTCCTGCTGTTCTGCCGCTTCCATTTCCTGCTTGAACTGCTCCAGTGCATGTTCCTTGAGCTTTTCCTGAATTTTTCGCTCTTTCATGGCAGTTTCAAGCTTTGCCTGCGCCAACATTACATTTTTTTCTGCCTGTCTGACCACCAGCACCTGCTCTGCAATTTTATATTCCATGGACTTGATTGCATGCTCTAACTGGGTCAGCTCATGAACGTTGATAGCCGCCGACATTTCAGTTCGTTTTTGTTCGATATATTGATTTTTTCTGGCAATCAGGTTTGCCAGCTTTGCTTCTTCTTCATTTAAAACCGCTTTGGCCAGACCATATGCGGTTTTTGCCTGCTCCTCCAGCTTTTCCTTAATGTTGAGCAAACTCTGCATCTTATAGATAAACTTAGCCATCTACAAAAATCCCCTTTAACAGTTCGATGGTTTCCTCAAAAGTAAACTTTTCATCTACCTGCTGCATTAAAAAGCTGTTTACTGCACCGATTTTAGAAATTGCATAGTCAATTTCCTTATTGGAACCCGCTTTATAAGCACCGATGTTGATTAAGTCTTCTGCCTCGTTGTAGGTTGCCAGAACGTTTTTCAGTTTGTTGGCAACAGCCTTATGTTCCTTTGTGGCAATCGAGCTCATAACTCGGGAAATACTCTGTAAAATATCAATGGCCGGATAATGATTCTTATGGGCCATTTTTCTGGAAAGAACAATATGCCCGTCCAGAATACCTCTTGCCGTATCGGCAATCGGCTCGTTCATGTCGTCACCGTCAACCAATACGGTGTAAATTCCAGTAATAGAACCCTTTTCTGTTTTTCCTGCACGTTCCAAAAGCTTTGGCATTTCGGCATATACACTTGGCGGATAACCACGGGATACCGGCGGTTCTCCGGAAGCCAGACCGATTTCTCTCTGCGCCATGGAAAAACGGGTCATGGAGTCCATCATTAACAGAACATCCTTCCCGCAGTCACGGAAATATTCCGCAATGGCGGTAGCTGTTTTTGCAGCTTTTTTACGAATCAGCGCCGGCTGGTCAGAGGTTGCCACCACAATAACGGAGCGGCGTACACCTTCTTCTCCCAGGTCACGCTCTAAGAATTCTTTTACTTCTCGTCCTCGCTCACCAATCAGGGCGATAACATTAATATCTGCCTTTGTATTTCTGGCAAACATACCAAGCAGCGTACTTTTACCTACACCGGAACCGGCAAAAATACCAATTCTCTGACCCTTACCAAGTGTCATGATGGCATCCACTGCTTTTACACCTAACGGCAGAACCTCCTGAATCAGAACACGCTCCATCGGATTTGGCGGCATTGCCTCCGGATTACGGGATTCCTTTAAATTTAAAACCTCGCCGTCAAAAGGCTGTCCGAGACCGTTTAATACCTTGCCAAGCAGCTCCGGTCCCACCGGAACCTGGGCAGAATCACAGTCTCCCTCCACATAGTCACCAATCTGCACGCCGGAGATATCCTCATAAGGCATCAGCTGCAGTTTTCCGTCTGTAAAGCCTACTACCTCTGCCAGTACGCTTTTACCGGTACCCGCCATAACAATACGGCAAGTGTCGCCAACCTTCGCCTCCGGTCCTGTGGATTCCACGGTAAGTCCTACTACCTTGACTACCTTGCCATAGGTTTTTATGTAATTTTTATTGCATAAATCCAGATATGCGGCAATATTCATGATTCTCAGTCCTGTTTATCCAAGTAACTGAAGTTCCTCCAGCAAACCGTTTAAACGGACGCCGAGACCACATTCAATTACCCGGTTTTCATTTTCTAACTTACAACTGCCTTCCGTTAAGTCTGCAGCCTTTTTAAATTCCAAAGCAAACTTCTCTTTGTAGTGATCCGCAATCTTTGGAAACAGGGATTCATATTTTTTGTAATCTGTTTCACTTAACAAAACATCGAAATATGTATCCTTTTGTGCAAGTCCCAACCCGGTTTCAATCAGGTACAGGAGCACCTCTTTATGGTTGTCATAAGCCACATTTGTGACTTTTTTCACAAGTTCTGCTAAAATATTGGCAAATGCAGGCTCCAGCTCTGCAATTTTAGCTTCATACTGCTGTTTTAGCTGTACCTTCTGGGCCTCTAATTCTGCCATTGCCTTGGTTTCTTCTGCTTTTGCACGACTCATACCCTCTTCATATCCCTGGGCAGAAGCCATTTTCAAAATACTTTCCTTGGCAATCTCAGCATCTCGCTTTGCAGCTTCGATTAAACCGTCCGCCTGAGCCCTGGCAGTTGCCACAATATCATCACCCTTACGTTGCAGGATAGGCGACATTTCTGCCATAATTTCTTCTCTGAGGGACTGCTTGATTGCATCAATATCCTGTTCGGAAACTGCCGGAATTTCCTGTGGCTCAATATCCCCAAGGTCCTCTGCCGGAAGTCCCTGTACAAAACCATCCTCCTCGTCAGACGGCTGAAACACCTCCGCGGTCGGAATCAGTTTACGAACTCTTTCCAACAGGGCATTTTCTCTCTCTTCCATGTCCAGAGATTTGATTTTCTGCGTATCATAGGCAATGGAATATGCCTTAATCATATTACTAGACAACGAGCTCGTCACCTCCGCCTCTGGATGTTACGATTTCGCCGGAATCCTCTAACTTACGGATAATATTAACAATCTTCTGCTGTGCTTCTTCAACATCCTTCATACGAACAGGACCCATAAAGTCCATATCCTCACGAATCATGGTAGCAAGACGCTTGGACAGGTTATTAAAGATAGCATTCTGAACTTCTTCGTTAGCACTCTTAAGAGCAACCGCAAGCTCATTATTATCAACCTCACGCAGCACACGCTGAATGG
>JAZSEW010000113.1:0-37596 GCA_045531895.1 Lachnospiraceae bacterium
CGAGTGAAGATTAGTCATAGGAGGTAAAACAATGGCAGGCTATAGAAAACTTGGCAGAACTTCCAGCCAGAGAAAAGCATTGTTAAGAAATCAGGTAACAAATCTGTTATACCATGGCAAGATTGTTACTACAGAATCTAAGGCAAAAGAAATCCGCAGCATTGCTGAACATATGATTACTTTAGCAGTTAAGGAAAAGGATAACTTCGAAACTGTAACTGTTAAGGCTAAGGTTGCTCGTAAGGACAAAGACGGTAAGAGAGTGAAGGAAGTTGTAGATGGTAAGAAGGTTACTGTTTATGATGAAGTAGATAAGGAAATCAAGAAGGATTCCGCTTCCAGACTTCACGCTAGAAAGCAGATGGCTAAGTTCTTATACGACGTAACAGAAGTTCCAACTGAAGCAGCTGGAAAGAAGAAGAACACAAAGAAGGTTGACATGACTGATAAGTTATTCAACGAAATCGCTCCAAAGTATGCAGGCCGTAACGGTGGTTACACAAGAATCGTTAAGATTGGTCAGCGTAAGGGCGATGCAGCTATGGAAGTAATTATTGAACTTGTTTAATCCATAGTATCACTTACACATAATAAACGCATAAAAACAGCAAATTGAAACCGGTGGGTGAAAGCCTGCCGGTTTTTAATTTGCCTCAACGAATGCCTCGATGAAAATAATGAACTTCTGTCGAGTGACTCGACAGAAACTTATCGAGTGACTCGATAAACTTTCGTCGAATTCGTTGACAGAATAATTAAAACTGGGTATACTAAGTATAAAGATTCATCAGAAAAGAGGTGTATACTATGGGAATTCCGGTAAATGTGGATGATTTAATTAACAAAAGAATCATTGAGTCAACGCGAATTGAATTTAAGTCAGATATGAATCCGACACCAGTGTTACATTCCATATGTGCGTTTGCGAATGATATTGATAATCTTGGTGGCGGTTACATCATTCTTGGAGTAGAAGAACAGGATGGTGCTCCTGTGTTTCCGATAAAGGGAATTGAGCAGACTCGTATTGATGGAATCTTAAAAGACCTCGTGGGTTACTGCCGCTTGATTGAGCCTTTATATAATCCAATTGTGGAGCCTGTATTGTATCAGGGAGTTTATATCATCATCATCTGGGTGCCGGGTGGCTATGGAAGACCATATAAAGCACCGAAGGATGTGTTTGGTGACAAGTCGAATAAGTATTATTATATCAGAAAATTCAGCAGTACTTTGAAAGCTTCGCCAAATGAAGAAAAGGAATTGTTTTATATTTCTACAGATATTCCGTTTGACGATAGACCAAATTTGTTAGCGGATGTCTCAGATTTAGACATTGCTTTAATGAGAAGCCACTTGAAGGAAATTGGAAGCGATTTGTATGAGCTTTCTACAAAATCGGACCTTTTGAGCCTTGCTAAAGATATGCAGTTGGTATCCGGTCCGGTGGAAAATATCAAACCATTAAATGTAGGTATTTTAATGTTCACCGAACGCCCGGAAAAGTATTTCCGTTATGCAAGAATTGAAGTGGTGGATATTCCGGACCCAACAGGGAATAACATGGTGGAAAAAGTGTTTACCGGACCGATTCAGCGTCAATTAAAAGATGCCCTTGCTTTTATCAAAAACTATACAATAAAAGAGGCAGTAATAAAAGATGCGGATAGGGAAGAGGCAACCAGAATTTATAATTATCCATATGCCGCAATAGAAGAGATTTTGTCTAATGCAGTCTATCATCGCTCCTATCAGGTGAATGAGCCGATAACCGTGCGGATAACACCGGAGTCGATTGAAATTACGAGTTTTCCAGGCTTTGACCGCAGTATTTCAGACGAAAACATCCGCAACTATGAAATACGGGCAAAAATATACCGGAACCGCCGAATTGGTGATTTTCTGAAAGAATTAAAGCTGATTGAAGGAAGAAACACCGGTTTTCCAAATGCAATTAAGGCATTGAAAAATAATGGTTCAGAGCTGCCGATATTTGAAATGGATGAGCAGAGAACATACTTGTCTGTAACCATAAAGGTGCATCCATATTTTTCTCAGACAACTGAAAGGAAGAGCAAAGATATAGAATATGAGAAAAAAATTCTGGATTGCCTGAAATCAGAAGAATTGACTTTAACTGAACTGGCTGACGCTATGGGATATAAGGGAATAACCAAAAAGATGCGTGAAGCAGTGGATGAGATGTTAGAATATGGCATGCTGGAATGGATTGCCAGGGAAGACGGGCGTGCGCGCCTTCGTGCAAAATAAAACTATAGTGAAAAGAGAAACATCAAATGAAGAAATTGATACTATCGGTGCTTGTCCTTATCTTTCTGGGTGGCTGCACACTTATCCCGGAGGACACACCGGACCGGAACAATAGAAAAGACGTGAGCAGCTCCCGAATGACGTCGACGCCGAAGCCAACAGCAACTTTAACTCCAACACCGGAGCCGACGAAAGCACCGGGCTGGACGATAACCTATGTTACGGCTACGCCAAGACCAACGGCAACTTTAACGCCAACGCCGACACCAACCATGGTGCCATTTGAGCCCACAGAAGAAATTCTCGCAGCAGAGGAGTTTTCCTGCAAGGTGCAGATTATGGATACGGTGCTGACCTTTCCATGTCGGTTGAAAGAAATTACACAGATTCCGGGAATTGTGGTAGAGCAGTCAGAATATTCTTCCCTGAATGGATATGACCCATTAAATGACTTATACGGTGCCGAAAGCAGAAATGATTTGCATATAATATTTCCGGACAAGTCCGAGGCCTGGCTGCAGGTAGAAAACTTGGGGATTACTTCCTTGCCAATAGGAGAGTTGTATGTGACGGAGCTGGTTTCTGAGAGTCCATGCATCTTCTTTCCGAACGGTGTCAGTGTGGGTACCCACTGCTCCATATTAAAAGAGTGGCGCGAACATGATGAATTAGTGACAAGCTCCAAAGTGGCCAGGTATATCTATCAGGAGGCAGAGTGCATCATCGACCATGGCACTATCGACATTGGCGCAGAATTTGATATTTATGTAAACAACACTTCCTATAACATTGATGAAATCAAATATACTCCAACCTTTTATGTGGATGGAGCTTACATGACAGAAATGGTTAATAACCATTATCCAAGCGATATCATGTATACGGTACCGATTGTCTTAGAAAGCGGTTGGCGTGTAGGTCTTATAGTACAAGACGGCAGACAGTTTGTAGTGCAGTTAGAAAACTCCTACCTCTTTGAGAATCCACAGGAGCCGGAAGCACTGCTTGCTCTGCTCGGTCGTGACATGCAATACTACAATGAGGAATGGGACTCTTGGTACTATGAACGCGAAACTTCCGAAGAAACGAATGAAAAGGTTATCGTGCAGAATAGTGAAGACCTTTCCAAGGTAATCAATTTCTGGGATTACTCTGATGTCAAGGGCAAAGAAAGCGTCCTGATAAACGGCAAACAGTACCGCGCCAAAGGAGATGAATGGAAATCCTATGCAGAGGTCGGCACCCTGATTGCGGGCGGAAATGCAGATTTGTGGCTATTCTCCATTGAGGCTCTGGATAAGGGAGAGATTCCGGAGGAGGTTATGCTGCTGTTCCGGAAGGTGGTAAGGACAATGGCGGAGAGTGCTAAAGTGTATGAGGGACGATAAAAAACGGCAGATAAATATAAAACACAATATAGGTATTAAGCATGGAAAAGCGCAGATTCTAAAAAAGGGGTTTGTGCTTTTCTTTTTATTTATTGACAACTATACTCCTATGGGAGTATAGCAAAAGTAAGGGGCTGTCTAATAAAAACGATGGTTATTCCAATAAATATATCCTGCATGCAAAGATAAAGAGTATCTATTGCAGGATAACGAAGGTGAATTGCCTATTGCTCGGGAAGACCACTGCTTTTATGGTGCATCAGGTAGCCTTTAATGAGAGACTTTCAGAACAGCGAAAAATGTGGATTTGTTCATTTCCGATGCTTTGGTGGTAAGTGTTTCTGATATGAGAAGTATTGTGTAAATTAAAAGGTCGTCACTGTCCAAGTGTTTAGGGCGGTGACGACCTTTTACCAATTCTCACTTTTTTCTTTATGAACAAAGTTAAAATGAGAGTGTAAGAAAAAACTATGATGAGTGAAGAATATAAGTGGAGTGTAGAAGCGTATTTGAAAAAGTTAGGATATATTTAAAGTTGTACCTCCTTGACAAGATGCACTTTTATGATAAAATAAAACTGACTTTAGATTTTCATAAAAAGGAGAAGGTATGGAATATATAACACGTGAATTGGAACGAAAATTTTTAAGAATGAACGAATTCTTTAAAGTGATTTTGATAACAGGTGCCAGACAAGTGGGGAAAACAACCATGCTGAAACATTTGGCGGAGGGAACTGGAAGAACCTATATTTCTTTGGATAATCTCATGGCGAGAAATCTTGCAAAAACTGATCCGGTTTTGTTTTTTCAGACCTATAAGCTACCTATTTTAATTGATGAGGTACAGAAGGCTCCGGAATTATTTGAGCAAATTAAAGTGTTGTGTGATGAAAGCGAAGTAACCGGGGCAATTTGGTTGACAGGCTCACAGCAATTTGAAATGATGGAAAAGGTCAGAGAAACTTTGGCAGGAAGAATTGGTATACTTGAATTATATGGTTTGTCTCAAAGGGAAAAGAATAAGATTGTTTTTGAACAGGAATTGGAGTTTTCCCTGGCGGGCCTGCAAGAACGAAAGAAAAGCGTGCCTAAAAATAATGTTACAGAAGTTTTTCAACATATTTGGGAAGGTGGTATGCCGCAGGTAATTAATGTGGATGAAGAACTTAGGCAGGAGTATTTCAGTTCTTATGTGGATACTTATCTGATGAGAGATGTAGTAGAAGCGGGAAAAGTAACAGATACCGTGCGGTTTGGCAGGTTTCTTTCAGCTTGCGCGGCATTAGTAGCAGAGCAGGTGAATTATGCAACATTGGCAGAAGCAGCTGATATTTCAGAACCTACGGCAAAGAAATGGCTACGGATATTGCAGGGACTTCATATTGTCTATTTGTTACATCCTTACTCAAATAACGAGTTGAAGCGATTGTCCAAAACACCGAAATTATATTTTTGTGATACGGGTTTATGTTCTTTTCTATCAATGTGGTTGACTCCTGCTACATTGATGAATGGAGCAGCAAGCGGACACTACTTTGAAAACTATGTTGTGATGGAGCTTGTGAAAAACTATTCTTATGGAAAAACAAAAGCAAACTTGACGTATTATCGAGATTCTAATGCAAAAGAGATAGATATTTTTGTGGAAGAAAATGGTCTTATTCATCCGCTGGAAATAAAGAAGTCCGCAAGTCCGGACAGAAGAGAGGTCAAAAAATATGAGCTGTTGGATAAAGCCTCTCTGCAACGTGGCCATGGTGGGATTATTTGTATGTGTGAAGAACCGATTCCGATTGATAAGGACAATTTATTTATTCCGAGTAACTTGCTGTAAGATGCAGATTTTCCTTGTCGAACCGGATGTTTTGTGCTATCATAAACCTCATAATGCGTAACTAGGCAGTTTTTGCCATGTACACAATTCTTTGTTACAAGGTGCATGACAAATCAGGCATAAGGAAAAACTAAAACCATGAATATGATTGAAGCAAAAAATTTAGTATATGAATATATCCGCCGTGATGAAGAAGGTAATGTGGAAGGTATCATCCGCGCCGTAGACGGTGTAACGTTAGATATTCAGCCCGGTGATTTTGTTGCCATCTTAGGGCACAACGGTTCCGGCAAGTCCACTATTGCAAAACAGATTAATGCCATTTTAGAGCCAACAGAAGGATATCTGTATGTAAATGGTCATGATGTGTCTGACATGGACAAAATCTGGGAGGTGCGTCAGTCAGCAGGTATGGTGTTCCAGAATCCGGACAACCAGATTATTGCTTCCGTAGTGGAAGAGGATGTGGCTTTCGGACCGGAAAACCTTGGTGTGCCGACGGAGGATATCTGGACGCGGGTGGAAGAAAGCCTGCGGGCGGTTGGCATGTTAGAGTACCGTCATCACTCCCCAAATAAGCTGTCCGGTGGTCAGAAACAGCGTGTGGCCATTGCGGGCATCATGGCAATGAAGCCAAAGTGCATTGTACTGGATGAGCCGACGGCAATGCTTGACCCAAGCGGACGAAAAGAAGTGATTAAAACGCTCCATGAGCTGAATGAAAAAGAGCATGTTACTGTGTTACTGATTACTCATTACATGGATGAGGTGATAAACGCAGATAAGGTCATTGTTATGGATGATGGTCAGATAGTCATGCAGGGAAAGCCAAGAGAGGTGTTCTCTCAGGTGGAAAAATTAAAGGAGCATCGTCTGGATGTACCCCAGGTAACAGAGCTTGCCTGGGAACTGAAAAAGGCAGGCATGCCGCTGCCGGACGGTATTTTAACCGTAGAAGAATTTACGCAGGAAGTAAGTAAGATTTTGTAAAGAGATAGAAAAGAGGACAACAATGTCGATTGTTTTGGACCACGTTAATTACACATACAGTGCCGGCACAGCTTACGAAAAGCATGCCTTAAAGGATATTAATTTAACCATTCCGGACGGGCAGTTTGTTGGACTTATCGGGCACACGGGCTCCGGCAAATCTACGCTGATTCAGCATCTGAACGGGTTAATAAAGGCCACTGGTGGCACCATTTATTACAATGGCCGCGACATTTATGATGAGGATTTCAGCAAGAAGGAACTGCGTACCAAGGTGGGACTGGTGTTTCAGTATCCGGAGCATCAGTTGTTTGAAACTACGGTGGTGAAGGATGTGGAATTTGGTCCGAAGAATATGAAGCTTCCGCAGTTGGAAGTCAATATGCGAACCTTTGAGGCAATCAAAATGGTAGGCATTTCCGAGGAACTTTATGATGCCTCACCGTTTGAACTGTCCGGCGGACAAAAGCGTCGCGTGGCGATTGCAGGCGTACTGGCAATGAAGCCGGAAGTGTTGATTTTAGATGAACCGACCGCTGGGCTTGACCCGATGGGGCGGGATGAAATTCTGGACCGGATTGCGGCAATCCAGAAGGAACGGAAAATTACCGTTATCCTCGTTTCACACAGCATGGAGGACGTGGCCAAATATGTGGACCGACTTATTGTGATGGATCACGGCAGTGTGCAGTTTGACGGCACACCAAGAGAAGTGTTTGCCTACTATAAGGAATTGGAAGCTATCGGTCTGGCAGCACCGCAGGTAACCTATGTCATGGAAGCGTTAAAGCAAAAAGGCAGATCCGTAGGGGATGCAACTACGGTGGAGGAAGCTAAGAAAGAAATCTTGAAATACTGGAGACAGATATGATACGAGACATAACCATAGGACAATATTATCCGGCAGATTCCGTGATACACCGTCTGGACCCAAGAGTCAAACTGGTGGGAACTCTGACTTTCCTGATATCCTTGTTCCTGTTTAACAATTTAATAGGCTATGTGGTGGCAGGACTCTTCCTGGCTACGGTCATTAAGCTGTCCAAGGTTCCGCTTTCTTTTATTGTGAGGGGCTTAAAAACAATCATGGTGCTGATGTTGTTCACAGTGGTGTTTAACCTGTTTTTGACGGACGGTACGGTGCTCTGGCAGTGGAAGTTTATAAAAATTACCATCGAAGGTATTCAGACTGCAGTGTTTATGGCACTGCGCCTGACCTTTTTAATTATCGGTTCGTCGCTGATGACGTTAACTACAACGCCGAATCAGTTAACGGATGGTTTGGAAACCGGTTTGGCACCATTAAAGAAACTGCACGTGCCGGTGCATGAAATTTCCATGATGATGTCGATTGCACTTCGTTTCATCCCGATTCTTTTGGAAGAAACGGACAAAATTATGAAGGCACAGCAGGCGAGAGGTGCAGACTTTGAGGAAGGTAAACTGTTAGACAGGGTAAAGGCGCTTGTTCCGGTGCTGGTACCGCTGTTTGTGTCAGCGTTCCGTCGTGCCAATGACCTTGCTATGGCAATGGAGGCAAGATGCTATCGTGGCGGTGAGGGAAGAACACGCATGAAACCGTTGAAATATACGAAACGTGATGGAATGGCATATCTTTGTCTTGTGGCATATCTGGTTATCCTGGTAGTGTCTACAAGACTGTGGACAATGTATATTGCATAGTAGAGAGAGAAACTGTTCCTGCAGGTTTTCTCAAAATATAAGGGAGAAGTTGCATGAAACGAATTATGATTGTGGTGGCCTACGAGGGCACAAAATATTGTGGATGGCAGTCCCAGCCAAATCAGATTACGGTGGAAGAGGTAATTAACAGGGAATTGTCAAGACTCCTTGGAGAAGAAATCGAGGTCATCGGTGCCAGCCGTACTGATTCCGGTGTACATGCCATGGGCAATGTAGCGGTGTTTGACACGGAGACCAGAATTCCGCCGGAGAAAATTTGCTATGCCCTAAACCGCAGTCTGCCGGAGGATATTGTGGTGCAGTCCTCCAGAGAGGTTCCACTTGATTTTCATCCACGGCATTGTGACAGTATTAAAACGTATGAGTATAAAATCTGGAACGCAGATTTTATCCAGCCCTTTAACCGGAAATACACCCACTTTGTATATAAAGAACTGGATGTGGAAGCGATGCGGGAGGTAGCAAAGGATTTTCTGGGCACTCACTGCTTCACCAGTTTTTGTTCCACACATACCCAGGTGCAGGACCATGTAAGAACCATTTATTCCCTTGATATTTTAAAAGAAAATCATCTGATTACCATCCGTATCCGTGGCAATGGTTTCCTTTATAATATGGTGCGGATAATTGCGGGAACGCTGATTAAAATTGGAATGCATGAATTGCCGCCAAATTGTATAACCTCTATCTTAGAGGCAAAAAGCAGAGAAGCGGCAGGACCGACAGCACCGGCACAAGGCCTGATGTTAGTCGGAATCGAATATCCCCATCTGAAATAAGCATCGTGTGACAGCTGACTGAATGAAAGCCTCTGAGTAAATCAGGGGGTACATAAGCTCCCGGAATGGAGGTTTACATGAAGGGAAGTATTTTGTGGAAGCTGATGTACGTGTTTTGTGCCCTGGCGGGCTTTCTTGCCGGATATGGAATTTTTATACTGGCAGGAAGTGAAGAAATAGAACCAAATACAAGCACAAAGGATAACACGCTGGTCCGGGAATCGGATGACAGCGTGTTTTTTGACGGAATTTCTGAGGAGTTCTTCATACCGTCTGTGACTGTTTCACCGACACCCGTAGAGACGCTGGATGTGGCACCATCGGCATCACAAGGAATAGTGCCGCAAGAGGTGGGAGAGGAGAAGAGAACGAAGGATAGCGATGAAATTCGAAAGTCGGAACAAACCTCAGGACTTGTATCAGAAGTACTGCCGGAAACTGTGGTTGGACAAGCAGTAATAACTATGTCGCCGGAAGAAATGCCGTCGTTAGCAAGTCAGTGGGCGGCTACGGGGCCGGTGGCGATTCCTACACCTCTGCCGATTGATTTAGTGCTTGCATCACCGCAAAATGAGACGGCGGAGGTAATTACCTACCCGGCAGAAATTTTTGGACAGGTTCCGGTTATTAACCGTTCTGATGGATATGTGTCTTATTTTGAGTTTTCCTATGATTTAATAAATATGTTGGAGCCAATGATAGAGCAGCGGGGATTGAAACTATCCTCGCTGCTTACGAAGTTTGTGATTAAGGCCTTGTTATATGGTGTGGATATCGAACGGCTGGATATCAATGCACCGATTCCAAGAAGACAGGCGGCACTGGCGCTGCTGCTGGCAGCACAGATTTTAGATGAGCCGGGCAGTGATACTTCTGCAAAGTCAGCGGGAAAGTATGTGACAGATATCTCCGGCTGTTCCTCTTCGGAAAGAAAAGCGGTGGCATATCTATACGAACAGGGGATTTTAAAAGGTTATCAGGTGGCAGGACAGAAATTTTATCCGGATGCAGCATTGGAAACAGAGTCAGGAAATACATGGCTTACCGGAATAAAACAGTGCTGGAAATAGGGAGAAAACTGTGTTAAACTAAGAAAAAAGAAGTGTTTGAAGTGTCTGACAATAAAGAAAATTCTCAGATGTGTAATAAAGTCATCTTGCAAGTTAGAAATAGGCATATAAATTTAGAAAATTTGAAAATTTCATTGAAAAAGTTTCAAATTGTTGTTGACAGAAAAGAAGTCCTCCGATATAATGTAACACGTTGGCGCCGAAAGACGGAAACAACTGGTATTTCGAAGCTTCGGCACAGATTTAAAGAAGACTTATGAGCTGCCCTGCGGCAGAATCATATAACAGAAGATTTAAGGAGGATTACGCAATGAAGACTTTTATGGCAAGCCCAGCTACCATTGAAAGAAAGTGGTATGTCGTAGATGCTGAAGGTCAGACATTAGGTCGTCTCGCAGCAGAAATTGCTAAGGTTTTAAGAGGCAAGAACAAGCCAATTTTCACACCACACGTTGATACAGGTGACTACGTTATCGTTGTTAACGCTAGCAAGGTTAAGGTAACCGGTAAGAAGATGGATCAGAAGATTTACTACAATCACTCCGATTACGCTGGTGGTATGAGAGAGACCACATTAAAGGAACTTATGGCTAAGGATTCCGCTGAAGTTATCAAGCTTGCAGTTAAGGGAATGCTTCCAAAGGGACCTTTAGGAAGAAGCATGATTAACAAGTTACATGTATACGCTGGCCCAGAGCACGTTCACGCAGCTCAGAAACCAGAAGTATTAGAAATCAAGTTCTAATCACTGAAAGGAGGACAAAACATTGGCTAAGGCAAAATACTACGGAACAGGTAGAAGAAAGAGCAGTGTTGCCAGAGTATATTTAGTACCTGGTACAGGCAAGGTTACAATCAACAAGAGAGATATGGATGAATATTTCGGATTAGATACATTAAAGCTGATCGTTCGTCAGCCACTGGCTCTCACAGAGACAGCTGACAAGTACGATGTTATCACAACTGTACGCGGTGGTGGTTTCACAGGTCAGGCTGGTGCTATCAGACACGGTATCTCCAGAGCCCTTTTACAGGTAGATGGTGATTTCCGTCCGGCACTTAAGAAGGCAGGCTTCTTAACAAGAGATCCTCGTATGAAGGAAAGAAAGAAGTACGGCTTAAAGGGCGCAAGAAGAGCACCTCAGTTTTCCAAGCGTTAAGAATTATCTGCGGAATGCGGATATACAAAAGAGCTCACTGCAAGTTTACTTGCAAGTGGGCTCTTTTTGTATATCCGTAGTTCGGAGAAATACAACATGGGACCGAGGATTTGCGGAGCAAATTCGAGGCCACAGGTTGTATTTCTCTGAACTCTCACTTTTTGTGACTTCTCTCACAAAATAAGACCTGGATTTTCTTTTATATTTTTATTACAATATCTCCAGAAGCTTCGATAAAAAGAATATAGAGGAGAAAAACAGGATGAAACAGGAAATATTCTCAAATAATCTTAGAAAATTACGTTTAGAAAAAAACTATACACAGGAACAGGTGGCAGATGCTTTGTCTGTCAGCCCTCAGTCTGTATCCCGTTGGGAATGTGGTACGACGCTTCCTGACGTGCTTCTGTTACCGGAACTTGCCAGAACCTTTGAGGTTACGATAGATGATTTGTTCAAAGAGGACATTACTGCCTATAGAAACTATGCACAGCGTCTGCTGGCAGTGTATGAGGCGAGTGGCAGTAGTGAAGATTTCATTCGGGCGGAAAAAGAATTTCAAAAGCTTTTGCAGAGTGAAAGTTGCACAGCGGATGATCTGCGGGCCTTTGGGGTATTATATCACTATATGTTGAAAAATTGCAGAAAGCAGGCAGAGTTCTACTTTGACAAAGTGATTGCGGAATATAAAGAACAGGATGCAGAGTGCTATTTTAGAACCTGCCGCCAGAAAATGGCGATGTGGGCAGAACTTGGAAAAGAGAAAGAAAATATCCGCATACAAGAGGATGCAGTGGAAAAAGACAGTAATAATGCGGAGCAGTGGAGTCTGCTGCTGGCAGCATACTTCTTTGCCAAGGAGTATGAAAAGGCTTATGAATGTGCGACAAAAGCAATCAATAAATTTCCTAAAGAGGCATTGCTCTATGTATATGCAGGAGACAGTTGCCGGGAACTAAAGCGATATGAAGAGGCCCTGAACTTTTGGAAAAAGTCTTTGGAATTGGACAATACCTGGCTGGATGCCAGTTATTCTATAGGCTTTTGCTATGAAGAACTGGGCGAGTATGAAAAGGCATATACAACGTGGACCGAGTTGGCGGAAATATTGAGAAATCGTGGTCTGGTAGTGGAAAAGGAGTTTCCGATGCAGTTGGCGGAAAAATGCAGGGAGAAGCTGAATAATGCCGCTCATGTGTAAAGAAAGTATCAGTATTTATTTACAACAGGAGGTGCAATGTGGTACAATCAAAAAGGTGAAGACTGCTGGTTTGTAAAGGGCAGAAAAATAAGGAGGTTCATCATGAAAGATTGTAATTGCGGTTACTGTATGCGGGGCGAACTGTTGGACAAGTTCGGTATTTTTATTTGTGATTTGGAGGTCAGCAGCCTGATTTTGTTTAAAGAACAGAGTAAGCCGGGCCGTGTGATTGTAGCGTACAAAGACCATGTAAGCGAGATTGTTGATATTTCCGAGGAAGAGCGCAATTTATTTATGGCAGATGTAACCCGTGCAGCAAAGGCACTCCATGCAGCATTCAAGCCAAACAAGGTGAATTATGGTGCTTACGGTGATACCGGTTGTCATCTTCATATGCATCTTGTTCCAAAGTATGAGGGCGGCGATGAATGGGGCGGTATTTTCCAGATGAACCCCGGCAAGGTGTATTTAACCGATGCTGAATACGAAGAAATGATTGAAAAAATTAAAGCAAACCTGTAAGGCGAAAGAAAGGTGATTTCCCCGATAACTTTTAGTTGTCGGGGAAACTTTTTTAGAGTATACTGTGAATAGGGGCATGGCGTATCGATATGCTAAAAAGCCTTTATTATAATAAAAAGTGAGAAAAACATGAGAAAGAAAGCAGCAGCCGGAACAAATCAGCCGGAGGATAACAATAGAAAAAAAGTAAAACGGATACAAAAGGATATTCGTTGGGAACGTCTGGACAATACAGCCCATTTGTTTCCAGCCATTGCAGGCGAAAATATGAGTAATACGTATCGTATTTGTGTAACATTGTCTGAACTCATTGAACCGGAGATTTTACAGCAGGCACTGGACATCGTTTTGCCGAAATTTGATGGTTTTAATTTGAGATTGCGTAAAGGTGCCTTCTGGTATTATTTTGAAGAGAATGGGAAGCCCGCACCAAGGGTAACAGAAGAGACAAACTTTCCGTGCCGCTATATTTATCCGAACCAGAACAACAGCTATCTGTTTCGTGTGACCTACTATAAATATCGTATTAATCTGGAAGTATTTCATGTGCTGACCGACGGCATGGGAGGTATTAATTTCCTTCGGGAGTTAACTTACCAGTATCTGCGTATACGACATCCGGAGCTGGCTGGGCAGGTGAATGACTCATTAACGTCTGAGACTTCCATGAACAGGGAAGACAGTTTCTTAAAAAATTATAAGCAGGCAGCAAAGAGTGGTTACAAGAAACAGAGAGCTTTTTTGGTAAAAGGGGAAAAATTACGTCAGGGTGAATTTGGTGTGATGCACGGTTATATGAAGATACCGGAGCTGAAAAGCATCTGTAAGCAGTATGGTGTCAGTATTAATGAGTATCTGGTAGGAGTGTTTGCCTGGAGTATTTACGTGGAGTGTTTAAAAGGCATGCCATCAAACCTGCCGATTCGTGTGGCTGTTCCGGTAAATCTCAGACCGTATTTCGGTTCTAATACGACTAAAAACTTTTTTGTCATGGTGTCAGCAGAGTTTCATCCAACTAAATCAAGTTATACCTTTGAAGAAGTATTGCAGATTATCAGGGACAGTCTGCGCAGTCAGGTGAACAAAGAACATCTGGAGAAGTTGTTTTCTTATAATGTATCGAATGAAAAGATATGGATTGCAAGGGCAGTGCCGCTTTGGATAAAAAATATTGCCATGCGTTATGTGTATAATGCGTCAGCATTGGCAAATACAAGTACAGTAACAAATATTGGTAATATTCCAATTGCAGAGCCTTATCGTCCGTATGTGGAGATGTTCCATGCTTTTCTTGCTATGTCCAAAGGGCAGGATATTAAGGGAACTATTTGCTCTTACAAGGATACGTTGGCATTTTCGTTCAGTTATATTTTGAAGGACGCCTCAATTCAAAGAGCTTTTTTTCGAAAATTAGCAGCAGACGGTATTGCAGTGGAAATAGATAGTAACGGAGTAAATTATGAGTAGATGTAGAAATTGTAATATAGAAATACTGGATGAGACGGAATTTTGTCCATTATGCCATTCTGTGTTGGATCAAACGGAGGAACTGGAGAATATGTATCCGGATGCCAGGCATAAAACCCAGAAGCTTTTGTTTGTCAGCCGGTTGTATTTGTTTTGCGCCATTGTATTGGAATTTATTCTGGTCATGATTGATTTTCATAGTGAGACTCAGGTACACTGGAGTATTCTTGCGGGTCTTGGTATGCTTTATATTTACACAGTTATCCGGTATGCTGTGATTGGAAAGTCAGGATATCGCGCAAAAACGATAGTGCTGGTTTTACTGGCTGTGCTGCTTACAGTGGCGGTGGATTTCGTGACCGGATACCGGGGGTGGTCTGTGGATTATGTGGCGTCCGGTGGAATTTTATTGATGGATGTAACGATTATTGCATTGATGATTTCCAACCGCCGGAACTGGCAGAGCTACATGATGTGGCAGATAAGTACGCTGTTTCTCAGTTTGATTCCTGCTGCTTTATATCTGGCCGGGATTGAGAACAATATTTATATGGCTTATCTTCCGTTAGTGGTTTCCGTGTTTTTGTTTCTCGGAACATGGATGATTGGGGGGCGCAGGGCAACCCAGGAATTGTATCGCAGATTTCATATTTCATAAAAATGTAAGAAAATGGGGACATCGAAAGATGTCCTTTTTTCAAAAATAAGAAAAATAAATTGGATAGAAATAGACCGATACCGCAAACTACTCTTGAAAAAGAGTACAGTTTGCGGTATATTTTATTATGAGAGATTTTTATGAAGTAAAGCGCTACAGGAAGGAATTCAGTTATGCCTCAGGATTACACAAAAGATTACTTAATACAGCAATTACGTGAGATGGGAATAACAGCAACAGACCATTTGCTGGTGCATTCCTCCATGAAATCCGTTGGAATGGTGCAGGGCGGTGCGGACACATTAATTGATGCCCTGTTAGAGGCGGTTTCCCAAGGAATGCTGATGATGCCTGCTCATACCTGGAAGCAGATGAGTGCAGAGCATTCTTTCTTTGACCCGCAGACTGAGCCGGTATGTGTCGGAATCGTACCTGAGCTTTTCAGAAAGCGTCCGGGAGTAGTGCGTTCTCTGCATCCAACCCATAGTATGATCGTGTACGGAAAGGGAGCGGAAGAATATATTAAAGGAGAAGAAAACAGAACAACACCTTGTGCGCCGGAAGGATGCTGGGGACGTCTTAGGGAAGTAAAGGCAAAGATTTTACTGATTGGTGTGACTCATGCCAGGAACACGTATATCCATAGTATTGAAGAGTCGTATAATGTACCGGAGCGTTTTACTGCAGAACCGGTAAGATTTCAGGTGAAATTGCCGGAGGGCGATGTAAAAGAAGTAGATATGTATCGTCATTATAATAAAAAGGAAGCCCATATTTCTGAAATGTATGACAAAATGGAAGCAGGCTATGAACAGACGGGTGCTGCAAAGAAGGGACGCCTGGGAGACGCGGTGTGCATTTTATGTGAAGCGGAAAAACTGTTTGAGATGACAGGACGAATTCTTACAAAAGAAGCCAATTGTTTTATTGACAGGGAAAGTATCCCAAAAGCGTGGTATTTGGAGGAATAGTAATGGGGTTGGTATTTGACAGAAATGCTTACGAAACAAAAACGATATCGCTTAAAGGAAAAGAGTTGGTATATCGTGCCTATGAGGGAATTTCTTATGTGGAACAGCCGCAGGCACCGGAAGTTCAGATAATGAATATTTATATTCCGGAACAGACGGATTATGCAGTGGGTGAACTGCCGATTTTTATGCCAAATACAGTGGGTGGTTATATGCCCGGACCGGCAGCGACTCCGGCGGTTTTTGATAACGGAGAAGGAAATTCGGTGGTAAAAGCATTACTGCGGGGATATATGGTTGCAGCACCGGGACTCCGGGGACGCGGCATGAAAAATGAAATGGGAGAAAATATAGGTGTGGCACCGGCAGATATCTGTGATTATAAGGCAGCGGTGCGCTATTTGAGATATAACAAAGAGAATATTCCGGGAGATACGGAAAAGATTATTTCCAACGGAACCAGTGCCGGAGGTGCAATGTCTGCACTGCTTGGTACAACAGGAAATCATCCGGATTATGAACCATATTTGAATGAGATGGGAGCAGCAAAAGAACGGGATGACATTTTCTATGCGTCCTGTTATTGTCCGATTATCAATCTGGAGCATGCAGATATGGCTTATGAGTGGGAATTTTACGGATTATGGGACTGTTATCAGGGCATGTATATTCCGCCGGAGCATACAGGGGAAGAAGGAAAATGGGTGCCGGTGGTTCGCCAGATGGCAGAGGAGCAGAAAGTAATTTCCGAGGAATTAAGAAAGCAGTTTCCGGCTTATGTGGAACGGCTCCAACTGAAAAATAAGGAAGGAGAGCAGCTTCTGCTTACAAATGAGGGCGGAACATTGCAGGAAATGTTATGCAATTATATTCTGGCTTCTGCAGAGGAAGCAAAAGAGGCAGGGGAGGATTTATCCGGGTATGGCTGGTTGCTTTCCAATCATGGAGAAATCATTGCCATGGACTATGAAATGTATATTGACTATCGTACCAGAATGAAGGATGCCCCGGCTTTTGATAAGCTTTCTCCGGCAAGTCCGGAAAATGAATTGTTTGGAAGTAAAGGGGAAGATGGCAGGCATTTCACGGAGTATGCTTATAAAAACAGTAAATCCGATGGGAAAATGGCAGAGTGGCAGCAGGTGAAACTCATGAACCCAATGAATTATATAGCAGACAGAGAGGCTGTAAAAGCAAAACGAATCCGCATTCGTCATGGTGCAATTGACAGGGATACCTCACTTTATATTCCACTGCTGTTTGCAACGGCATTACAGAATCAGGGTATTGCAGCTGATTTGGCATTTCCGTGGGGAAAGTGGCACATGGGTGACTATGATTTGGAACAGGTATTTGATGAAATTGATTCTATGAGGGCTGATAAATGAAAAAAATTGCGATGCTGACAGATGGCTGGAAGCGAATGATTACTTATGCCTGGGTAGAGGGCATAATAAAGCGAATCGGAGAAATTGAAGAGGAAATTTGTGTTTATCAGTATAACTGTTATGGAAATTGGAGAAAGGACAAGAAGTATAATCAGGGAGAGTATAACATTTTCCGTCTTCCGGATTTAAACAGTTTTGACGGAGTGGTATTGGACTGCAATTTTATGAGTGATAAAGAACAGATGCAGGCATTGGCAGAATTGCTAAAAGAGGTGACTGTACCTGTAGTCAGCGTCGGATATGCCATGGATAACTGTTATTATGTAGGAATTGATAATACAGTGTCGGTAAAGAAATTGATGGAGCATCTTCATAAAGTGCATGGCTGTAACCGTTATTTGTTTGCCGGTGGTCCTAAGGAAAATTATGAAAACTATTCCCGTATGAAAGCGTTTCGTGAATACCTGGAGGAAAATGGTCTGATGAAGCAGGAGCAGCCGGTCTGGTATGGTAACTACGAGTATAGTACCGGAATACAGTACATGAACCGGATTGCCAGAGAAGGGCAGCCGTTTCCGGAAGCAATTGTCTGCGCAAACGATAATATTGCTGCGGGAATTTGTGTCAGAGCCGAAGAACTGGGGTATAATGTTCCGGAGGATTTTATTGTGACCGGATTTGATAATATGGAGAAGGCGGCGTATTTTTATCCGCAGATTACTACCATCGACAATAATCGTGAGAAAATAGCTTCTGCGACCTTGGATATATTGTGTAATATATGGAATGGAAAGAAAGTAGAGAATTTTTGCTTTGTTCCGACAAATTATGTCATTGGAGAAAGCTGCGGATGTAAAAACAATGGCAGGGTGAATTATCGCCGACATCTGAAAGAGCAGATTGTAGCCGGAACAAGAGCACTGACAGAGGATGAGCAGCGTGTAATTATGGAAGGTCATATGGCGGAATGCACAGATTTCTACAGTATTTTTCATGAAATGGCAGAGTATGTGACGAATCTGGATTGTGATGGATTTTATGCTGTTATTGACCAGTGCTTGTTGAAAGGAACAAAGGAAGAAAATTTTGTGACGCATGGATACCCACAGGATGGGTTGGTAGTAGCCTATGCTGCAGAGCATCATAAACAAAAAAGTTTTGAGTCTGTAGAGAATTTGAATGCATATCTGGAAAAAGCAGAATCCGGTTGCGCATATATGTATACCCCACTGCATTTCCGACAGTATACGGTGGGTTATACAATAGTAAAGAATGCCAGATTTCTGCATCATAATCCATATTTCTATGATATTCAGAGCACATGCATGAGAGCAATGGAAGCTTTGTTTAAGCAAATTCAGTTAGAAAAGATTAATCAGCGTTTGGAGACGGTTTATAATCGTGATCCGATGACGGGACTATATAATCGTATGGCATATACAGAGATGATAGGACCGGCATACCGGGAGTACTATGAAAAAGGCGTATCCTGTTGCCTGGCTTTTTTTGACGTGAACTATTTTAAAGAAATCAATGATACCATGGGACATGAATTTGGTGATACTTTACTTAAGAAAATTGCCCATATTTTATTGGAATTACAGCCGGAGGGTGGGTTTTCTTATCGCTTTGGTGGTGATGAATTTGTTGTATTCTTCCCATATGCAACGGAAGAAAAAGCAGAAGCATACCGGGAGGCGTTTCTTGCAGAAGTAAAACGTCAGGGATTTTCTGTCAGTGTGGGTATGGTTCTGACAAATCCGGAGGAAGAAATATCTCTGGATGAATACCTTGCGCAGGCAGATATAAAAATGTATGAAATGAAAAAGATTGAAAAGGCAGGAGGATTGTTATGAAAGCGGTAACTATTATTGCAGATACGACCTGTGACTTATCAGTGGAATTAAAAGAAAAATATGGAATTAACACGTTTCCGTTACATATTCATTTGGGGGATAAAGAGTATGCGGATGGCATAGATATTTCTCCGGACGATATTTACCGTTGGTCTGATGAAAATAAAGCAACACCGAAGACTTCGGGAATTTCACCGACGGAGGCACTTGATATTGTGGAAGAAGCATTGGAAACGGCAGAGAATGTTATCTGTTTTACGATTTCCGATTATATGTCATCTACCTGTAGTGTGCTTCGGATGGCAGCCAGAGAACTGGATGCGGAAGATAGGGTATTTGTTGTTGACTCTATGAGTCTTTCCACCGGTATCGGATTGATGATTATCGAAGCGGCGATTCTGGCGGAGCAGGGAGTAGGTGTTGATGAGATAGTGGCACGAATTGAGAAAATGCGTTCACAGATAAGAGCAAGTTTTGTTGTAGATACATTAACGTACTTGCATCGGGGAGGACGTTGCAGCGGTTTGGCGGCATTAGCCGGAAGTGCACTGAAACTGCATCCGTTGATTTCTGTTATAGATGGAAAAATGCAGCCTGGGAAAAAGTATCGGGGTAAAATGAGTCGGGTGCTTATTGAGTATGTGAAAGATTTGGAACAGGAACTGCGAAAGGCAAAAGCAGACCGGGTATTTATTACTCATTCCGGCTGTGCGGAAGAGATAATTGAAGCAGTAAAGACGGAAGTAGAAGCACTGGGACATTTTCAGGAAATATTGATAACCCGTGCCGGTAGCGTGATTACCAGCCATTGCGGTCCGGGAACCCTGGGAGTATTGTTTGTTGCAGGTGAGGAGCATGAATAAACAAAAACTACGAATGAAAAAAAAGTATATATGGGTGTTGGCTGGATTTTGTCTGGCGCTGTTATGCTTCATAGTGTTGGCAGTTCAAGTGTGGTTGGATAGAAACAGTGAGGTTTCATTAACGGTTAATGCGGAGAACAAGCTTTCACAGGAGGTGAGTGTCTGGGTAGAGGTAACAAAATCATGGGCAGATTTTGATGAGGAACGGAAACCATGTTACGGTGCCCAGTACGATGGTTTTGTCAAAAATCAGATGAAAAAGGCAGTTTTGATGGACTGGGAGCTTTGGATTGTTTTACCGGATGAAGTACGAATGGACAGTTCATGGAACGGGGAGTACATAAACGAGGGTGGAAAGATTATATTCCGCCCACAGGAAGATTTGGACATTGCCTGGGTAAAACCGGGAGCTACGGAAAGCTTTGGATTCATTTTGTACTCTGATAATGTACTGAATTTTGAAGAATTTGTCGTGATTGGCCATAAGTATGCACCGGTACACTCTTATCCACTGCTTTATGTCGGCATTCTTTGGGTAATAGCCTCATTGATTGTTCTGGCATGGCAGATTACCTTTGATGTCAGAATGAGAAAGTTGGAGCTGCGGCGGATAAATGATGAGAAAATCATTGTGGAGACGATGCAGACTCTTGCAAATTTTATCGATGCAAAAGATGAATATACGAAAGGACACTCGACCAGAGTATCTGCCTATGCGATTAAGCTGGCAAAAAGGATGCATTTGGAGGAAGACGAAATACGGAATATTGGCTATATTGCTTTGATGCATGACTGTGGAAAAATGGGAATTCCGGATTCTATTTTGAACAAACCTGCCCGTTTAACGCCTGAGGAACGTAAAGTGATTGAACAGCATGTGGTGATTGGCGGCAAGTTGTTGGAAAATATGACAGCAATTCCCGGCATCAGGGAAGGCGCACTATATCATCATGAGCGCTATGATGGCGCAGGGTATCCGGAGGGGCTACGAGATACGGAAATTCCGTTGTATGCCCGTATTATTGGCGTGGCAGATTCCTTTGATGCCATGAACAGTGACCGCTGTTACAGAAAAAGGCTTTCTATGGAAGCAATAAAAAGGGAATTGAGAGACAACGCAGGAAAACAGTTTGATCCGGAAGTTGTAAAATATATGTTGAGATTAATTGATGAAAATGAAGTTTAATTAACTAAAAAATATTTTTATTCCCCCGCACATTGCCGGGGATATTTTCGTTTATCAATATGAGAGGAAAAACGTCGACAAATTTTTCTATCAACCAAAGGAAGGAGGAAGCTCATGGACTACGAAGCACAGTATGATAAAATCTACCGCTATTGCTATTTTAAATTGAACAATGCAACGGTGGCCGAGGATATCACCCAGGAGACTTTCCTCCGTTTTTTGGAAAACAGTACATATAAGGAGAGTGGCAAGGGGTTAAATTATTTATATACTATTGCCAGAAACCTGTGCATTGATGAGTACCGGAAAAAAGTATGCGAGGAAATTCCGGAGGACTTGTTGCAGGAGGGTGCGGAAGAAAGCATGGTAGAGAACCTCGATATGAGGAGAGCGCTGGAAAAACTTACGCCAATGGAACATGAACTGGTATTACTTAAGTTTGTCAACGAAGTTCCGGTAAAAGTAATCTGTGAGTTGCAGGAGTGTTCCAGGTTTGCGCTTAACCGGAAAATGAAACAGGTATTGAAGAAGCTACGTGGTTATCTGGAAGAGGATAGTCAGAAAGGAGCAGGTAAATGAGAATCAGGAAGCAGGAAAAAGAACTATTACAGCAGGCGTTTTCTATGCCTGCACCAAAGAAAAAGCGTGCTTTTTTACGGACCTTACCAAGAAAGGAGGTTGGTCTGGGTACCTTGATGTTATCTCAGGCAGCGTATATCAGACCATGGGTCTGGGAAATCTCCTTGTTACTGTTTGTGCTGGTAGTTTTGGCGGCGCGGTATGTGGAACTGGATGTGATTTGGATATTGTCAGCCATTATGCCTTTTGCTGCATTACTCATTGTAATGGAGTTTGCAAAATCGTCAGCCTATGGTATGACAGAGTTAGAAATGACATCAAGATTTTCCTTACGGACCATTTTGATGGCAAGAATGGTAATGTTGGGAGCAGTGCAGTTTTTTGGACTGTTGCTGACTGTTCCGGTAGCAGGAATGACACTGTTTCAAAATGGTGTTTACTTGTTGGTGCCATATTTATTGACGGCATTATTAGGACTTGTCACGGTACGGCGGTTGCATGGAAAAGAAGGCCTGTTTGTGTGTGGCAGTATCAGTGCCTTTGTCTGTGTACTGGCACCAATGTCGAAGCATTTTGTACCATTGCTGTATGCGAAGGAAAATCAGATAGTGTGGGTGCTTGCAGCAGTCCTGCTGCTGATTGGTTTTGTGAAGGAGTATAGAATAACCATTAATCATTTGGAGGAATTTGTATGGAACTGGTGATAGATCGTTTAACGAAACAATATCAGAATAAAATTGCCGTGGATCGGATTTCTTTGACTCTGCATAAGGGTGTATATGGTCTGCTGGGTGCTAACGGCGCAGGCAAAACAACCCTCATGCGCATGCTCTGCGGCATTTTAAGGCCGACGGGAGGAACCATTACTTTAGACGGTGTGGATGTCAGTGAAGAAAAGTACCGGGCGGTACTTGGCTATCTTCCGCAGGATTTTGGATATTATCCGGAGTTTACCGGCATGGATTTTCTGCTTTACATGGCAGCTTTAAAAGGACTGACAAAAGACCAGGCAAAACGTAAGGCGAAGGAACTGTTAAAGCTGGTTGCGTTAGAGGATGTGGCCAAGAAAAAAATTAAAACCTATTCCGGCGGTATGAAGCAGCGGCTTGGAATTGCCCAGGCCCTCCTGAATGACCCGGAGATCCTGATTCTGGATGAGCCTACTGCAGGAATTGACCCGAAGGAGAGGGTACGGTTCCGTAACCTGATTGGGGAGCTTGGTAAGGATAGTATCGTACTGTTGTCTACTCATATTGTCTCGGATATTGAACGGGTAGCAGATGAAATTCTGATGATGAAAGGCGGCCAGATAATTTTTCGGGGTCCATGGGATGAAGCAAAGGGAGACCTGGAGGAATTTTATCTGGCACAGTTCGAGGAGGAGCAACAGAAATAATGGCTGATTTTTTGACGTTATATCTATTTGAATGGAAAAAGCTGTGGAAACGTAAGCTTGTGAAGATTGCATCTGCCTGTCTGTTTGCGGTGGCGGTTTTTACAGTAATCAGTCCAATGCTTGGCAATTACAGCCTGGGTGTTGTGACGGAAAGTAATGCAGAGGGCATCAGAAAGGATGCAGCATACAGAGAAGCTTTAGATGGAAAACTGTTAAATCAGGAGTTATTGGAAGAAGTGTATGAGGCATATAGTAAGGTCTCCTATGAAAATGGGAAGTATTCGGGAACCAAAGAGTATCAGATGTATGCAAGACCCTATAGTTCTGTGTTTCATATGGTACGGGTTCTGACCGGCTGGAATACAGAAAAGGTTATTTTAGGGTCACCGCGGGAAGAGGAAGTGTATCAGCGATGGAATGAAGTTTTGGAGAAAAGCTGGAAATCCGAGTACTTATCGGAAGGGGAGATTTCTTTTTGGCAGAATAAAAAGCAGGAAATAGAAACACCGATTCGCTTTGAAGCCATTAGTGATGGCTTTTATGAGTTATTGCTGGGAATTAGCGAAGTTGGTCTGGTAAGTGTATTTGTAGTCATGCTGTGTCTGGCGGGTGTGTTCCCAGAGGAACATTCCCAAAGAACGGACCAAATGGTTCTTTGTTGTAAACATGGAAAAAGGCTGCTTTACAAGGTGAAAATGGCAGCAGGAATTACCTTTGCAGTGGCAATTTCCCTAGGAAGTGCTGCTTTAGCTATAGGACTGGCGTTTCTTCTTTATGGTACCGCGGGATTTGATGCTCCGTTTTATTTGTATATGACGGGATACCTATATCCAATTACGATGGGAGAAGCGACTCTGATTGGCTATGCCATGGTACTGGCAGCTTGTGTGATAACAGCGGTAATTACTATGGTATTGTCAGAACTGGTGCAAAGTAGTTTAACGACAGTGTCTGCTGCCACGGCGGTTGTAGTAGCCGGAATGTTTCTCAATATACCGGGAAAATACCGGATACTTGCTCAGCTGTGGGATTATCTTCCAAGCCGCTTTACAATGAGTAATAAGATTTTTAATAATCGTATGGTACCATTGTTTGAAGGCTATTTGCAGGCGTGGCAGGCTGTGCCAATGCTGTATGTATTGCTTGGAATTGTATTCGTGTGGATAGGAAAACTGGCATATGACAGATATCAGGTGACTGGACGATAAGTATAGTGATTTTGTGGAAAGGAGAATAGTGAGTCAATGAAAAATTTCTGGACTTTGGTCCGTTTTGAACTAAAGAAAATTTTGAACCGAAGGATAACCTGGATTGCGTTTGGTATTGTATTTATTGTGATGCTGGCTTTTGGATTTTATAGAAGCTTTGCCTCTCACGAGGTGGATGGAGTTCGAATCACCGCCCATGAGGAGGAGATGCAGGCAAAGGCGGAAGAGAAGAAGCTGGCAGGGCGTCTTGTAAATGATGAACTATTGGAGGAAATGTTTACTGCTATGGCAACTGATGAAGCGGCATTTCAACCGTATAAAGTTTTTTACAATGAAGTTGCCAGATATTTGTGCGGTACGGCACTGAGTAAAGGAACTGTGGCAGGGGTAAAGGAGGAACTGGGAATTGCTGCGGAGGAAGAATTAATTTATGCGGCAAGACGGAAGCAAATCGAAGAAAGCCTTACAAACCAGTACTTAACTGAAGGGGAAAAGGAATACTGGCGCGATGTGCTTGAAAATGAAGATTCTGTGCCATGGGAGTATGATTATTATCAGGGGGTGCATTTTGTCTGGGTAGCAGCTTATACTGCCATTGTTCTGATTGCTCTGATGCTGGCGGTAAGTCTTGCTAATTTATTTGCTGATGAGCATCAAAAGAAGACGGACCAGTTGATATTGTGCAGTCGGAACGGTAGAAAACTGCTGTGCGCGGCAAAAATTACAGCGGGACTGTTGTTTACTGTAGGAAGTACTGGTTTAGTATTACTGGCTACTGCGGTGCCGCAGCTGATTATGTTCGGTGCGGATGGCTGGAATGCGCCGATTCAGTTAATTGTGCCAACCAGTATGGTGCAGATGACCTTTGGAGAGATGATACTGTATACATATGCAGTGGCAATTCTTGCATCCATCCTGTATTGTTCCATAATTCTTTGCTGTTCCGAACTGTTCCGCAACAGTACGGTGGCGGTGATGGCAGTAATTGTCGTTCTGGTGTTAGTTCCGATGATGGTGCTGGTGCCTTACGAGTACCGGGTGCTGTCCCAGATTTTTGATTTGAACCCGATTAATGTGATTGCTATCTGGAGTGCAACGGATTTCCGACTGGTGCCGTTTTTTGGTGGATATCTGACGGTTTATCAGGTGGCTCCGGTGCTTTATGTGGTACTGGCTGGAGCTTTTCTGTTGCTTGGTCGTCGGGAGTATCTTAAGTTTCAGGTGAGTGGAAGATAAAGCAGTTTTGATTTAGAAATTCTTCGAGTTGAGAAAATAGAAAATATGTCGTATAATAGGTGCAGAGTGTTTCGATGTGGAATATTCTGCATCTTTTTATTGCAGGTATATGTATGAGGTTTCCCATTCTAAATAACTGAGAGGAGTCAACATTATGAAAGTGCGCGAATTATTTGACCAGAAGACGGTGTTTTCTTTTGAGGTGTTTCCACCAAAGAAAACCAGCAGTATCGATACGGTATATAAAACATTAGAAGAACTGGAGGGGTTGACTCCGGATTTTATCAGTGTTACCTTTAGTGCCGGCGGCAGCGGTAACAGTGCCCTGGCTCTGGATATTGCCTCAAAAATTAAGGAGAGTAATGCGGTGGAACCAATGATTCATCTGCCTTGCATTAATTATTCCAGAGAAGAAATTTCCACAGTACTTTCAGAACTTGATAAGCGGGGAATTGAGAATATCCTTGCCCTTCGGGGTGATATCAACCCGGATATTCCGCCAAAGAATGAGTTTCGCTATGCCAGTGATTTGGTATCTTTTATTAAAGAGAGAGGCGATTATGATATTGCCGGAGCCTGTTATCCAGAGGGACACATTGAGGCAGAAGATATGATTGCAGATATCCACAATTTAAAGCGTAAGGTGGATGCAGGAGCAAGTCATCTGATTTCCCAGTTGTTTTTTGATAATGATGCGTATTACAGATTTATGGAAAAAGTGCAGATTGCAGGTATTAACGTGCCAATTGAGGCAGGCATTATGCCGGTGACAAACAAGAGTCAGATTGAGCGCATGGTCAGCATGTGCGGAGCAAGCCTTCCGGCTAAGTTCGTAAAGGTAATGCAGAAGTATGAGAATAATCCGGAGGCGCTGAGAGATGCAGGAATCGCCTATGCCATTAATCAGATTGTGGATTTGATTGCAAACGGCGTAGACGGAATTCACCTGTATACAATGAATAATGCATATGTGGCACGGCGGATTACGGAGGCGGTTTCCAGCTTAATTGAGCGGAAATAGTGCTGACCGAACATTGTCGGTTGTATGTAATCTAACTTATCTTTGCGAAATCTGCCACAAGATAATGTGGTGTCGAATATTGTCTGATACAAAATAAATCATTTTAAAAGCGATTTTTAATTTGATATAGAATTCCAACTCTACAGGAGTAGAAAAAGAAGGGAGCCGAAGATGGGCGAATACAGTCATATTTCTCACACTTTTTTGCCGGTTTATGACGAAAACTCGGAATTGCTTATTTTAGGCAGTTTCCCGTCGGTAAAATCAAGAGAACAGGGCTTTTATTACGGTCATCCCCGGAATCGGTTCTGGAAGGTACTGGCAGCCGTGTGTGGATGCGAGGTGCCAAAGACGATAGAAGAAAAAAGGTCTATGTTGCTTGCTAATCATATTGCTATATGGGATGTAATTGACAGCTGTGATATCATTGGCTCCAGTGACAGCAGTATAAAAAATGTGGTTTCGGCGGATATTGCCGGAATGTTATCGAAAACAAAGATTACCCGGATTTTTGCTAATGGGAAAACTGCAGGAAATTTGTATAAAAAGTTTAGTGAGGGAAGTACCAAAATTCCGGCGGTGGTATTACCATCCACAAGCCCGGCGAATGCGGCATGCTCGTTGGAACGGTTGACGGAAATTTGGGGAAAGGAATTGCGATGACAGAACGAATTGGCATAACAGAATATTTGTCCTACATTCCGGCCTCTAAAAATCCTTTGTCTGCGGATGTAGTACTGATTGAGGGCAACGAGTATCTGTATTTGTATGATGTGGGAAATAATGAAGATGTGGCGGTATATCTTGACGCACTTCCGAAGAAGAAAAAGGTAATTTTGTCCCACTTTCATGCAGACCATGTCGGAAGCATCGGCAGGCTTTCCTTTGAAACGGTGTACGCCGGACCGATTATGGGTAAGTATTATCAGTATTTTGTGCCGGATTATGAAAAGGAAAGAGAAGCGGAGAAATATCAGACAGTGACGGAGAAGGTAAAGATTTCTGACGGTGTGGAGCTGGAAATTTACCCGGTACCGTCCAGTCACGCAAAAGGTTCGCTTTTAGTACAGGTGAACGGAGAATATATTCTGCTGGGGGATGCTTTTTACTCCCGGACGAAAGAACGAAAACCGGTGTATAATGTACAATTGTTAAAGGATGAAATACGGCTGTTAAAGGAACTTTCCGGCGACAAATTATTTATGAGCCATGAAAAACGTCCGGTAAAGGCAAAGAAAGGTATGTTAAGGTTTTTAGAAAAGATTTATGAGAAGCGGGAAAAGAATAAACCGTATATTGAAGTGTAGATGAGACAGAAGAAGCCTGAATAAAAACAGGGAAAATTAAGTAAAGCAATTAAGTAAAATTACCGGGAGGCAATGCTTATGACGCAGGAAAAAACAAACAACAAAATAGCTTCGAATACTTTTTCTGCGAAGCGGCAGGTCATTGGTATTCTTGCCCATGTTGATGCAGGGAAAACCACGCTTGCAGAGAGCATTTTGTATCTCTCCGGCAGCATTCGAAGTCTTGGTCGTGTAGACCATGGCAATACTTTTCTGGACACCAACGAAATGGAACGCGCCCGGGGCATTACTATTTTTTCCAAGCAGGCAGAGGTGATATTAAAGGCAGGAGACGAGGAACTTCCGGTTACTTTTATGGATACACCGGGACATGTGGATTTTTCTGCGGAAATGGAGCGCACTCTGCAAATTTTGGACTATGCAGTGCTACTGATTAACGGTATGGACGGTATCCAGGGGCATGTATTAACGTTGTGGAAATTATTAAAACGATACAACATTCCAACCTTCCTGTTTGTGAATAAAATGGATCAGAACGGCACGGACCGGGAAAAACTTCTTAGTGAGTTACAGGAACGTTTATCAGAACATTGTATTCCGTTTGATGTAGAAAGGAATGTGGAATGGAAAGAAACCCTTGCCATGTGTACCGAGAAACTGATGGAGCAGTATCTTGAAAACGGAGACATAGAGCTTTCGGATATAAAAGAAGCCATTGCCGAAAGAAATATTTTTCCTTGCTTTTTTGGATCTGCATTAAGAATTCAGGGTGTAGGCGAATTATTACAGGGACTGGTGACTTTAACAAATAAGAAAAGGTATCCGACACAATTTGGTGCCAGAGTTTACAAAATAACAAGAGATGATAAAGGAAACCGCTTAACACATGTCAAGATGACAGGCGGTTCTTTAAAAGTTAAGGAAATTATTGGCGAAGAAAAGGCAGACCAGATTCGCTTTTACTCCGGTGTGCAGTTTCGCACGGAAAATGAAGCATTCGCAGGAGAAGTTTGTGCTATTACGGGATTGGAATCCACCTATGCCGGACAGGGACTTGGTGTGGAAGAATCTTTAGAACAGCCGGTACTTGCTCCGGTGCTTACTTATCAGCTGATTTTGCCAGCAGGGGCAGAACCGCACGTAGTATATCGGAAATTGATGCTTTTGGAGGAAGAGGAACCGTTGCTGCATCTGGTTTGGGAGGAGCAGACTAAGGAAATCCGCGCCCAGGTTATGGGAGAGGTGCAGATTGAGGTTTTGAAAAACATGATAAAAGAGCGGCTGGGGCTTGATGTAAGCTTTGGAACAGGCTGTATTGTTTATAAAGAAACCATCGCGGAAGCAGTGGAAGGAGTGGGGCATTTTGAGCCGCTGCGTCATTATGCGGAAGCTCACATCTTGTTGGAGCCCGGTGAGAGGGGCAGTGGTCTTTCCTTTGCTACGGATGTCAGTACCGATGTGCTGGATTTGAACTGGCAACGCCTGATTTTAACGCATTTAGAGGAAAAACAGCACAAAGGAGTATTGGTGGGAGCACCAATCACGGATATGAAATTAACGGTTATCGGAGGCCGTTCCCATAAAAAACATACCGAAGGCGGAGATTTCAGAGAGGCTACGTATCGTGCGGTTCGACAAGGGCTAAAGAAAGCAAAGAGTATTCTCTTGGAGCCGGTGTATGAATTTCGTCTGGAAATTCCGCAGGAATGTGTGGGACGGGCCATGACGGATATCGGCAAGATGCAGGGAAAATTTTCTGATCCTGAAATGACCGGCAAATTAGCAGTGCTTTCAGGTACGGCACCGGTGGCAACCATGCAGGAATACCCGATGGAAGTGTCGGCATATACCAAGGGTGAAGGAAGAGTTTTACTTTCCCCGGGAGGATATGAACCGTGTCATAATGAGGAGGAAGTAATCGAGGCTATAGGATATGATTCCGAGGCAGATTTGGCAAATCCGACGGGGTCTGTTTTTTGTGCCCATGGTGCAGGTTTTGTAGTGCCTTGGAATGAGGTGGAAAACTACATGCATGTAGAAACTGAGTGGGAAGATGATGGCATCATAATGGCAGATGAGGTAAAACATGATGTCCCGTCACAACAGGGAGCTGTATCACAATCCCGGAAATCCGGAGGTTCTGCGGTAGGCGCATTTTCAGCAGAAGATAAAGAACTGGCAGAGATATTTAACCGTACCTACGGAAAGTCTGAGAGTAAAGGAAAAACAGGCAGTGCCTACGATCCGATGAGCGTGGTACATCGACCAAGCATCCCAAGAAACGTAGAAATAAAGCCACAGGAGCGGCAGGAAGAATACCTTCTGGTGGATGGTTATAATATTATCTTTTCGTGGGAAGAACTCAATGAGATGTCAAAAAACAATATTGCAGCTGCAAGGCAGAAACTGATGGATGTACTTTGCAACTATCAGGGATTTAAGAAGTGTACATTGATTCTGGTGTTTGATGCCTATAAAGTGGAAGGATTTCAAGGCGAAGTTCAGAAGTACCATAATATCCATGTGGTGTACACTAAAGAGGCAGAAACCGCCGATCAGTATATCGAAAAAACAGTGCACCAGATTGCAAAAAAGTATAAGGTGACAGTGGCAACATCAGATGCCACGGAGCAGGTTATTATCTGGGGCGCAGGGGCAATGCGAATGTCAGCGCAGGGCTTGTTGGAAGAAGTGAAGGAGACAAACAGGGAAATCCGCAGGCTTCTTGATGAAGTGAAAAAGCCGGGAAAAGAAAGCATGTTAAAGGGGCTGGCACCAGAGGTGGCGGAATTGTTGGAAGAAGTACGATTAGGAAAAAGGACCCTGTAATTAAAAATAATATTGTTATAAACAGACCCGGAAGGTCAATGGCTGCATGGTAAAATGAAGATTTGGCATTCCGGGTTTGTTAAGTATTTATGAGATTCTTTGTAAGATTTCGCTGTGTTCTGCAACTACATTTTTTAGAATATCGACATCACTTTGAAGTGTTTCTACTTGTAGTACATGGTCTGTATACCTTTGATAGGTGGAAATATAGCAGGATTCAATGTTTTGCAATTGCGGAAGAACATCATTTTCAAGAAGAATCTGTATCTGTTTCACATCGCCTTGGGTCTGTTTCAACTCAAGATCCAGAGCGTTGATTTTATTTTCGAGTGTAGCTTCCACGGAGCTGATTCTGCTTTCAAGTGTAGCTTCCACGGAGCTGATTCTGTTTTCAAGTGTAGCTTCCACGGAGCTGATTCTGCTTTCAAGTTTAGCCTCCACGGAGCTGATTCTGTTTTCAAGTTTAGCCTCTACAGAACTGATTCTGCCTTCAAGATGACTTTGCAGAGCGTCAATTTTTGTATCAAGTCTTGCTTCGGTGTCTTGGAGTTGCTGCTGTATTGGATTTGTATAAGATTGTACAATATTTGATATGGCTAAAAGTAATTCGTTATCTGTCATAGTGTTCCTTTCTTTGGTTAGTAGGGTTGCAAAACGTTTTGTAAAATAAGTATATGAGGTTGAATAAACTTTTTCAAGATGGCATACCTTACGAAGTTAGTGTATATTTTTTGGTTGTTTTGTATAGTGGAAAATCCAACAAAAATTAATTTATCCTCCATTAAACTGCATAAATAAAGAAAAGTTGCTTTTTTACATTCTATTTTTAACTAAACAATGAGTAATAAAAATAATATGGATTAACTTGAGAAATTAATTTCTTTTACAATGGGAATATGCTATAATTGATTATATCTTGAAACAATCAAGGAGGATATTATGAAACTCAATTATACAGTAGAAGGAAACCACATTTGCCTTTCTAATGGCACAAAAGAAAAACATATCGAATGGATTCATGAAGGGCTCCTTCGTGTTTATGAAAAAAAGAATAATGAAGAACTGGTGCAGTTAAATTATAACAATAAACTGGTTGCAAGTAAACTTGTTGTCCTCGGGGACAACTTAATTATCAAATCCGGCAGTTGTGAAATTCTCGTGGATGAGAATTTGACCTTGCGTATTACCAGAAACGGGCAGCCATATTTCGAAGAATATGCCGGTGAGGATGCAAAGATTTATGAAGAGGATAAAAACTTTGATTTGGCGATGTTAGAGGGACACAAGGCAGAAACTTCCCTTGCGGATTTTAAGGCACAGATGACTTTCCGTCTTTTTGACGATGAGGATAAGATTTACGGACTTGGTGACAAGGCGGCACATATAAACCGTCGTGATTATGAGTATATTTCCTGGAATACCGATGATCCATCCCAGCATAATGAAAACTATAAGTCTTTATATAAATCTGTCACGTATCTGCTTGTAAATCATCATAAGACAAACTATTACGGTGTGTTCTATCCGTCCAGCTATAAGTGCGTGATTAACCTTGGCAAATACAACAAGAAGTTCATGTACATTGGTACTCAGAAGGGGGAGTATGATTATTTCCTTTTGCTTGGTGATACACCGGCAGATATTACAAAGAATTATACCGAGCTGGTGGGCAGAAGTCTGTTCACACCAATGAAGTTCCTTGGTTATCATGCGTCCCGTTGGTCTTATTCTAAGGAGGAAATGCAGGGAATCCGTGAGTTCCATAAGGAAAACCAGATGCCGATTGATTATATTCATGCGGATATCAACTATATGGAGCGTTATAAGGTATATACCGTGGCAGAGGGGTATTTTGACAATGCAAAACAGTTCATTGCTGATTTAAAGGAAGACGGCATTGGTTTGATTCCGATTATTGATCCGGGAGTCAAGGTGGAAGAGGGCTACCCTCTTTATGAAGAACTTACTGCAAACCACGGATGGGCAACCAGGGACGGCGAAGATTATATCAATGCGGTTTGGCCGGGAGATTCCAAGTATCCGAACTATTTTGATGAAAAGACTGCAGATTATTTAACTGATGTTACGGATAAGTTTGTAAAGGAATATAGCATGTCTGGCATCTGGTGCGACATGAATGAGCCTGCCTCCTTTAACGGACCGTTACCGGATGATGTGGAATTCCCTGCAAATGGAAAGGTGTATTACCACGATGAAGTACACAACCTCTATGGTGAATATATGGTAAAGTGTATTGCCAAGGCATTTACCAAGAATAACCTGCGCCCGTCCGTAATTACCCGGGCAGCATTTGCGACCAGCAGTCCGTATACCACCTCCTGGAACGGTGACAACCAGTCTCTGTGGGACCATCTGCGCACTTCCCTGCCACAAGTCATGACCATGAATATGTCCGGCTTTGTTGTAAACGGTGTGGATATCGGTGGCTTTGGTAATGAGTGCAGCAAGGAGCTTTTGATTCGTTGGGTGGAAGCAAATATATTTAATCCGTTTCTTAGAAACCATTCTTCCTTAAATACCAGACACCAGGAACCGCAGGCTTTTGATGAAGAAACGGTAGAAATCTATAAGAAGTTTCTGAATTTGCGCTACGAGTTTTTGCCATATATTTATGACCAGCTCCGCGCAGCACATATCCATGGCACACCATTGTATCGTCCATTGTTCTATGATTTCCCGGCGGACGAGAATGTGAAGGAAATCAATGACCAAGTGATGATTGGGGCATCTGTGATGTTGGCGCCTATTGTAAATCAGGGACAGAAGTCCAGAGTGGTTTATCTTCCGGAGGGTAAGTGGGTAAACTACTTCACAAACGAAGTGTTGGAAGGTGGCAAGGAATACATTGTGCCAATGAAACTGAACGAAACCGGTCTGTTTATTAAAGCAGGTGCTATGATTCCGATGTTTGCGGGATTGCTCCACATCGACAAGAGTAAGATTACCAACTTGCACCTTTATCTGGCACCGGGGGCCGATGAATCCGAGTATGTGCACTACGAAGATGACGGTGAAACCTTAGATTATCAGAAGGGTGTTTACAATGAATATCATTTTGTAAGAAAAGGTAATGACCTTACCATGAAGATGGATCATGAGGGATATCAGTCCACCTATAAGAAATTAGTGGTAAGATACGGAGAGAGAGCCAGAGGACTGGTGTTTAACAAAAAGATGGAAATTACACTGTAAGAGGTGTTCTGTCTCCGGGTCAGGTGCTTTTTCGCAGAATGTTCTTTTCTGACTCAGCTGCTTTTTATGAGGCTTGCCAGGAATGTCCTGCTGTGACTCAGCTACCGTGGAAAACAGCTGAGTCGGGCAAACTAGGGACGGCGGTATTTTTAAAAAACCAGCTTCACTTTTCCCTCTAACTTTGCTTCAAATCCTATGCAGCCTTCCTCACTTTCACCATCGCAATGTACAATTCTGGCAGCAGAGCTTGTTACGGAAACTTTTTTTCCGGTAAGCAGTGTAACCCCCGGCTTTCCGGCATGCTTTTTCACATACAGAAGCGGAATGGTACACAACGCTTTTGACTTGGATACACCACTGAAAATCAGGAAATCCAGTGTTTCATCACAATCGGAGGCATCTGGTGTCATAGCAACGCCGCCTCCTTCAAATGGCTGGTTCATGGTGGCGATGAAAAAAACGTTCTTGTATTGCGTTGTTTCGCCATCAATGGTAATGTCCATATCGGATAAGCGGGCACCGAAAATTTCTTTAATGCCAATCATTAAATAGACCAGTTTGCCAAGCTTAATCTTGTTCAGGCATTTCTTCAGGGTGGAACGCTCTGCCATGTGACAGATGGCGGCATCGTAGCCAAGACCGCTACTGACCATAAAGCAGCGGTTGATAGCCGGGGCATTTTCTTTATGGTATGTGATGACACCACGGTCTACCATTAAGACATTTTTCTTGGCAACAATATTATCAATTTGTTCTTCCAAGGACTTTGGAATCGCCTTATTTCTGCAAAAATCATTTCCGGAACCGGTTGGAATCACGCTAAGCTCCACACGGTCGAAGTCAGGAATACCGTTAATACACTGGTTTACAGTGCCGTCACCACCGATGAGGATGATGGAAACCGGGCCGTCTTGGGTAGCAAAAATCCCTTCCATTACCGGACGTGGTGAGGTGTCCTTTTGTAAAAAATGTACCTGATAGGATATATTCTTGTCGTTTAAAATCTGTTCTACCAGTTCCCATTTACCGGCACCTTTACCGGAACGGGAAGCAGGATTGACGAAAAAATAAAGCATGGGAAATCTCCATTCTATATAATAATTTGATTTACTTTTATGACAAGGGTTGACAAATTCTTTCAATCAGTATTACTCTATCATTTAGAGAAAAACTTGTCAATGAAAATGCGGAGGGGAATATGAAGCGGGAAGGTGATTTGGCAGCCTTAACTGATGGAAAATTGTACAGAAACAGTGATATGGCAAAACTTGGCTGTAATGATTGTGCAGGATGTTTTGACTGTTGTAGAGGAATGGGAAACTCGGTGGTACTGGACCCATATGATGTGTGGCGTTTAGAGCAAGGGCTTGGCATTCCTTTTTTGCAGATGGTAGGGAATCAGGTGATGCTGTCTGTAGTGGATGGACTGGTTCTTCCGAGTTTAAATATGGAGAGCACAGGGAAATGCCTGTTTTTAAATGAAGCGGGACGCTGCAGCATTCATGAATTTCGGCCGGGAATTTGTCGTTTATTTCCGTTGGGACGGTATTATCACGATGGAGGATTTTCCTACGTGCTGATGACCGGAGAATGTAAGGTGGAAAACCGAAGTAAGGTGAAAATTGAGAAGTGGCTGGGTGAACCGAATCTAAAGGCTTATGAGCAGTTTGTGATGCAGTGGAAAGATATTTTAGAGAAGACGAGAAAACAGTTGGTACAAACTACAGATTTGGAACAGCAGAAACAAATCAGCATGTCCTTGTTTCAAAAGTATTATTTACCACCATATGGAGATGATTTCTTTGTCGAATTTGGTGTCAAAGAAGAAAAAATGAAAAAAAATTGAAAAAAATTTAAATTTCCTCTTGCAAAAACTTTATCGGACTAATATAATAAAGCATCATAGTGTTAAATATGATTCAGAAAAAGGAGGACAAAAAGTATGTCATACGTAGATGAAGTCATCGCAAAAGTATCTGAGAAGAACGCAAATGAGCCGGAGTTCTTACAGACAGTAGAAGAAGTATTATCTTCTTTAAAGCCGGTAGTAGACAAGAATGAAGAAGCATATAGAAAGGCTGCACTCTTAGAGAGAATGTGTGAGCCTGAACGTGTAATCGAGTTCCGTGTAGCTTGGGTTGATGACAATGGTCAGACTCAGGTAAACCGTGGTTACCGTGTACAGTTTAACGGAGCAATCGGACCTTACAAGGGCGGTCTTCGTTTCCATCCATCCGTAAACCTTTCCATCATGAAGTTCCTTGGTTTCGAGCAGACCTTCAAGAACAGCTTAACTACACTTCCTATGGGTGGTGCTAAGGGTGGTTCCGACTTTGACCCACGTGGTAAGAGCGATGCAGAAATCATGAGATTCTGCCAGGCATTCATGACTGAATTATATCGTCACATCGGTCCTGACGTAGACGTTCCGGCTGGTGATATCGGTGTAGGCGGAAGAGAAATTGGTTATCTGTATGGTCAGTATCGCCGCATCAAGGGTGCGTTCGAAAACGGTACATTAACAGGTAAGGGTCGTTCCTACGGTGGTTCCTTAATCCGTCCGGAAGCTACAGGTTATGGTGCAGTTTACTATACATGTGAAGTGTTAAAGCACGAAGGTGAAACAATCGAAGGCAAGACCTTTGCAATTTCCGGTTTCGGTAATGTTGCATGGGGTGCTGCTAAGAAGATTGCTGAGCTTGGTGGTAAGGCAGTTACATTATCCGGTCCAGACGGTTACATCTATGATCCGGATGGTATCATCACAGATGAGAAGATTGACTTCTTACTTGAGATGCGTTCCTCCGGTCGTGATAAGGTTCAGGATTACGCTGACAAGTTCGGTTGCCAGTTCTTCCCGGGTGAGAAGCCATGGGGCGTTAAGGTTGACGTTGTTATGCCATGTGCTACCCAGAACGACGTTAACATGGAGCAGGCTAAGAAGATTGCGGCTAACGGTGTTAAGTACTACATTGAAGTTGCTAACATGCCAACAACTAACGATGCTCTTAAGTTCTTAATGGAACAGCCGGGCATGATTGTTGCTCCTTCCAAGGCTGTTAACGCAGGTGGTGTTCTTGTTTCCGGTCTTGAAATGAGCCAGAACTCCGAGAGATATAGCTGGACAGCAGAAGAAGTTGATGAAAAGCTTCATCGCATTATGATCAGCATCCACGATGAGTCCGCAAAGGCTGCTGCTGAAGTTGGTCTTGGCTACAACCTCGTTGCCGGTGCAAATATTGCAGGCTTTAAGAAGGTTGCAGATGCTATGCTTGCTCAGGGCACATTCTAAGAGTTACATAGCTATATAATGAAATTTTCGGCCTCCGCGTCAGGTTTTCTGATGCGGAGGTTTTCTTGTTAGGCTTTAAGCCTGTTGTCCATTGTGGAGTTTCTCAAGAAGAGAAACGGAGCTTTGGGCAACAAATAAACCACCTGCTATGCGGGTGGTTGAAGGAGCTTTAGCGTTGTGTGAAAATACCTCCCATTGCTATAAT
>JAZSEW010000093.1:0-4366 GCA_045531895.1 Lachnospiraceae bacterium
AATAGAGGATTTGAGAGGGTTTAAGGACTATGTTCCGAACCGAAATCTGAGAAAGGAAGTAACTTTATCCGAGAAAATCCGAGAAAACTTTGAGGATACTGTTTTTTGCCCTTTGAGGATAAAAAGGTTTGCCTGAAGACATGAATTATCCCAAAGTGCGATAGCACTTTAAGAAAGGACTAGGGTGCCCGGACAACTTGTTGTCTATGGGTGCCCTTATCTTTTTTTAATACGTTGATAGACGTTTTGGGTGATTCGGCTTTAAAGTACTTACCTTGTTTTGCAATTATGAATTGCGTGACATATATTTCAAAAGGGTGTATGCTGATACCAGAAACGTTTCAAATAATAGTCCAGGGACAGAAAGGAGGAAACATGTTAGATTGCATTGCCGTGGGGAAAAAGATCCAGGAATACCGCCTGAGAAGTAATTATAACCAGGAACAACTGGCAGAATTGCTTTATGTAAGCAGACAGGCAGTTTCCCGGTGGGAACTGGGACAGGCAGTGCCCACCATTGACAACCTGATTACATTAACAAGATTGTTCGGAGTGTCATTTGAAGATTTACTGTGTCTGAATGATGAAAAAAGTCCGGACCCACAGAATCTCTTTCGGGGACATAACCGGGAGTATATTGTCCGTCGGATTTGTGACGGTGATTTAAAAGTGGATTTGCCGGAAGTATTCTGGCAGTTCTCAACGGAAGAGAGGATGCAGGTATTAAGCTCAATCAAACGAAAGGGCGAAAACATTGATGAGCCCCTGTTTGATCGTTTATCCACATCAGAACGGGCGTTTATGCGTAATAACCTGAACTTTTTAAAGAGGAAAAACTACAGGGAGTTTATAACAGAAAGTGAGGAACCATATGAGTCATGAGTTAAAAAAGATGCTGCCGTTTTTGGGAGCAGAAGAAATTGATATGCTTGCAAAAAATGTTTTGGGGAGTGAAGATGAGGAATGGAAAGGGTTTCGTCTGAATGACCTGTTTCCGTTTATGAGTACTGCAATGATTGACAAAATGTTTTTGGAAGCGATAGAAGCAGGAAAAGATTACGGAAGATTTCTTCCTTTTATTTCCGGAAGAGTGATGCATAATATCGTAGAGGATGTGATAGCAGGAAAAAGAGAACTGAATCTGGATCAAATGTATCCGTTTATGTCGAATGAAGACATGAAAAAGGTGTTTTATTACTATTTGGATAGAACATGAATTGTAAAATAGCAAGGATGCTGTTTGAAAGATTGACAGGACTCTTCTTTTTACAATTTGATTTGCTGTTTTCCTTCGCGGTAGGAGAATATCCGATGCCGATACTAAATTATGGAGTGATAAAAAGGACATCAAAAGCTTTAGGTAGGCTTTTTCGAAAATAGTGTATACGAAATCATCAGATTAGTATCGTTTAAGGCTATTTAAGCATATTATTGATAAACAGTTTATATAGATAAGATTTATCTAGTTTCCGCTTGAAACAGGGGAAAGAGTGCGATATAATTAAAGATAGATATATGCTTGAGTTATATACAAAGGAGAATTTGAAAAATGGGAAAACAGAGTACAGATTTAGAGAAGCTTTTAATTGAAAATAAACCTACAAACTGCGAACTTTGTGGTGAGAAAGTATATTATTTAGATGGAGGACAATATCAGTGCAGAAACTGTGAACATATTATGTTGGATGACTTCGGTAAAGTAAAAGCTTATATTGAAGTACATGGACCATCACCATCCCTTGAGATTGAGTGTGCTACCGGTGTCAGGCAAGAAGTTATTGATATGTTTTTAAAAAAAGGCAGAGTAGAAATTCCCGAAGGTAGTAAATATTATATCAAATGTGAAAAGTGTCGCTGCAGTATTCGTTATGGAAGGTTCTGCCCTGACTGTATAAAAGAGACTACCAGTGGAATAAAGGCAGTTTTTTCAGAGGATGTTGGTGAGAAACCGAAACTTGAATGGAATCCTGATAGAGCAGGAAAAATCCGCTTCATTGATAGGAGATGGAAGTAAAAAAAGTAATGCCCTTTTTGTCAACCAAAAAGGGCATTATTCTGTATAATGGAAGCAGATTCTCACAGTACAGACTAGATGACGTACTATGAGAAAGAAAAGAATAACATCTTTATATTTGGCTACATGTTAGCCGGGTAACAAATCGAAAAACAGTGATACTACGTTTAAATAACAAATTGGCACAAGCAGAACGCTGCGTAAATACACAGCAATGTGATACCCTGCCAACGTCCCAATTTCTTTTTCATTAATGCCGGAACGGTAAGTAACAGCATAACCACAAGCATCAATGGCATATCTAAAATCAAGGAAGAGTTGATGCCGAAGAAAGTTTTTCCTACCGGAACTTCAAATGGTGCCAGAGCAACGGAAATACCGGAAACCAGTACAAGATTAAAGACATTGGCACCGATAACGTTACCAATACCTAAGGAAGCACGTCCTTTCTTTAAAGAAGTTATGGTAGTAACCAGTTCAGGGAGAGATGTTCCCAGTGCTACAAAGGTAAGAGCGATAACAGTTTCAGGAACTCCTAAAGTTTGTGCAATGATAGTGCCGTGGTCAACTAATAGGTCTGCACCTACAGCAATAACGGCAGCACCGACAACTAATAATAGTAACTGCTGCCAAAGTGGCTTTTCAGCCCCTTCTTCGGTGGCAGCTTCTTCGCTCTGACTTGGATTCTTTAATCCATTGCGGACATTTAAAACAGTATAAATAATAAAAACAGTTAACAGAACAAAGCCCATCCAACGTGGAAATTCACCGAGTCCATAAGCAGCAAAGCAGTATAGGGCTGCAGAGCCAAAGAAAAACAGAACCGGCATGCGCATGGTCTTTACATTGACCGGTCCCGGGTTGCAGGCTACAGAGATAGCGGCAATCAGGGAGGTGTTACAGATGATAGAGCCGATAGCATTACCGTAAGCCATGGCACCCTGCCCCTGCAAGGCACCGGTGGCAGAAACCATAACTTCAGGAAGAGTAGTACCGATAGAAACTACCGTAGCACCTACCACAATGTCAGGCAGATGGAAACGGGTTGCAATGCCGGTAGCCCCATCTACAAACCAGTCACCGCCCTTGATGAGAAGGACAAGACCAACAGCAAACAACAGAACAGAAATAAGCATGTCCATAATAGAAAATCTCCTTTGTGTTGTAAATTTTTTGTAACTGCGTTGACGTTTATCAGTTACATATGTTCTTTCGCATAGCGTAGGCAAGGATCAAATCCTTGCCGTACGAACCATTATAGCAGAATTCAATTTTTTTATCAATATGAACTTGATTCCTTTCAAAGGACTTGTTATTATAATAAATGGAAATGGTATAGTAGGAACTACCGTATAAGATAAAGAATAGCTGTTTGAAACAGGGCAGTTGCAAATGAAATGAGGACAAGCAGATGATTAGCTTTAAAAATGATTACAGTGAAGGCGCTTTGCCGGAAATTATGGAAGCTCTGGTGAAAACAAATCTGGAGCAGACGGTTGGGTACGGCATGGATGAATATTGTGGTGCGGCAGCGGCAAAAATTAAAGAAAGAATTAATCAGCCGAATGCCGAAGTACATTTTCTGGTGGGAGGAACACAGGCAAACCAGACCTGTATCAGTGCTTTTTTGCGGCCTCACGAAGCAGCGATTGGCGTGGAAACCGCCCATATCAATGTGCATGAAACCGGAGCTATTGAAGCTACCGGCATAAAGTAGTGACGGTAAAGGGTGTGGATGGAAAAGTAATGCCGGAAGAAATTAGAGCGGCAGTTGCCTGTCACTCTGATGAACATATGGTAAAGCCAAGGCTGGTATATATTTCGAATTCTACGGAAATCGGAACTATTTATTCCAAAAAGGAACTGGAAGAACTGTCAGCCTGCTGTAAGGAGTTAAACTTATATTTATATCTGGACGGAGCAAGACTTGGCAGTGCGTTAACAGCAGAGGGCAATGATTTGACCATGGAGGACATTGCAGCACTGACAGATGCTTTTTATATTGGCGGCACAAAAAATGGTGCCTTGTTTGGTGAGGCAGTAGTAATTCTGAATCCGGTGTTGCAGAGTGACTTCCGATATGCAATCAAGCAGCATGGAGGCATGCTTGCCAAAGGAAGACTTTTAGGAATCCAGTTTGACCGCCTGTTTACGGAGGAGTTATTCTTTAAGGCAGCGGCGCATGCCAACCGTATGGCCATGAAATTAAAGAAGGGCCTTACAGAATGTGGTGTGGAGTTTATGGCAGACTCCGTTACTAACCAGCAGTTCCCGATTTTTACAAATAGCCAGATTGAAATGCTTAACCGGGAGTTTTTATTTGAATATAATGATAAGATAGATAATAACAGA
>JAZSEW010000122.1:0-22154 GCA_045531895.1 Lachnospiraceae bacterium
TTTATATTTTCGATTTACGGCTGCTTGCCGATGTAAGCTAAGATACCGCCGTCTACGTAAAGGATATGGCCGTTTACGAAGTTGGAAGCATCGGAAGCAAGGAATACTGCAGGACCTGCAAGGTCTTCAGCTTCGCCCCAACGCTCTTGAGGAGTCTTAGCGATAATGAACTGGTCAAACGGATGTCTGGAACCATCAGGCTGAATCTCACGGAGAGGAGCAGTCTGAGGAGTAGCGATATAACCAGGTCCGATACCGTTACACTGGATGTTGTACTTGCCGTATTCGGAGCAGATGTTCTTTGTGAGCATCTTTAAGCCACCCTTTGCAGCAGCGTATGCGGAAACTGTTTCACGGCCAAGTTCACTCATCATGGAACAAATGTTGATAATTTTACCATGGCCCTTCTTAATCATGCTTGGAATAACAGCCTTTGCCATGATGAAAGGTGCATTTAAGTCTACGTCAATAACCTGTCTGAATTCAGCAGCAGTCATTTCACACATAGGAATTCTCTTGATGATACCTGCATTGTTAACGAGAATGTCAATAACACCAACTTCTTTTTCAATCTGAGCAATCATAGCGTTAACCTGCTCTTCGTTGGTTACGTCACAAACATAGCCGTGAGCTTTGATACCAAGCTCTTCATAAGCAGCGAGACCTTTATCAACAAGCTCCTGCTTGATATCGTTGAATACGATGGTAGCGCCACATTTAGCGTATGCGCTTGCAATTGCAAAACCGATACCGTAAGAAGCACCGGTAACTAAAGCAACTTTTCCTTCGAGGGAAAACTGTTTTAAGTAGTCCATGTTAATCCTCCTTGTTTTTACGGAGTAAAAATGCCCGCCCGCATGCGGGCAGAGGATTTTTCTCCTTGTATGTAAGTGTTTACACAGGAATTATAACAGCATTTTCCGATTTACACAAGCAGAAAAATCGTTAGTTTATTAACAAATGATTTTTTTAGTGACAGAAGATGAACGGGTGAAAAAACAGTGGTTGAATGCAGAAAAGTATTGTGCTAAAATATGAGCAAAGTAGCTGCGAAAGCAGTGGTAAAGCCCGGAACGTACCTTTGCGAATGGCGTGGGCTGAACTGTTACAACCAGTGTCAAAAAAAACAGGAGAACATTATGTTAAAGACTTTTTATCCGGATTATGAAATTTCCTCTGCGTATGACATTCCTTACGAAACATTGTATGAACGTGGTATTCGTGCCTTGATTTTTGATATTGACAATACACTGACAGAACATGGCAAGCCTGCTACAGAGAGGGCGATTGCTCTGATGGACAGACTCAAAACTATTGGATTCCGTGTGTGCCTGCTTTCCAATAACAAAGAAGAACGGGTGAAAATGTTCAATGAAAAAGTTCAGGTGGATTATATTTATAAGGCCGGAAAACCGGGCAGAGGCGGTTATGAACGTGCTATGGAGAAACTGGGTAGCACAAAAGAAACTACGGTGTTTGTGGGAGACCAGCTATTTACCGATGTATGGGGGGCAAAACGAACCGGAATTGAGTCCTGGCTGGTGGAGCCAATCGACAAGCACGAGGAAATTCAGATAGTATTAAAACGTTATCTGGAAAAGCCAATTTTATATTTTTACCGAAAAGAGAAAAAGAAGAATGAAAATCGATAAAAACAGAAATATTATTTTAATAGGCTATATGGGCAGCGGTAAAAGTACCGTAGGCAGAAAAGCAGCAAGAGCACTGGAATATGTTTTTTTAGATACAGATGTCCTCATTGAAGAACAGGAGGGAATGACAATATCCCGGTTGTTTGAAGAAAAGGGTGAGTCCTACTTCAGAGAGCAGGAAACAGAAATTATCCGCGACCTGATTTCCGGACCAAAGGGAAATATTATTGCTACCGGCGGAGGACTTCCGATGAAGGAAGGCAATGGAGAACTGTTAAAGGAACTTGGAACGGTTATCTATTTAAAAGCAGAAACCGATACACTGGTGAGGCGGCTGGCCGGAGATACCGTCAGACCTCTTTTACAAAATGGCGATTTGCGGGAAAAAATTGATACAATGCTGGCAATTCGCGGACCGGTGTATGAAAGAATTGCAGATGTGGTTCTGGAAACGGACGACATGTCTTTCTATGAGATTATCTGCAGAATTGAGAAACTGTTAGCATGCAAAAATTAAAAGAAGAGAAAGATGTTTTTATTTAGGAGGAAAAATATGAGAGTTTTGGTGATTAACGGACCGAATTTGAATTTTCTGGGTATTAGGGAAAAAGGTATTTATGGCAGCGAGTCTTATGAAAGTCTTATAGCAGGATTAAAAGAAAAAGCTGAGAAGGATGGCATTGAATTAGAGTGCTTCCAGGATAATGGAGAGGGACCTATCATTGACTGTATCCAGAAGGCCTATCATGACAAAGTTGACGGTATTATCATCAATCCGGGTGCCTATGCTCACTATAGCATTGCTATCAGGGATGCGCTGGCTTCTATTGAAGTGCCAAAAATTGAAGTACATATTTCCAATGTGTATAAACGTGAAGAATTTCGTCACAAATCGGTGATTACTCCGGTGTGTACCGGCGAGATTTTAGGCCTTGGCCTGCAGGGATATTATCTTGCACTGGATGCCATCAAGGAAATGTGTAAATAAAGTGATAAACTGTGACTGTTTAAATAAAAAAACGAATGGGGAATTCTATATGCAAATCAGATATAATAAACTGCAGGAGCTTTTAGCAACTAAAAAAATAGATGCCATTTTGATTTCCGACGGCTACAATATGCGCTATTTCAGCGGCTTTACCGGGGCAACCGGTTATCTGCTGATTACTAAAAGCAGCAAGACTTTATTTACTGATTCCCGTTATACTATTGCGGCAATGACTCAGGCACCGGATTACACGGTGGTGGAAGTGGATGCAGCAAGAGATTACTGCAAGGTAATCAACCGGGTATTGGAAGCAGAATATATTAAAACTCTTGGTTTTGAGTCACTTCAGGTGCGTTACAGCACCTATGAAAATTTGAAGGCACGTTTGACGGCAAAGGAATTGGTGCCGCTTAAGGGTGAACTGGCAGATTTGCGTCGCATTAAAACCGCAGAGGAAATTGCCTTGCACCGTCAGGCAGAACATATTGGTGATATTGCTTTTGAAAAAATTTTAGAGGAGCTGAAGCCGGGAGTTACTGAGCTTGAAATTGCTGCAAAGCTGGAATACATCATGAAGATGAACGGTGCAGATAAATTAAGTTTTGAATCCATTGTGGCGTCCGGGGTCAATTCTTCCAAGCCTCATGCAGAACCGGGACATAAAAAGATTGAGTATGGTGATTTTGTTACCATGGACTTTGGATGTGTTTATAATGGATATTGCTCCGATATGACCAGAACCATTGTGGTTGGTAAAGCAAGTGAAAAGCAGAAGAAAATTTACAATACTGTCTTAAAAGCCCAGTTGGCGGTACTCGATATGTTACGGCCGGGACTTCAGGGAAAAGAGTATGACAAAGTGGCAAGAAACGTGATTTACGGTGACGGATACGAAGGCTGTTTTGGTCATGGCCTTGGTCACAGCGTTGGCTTGGAGATTCATGAAAATCCACGTTTTTCCATGATAGAAGAAGATATTATAGAAGCAGGCATGATTATGACGGTAGAGCCGGGCATTTACATTCCGGACTTTGGCGGTGTCAGAATCGAAGATATGGTGGTTATGACAGAGTCAGGATACGAGAATTTGACTCATTCGAAGAAAGATTTAATAGAATTATAAAAAAAACAGTTGAAAAAAAAGGTAATTTAGGTTACACTATCATAAGAATATTATGCATACAGTCTAAGAACTGTATTTTAAGGAGGATTTTTACATGATTTCTGCAGGCGATTTTAGAAATGGTCTCACACTTGAAATTGAAGGAAATGTAGTACAGGTTATCGAATTCCAGCACGTTAAGCCAGGTAAGGGTGCTGCTTTCGTAAGAACCAGATTAAAGAACATTAAGAACGGTGGTATTATTGAAAAAACTTTCCGTCCAACCGAAAAATTCCCGGCTGCTCATATCGAGAGATCTGACATGCAGTACTTATACAATGACGGTGAAATGTACAACTTCATGAACGTTGAAACATTTGATCAGATTGCTATGACAGAAGACCAGATTGGCGATTCCTTAAAGTTCGTTAAGGAAAATGAAATGGTAAAGATGCTGTCCCACGCCGGTCAGGTATTTGCAATTGAACCACCTCTCTTTGTAGAACTTGAAATTACAGATACAGAGCCTGGCTTTAAGGGTGATACAGCAACAGGTGCTTCCAAGCCGGCTGTTGTTGAAACAGGAGCAACCGTATACGTTCCATTATTCGTAGAGCAGGGTGACAAGATTCAGATTGACACCAGAACCGGTGAATATATGAAGAGAGTATAATGCACGAGATAAGCAAAGAATAATAGAAAGAAGTGTCTTGCAGAACTTTATGTTCCTACAAGATGCTTCTTTTTCTATTGTCTGTCAATTTGTCTGTAAATTTTTTTTTAAAATCCTGTAACAAAACCATCAAAATCAGCATTAACGCTATAGAAGCAGCGAAGAAAGGAGGCGGTCATATGCAGTCCATGGAAGGAATTTACCAGAAATATGCACAAACGGTTTATAAATATCTGCTCAGTAAAACTTATGACGAAGATCTGGCGGAAGAACTCACTCAGGAAACCTTTTATCAGGCAATAAAAAGTATTGACCGCTTTGACGAAAGCTGTAAAATATCTACCTGGCTTTGTGCTATAGCAAAGAATCAGTTATTTGCATATCGACGAAAGCATCCGGAGATGAAAACTTTGGAAGAACTGGAGCAGACAGGTCTATCCGGAAGTTCTGCAGAACAGGATGTTCTAGAGGAACTGGAGCGAGTAGAGCTGCTGCGGCAGCTGCATCAGTGTCAGGAGCCGTTTCGGGAAGTGATGTACCTGAGAATTTTTGGAAATCTTTCTTTTAAGGAAATCGGTGAAATTATGGAAAAAACAGAAAACTGGGCCAGAGTAACCTATTATCGAGGGAAAGAAAAGCTGAAGAAAGGATTGGTGGAATAGATGAATAAATTACCTTGTGAAGTAGTACAGGATTTGTTGCCTTCTTATATTGATGAATTGACTAGTGAAGTTACAAAGAATCTGGTGGAGGAACATGTGACAGAATGTGAAGACTGTCAGAAAGTGCTCTCTTCTATGCAAAATCCTGAGGTGGAGCCGGTGGATGAAAAAAACAAGGCAGAAATTGATTTTTTAAGAAAGACAAGAAAGAAAAATCGAAAGAATATCTGGATGGTGACGGTAGCCCTTGCAGTATTTTTTATTATAGTAATTGTGCGAAGTTGTTTTATTGGAACATCTATTCCGAGTGAATACATTGTTTGTCAGGTGGAAGTGAATGGAGATGTACTTTCTATCAATGGTGCTATCATAGATGAGCGTTTTAGACTTTCAGATGTGACATTTGCAGAAGAAAGTGGTATAATAACTATTTCCTTTAAAAGCGTACAAAGAAATCCTTTTTTTAATAGAAGTGTGGAAGAAACATATAGTGCTAATCAGGAAATCACAGAGGTACATCTGGGAGAACGCATTCTATGGGCAAGAGGGGAGAATATTTCTGCAGTTGCTTCTGCTGTATATCAGACAAGACATGCATATATTGGGGATATGCCGGCAAACGGTAAAACAGCCAGTGCATTGAATATGAGTATGACGTTAGGAAGTTATAAATGTGAACTACAGACTAACACAGAGCCGTATGGCTGGATTTTTAAGCTGGAGGAAGAAGTGTTTACACCAAGCCGGCGGTTTAAAGAGGAGTATATGCAAAGATATGCTTATGTGTTGTTGGCGGTTATTGAAAATCTGAGTGAAGTGACATATGAATATATGTATAATGGTGAACCGGAGAAAATGATTATTACAGAAGAAATAGCATCTTCTTTTGCTGGTGAAGATATTAAGAACGTGGGTAAGGATATTATAAAGTTACAGCATATGATGGAAGAATTAGAATTACTGGATAGGGCATATGTATTTAATTATAGTCAGTGGAATAGCAGAGAAGCGATAAATATTGAAATTGTTAATCTGGCAGAAAATGATATTGTGGAATGTTCCATCAATGGTTATATTGATAGGGATTCTGTGTTTACTCAGGCAATGACTTATGCGGATGGAAGTCAGATAAAAAAAGGGACGGTCATTTCTTTTGAGTTATTACCGGAGGATTTTAATGATGAGCGTTGGAAAAAGGAAAAAAGTATTGTATTAGGATTCACGATAACGGAAACAGATGGGAAAACGTATGAATGTGAGGAGCAAATTACGTTACCGAAAGAATTCGGGTATATGTATCGGTATCGTTTGTCCGGAGATAATGAGTCAGGATATTATATAACACAGCAATAAAGTACGATTTTTAAGGAAAAGTTATGTTTTTATCAGAGGAAGAATATCAGCATGTCCTTGACCTGCTGGATGGTAAAATAGAAAAAAGCCCATTACTTACTGAACTTGCAGTATGGGCAATGGCAGAGTTTTCGCTGGAAGTATTTGATTACATCTGTGACCATACCAATAATGGTCTGACAAGACTGCGTGTGGTAGTGTGGGATTATGAAGCACAGAAAACAATGAGGGATGGTGTAAATTACAGTAAGGAAAAGCAACAGCAGTTTCAGCAAAAGTTTGCTGCACTTGCAAGAAAGTATAACGCGCATCCGGAGTTTCAGAACGAAAATAATATTTTTGTAACATGGTCCACAGTAAAAGACCAGATTATTGATAAGGCGCTATGGAATGTCAGAACACAGATTTCTGACTTGAAACAAGGAGATATCTGGAAGATAGAGATTATCTTTGAAGGAGTACATATCTTCTATGAAACTGATGCACAGATAGAACAGCATGAACAAGATGGCAGCAATGAAGTATTGCGGCAGAAGATAGGTGAAATTTGCTGTAGAAATGATAAGTATCAGGTGTTTGATAATGGCGTCTCTTGTGTGTTTACCAGCCATCAGACATTAAATGAAAAATATAAGGGCAGTATGTTTTACTATACAAGATAGATATAAAATGTTACGACTAAAGGAGACCAAGTTATATGAACATTCAGATTTTTGGTACAAAAAAGTGTTTCGACACAAAAAAAGCAGACCGCTATTTTAAGGAGCGTGGCATTAAGTTTCAGTTTATTGATCTGAAAGAAAAGGGTATGAGTAAGGGTGAGTTTACCAGTGTGAAGCAGGCAGTGGGTGGTCTGGATAAACTGCTTGACGAAAATAGTAAGGATACAAATACTCTTTCTCTTTTTAAGTATTTGTCTGATGCAGATAAGGAAGAAAAGCTTCTTGAAAATCAGAAGCTACTGAAGACACCAATTGTCAGAAACGGAAAACAGGCGACGGTGGGGTATCAGCCCGAATTGTGGAAAGGCTGGGAATAATGCAGGCAATTTTAGAACAACTCATGGAATTACAAGATATTGATTATAAGCAGTTCCACAGTAAGCTGATGCCTACGGTTAATCCGGATGTAATTATCGGTGTGAGAACTCCTGAATTGCGAAAGCTCTCTAAAAAGCTGGCGGGTTCCCCGGAGGCAGAAGTATTTTTAGGGGAACTTCCTCATCAGTATTACGAGGAAAATAATCTGCATGGTTTTCTGATTGAAACAATCCGGGACTTTAATGACTGCATTGCTGCCTTGAATACGTTTTTGCCGTATGTGGACAACTGGGCAACCTGTGATATGATGGCACCGAAGGCTTTAAAGAAAGATTTGCCACAGCTGTATGAGTGGGTAAAGCGGTGGGTTTCCGGTAATGATACCTATACCATACGCTTTGGTGTAAACATACTGATGAAATATTATCTTGAGGAGGCTTTTACAACCGAGTATCCGGATTTGGTGGCGTCCATTGCTTCGGAGGAGTACTATGTAAAAATGGTAAATGCCTGGTATTTTGCTACAGCGTTGGCAAAACAGTACGATGCGATTCTGCCGTATATAGAGAAAAAAAGGTTGGATGTCTGGACACATAATAAAGCAATTCAAAAGGCAGTGGAGAGTTATCGGATTACAAAGGAACAAAAGGAGTATCTGAAAACACTAAAGATAAAGTAGATGACGAAACATATAACAGCCCGGTATACCGGAAGTATCTTGATATATCGGGCTATTTATGTTTTTGAAGAAATACCTGAAAACAGGAAGTAATAAAGCTTTCAGTGCAGACAAGGACATCGTTGTATTCAACATAAGCAGGCAGTTGTTTATGTTCACGGAAAAACAGACTAAGGTCAGACAACGTTGCTGTCTGGGCAGGCTTGTCAAGGGGCAGAGGAAGAAAGGTGCCGTTTTTCTTCTGATAAGCAGTGGCCGGTCTGCACTTTTCTTTTGCATCTTTATCTACCCATTCTGCAATGCTGTTATGGACGGCAGTATCCTCATACTTTAAGTAACTGTAATTCTTGTAGTCTTTAAAAAAGTACTTAAGCTCTCCATGATAAAATGGCAAAAAAAGGTCGGTTTCCTGTTCGGTAACCGTAAATATGCAATCGTTTTGTATCAGAGAAATTGAAAACGGCAATAACGGAAAATCAAAGGTGTAGAGTAAGCCCTGCTCCGTGCGAATGATTGATGGCATAAGCTTTCCGGCAAAATAATCCGTTAGTTTTGTTTTTGAATATAAGTGGAGGAGTCCAAGTAAGTCATCATGGTTGTGTAACAGCATAACATGACGCAGGGCATCGGATTCTTCTGTTTTTCCGGTTAAGGTGGCAAGTCGGTATTTTCCGGCATAGGCAGCATAAATTTCGGTTAAATCACCGCCGGAAAAGGTGTCAGTACGGGTAAAACCGGCACACTGTTCCACTGTTTTTTGTTTAAAGTCAGTAAGGTGAGTATATTTTTTGAACGGCAAAAGTAACTTGTATATATCTGTGGTGTGGCTGGCATCAATCTGATAAGAGAGACAGTGGCGGTTAAATTTTTTATTCAGGTATGGAATGTCAAAGCCGGTTCCGTTATAGTGCCCGAGGACGGAAAAGTTTTTGATAAAATCGCGAAAAGAAGCCAGTACTTCTTTTTCTTCGGAGTATTCATCGCAGAACCACTGAATCAGAACGGGTTCTCCGGCGTTCGAATAAACAGCACCAATCAGGTAAAGATAGCTGGTGTCGGCAGAAAGACCGGTGGTTTCAATGTCGAATAGTAAGGTACCTTCAGGCAGTAAAAGTCCGGAACATTCTGTTTGATTAAGTTTTGTATGAATGAGTTTCATGCAGGGCTCCTTTGTATGAAGAATCGGGCTGTTCTTTTTGTACAGTGTATCATAATTTGCGGAATGACTCAAGAAAAAAACTATTGCGTTGTTTTTTTTAGAAAAATCTATTATACTGGAAGAGAAAATGTGACAGAAAGGAAGAACGCGATGAATTACGACTATTTGATTGTTGGTGCGGGGTTGTTTGGTGCCGTATTTGCCCATGAGGCACACAAAGCAGGAAAAAAAGTACTTGTTATTGATAAACGTCCGCAGATTGCGGGAAATATATATACAGAAGAGGTGGATGGAATTAACGTGCACAAGTATGGTGCGCATATTTTCCATACTTCCGATAAAAAAGTGTGGGACTATGTGCAGCAGTTTGCGGAGTTCAACCGTTACACCAATTCTCCGGTGGCGCGTTATAGGGACGAGCTTTACAATCTGCCGTTTAATATGAATACCTTCAGCAAAATGTGGGGTGTGACAACTCCGGCAGAAGCAAAGGCCAAAATTGAGGAACAAAAGAAAGAGGCAGGAATTACAGAACCTAAAAATCTGGAAGAACAGGGAATCAGCCTGGTAGGCAGGGATATTTACGAGAAGCTGGTAAAGGGCTACACGGAGAAACAGTGGGGCAGAAGAGCTACCGAGTTGCCATCTTTTATTATTAAGCGTCTGCCGGTGCGATTTGTGTATGATAACAATTACTTTAACGACTTGTATCAGGGAATTCCGGTGGGGGGATATACGAAACTGGTTGCCAATATGCTGGAGGGCATAGAGGTTTCTCTGAATACCGATTTTTTTGCAAATAGGGCAAAATATGAACAGATGGCTGAAAAAATAGTGTTCACCGGTATGATTGATGAATATTTTGAGTATTGCTATGGTGAATTGGAATACCGCAGCCTTCGTTTTGAAACGGAAGAATTGGAGGAAGAAAACTACCAGGGAAATGCTGTAGTGAACTATACGGAATATGAGGTTCCGTATACAAGAATAATTGAGCATAAGCATTTTGAATTTGGCTGTCAGAATGGCAATTATAATCCGAAAACAGTGATTACGAGAGAGTATCCGGCAACGTGGGAAAAGGGTGATGAGCCATATTATCCAATGAATGATGAAAAAAACAATGCCCTGTTTGCCAGGTATAAGGAACTTGCAGATAAGCAGGATAAAGTGATTTTTGGTGGAAGACTGGGTATGTACAAATATTTTGATATGCATCAGGTCATTGAAGCAGCGTTGGAGTGTGCGACAAAAGAATTAAAGTAGTCTGAGTAATATTATAATACCTGAGATTTGTGTGTTGAACAAGTCTCAGGTATTTTTACTCTTTATTCGGAAAATGAAAGCTTCGGAACGGTTTATGAAAAGGGTATAAACTTTGGCGTTCTGTTTTGATATACATAATAACCGTTGATACCACAGCTACGCAGCAGTTCTTCCGTCTTTGCAAACTCTGTGGCGATTTTATCCGGAGAATGTGCATCGGAACCGATGGTAAGCAGTTCTCCTCCAAGATCCAGGTATCGTTTTAACACATCAAGCTTTGGATGAAAGCATGGCAGACCTTTGATGAGGCCTGCAGTGTTGATTTCCAAAGCTTTTTTCTTATCGATTAAAAGCTTTAATATTTCATCAAGGAGTTCGGCATAGTCTTTATATGCATAGTCTTTATCACCGCAAAAGGGTGGAATATAGCGGATTAAGTAGTCAAGATGCCCAAGGGAATCAAAGTTGTCGTATTCCTGAACAGAGGTAAGCATATCGCTATAGTACTTCGTTAAAATATCCCTGGCGGTTCGTCCGGTCCAGTAGCTTTCGTAGTATGGATCATCATTGTCCAGTAAATGTATAGAACCAAGGACAAAGTCAAAGGAGTGATCGGTAAGGAGTTTATGCATAGAAGTATTCAAGTCTGCTCTGTCCGGACGAAGTCCCAGTTCAATACCGATTCCAAGAGAAAGCTTATCGTAACAGGCTTCCTTAAGAGGGGAGAGCGTCTGGAAATAATCTGTTACGGAAAATTCAAACAGAGGAGCTTCTTTTGTAGTACCCGGGTAATCTAAGTCCATGTGATCAGTGAGACACAGGTGAGTAAGTCCTTTTTCTATGGCACCTTGTATCATGGATTCCGGTGATGCTTCGGAATCTGTAGAAAAATTGCAGTGGGAGTGTTGATCAGCCTTTATCATAGATTAAATCCTTTCAAAAATGAGTTGTTTCGACAAGTGGTTATTCTTCCAATAATTTCAATGTGGAAATATCCGGTGATGCTATCATGGAATAGTTAGTGTAATATACAACAAAACCAGGCTTGCCGCCGGCAGGTTTTTTGACATGCTTTTTTTCAACGTAATCAATTTCAACTTTTTCACCGTCGCGACCCTTGGAGTAGTAGGCAGCCAGTGCGGCTGCTTCTTCAAATACCCGGTCGGGAAGCTCTTCGGTAGAAACCCCTCCTGTTTTTAATATAACATGTGAACCGGGAATACCTTTGGCATGAAACCACCAATCGGCACCAGTGGCAAACTGGAAGGTCAGTTCGTCATTTTGCAGATTGTTTTTACCTACATATAAGTGATAACCGTCACTGGAAAGATAGTGCAGTGGTGTGTGCTTTAATTTTATTTTCTGTGGCTTTTTCTTTGTGTTTTTATCAATGTGGCGGCGGAGATAGCCGCTTTCAATTAACTCTTCCTTGATAGCATTTAAATCGTCTTCGGTAAGGGCTAAATCCAGAGAAAGGCGTACACTTTCCATATATTCCAACGCTTCTTTCGTTTCTTTGATATAAACGGAAAGAGCTTCGTAGGTACGTTTTAACTTGTTATACTTTTCAAAGTACTTCTTGGCATTTTCCATTGGAGTAAGGGTTTCATCTAATGGAATTGTAATTTCTTCATTGGTATAGTAATTAAGCGCCTGCATGGATTTAGAACCTGGTTCCACCCCATAGCCGTAGGCAGTAATAAGTTCACCATATATTTTGTAATTTTCCCGCTTTTCGGTGTCTTTTAACTGTTTTGCCTGTAAATCATATTTTTTCGATTCGCGTTCAATGGCAGTGCTTACGATGCGGCGCAAATCTGCAGATTTCTGGCGGATACGGGTAATCTGGTTTTTCTTGGCGTAATAATCCTCTAACACGGCGGAAATGCTGTCATACAGTTTGATTTCCATTCCTTCGACAGAGTGTTCTTCGTAGCAGGAGAGAGAAACTGCAGAAAATTCCACCGGGGCGTCGTCTTTAAATACAATGCTCGGAGAAAAGTTTCCTTCTTTAATGGTTTCGATGAAACGCTCCAGTACCTTAAACAGATGCATGCCAAAATCCTCAGAGAGTGTATTAGCAGACTGGTCGGATGAAAGACCTGCACGGTGACAAAGTTCTTCTGCCATCACAGGGCTGATGCCGGTAAGACCGGTGTAAAGTGCCTTGGAAAGAGGCAGTGGCTTATCAAGAACAAACTGCTTCAATTCTTCTAAGGTTAGGGTAAGCGGATTGGCTTTTTCCACGGTTTGTGGAAGAAAATAGCTGCGTCCCGGTAATACTTCACGGACTGAACTGACGAAACCGGAGATATGCTTGATGCTGTCTACAATGACATAATTTTCGTCACAAAGGATGATGTTGCTGTGTTTCCCCATGATTTCGATAATCAGGTGCTTTACGGTTAAATCACCCAACTCGTCCAGATGCTCGATTTTAAAATCCAGACTACGCTCTAAGCCCGGCTGGGTAATGGAAATAATGCGGGCACTGTTAAAATGCTTTCGAAGCAGCATGCAAAAATTTGGTGCTGTCAGAGGGCTTGGTTTATTTGTTTCAGTTAAATAGACAAGCGGAAGAGATGCATCCGCAGATAAAAACAGTTTATATACATCGTATTGCTTAATGGTAAGGATAAGCTCGTCCTTTTCCGGCTGGGCAATCTTCTGGATACGTCCGCCGGCAAGCGTATCATTTAATTCTTTTGCTAAATTTGCTATAGTAATACCGTCAAATGCCATGTTTAATGTGTCCTTTTCTAGAGTTTGTTTGGAATTCTGCATTCTTGCTGAAAACAGAAAGAATGTAATCTGCCTTTTGATTATACTTGTTTTTTCTTTCGGACGCAAGGAAAATCGGGGTGAATAAGCAAGGGGAAAGTTTATTTATACTTGTTTTTTACCTTTGTTGACCTGATTATGATGTGTTATAGTAAAAAACGGCTTGAATTGTAGAATTATATGATTCGGAAGTGATTGTTTCTGCGATGGGTTCATTCTCTCATATTCCGGTGGCAGAAACAGCGTATGCATCTTCATTTAATGTCAGCTGTGCGGCGACCGTTTTAATGTATGAAATTGTACAACAGAGAGGAAGAAAAGAATTATGAAAAAACTGGTTGTAATATCTGCGCCTTGCGGTGTGGGAAAATCGACAATTATTGATGTGTTGAATGAGAAAAATATGCTGGAAGAGTATGCATGTTTAGATTCCGATGAGCTTGGACTTAACTGGTGGGATTACGCCGGAACGGAACGAGAGGAACACTTTAGTGAAGATTGCTTGAAAGAGGCAGTGAAGAAGTCGGGAAATAAAAATATACTGCTTGGAAGTTGCTTAAATCCGTATGACTATTACAGTAAGGTTGTGATACCGGAAGAAGTGGAGGCTACCTATTTTATTGGAATGGTATGTTCTGATGAGGAAATCCGATACCGTTTGAAAGCACGTCCGGAAGAAAGAATGTGTGGCTCGGATGAATTTATAGACGGTCAGATACAGTACAGTGCATGGTACAAAACAAATAGCGGAAAATTCCAGCTTTTTCTGGATAATTCTAACTTGGAAATTGACAGGACAGCAGAATTGATTGCAGAGTTTGTGAAAAAGTTGTAAAATAAGCAGATAGAAAAGAAGAGGCGTATGAGATGACAAGAGATTTATTTATCAAACAGATGCTTTCTACGACAGTAGACATAACACCTGTGGGAAGAATTGCAGATGAACTTTCCCCGGAGGAATTCGCATTGCTTGAAGAACAGTTTTTTGCAGATATTTTGGAAATCCATAAAGCAGATATTTCCGAAACAGAAGGCTATGGGGAATTTAACGATGAAAACAAATTGGAAAATAAGACAATACATAAATTTTTAGAAAATGAGTTCTCACCGGAGAAGGAAGGTTATTGGAAAAACTGGATGCAGATGTTTGAAACAACCATGCTATCCAAAGAATTTTTTGATAAGTATTATAAGAAGATGATGAGGTATGCGCCGTTTTGTGAAGGACAACGTTATCTGGTCAATAACAATACATTCTTCTGTAACATGATTGTGAAAGAAGATGGCAGAGTAGGTTTCCCTGATTGGAGCCGTTCCGGTGTGTGTGATTTTCTGTTGGATTTTGCTATTATGGATTTGAATAAGCCATATTTGCTGATTCCTGAGAGGTTATTTGCTTATATGAAGAAAAAAGGGATGGAAGTCGAGAATTTCCATGAAAGATTTCTTTGCATGGCGTATTATAAGGGAATTGCAACTTTGATGTGGCATGCATCCATTGATGATGAGGAATCCTGCGTATCCATTATGAAATCTGTTTCTGAGCTGGAAGAAAGAATATTTGCGATAGAATAGGGAAAGTAAAGCTTTGGAATATAACAGCAGTCGGAGGAGTGGAGAAACGATATGAAATATGAAAATGCCAAAGAGGTATTACCGGAGTATTTGCTTACAGAGGTGCAAAAGTATGCAGGTGGGAAACTTCTTTATATTCCGGTGGAGAATGAATCAAAAAGCTGGGGTGAAGTTTCCGGTTATCGGCAGAAACTTTTAAAACGTAATGTGATGATTTCTAACCGTTATCAGACAGGTGCAACTTTGTCTGAACTGGCAGAGGAGTACTTTTTGTCTCTGGATTCCATTAAAAAGATTGTTTATGGGAAGAAAGAAAAAGAATTGCTGTTTGAAGCAACGGTGGAATCTGCTGTAAAATATTCCAATGCGGGACTTTTGGAAGAATGGCTTGTTTTATGTTACCGGGATTTTTTTGTAAAAAAGGAAATTGATTTTGATGATTTGGTTTGTTGCGGTGTTTTGAAGGTCCCGTTACGCTTGTTGGAGGCGGAATCAATGAAAAGAGAGGAAACTGAAGAAGCAGGTCAATTGTGCGGAACAAAGGAACTGTTACTGATAAACTATATAAAGGATGGCTTTTGGGTGGAGTGTCAGTGGGAGTTGCTTTACAATTTGAAGCAGCAAAAGATTAATTCCTATCCGGCGATTCTGATGGTGCAAAAGTCTGAGTATAAATTGTTCGAACGAATGTATGGACGATATTTTGTTGTGGTAAAATAGCCCAATATTCTTGTTCTAAAACAATTCTTATGAAACGGAAATCCTTGACATTATCGGAAAGAAAGAATATACTAATTTTTATAGGTTTAGTGGAATGAATCAGAGAAATACTATCAGATAGTAAATTGTTTAAATCTGGCAATTCACATTAGTTTTGTATGGAAGAAAGGAGTCTTATAATGACAAAAATTGATATTATCTCCGGATTTCTGGGGGCAGGAAAAACAACTCTTATTAAGAAACTGTTAGACGGTGCTTTTAAGGGAGAAAAGGTAGTTTTAATTGAAAATGAGTTTGGTGAAATCGGTATTGACGGAGGATTTTTAAAAGATGCCGGTGTGGAAATTACGGAAATGAATTCCGGTTGCATTTGTTGCTCCTTAGTAGGTGATTTTGGTAAAGCATTAAAGGAAGTGGTAGACCGTTTTACACCGGATCGTATCATTATTGAACCATCCGGTGTCGGTAAGTTATCCGATGTTATTAAGGCAGTGCAGGATGTACAGGATGAGCTTATCGGAGCGGAATTGAATTCTTTCAGCGCGGTTGTGGATGCATCCAAGGCAAAGATTTATATGAAGAATTTCGGTGAATTTTTTAATAACCAGGTGGAAAGTGCAAAAACCATCATTTTAAGTCGGACCCAGAATGTGAAAGAAGAAAAGTTAGAGCAGGTTGTGGCAATGCTTCGTGAACATAATGCGGATGCTGCCATTATTACTACTCCATGGGATGAACTGGATGCTGCAGTAGTGCTTTCTGCCATGGAAAAGAAAACGAACTTTGAAGATGAAATGCTAGAGGAGATGAAACATCACGAACATCATCATGACCATGGTGATGAATGTACTTGCGGTTGCCACGACCATGATCATCATCATCACGACCATGAGGAGCATGATCACCATCACGAACATCACCATGAACACCATCATGAACATGGTGAAGGCTGTACATGTGGCTGCCATGACCATGAGGGACATCATGCCCATCATCATGCAGATGAAGTGTTTACCAGCTGGGGCAAGGAAACTCCGCACAAGTATACAAAGGAAGAAATTGAAGCGGTACTTGTGAAACTGGCTGAAACTAACGAGTTTGGTACAATTTTACGTGCCAAGGGTATGGTCGACGGTGTGGATGGTCAATGGATTTATTTTGACCTTGTGCCGGGTGAATATGAGGTAAGAGCGGGTCAGGCAGATTATACCGGTAAGCTTTGTGTGATTGGAACCGACCTTAAAGAAGAAGCATTGGCAGAGGCATTTCACTGCTAAATGGAAGCAAGGAGGCTTATATGAGTACAACACCTGTGTACCTGATTACAGGTTTTTTGGGTAGTGGTAAAACCACATTTTTACGTGATACCTTGCAGGACAGCGAGTTCCTGGATGGGGAAAAGACAGTTTTGATTCTTTGTGAAGAAGGCGAGGAAGAATATGATATGGACGTCCTTGCAGAGAAGAATGTTACTGTGCTGACTGTAGAAGAAGAGGAGGACCTAAATCCGCGTTTTCTTATGGATATTAAGAAGAACCATAAACCGGAAAAAGTGGTTGTGGAGTTTAACGGTACCTGGAGTGTGTCAAGATTTTTGGAAAACGGTTTTCCGGGCGGCTGGGAACTGGCGCAGACTATTACAACCGTGGATGCAACAACGTTTGAATCTTACATGAGCAACATGCGTCAGATGATGATGGAACAGATTGGTTCCACAGAACTGGTTATTTTTAACCGTTGTACCACAGAAACCAAAAAGAATTCTTTCCGTAAGTCTGTGAAGACGTTTAACCGTCGGGCTCAGGTGGTTTATGAAGCATTGGATGATGAAGATGGCATCGAAGATGAAATAGAACTTCCATATAATATGGACGCAGATGTTATTGAAATAGAAGACGATGATTACGGTATTTTCTATCTGGATGCGCTGGACGATCCGAAAAAGTACGAGGGCAAGACGGTGCGGTTTACTGCCATGATGTATCGTGGTAAAGAACTCCCGAAAGGAACCTTTGTGCCGGGACGTTTTGCGATGACCTGCTGTGCGGATGACATTACCTTTATTGGTTTCCTGTGTAAGGGCGAGCAGGCGAATTATTTTAAAATGCGCGAATGGGTGAAGGTAACTGCAAAGATTAAGTGTGAGTATTACAAGGAATACGAGGGCGAAGGTCCGGTTCTTTATCTGGAAAAGATTGAACTGACAGGTAAGCCGGAAGAGCACTTGCTTTATATGAATTAGTGAGTGAGGATAAATATGAGTCAGAGTATCAGTTTAAATCTGGATAATGTAGAAAAACTGGCATCCGTCGGGAAAGCACTGTCTTCGGATGTTCGTATTGAATTGTTAAAGCTTCTTTGCCATTGCAGCTTAAATGTCAATGAGATTGCAGAACGGATGAAGATTCCGCCGTCTTCTGCTGCAATGCATGTTAAGGTGTTGGAAGAAGCAGGGCTGATTCGCACGGAGCTATTGCCTGCAGTTCGCGGTTCCATGAAAGTGTGTCACAAGGCATTGGACGAGGTTGTGATTACTACCGGTACCTCCATGGGGATGGAAAAAGTGGAAATAATCAATATGCCAATCGGTTCCTATGTGGATTATAAAGTAATTCCAACCTGTGGCATGGTGAATGATAAAGGTCCTATCGGCGAAGAGGATGAGCCGCGGTGCTTTTATCATCAGGACCGTTTGACGGCACAGCTTCTATGGTTTGGTGCGGGCTATGTAGAATACCGTTTTCCGAATCATGTGTTGACTACGGCAAAAGAAACTAGGCTGGAGCTTTCCATGGAGCTTTGCTCGGAAGACCATGAATTTAACATGGAATTTCCATCGGATATTACCGTATGGGTTAATGGGGTGGAAACTGGCACCTGGACCTGCCCTTCTGATTTTGGAGGCAGACGGGGAGCATGGAATCCGGAATGGTGGCCTGACAAAAACACCCAGTATGGACTGTTAAAAACCTGGATTATTGCAGAAAACGGGACCTGGCTGGATGAAGAAAAACTAAGTGACATTGCTTTAAAGGATTATTGCCTGAATGAGTCAGACTATATTTCTGTCAGGATAGGAATTAAGGAAGATGCGAAGCATAAGGGCGGCATCAATTTGTTTGGTGACGGTTTTGGAGACTATGCCCAAGGGATTCGCATGGCAATTTATTACGAAGAAGAACAGTAACAACAAAAAGCCTCCGGCATATCTTATAGAGAAGAGATACCGGAGGTTTTCTATGCCTAAAATTATAATAGATGCCGGACATGGCGGATATGACAACGGGGCAACCTATAACGGAAGAAGAGAGAAGGACGACAACCTGGCACTGGCGCTGGCGCTTGGAGAAATTTTGACTGACAGTGGAATTGAGGTCGGATATACAAGAGTGGATGATGTGTATCAGTCACCGGTAGAAAAAGCCCGGAATGCTAATATGCAGGACGGAGATTATCTTGTCTCCATTCACAGGAATTCCAGTCCGGTGCAAAATACTTATTCGGGTGTACAATCTCTCGTTTTTAATGAAGGCGGAGTGATGGCTCAGATGGCGGAAAATATCAATCAGGAGATGTCTCAGGTAGGGTATCAGAATCTGGGTACGGAAATTCGCAGAAATCTGGCGGTACTTCGAAGAAGCGATATGCCTGCGATTTTAGTAGAAGCAGGATTTATCAACACAGATGTGGATAATAACCTGTTTGATTCCAGATTTACAGAAACTGCCCAGGCAATTGCAGATGGTATTATTGGAACACTGATTCAGATTGGAGAATTGGAATTTGAGGATGCGGATGATATGGATGAAATCTATCGTGTGCAGACCGGTTTATTTCGGAATCAACCGAATGCAGATGCTATGGCAGCACAGTTAAGAAATATGGGATACCCGGTGACAATTGAACTGGTCAATGGTCTGTATGCCGTAAAAGTAGGAGAATATGAAGATTTGGAAGATGCAACGGAGCTGGAGCAGAACTTGCGCCGTATGGGGTATGATACATTGATTGTTTCAAGATAACAACGTAAAAAAGCTTTTGTCCGGGATGTTTTTAATAAAATTATCCGGCCGGAAGCTTTTTTTATATTTTTCTGATTTTCTAAGTTGACGGACGAAAAAAAATCATCTATAATGGACTGGATATATGTATAAAGTAACTATGTGAGGTACATTATGATAAAAAGTATGACCGGCTTTGGCAGATTTGAATTTATCGGCGCCGAAAGAAAAATTACCGTGGAAATGAAGTCGGTGAATCACCGCTACAGTGAATTTTCTGTCCGCATGCCTAAAAAGCTGAATATGTTTGAAACAAGTATCCGTAATGTGTTAAAGCAGTACATCAGCCGTGGCAAGGTGGATATGTTCATTACTTATGAGGATGAATCCGAAGGTAAGGCCTGTGTACGTTACAATCAGGAGGTTGCTGCGGAGTATTTGAAATACTTAAAAATGATAGGTGAGAATTTTGGCCTTGAAAATGATATCCGCGTTTCTACTTTGTCCAAATATCCGGAGGTTTTGGTGTTGGAGGAACAGGCACAGGATGAAGACGACATCTGGCATGATTTGGAGACTGCGGTGCGCGGTTGCGCTGAAAAGTTTGTCCAGACCCGCATCGATGAAGGCAATCATTTAAAGGATGATATTATTCAGAAATTGAATGGTATTCTTGTAATGGTTGATAAGGTGGAAGAACGTTCCCCGCAGATTATAACGGAGTATCGTGAAAAGCTGATGAACAAAGTAACGGAATTGCTTGGAGATACCAAACTGGATGAATCCGTACTGGCAACAGAAATCACTATTTTTGCGGATAAAATCTGCGTGGATGAAGAAACGGTTCGTCTTCGTGCACATGTAGACAACATGATTAAGACACTGGATTCCGGTGAAAACATCGGACGTAAGTTAGATTTTATTGCCCAGGAAATGAACCGTGAAGCGAATACCACATTATCTAAGGCGAATGATATGGAACTATCCAACATTGCTATTGATTTAAAGACAGAAATCGAAAAGATTAGAGAGCAGATTCAAAACATTGAGTAACCATCAAACGAGGAAAATGTAGTTTTCCGAGTCTTGTTCTTTCATTTTGCAACAATTTAATGAGATAATTTATATCAAAGGAGAGAAAAATATGTTACATCCATCTTATGCAGAATTAATTCAGGCATTAAACAGTGACGTAGTAGAAGGTGAACAGCCGGTAGTAAACAGCAGATATTCGGTTGTGTTAGCAACCGCAAAGAGGGCAAGGCAGCTGATTAACGGTTCTGATCCGCTTTGTGACAAAACTCCGTGCAACAAGCCTTTATCCATTGCTGTAGAAGAAGTTTACGAAGGCAAGGTAAAGATTATCGGAGACGAGGAGCAGGATGCGTAAGAAAAAAAGTGCCATTCTGGAATATGCAGTATATCTTTTCATTCTTATTTTTGTGTTGATTCTGGCACCCAAATATCTGATGGAAAAGATTTTGGTTGACGGTACTTCCATGGAAAGTTCTCTGTATAACGGGGAGCATGTGCTGATTGAAAAGATAAGCCGGTATTTTGATGGGCCTGAGCGCTTTGAAATAGTGGTATTTACCAAAGCGCACGGTACATATACAAAAACGTATATAAAAAGAGTAATCGGACTTCCGGGAGAGTCAGTGCAGATTATTGGTAATCGTATTTATATTAACGGTGAAGAACTGGTCGAAGACTTTGGTAAGGATCCGATGGATTTTGCGGGAATTGCAGCAGAACCGGTTCTGCTTGGTAAGGACGAATATTTTGTTCTTGGGGATAACCGTCTGGTCAGTGTGGACAGCCGGGAAGCAAAGGTCGGTGTTGTTACAAAGGACGAGCTGGACGGTGTTGTGTTTTTCAGGGTGTCTCCATGGTCGGCTTTTGGAACAGTAAAATAGCCGCTTTTTTACCAGAATAACAAAAGAAAGTCAAAATTTTCACAAATTAATAATTTTGTACTTGATATTTTGGCATTCTTTAGTTAAAATATGATATAGGTCCGTGTGTTTAGAAAATGTCAGTCGTAGTAATGGAGGACAAGCTAAAACGGACAAGAACAATCTTTTTTAGGAGGAAACAAAAATGGCAGTAAGAGTAGCAATCAATGGTTTTGGTCGTATCGGTCGTCTTGCATTCAGACAGATGTTCGACGCAGAAGGATACGAGGTAGTAGCAATCAACGACTTAACAAGTCCTGAAATGCTTGCTCACTTATTAAAATATGATACAGCTCAGGGTAAGTATAAGTACGCTGAAACTGTAGAAGCTGGTGAGGATTCCATCACAGTTAACGGTAAGAAGATTACAATCTACGCTAAGGCTAATGCAGCTGAGCTTCCTTGGGGCGAGTTAAACGTAGATGTAGTATTAGAGTGTACTGGTTTCTACACATCTAAGGATAAGGCATCCGCTCATATCACAGCAGGTGCTAAGAAGGTAGTTATTTCCGCTCCGGCTGGTAACGATCTTCCAACCATCGTTTACA
>JAZSEW010000084.1:0-18611 GCA_045531895.1 Lachnospiraceae bacterium
TAAGTTGTCTTCCTAAGACCGCTTGGCCTCCGACTTGGTCTTAAGGCTCTTGAAGATCCTAACGGTCCTTGGGGCGACAAGATTATGGAATTAATGGCTACTGTAGATGAGTACATTCCTGATCCTGAACGTGACACTGACAAGCCTTTCCTTATGCCTGTAGAAGACGTATTCACCATTACCGGTCGTGGTACTGTTGCTACCGGTAGAGTAGAGCGTGGTGTTCTTCATGTATCCGAAGAAGTTGAAATCGTTGGTGTTAAGGAAGAAACACGTAAGGTAGTTGTTACCGGTATCGAAATGTTCCGTAAGCTCCTTGACGAAGCTCAGGCTGGTGATAACATCGGTGCTCTTCTTCGTGGTGTTCAGAGAACTGAAATCGAAAGAGGACAGGTTCTTTGTAAGCCAGGCAGCATCACATGCCACAAGAAGTTCACAGCTCAGGTTTACGTATTAACAAAGGATGAAGGTGGTCGTCATACTCCATTCTTCAACAACTATCGTCCACAGTTCTACTTCAGAACAACTGACGTTACTGGTGTATGTAACCTTCCAGAAGGCACAGAAATGTGTATGCCAGGCGATAACATCGAAATGAAGGTAGAACTTATCCACCCAATCGCTATGGAGCAGGGTCTTGGCTTCGCTATCAGAGAAGGTGGCCGTACAGTAGGTTCCGGTAAGGTAGCTACAATCATCGAGTAAGCAACGAGCCGATTAAAAATCGCGTATAAAAATTACCCGGAGGGAATTTATTTCCTCCGGGTTTTTTATACGCGATTTTTGCGTCGGCGACTGCCGACGGCTTGCGAGTGCGAAGCAATCGCAAGAGGATGGCTCGTTGCTTATACATTGACCTGTTTTTATCTATTGCCAAAAAATTGTTGGCTTTTTCATAATTGTATACTGTTTTTTTGTTTATCTTCCGGCATATGTCCCAATATGTCGAATTATCAGATAACAGCGCGAGTGAAAGTAAAAAAACATTCGAGTCATGTAGAAAAAATAGTTGTAAAGAGTTGAAAAATATGGTAACATTAGTACTGGTTTTGAAAATATAAAAGGGGTAAATTTTAATGGAACAAAATCGGTTTTTCAGGAAATTGCTGATATGTTCTGCTTTAATTTGGGTGGTGATTCTGATGATTGGTGTTGGCGCGGTACAATTGTTCTCAGCAGAAACTGCATTGGTAATCGTTATGGTGCTTCTGGCGATTACTTTAGTGTTTGGCGTGTTTTATTATGCCAAAGCGCGCCGTAAAATCAACAGTGAGCTGCTTCAATCGGTAGCAGTGGATGACTTGACCGGACTTCCAACAAAACAGCAGCATAAAATAGAAGCCACACAAATATTAAAGGAAAACAAAGGGAATTTTGCTTATATATCCTGTGACATTGTAGATTTTAAGTTTTTCAACGAAACTTATGGATATGCGTATGGAAATATTGCATTAAAGAATATCGCATCCGTTCTTATAAAAGAAATGAAGAAGAATGAGCTGATTAGTCGTACGACAGGTGACCATTTCTGTATGATGCTCAGTTATACGAATGTAAAAGCACTGGAAGAACGTATTCTGAAAATGATGGAAAAGGTTTCGGACTTTCCGACAGATGATAAAGGTGGAATGCATAAGGCAGTGTTCCGCTGCGGAGTTTATCTGATTCGTAATGACGATGATATCAATATGGTGCGTTCCCGTGCAAATATGGCAAGAAAGACAATTTCGAAATGTCTTTCTACCAGAATTAATTTGTATAGTGAAGAGGATCTTGCAAAAGAACTGGAGCGTAAGGAACTGGAAGAAGAACTTCGTCATGCGGTAGAACGTAAGGAATTGCTTGTCTATTTCCAACCGAAGTTTGATATAACTTCAGAAAAGGTAATTGGTGCAGAGGCGCTGGTTCGTTGGAATCATCCGATAAAAGGAATGCTTCCTCCGGGAATTTTTATTCCGCTTTGTGAGGAAAACGGTTTTATCTGTACAGTAGATTTCTATATGTTGGAGGAAGTGTGCAGACAGATGAAACAGTGGAAGGATGCAGGAAAACAGTTAATTAAAGTTTCTGTAAATTTTTCCAGATTACATCTTTCCAATAAGGAATTTGTGGACAAACTGGTAGAAGTTGTGGAGAGTTATGGTCTGAAACCGGAAAACCTGGAAATTGAATTAACAGAAACAGTGGCATATGAAGAAATGGAGAATCTGTTAGAGGTAATGCATCAGATTAAGGAAGCAGGTTTTGGCCTGTCCATGGATGACTTTGGCTCCGGATATTCTTCTTTAAACCTTCTTCGGGAAATGCCTGTAGATGTATTAAAGCTTGATAAAGGATTTCTGGATGACTGTGGAGGAAATGATTCTACCAGAGAAAAGAGAATTATTTCTCATGTAATTTCAATGGCAAAGGATTTGGAAATTTCTGTTCTGGCAGAAGGTGTAGAAACTATGCAGCAGAAGGAGTTCTTAAGAGAATCCAACTGCGACATGATTCAAGGGTATTATTATGCAAAGCCGATGCCGACAGAAAAGTTTGTGAATTATTTAGAGGTAATCAGCGCATAGCTTTTAACGGAAACAGGTGGAAATAAATGCGGTAACCGATTACAGCGATGAGACGCAGAAACAGACTTATCGAAGCAGACAGGGATGGTAAAAGTCTGATAAGAGTAGGAGTCTCAGGATGTGGCAAATAAGAAATATGCCAGGCTGCAAACAACAGCAGGGTGAGCAGATATGCCAGATTCATGGCTTTATGGTTTTCTGTATTATAACGGTATTTTTTTCGAAAGAGAGGAAATGCAAGTTCATTTTCTCTCTTTGTTTCTTTTGAGAAAAACATAGCTTTTAATAATGATGGCAACACAGCCATACAAAGTAAAATGTAAAGTGGGGAAACTGTGGTATGTTCTGCGAATACCAATACCAAAAAAGTAATGGCAACCAATGCAGCAGTAGTATAATATGACAGACGAAGTCCGCAGTGGGAGGCAACTTGAGAAAATGTGTAATTCATATATGTTCTCCTTTTCGTTGGAATAAGCGTAAAAAAGCGTGTATATACTTAGAATAATACTGTTAGAAGACGTGTTTGTCAATTATTATGAAAAAAAACAAAATTTCCTTTGAAATATTGAAGAAATGAGTATATAATGTATATGTATATGCATGCAAAAAAATAAGTGCTATTATTTATATAGATTTTGTGGATTTTGAAAGGAGAAAAAGAATGTTCAGCAGTGATATCGGAATTGACTTGGGAACAGCAAGTGTACTTGTATATATAAAGGGAAAGGGCGTTGTATTAAAGGAGCCTTCCGTAGTTGCCTTTGACCGTGACACAAACAAGATTAAAGCAATCGGTGAAGAAGCAAGACTCATGCTTGGTAGAACACCGGGTAACATTGTGGCAGTGCGTCCGCTTCGTCAGGGTGTTATCTCCGATTATACCGTAACAGAAAAAATGTTAAAATATTTTATCCAGAAGGCAGTCGGCAGACAGCGTTTCAAGAAGCTTCGTATCAGTGTCTGCGTGCCAAGTGGAGTTACTGAGGTAGAAAAGAAGGCTGTTGAGGATGCAACCTACCAGGCAGGAGCTAAGGAAGTTGCTATTATTGAAGAGCCAATCGCAGCAGCAATCGGTGCTGGTATTGACATTGCAAGACCATGCGGTAATATGATTGTGGATATCGGCGGTGGTACAACCGATATTGCAGTTATTTCCCTGGGTGGTACGGTAGTAAGCACATCAATTAAGATTGCCGGTGATGATTTTGACGAAGCAATCGTTCGTTATATGAGAAAGAAACACAACCTGTTAATCGGTGAGCGTACCGCGGAAGATATAAAAATTCGTATCGGTTCCGCTTACAGAAGACCGGAGTCCATTTCTTTGGATGTAAAGGGCCGTAATTTAGTTACCGGTCTTCCAAAGACCATTTCCGTAACTTCCGAGGAAACAGAAGAAGCATTAAGAGAAACTACTTCCCAGATTGTAGAGGCTGTGCACAGCGTTTTGGAAAAGACTCCACCGGAATTGGCTGCGGATATCGCTGACAGAGGAATTGTTCTTACCGGTGGCGGATGCTTATTGTATGGTCTGGAAGAATTAATCGAAGAAAAGACAGGTATCACTACCATGACAGCAGAGGATCCAATGACCGCCGTTGCAATTGGTACAGGAAAATACGTTGAGTTCTTAAGTGGAAAGGCAAATTAGCCGACATATATATTATAAGACTTTTTTACAAAGGACAGGAGAAGCTATGGTAAGAGGACTTTACACTGCATGGACGGGTTTGTACAACGAGCAGAAGCGTTTGGAAGTAATTGCAAACAACATCGCAAATTCGGCCACAACGGGTTACAAGCAGGAGGGTGTAACCAGCCAGTCATTTGATGATATGCTGGCAATTAAGGTAAGGGATTACTCAGTTAGAAATGATGAAATAATCGGAACAATGCCATTGGGTGTTAAGGTTGGAGAAGTATTTACCAATTACGGTCAGGGATCCGTTCGTTCCACCGGTAATACTTATGACCTGGCACTGGACGGTTCCGGTTTCTTCAAGATGAGAGTTACAGATACAGCAGGAAATGACCATATCCGTTATACCAGGGCCGGTAATTTTACGATTACCCAGGAAGGCTATGTAACGGATGCAGACGGTAATCACCTGCAGAGCGAAGCAGGAGACTTAATTGTTCCTACGGATGCTGAAATTGTATTTGACAAGGACGGATCTGTTTATGCAAACGGTGAAGTGATTGATAAAATCACAATCACAGACTTTGAAGATTATAATTATCTGAAAAAGTTCGCAGACACCATGTATGAACCGGTGGATGGAGCCACAGAGATCGAAGCAACAGGGTCTGTTTTACAGGGATGGCTGGAACAGTCCAACGTAAATGTGGTAAAAGAAATGACACAGATGATTGCGATTACAAGAGCGTATGAAGCAAATCAGAAGATTGTTCAGACAATGGATTCCACACTGGATCAGGCAGTTAATTCTGTAGGTAGAGTATAAAGAAAGGCATGGTGAATACTTATGATGCGTGCATTATGGACCGGAGCATCCGGTATGATTGCGCAACAGGATGCTGTTGATACAATTTCCAACAACTTATCCAATGTAAATACAATCGGTTATAAAAAAGAAACCGTAGAATTTAAGAGCTTATTATATTCCAAGCTTCAGACAAAAACAACAGATAACGAAGGAAATCCTAAGCCGGTTATCGGTCAGGTGGGTGCAGGTGTGCGTACGGCATCCATTACATCCCGTTATTCTCAGGGACCGTTAACTGCAACAGGAAATACATACGATTTTGCACTGGAAGGCAACGGTTTCTTCCAGGTGCGTCTGCCGGACGGTTCCACTGCATATACAAGAAGCGGTGCGTTTACTATGGCTCTGGGCAGCGACGGACTTACCCTCAGTACTTCTGATGGTTATCCTGTATTAAATGACAAAGGTGAACCACTGGTATTTGGTCATGATAAAGAAGCAAGCCAGTTTTTTGTAGACGAAGAAGGTTACTTCTACTACAATGAAATAAAAGAAGTTCCGATTGAGGATGAGACAGCAGCACCGGAAGGTGAAAACGGTGAAGTGCAGGAAGGTGAAGAGGCAGGAGAAGAAAAAGAGCCAAAGACAAAGCTGGTAACTCAGCAGATAAAGCTGAATATGAAGTTTGGTGTGGTTCAGTTTAGCAATCCAACCGGATTATATAAGCTTTCCGGCAGTCTTCTTATGGCAACTGACGCTTCCGGAGAACCGATGGCAGAAGCTGAAAATATCGGATTAAAGAAAACCAAGATACATTCGGGATATCTGGAATCTTCCAATGTGGAAACAGTAGATGAAATGGTAAATCTCATTGTGGCACAGCGTGCATATGAAATGAATTCCAAGGTTATTACCGCGTCTGACCAGATGTTACAGCAGGCGAATAACTTAAGAGGTTAATGAGAGGAGAGTTTTCTTATGGCAATTTCTATTGGCAGTGATTCGATTTTCATGCAGCAGAATGCGCAGTCCGCATCCAATGTAAAAGCGGAAAAGCTTTCTTCCTCTTTAAACAATATAGAAAATGGTGCAGCCACTGACGAAGAACTGATGGAGGCATGTAAAGATTTTGAAACATATCTGGTAGAACAGGTAATTAAAAGTACCAAGCAGGCAATGTTAAGTGACGAAGACAGCGAAGGCGATTATATGAAAATGTTCGGTGACACTCTGACCCAGTCCTATGCGGAGATGATTACAGAAACCGCCAATTTGGGCATTGCGCAGATGTTATACGATTCCATGAAGAGAGATTAAGAATACTATAATGTCAGGAAGCAGGGGGAATCTCCTTGTTTTCCTGACATTATTTTCATACCCGATAGCAGTTAGGAGAAGTAAGGTGGCAGAGGTAAAAGAAGGCTATGTGGAAAAAATTGTATATCGTGGCGATAATGGCTATACAGTGTTGACTCTTTCGACAGAAGAGGAGGAACTGTATTGTGTCGGAACCTTTGCCCATGTGGAAGAAGGAGAATTTCTTCGTGTGGAGGGGGAGATGGTATGTAACCCGAAGTATGGAGAACAGTTAAAAGTTACTGCCTACAAATCGGTGGAACCACAAGATGGGCAGGCAATGGAACGATATCTGGCATCCGGAGCTATTAAAGGTGTTGGTGCGGCGCTTGCAGCCCGGATTGTAAAAAAGTTTAAAGAAGACACGTTCCGAATTATTGAAGAAGAGCCGGAACGCCTGGTGGAAATCAAAGGAATAAGCCAGAGAATTGCCGGAGAAATTTATCGCCAGTTTGAAGAAAAGCGCGAGATGCGGCAGGCAATGATTTTTCTGCAGAAGTACGGTATTTCCAATCAGCTGGCAGTGAAAATTTATCAGTTCTACGGTGAGCGGATGTATGAAATTATGCGTCAGAATCCATACCGGCTGGCGGAGGATATTGATGGTGTAGGTTTTCGGATTGCAGACGAAATCGCCCTGCAGGGTGGAATTGCTCCGGATGACGATTACCGGGTGAAAGCAGCACTGTATTATATTTTACAGCAGGCGATTGGAAACGGACATGTGTATCTGCCCGAGGAAGAAGTCTATCAAAGAGCAACGGAAATTATCCGGGTGCCTTTTGAGAATATGGAGAGACAGTTGACTCAGCTGGCGTTGGAGCGCAGCGTTATCATAAAAGAAGTAGAGAGTGTCCGGCTGGTTTATGTGGCAAGCTACTATTTTCTGGAACTTGATGTAGCAAGAATGCTTTGTGATTTAAATAAACGATATGATGTGGCACAGCGGGTGATAGAGCATAGACTGTTACACTTGGAAAAAGAATTGGAAATAGAGTTGGACGAGTTACAACGGACAGCAGTTGCGGAAGCGGTACAACATGGCGTGTTTATTTTAACCGGTGGCCCGGGTACCGGAAAAACAACAACAATCAATACCATCATCCGTTTTTTCGAATCCGAGGGTATGGATGTTTTACTGGCGGCACCTACAGGGCGTGCGGCAAAACGAATGTCGGAAACTACCGGTATGGAGGCGAGAACGATTCACCGGATGCTGGAGCTGACCAGAGATCCGGAGGCTAAGGTAGGAGGTTTGGAGTTTGCCAGAAATGAAAGTAATCCGTTGGAAAGCGATGTCATTATTATCGATGAGATGTCCATGGTGGATATTTCCCTGATGCATGCATTGCTTAAGGCCATTATGGTGGGAACCAGAGTGATTTTTGTCGGGGACGTAAATCAGTTACCGAGCGTAGGGGCGGGAAATGTCTTGCAGGATATGATTGCTTCAGAACGTTTTTCGGTGGTAAAGCTGACTAAAATTTTCCGTCAGTCTGAGGAAAGTAAAATTGTTTTGAACGCCCATAAAATAAATGCAGGTGAAGAGATTCCTTTAGACAATAACAATACGGATTTCTTCTTTCTGAACCGGAATGACACACAGGTCATTATACCATCTATTGTATATCTGGTGCAGAAGAAAATTGCAGACTATGTCAAGGCTTCTCCGTATGAAGTACAGGTGCTGACTCCGATGAAGGCGGGTGAGCTGGGGGCAGAGAATTTAAATATTGCTTTGCAGGAGGCTTTGAATCCTTCCGCACCCGGTAAAATGGAAAAGGAACTGGGGGGTGGAAGAATCCTCAGAGAAGGCGATAAGGTTATGCAGATAAAAAACAATTATCAGTTGGAGTGGGAAATACGTAGCCGATATGGAATTCCTGTAGAGCAGGGAACCGGTGTATTTAACGGAGACTGTGGCATTATCCGGGAGATTAATCTGTTTGCAGAATTGGTAACTGTGGAGTTTGATGAAGGGCGCATGGTGGAATATCCTTTTTCCGGGCTGGATGAGTTGGTGCTTGCTTATGCGATTACCATTCATAAATCTCAGGGAAGTGAGTATCCGGCAGTAGTAATTCCGCTACTGACAGGTCCAAGGATTTTATTTAACAGAAATGTGCTTTATACAGCGGTGACCCGTGCAAAAAAGTGTGTAACCATTGTAGGAAGCCCGGATACGGTACAGATGATGATTAGTAATGTGATGGAAATGAAGCGTTACTCAGGTCTGAAAAGAGCAATACAGGAAATGTAATTTGTAGTGGTAACTAAGAGAAAAGTGTGGTATAATTTGTGCAGAAGGAGCGAAATGACTAAGCAAGGGGATTCTTTGCGAGGCTGAGCCCTGAACCAAAAGAGGTATATAGAAAGGGGATTTCTGGCTATGAATAAAACAGCACTTGTCATTATGGCGGCGGGAATGGGCAGTCGTTATGGCGGAGGCATCAAACAGCTGGAGCATGTGGGTGTCAGTGGCGAAATTATTATGGAATATTCCATTTATGACGCTATTGCAGCCGGCTTTGATAAGGTAGTATTCATTACGCGTAAGGAGCTGGAGGCAGAGTTTAAGAAAATTATCAAGCCGTCTGTAGCTGAGCAGGTGGAAGTGGAATATGTATTCCAGGAACTTGACAATCTTCCGGCAGGATTTTCTGTCCCGGATGGCAGAACAAAGCCTTGGGGTACCGGACATGCGATTCTCAGCTGTCTTGGTACGGTAAAAGAACCATTTGCAGTAATTAACGCAGATGATTACTATGGCAAGGAGGCATTTGTAAAAATTCATGATTTTCTTGCCAATGTACAGCCTGATGAAAACTGTATGCCGATTTCCATGGTTGGCTTTGTATTGGAAAATACGTTAAGCGAAAACGGTCAGGTAACCAGAGGTGTCTGTCGTGTCGATGAAAAACATATGCTGACTCATATAGAAGAAACCTTCGGCATTGAAAAGCAGGGAAATGTGGCAGTTGGAAAGAACGGAGCCGGAGAACCGGTAGAACTTCCGTTACATACACCGGTGTCTATGAACCTGTGGGGTTTTACCGCCGACTTTTTAGATACCTTGGAAGCACGATTTACTGAATTTCTTGGGGGTATTGCCGGAAATGAAACAAAAGCAGAGTTTCTGCTTCCGGAAGTGGTTGGCAGTATGTTAAGAGAAAAGAAGGCAGAAGTTAAGGTGCTTACCAGCAGTGACCGCTGGTTTGGCGTGACTTATAAAGAAGATAAAGATATGGTAGTGCGTTCTTTCCGTGAACTATACGAGAAGGGATTATATCCGGAGCAGTTGTTTAAGTAATACAGAAGCTTTTACGCCATTGGGAGAGATGGTCAGAAAGGAACTGTATGATTAACTGGATTTATCCGGAAAGGTGTCCGGTCTGTATGCAGATTGTGATGCCTAAAGGCGCAATGCTTCATCCGGCATGTGAGAGCAGGCTGGATAAAATAAAAGAGCCGGTTTGTATGAAGTGCGGTGTTCCGGTAGCTTCTGAGGATGAAGAATATTGTATGGAGTGCAGAACTCATCCGGACCGGGGCTTTGACATGGGACGCAGTGTATTCCCGTACCACGGAGTAACAGGGAATGCGTTGCGTAAAGTTAAAAAAGAAGGAACAGAAGAATTTGTACGTTTCTTCGTAAAACAAATGAAGCAAAGCCAACAGGCTTTTATAGAGCGGGTGGCACCGGACTGCATTGTTCCGGTACCGTTACATCCGTCCAGGCAGCGCAGCCGTGGGTTTAATCAGGCAGAACTGCTGGCAGAGGCACTGGGCCGAGAATTAAATCTTCCGGTGCGGCTGTTGTTAAAAAAAATTAAAAAAACTAAGGATCAAAAAAGTCTCAGCAGAAATCAGAGAAAAAAGAATGTGAAGGATGCTTTCCGGGTGGATGAAGGTGCCATAGGGGAGCAGCTTCCCAAGTCGGTGTTGTTACTGGATGATGTCAGTACTACAGGCAGTACGCTAACTGCCTGTGCCAGGGTTCTGAAAGTATATGGAGTAACAAAAGTTGCATTTATAAGCGTTTGCGTAGCTGAACAGCTGGACTAAGGAAAGTAGAAGGAGGATTTTATGGACGTAAGAAATTGTAAACAGTGTGGAAAGGTGTACAACTATATCGGAGGTGCTCCGATTTGCCCGGAGTGTGTTAAGGCAGCAGAAGATAAATTTGATGAAGTAAAGCAGTATATTTACGATCATCCAAAGTGCGGTATTCAGGAAGTTGCTACTGAGATGGAAGTTAGTGTTGCACAGATTCGTAAGTGGCTTAAGGAAGAGCGTCTGGCTTTCAGTGAAGATTCTGAAATTGCATTAAACTGCGAAAAGTGTGGTAAGAAGATTCTGACCGGCCGTTACTGTAAGGGATGTAAGGAAACAGCAATTAACCAGTTCAGCAATCTGTATCGTAAGGAAGAACCAAAGATTGTTATCGAAAAGAAGAAGACAGAAAACAAGATGAGATTCTTGGATAGCTAAATAACATAAATAGTGTAAATTAAAAGACCACACCGCAGTTTACGGTGTGGCCTTTTGGTTTATGCTATTTTCTACTGTATATGTGACTGTTTCCGAAATAGTTATACTATCGGCCCCTGTAAGAATTGTTTGTGCATGGAGATAATCGCTGGTAACTCCGCTGACATAGGTTGGCAGCGCGAAAAGGTCGCTTTCGGAGTTTACAGTATACACTTCAATGGGAAAACCATGCTTTATACTACATAGGACTCCACTATCTGTCAGATTTTGATAAGGGAGATTCAGAAATACTTCATTGGTGCCGGTTCGCAAAGTTTTTGCCAGACATAGCATGTATTCTGCTACATCAGAAGATGTGATATACCCCAAACGTGCAGTGGGAGCGACATTTTTAACGTAACGTAATAAGGTAATGGAGAAGGAAATCCAGGTTGTTTCTTCTGCCATTCCATAAGTATAGACAATTTCTACAAGCTTCCGTATGTTATTTGAAGTACAATTATCTCTGTTTTTTAACTCGATATACGGATGAAGCTCCAGTTCTGCACACAGAGCAATGAACTCTTCAAAGGTCGGAATCTTTGTTCCTGTATATTCTGTGCTTTTCCAACTGCCAAAATCAAATTGTAATAATTGCTCATATGTAAGCTCCGAAAGTTTACCGGTGCCGTCGCTGGTACGGTCAATGGTATCATCGTGGAGCAATACCGCAATACCGTCTGCAGTGAAGGCTACATCACACTCCACATAGGTAAAGCCTTTTTCCTTCGCTTGCCTGTAGGCAATCAGGGTGTTTTCAGGTGCTGCCTGACTATAACCTCTGTGAGCGACGGAATGGATATCCTGTGCGGAGCATGACTCGGTTGAGGCTGCAAAGACCGCTTGCGGAAGCGGGTTTGCAATGGCACCTATAATCAGAAACAGGCAGAGAACCCATTTGTTTAGTCGTTTCATACCTGTTCCTCCGGAAAAGAAATACCATCTTCTTCGATGACCAGTTTTCCTTCTTTTTGGAGGTGACCGATGGCGCGTTTGAAAGCATTTTTACTTAATCCGAACTTTGTCTTAATCAGGTCCGGAGAAGTTTTATCGTGGTATGGCAGGAAACCGCCGGCCTTGCAGAGTGCATCGTAAATCAAGGCACTGTCGGTATCCATCTGTAAATAAGATTTTTCGCGGATGCTTAAGACAAGACGGCCGTCCGGCTGTACTTTGGTTACGCGGGCATTTATTTTTTCACCCGGTTTCAGCGTGGTAAATAACTCCTTTTTTGGAATCAGGGCAGAATAGCGGTCGTCTACGGCAACATAGGCACCAAAGGCATCGATGATTTCGTAGACCGTACCTGATACCTGATCTTCCTTTTGGTATGGGGAATTGGAGGCTAATGCATTATAAACCTTTGCTGTAGCACAGAGACGGCTACTCTTGTCGATATAAAGAGTAACCAGTACGGAATCTCCTTTTTGTACCCGGAAGGTCTGTTCCTTGAATGGCAGGAACAAATCCTTTGCCAGACCCCAGTCTAAGAAAGCACCAATGTTTGTGACTTCTTTTACGGACAGACGAGCAATGGCTCCCATGGTGAGGAGTGGCTTGGCTGTAGTAGCAATGGGGCGGTCCTCAGAGTCCTTGTAAATAAATACTTTCACAGTATCTCCCATGGAAAGTTCTTTTGCCTGCGCTTTTGGCAGCAGGATACTCGGTATATCGATTACTTCCTTTTTCTCCGGAATAAAGGAGGCATCTGCTTCTATTTCCCGGTCGGAAAGATATACGCCGAAATCTGTTTTCTTTATGACACGAAGTGTCTGCATTCTTCCTAATAAAATCATGACTTAGTTTCCCTTTCTGATGAATTGAACAGTTGTATAAGGCTTGTGAGCGGCATCGGCAAGAACTACGGTGCAGATATCCTCGCTGATAGAGACAAGCGGATAGATTTCATCCTGCAGCTTTGCAGACCTGCGGTACTCTGCCCGGAATTCGCCTGTCTGAAATCCGGCAGGCAGATAGTCCTCTGCCATACGGATATATTGGGCATTGTTGACGTGGTGATTGGTATCCAGATGATGCTTTGTTACCAAAAAAGGAGTTTCTTCGGCATAGTCCGTAGGTAAAGCGATTTTTCTTGGAGCATATTCCATATCATAAGCCGGCTCGATAGGATATAGCTTGCTGTAATCAGGGTCAAGCTTTGCCGGCCGTCCGGTTTCGGTATCGGTAAATACCCAGAAAGAATTGGCTACCACTAAAGTTTCGCCTTGCTCGTTTTGCAGTACAAAGTTACGGTCGCCGCTTAAATTGGTAAAGCCGTAAGGCCAGGTCCCGACAAGGACTGTTTCGCCGAATTTCGGGAGACGGTGAATAATGACCTGCCAGGCGCTTAGAACCCAGCATTTGTGCATCGGCTCCAGTACTTCAAAGCCGGTATGCAGGGCTTCCGACTCAAAAATTGTACAATCCTGAAAATAGTTAATCAGAGAAGTAAGGGTCAGAGTCTTGTCCGAATCTACCTCGCTGAATCGTATGTTGGATGTAAAAGAATACATATTGTGTCATCTCCTGTTGATAAAAATACTTATCTACCATATAGTGTACCACATTTTTTACAGAAGGTGTAGAGAGATTATAAAAAATTTACTGGATTCTTTTCGGAATATTGACTATAATGGTAGAAATGAAAGAAATAAAAGGTGGGAAACATATGTTACAGACACAGGAGAAAAGCCGCGTGGGTGCGGTTAACGTTGTTTTTTTGATTTCGATACTGATTACCGTGGTGGTTGCGTTCCTTCCGCTGGATTTTCTGGTGGAAAAACCGGCACTGCAACTGGTTTTTTCACAGGTGATTCTTGTACTTCCGTCAGTGGTATATATGCTGATGTATCGTCTGCCGTATGCAAAAACGGTACGTTTTAAGAAACTAAAGCTTGCTGATATGGCATGGTGCATTCTGTTTGGTGTTCTGATACAGCCGCTTCTGACACTCTTAAATGCCCTGTCTATGGTGTTTGCAACGAATACAACAAGTACTTTTATGTTGGAGCTTTCTAATCAGATTCCGTTTTTGGGCGCGCTGTTTTTAATGGCGATTGTACCTTGCGTGCTGGAAGAAACCGTGTACCGCGGTGTGTTTTATAATGAGTACAGTAAAATCAATCCATGGAAGGCGGCGTTATTGTCCGGTCTGCTGTTTGGCCTGATGCATGGAAACATCAATCAGTTTTGCTATGCGGCAGTGATGGGGATTTTGTTTGCACTGCTGATTGAAGCTACCGGTTCTATTCTTTCTACCATGCTGATTCACTTCTGGATTAATGCAGGCTCTGTGGTGATGATTTATTTATACCCGAAGCTTTACGAGGTGATGCAGTCCTTTTACCGCATGTATAAAGACTATGGAAATGAAGAAATGGCAGCACAGCTGGAACTGCTGCTTGGTGATATGACCTTGTCCTCTTCAGAGTGGATGCAGCAGATGTTTGCATCGTCCGATGAACTGCTTTTAACAGTGCCGGATGTGCTGATGCTGTATGGACCGCAGGCGCTGATTATGGGTGTGCTGGCAGTACTGGTTTATAAAAAGCTGGCGGTGAGAAACGGTAACTGGGAACGCATCTGTGCTATGTTTGGCAAAAGAAAAGAAGCCGCTGCATTTGGAGAAGAGCCTGCAGAGCATGTGGTAACGTTAGAAGTGCAGCCAAAGAAAAGGCTGGTAACAGTACCATTAATTCTCGGAATCGTGATTGGTATAGCCTTTATGATATTTTATGAAGTGGTAGTGCGCCTGGGATAGTTTGATATGTGGGAAGGGATGCACTATGATATATTGAGTTCGAATCCCTCCGTCTCCGCTTTAGCGACTATGGACTTGCCGTTTGGCAGGTCCTATTTCTTTTGGCAAGGATGTACGGGACATATGGATTGAGCAAGTATTGGTAAGTGTGGTCAGGTATGTGCAAGTAGGGACAAGAAGAACAGTTAAAGATGGGGGAGAACGGAGGTAACGACACTTCTGGGACACTTGTAAATATAATAGAAAAAGGCAAAGCTATTGTGCTTTGCCTTTAATCATTTTTGTGTTCTCTGAGCCATTCTTTCAAGACCATGTTTATATATTGGCTGAAAGAACGGTCATCATTTTCTGCAAGCTCTTTTATTTTTTCTGCAATATCTTCATCTAAAGTGATGCTGAATCTGTTCTTTAATGGTTTCATAATATGCTCCTTTTTATATAAGATATCATTTTCTATGAAAAAATATTGAATTTTATGAGAAAGTGACATATAATATTATAAAGTATTACTAAATAATACTAATGAAAGAATTATGGAGGGATGTATGAGAAAGAGAACGATTGCGATTTTCTTGCTTCTTGCTACGTTAATGCTAGTGGGTTGCGGGGGAGAAAGTAACAGTTGTTGGGTATGCAATGGTTCAGGATATAATCAAAAAAAGACATGCCCGGCATGTAATGGCACAGGAAGATTAAATTAGGAGGAAGTGGATTATGGGAAAAGCACCAGATAAATGTCCAATGTGTGGAGAAAGAACAAAATGGAAACTTGTGGATACAAGCAACAAGGGATTTAGTGTAGGTAAGGCAGCAGCAGGTGCTATATTACTAGGACCGGTAGGATTAGTAGGTGGAGCATTAGGAAAGAAGAAACAGTCGTATTACTGTGGTGAATGTGGTTTTAATCACGAATATTAGTATAGAAAAGGAACAGCTTTCTGCTTTTTCAATTGTGTATTGTAAAAATAATTAGATGATGAAAATATAATAAGAAAACGAGGGTAAGGACTTTTTCAGAAATTCTTCTGTGGGAGTCCTTATTTGTATTTAAGTAGGAGGAGTTGTAATCAATTTTAACTTTACGGATTTATATTTGTATGAAAAAAAATTGAAATATGAAAATTTTCGTGAAACGTTACAGATAAAAATGTAAGAGTGTTATATAATATATATTGTAGTAAATATTAAAATGGACGAAAGAGGAGAATTTATGAATAAGCAAAAGTACGATGCAAGTAAGTTTCGTAAAATAGTCGAAACAACATTGTCAAATTATGCGCACATGGTAAAACGCCTTGAAAGAAAAAAGAATGTCTCTGAGTTTGTATTGACTTATTATAGTGTTTTTTTGATAATAACTACACTAACTGGAAAATACTTTTCAAATTATTATAATACGGCGGTAAGTGATTATTTTAATATTATTTTGTCCATAGTAGTGCTTATTTATTCATTAATTATAAAAAATGCTAATTATTCAACAAGAATAACAAATATTATGGATTCTCTAAATCAATTGAAATCAATAAAAAGAGAAATAACGGATGAAACGCTTGAGGAATGTAACAAGAGATATAATGAAATTGTGGATAAAACAGAGAGAAGGGACGATGTAGATTTTTTTGTTACAGTTAAGCACTTATGTAAATCTTTTGAAATTAATTGGTTTACTAAAAAACATAAAAAAAGTGCGACAAAGACGTTTTATGAGTTAAGTGACAAAGAAGAATATGAAAATCAAGAAAAGATTGTAAAGGGATATATAAGTGAAATAAATGTAGTAATTGAACAGGGCAAAATTATTTTTGAATTAGTGTGGTATGTTGTTCTTTTTGTTATTCCTATTGTCTTGTTTATATTGTGCATTTGGGCAAAAATATATGGAATTAGTATTGCATAATTTCATTTTATTATTCCATAACGATAACGTTTATGCGGAATTTACTAAAAGGAAAGTCATAAGTTACTAATGCTCTAGTGGTTGGAGGTATATTATGAAGATAAATTTATTTAAAATTAGTGAAGGGGTGAAATTAGACTTACTCGAAGCCTTAGATAATAATGGATATGAGTGCATCGAAGATAAAACAATAGATGAAGTTTATACATCTTTTTATGTAAAAGAAAAGCATACGGTAAACCAAAGTTGGTTGGACTATTATAAAGAATTTATTGGTATTGAAAATTATAAAAAGTATGTCGAATCAATTGGAAGTGATATTCTTTCAGGTGTTTTACTAATTGAGAATGGTGAATATTTATATGCTGTTGTTCATGGGCAAGCGCATTTTCTCGTTAGGAAATATTGTGATAAAGATTTTGGGCTTGATTTAGCAGAAAGAATTATTGACGCTGAAGGCTTAAAGATGAAACATTCCCAAACATTTACTTCTTTAGGGAAGAAAGATATTACATCATATACAAGTAAAAGGGCAATAGAAGATTCAAGAGATTATGGCGAAGCATTTAGCTATATGAAATGCAAGACTGTTGATAAAAAGGACTGGGGAGAAAATGTGGATTTCGGAGAGTCTGCTCGATTTACATTTGGAAAGAAAAATAAATTGAGTCCTTTAGAGTTATATCATTTAACTGACCGTATTGAGAAATGTCTTGCAGAAGAGAGCAAAATTAAGTTGCCTAGATATCATAAAATAAAAGATAAAACAATTATAGATAATTTGCAAAAGCAATTTGAAAGATATTTTATTGAATTTTTGACTAATGTTGAACTGGATGACTATTGGCTCACTGGTGTTAGTTTTAATTTTTCTAATGAGTATCATTATTCATTAAAATTTAGAAATACAAATTTGTCTGATATATTAGAATCTTTTGATGCAACTACAGCGAGGGAGATTATCATAAATAATAAAGATAGGATAAAAGGGCGTTATGATTTATTAACGGTTGTCATTTATGATGAAAACGATGAAAGAATAGCATCAAAACGTTTAAGGGAACTTATGCAAGTCACTTTTGAGATTGGAGGAAAATACTATGTGCTATATCATAATGAATGGGTAGAATTTAGTGAGTCTTATATAGAATATATAAAAAATCGGGTAGATGAAATTATCTTTGAAAAAAAGAATCATGGTAATAAAAATGAAACAGGACTTATTGAAGAACTTGTGAGGACAGGTCAATATATACAATTACATAAACAGAATGTACATATTGGTAAGTACTGTATTGAAAAAGCAGATCTGATGGATGAAGATAATATAATAATGATTAAGGATCAGCATCAACAAGCTGATTTAGTGTATTTAATTAAGCAAGCGACAACGTCTATTCGTTTATCTCATGCTGGCGAACTTGGTGAAAATATTTTCAATGGTAGGAATGTGTGTTTGTGGATGATTGTTAATCGTAAACGGTTAGAAAAATTATCCGATTTTAAATCGTTTCATCTATTGGATGCATTGAATGACTTTAGACAAGAAGTAGTAAACAGAAATTTGACGCCGGTAATATGGGTTAGTTTAAAGAATGATGATAAGATAGATACTGATTGCGAAGTCTAAAAAAGTAGTTGCGTGTTTCGGCACCTTTCGGACACCTCATCCATAAAAACTGCATACCGACAGAAGGATTCAAACCCGACCTGCCAAGTCCATCCTTGTAGGAAGCAACCTTTAAAATTGGCAATTATCTTGGCTTCTAATGAGTTCGAATCCCTCCGTCTCCGTTTCGTCAAGGAAGGACTGGCTATGTTGCTGGTCCTTTTTGTTTTGCCTAGGATTGATTGGGGAAAAGGGATTGGGCAAGTATTGGCAAGTGTGGGCATGTATGTGAAAGTAGGTAAGCGCCTAATTTCGGGGTGGATTTCATCCATCCCGTTTTGGCAGTATAATTGTTAGCAGGAAATGCGAGCGTTTTACTCCATTTGTTTGCGAGAATGCGAGCATTTCACTCTATTTTGGAGGCTAGCAATCATGAAGT
>JAZSEW010000030.1:0-51337 GCA_045531895.1 Lachnospiraceae bacterium
CATCCTTTCGTCAGATGAACCGGATGCTACCTTAAAAATTATGCTGTTATTACTTATAGTTCAGAGTTCCGCCCTGAGAAGCAACATACTCATCCCACTCCGCATCTGTGTAATTATAAGTCATATACTTATAACCACCACGGCCGATACCGTAGACATAATCCTCTGTGTAATACTCAATCTGCATACCCTTCAAATTTGCAGAAGCATCATCAGTCATAGGAATTAAATCATAAGTAGCAAGTACGGCACCTTCCAGTGCTGCAAGAATATCTAATCTTATTTCCGGAATTTCATCAGAAGAACCTGCGGAAAATTCCTTTGTTGTACCATCAGCAGCTTCAATTGTTATAGTGTCACCCATAATAGCAAGAGTCCAATCCCAAACAGTTGCTGTATAATCGGTACCCTCAATACTGATTGTAAGCTTCTCTTCTTTTGTATTCCAGGATGGGTCATACTGATAGCTTTCACTTGTGTATGCTTCCATTAATCCATATGGATCCAGAGCCATACCTGTCCAGCCTACACCAAAGAGCATGTCAACCTGATTAGCTTTTAACGCATCAGAGAATCCGTTACCAAGAGTATCATCTAATGAGAACTGTAACTTACCTTCTAACTTGGTACCCTTAACTGCTTCTGTATAGCAATTTACAAGGAACTCATTACCATTCTTATAGAATGCATAAGTGCTGGCCGGAACACCAATCTTGATGCTTACAACATCATCAGCATCCATTAAGCCTTCTGCAATAGCAATATCATATGCCTTATCAAAATACTGCTTACCCATTTCAAGATTATAACCGGTAATGCTTTCTAATGCATCATCGATAGTTGGATACATCTTACCTTCACCAATATCATTAGTTAAGCCCCAGAAATCTGCTAATACCTTCTTTGCCTGTGGTGTGGAACGATAAGACTCACCCTTATCCGGATCAGAAATAATAAGGGAGTTATATACTGCAAATGCCGGTGGTGCAGTAGGGTCACAGGCAAGAGCAAATGCTGCACGGTCTAATGCAAAGGAAAGAGCCTGACGGAATTCCTTTATAGTAAGAATTGTCTTATTAATATTTGCACCTTCTGCCTCCTGTGCAGCCTTTAAAGCATCCATATCCGGATTTAATGCCATAAAGAATGTGGAAGCACCAGAGGTATAATAAGTATAATCACTGGACTGATACTCAGCCATATCATCTACGGATAATCCATAGCTGTCAAGCTTACCGCTGAGTAACATTTCAAGTCTTGTGGAAGCTTCCGCAACAAAATCAACCTGAATTGCTGTTGTCTGGTAAGTTGTATCAGTAATTCCATAGTAATTATCATTTCTGCTCAGAACATACTGCTTGTCTGCCTGGAAAGTAGTTAACTTATATGGTCCGTAAGAAGCTGTTGTTTCTACAGATGTACCATATGTGTTGTTATATACACCGTCATTCATAGTAATGCAACTGTTATATAAATCTTCCTTAACCAACCAAGAAGTATCTAACGCATACAGAAGATAAAAGCCTTCCAATGGCTGTTCAATTGCAAGAACAAGTTCATAATCGGATGGTGCAAACACACCAACTTCTGCAAAATCCATTGCTGCATAAGTTTCACCGCTAAATACCAGTTCATTCCATTCTACCGGAGCATAACTAGGGTCTGCTGCTTCGTAATCAGCCGCTGTTGCCTTACCATGCATAATAGCCACGAAATTTTTAAGAGCATCTACAACGTCTGCTGTAAGAGCAATGTAACCATCTGCATTCGTTGTCTGTTTAGAAAGCACGGTTTCATATAAATCCACGCCATCCTTAACGAAAGCCGCCTGATAACCAGCACTATAATACTTGCTTAAGCTGTTGGAACTATCCCAATTTGTTCCAACTTCAAGATTTACCCAGAGATCCTTGCCATCTGCAGTCTTTAAAGTGCCATCTTCCGCTGTAACCAAAGCATCCAGCGCAACATAACCACCGTCTGTCATGCCGCTATATGCATACTGACCCTGATAGAAGTAATTCTTCGCATTGTAAATAGCCATATTACCAGAATACAACGAATCTGCTCTGTAATTAGATGCTACCGGGTCTAATAATAACTTAGCAGAAGTTACAAAGTCGTGAGCCTTGATTGGAGTGCCATCTTCCCACTTTAAGTCCTGGCGAAGAGTAAGTTTCCAAACCTGTGCCTTATCTCCTTCTTCAATGCCATACTTTCCTACATAATCAGCAGTAACATCTACCGGATCGCCAACTGCCATACCAGGTACTAACTTGTAACCATCTAAGGTTTCATTATAGTCAAACTTATAAAATGTATCAGAGATGTAATTTAAGATATCACTGTCGGTAGAAGTTTGGGATGCATGTGGATTCCAGTTAGTCGGGAATACAGCTGTTCCAAGATTATAAGTGTAAGTTGCCGGTACCTCCGGTGTTGGTGTTGCATCAGTAGTACCCTGATTATCATCTTTCTTAGGTGCTTCTGTCGGTGCCTGTGTTTCAAGAACTTCACCTGTGCTGAGACCGATTGTTGGAGTAGGATTTGCACCATTCTCTTCCTTCTTACCACAGCCTGCAGCCGCACCTACCATCATGCTTGCAACAAGCATAAGGGTAACTGCCTTCTTCAAATTTCTTTTGAACATAAATTGTCCTCCTTTTTTTGTTAAGCTCCTCATCTTAATCACCGCCTGTCCTTTGTGATATGCTCTCTTTCTTCTTCACATCAATCCCTGCATATACCGCTTTTTTCCTTTGTGCATATCAGCCGCTGCACTGATTCACCGGTAATCCTTTTACTATAGCATATATCTGCAGATATATGCTATAAAGCAATTGCCGCGGCAATTGTCCGCTGTTTTACCGTGGTGACGTGCTACCACAAAAGAGAAAAGCCGTATATACAAGGAAAGCGCAGAAACTATTGTGTGCACTCCACAAAAGCCTCTTCGCTTCGATAAACAGTCAGTTCAAATCCGATTCACTTTTCTTAACGTTAATATTATAGTATTAGTGTATACATTTTGTCAAGAAAAAATTGTCGAGAATTTTCGTGAAAGTCCTTACATTAAGCCTTTTCCGCGAATTTCCCCTACTATTTGAAACCCGCAGAAAAGGAAATGTATACAACAATACAGCTTACTTTTTCTCAAGTCTTGCAATTCCATGATAAAGAAGCACCGACACTACACACAAAATAAAAATACTTGTAATCACATAATCCAGTTTAAACACCTGACTGGAGTAAATAATCAGATATCCGAGACCTGCTCTTGCTGCCAGAAATTCGCCGATAATAACACCTACCAGTGCCAGACCCAGATTTACCTTCATCAGGCTGATAACCGTAGGTATATTTCCCGGCAGAATTACTTTTTTCAAAATATCTTTTTTCTTTCCGCCCAGGGTATAAATCAGTTTCAATTTATCTTCTTCCGTTTCGGAAAAACTGTGATATAGTGTCAATACAGAACCGAATACAGCTACGGAAACCGCTGCCACTATAATGGTTTTCATATTGGCACCCAGCCATACAATAAACACCGGAGCCAGTGCTGATTTCGGCAAACTGTTTAACATTACAAGATATGGTTCAAAAATTTTTGCAAGTTTAGTATTCCACCACAGCATCACCGCTATTCCGATTCCGAAAATCAAAATCAAAAGAAAGCTGATGAAGGTTTCTGCCAGTGTAATCCCTGTATGATACCATAAGCTTCCGTCCTTTGCCATGGTCACAATAGTTTCTGCCACCCTGGATGGTGAACTGAACACAAAAGCATTAATAAATCCGACTCTTGCTCCGAGTTCCCATAATCCGACGAACAAAATCATGATTATCCACTGCCAACAACGTACAAACCACTTTTCACGCTTGCAGCCTCTCAGATATTCTGCCTGCGCACCGGAAATTTCCTTTCTTTCCTGATGGCGGTCAAGATTCTGATCCAGCAGTTTTTTCGATTGCATCAGCATGGTCCATCAGCTCCTTCCATATTTCCTGATAATAAGTCGCAAATTCCCTGGCACTTCTTCCCTCCGAGGGTTTTGCAGGTTTTCTTCCATTCGGCTCCATTGTCAACCCGATATTCACTTCCCGTTTAATGCGTCCCGGCCGTTTTGTCAGTACAATAATCCTCTCAGACATACTGATTGCCTCTGCAATATCGTGAGTAATCAAAATTGCTGTTTTTCCTTCTGTTTTCAAAATTTCATAAATATCATCCGCAACACTTAATCTGGTCTGATAATCCAGCGCTGAAAACGGTTCATCTAAAAGCAACAGTTCCGGTTCCATCACCAAAGTCCGGATCAATGCCGCCCTCTGCCGCATACCGCCGGACAGTTCTCCCGGTTTCACATTCCTAAACTCATACATCCCATATTGTTTTAACAAATGATTCATTAAATCCAGTTTTTCCGGCGTTTCCGCACGATTAATTTCCAAGCCGAGCCGTATATTATCCTCCGTTGTTCTCCATGGAAGCAGATGATCTTTCTGCAGCATATATCCAATTTTATCCCTGCTTTCCACCACAGGTGCTCCTTCAATGGTAATACTTCCTTCCTGCGTTTCCAATAGCCCTGCAATTAAATTCAGCAATGTGGATTTTCCACAACCACTCGGACCCACAATCGCAAGAAACTCTCCCTTTTTGACATTTAAATCAATACCAGAGAGTGCCTTTGTTTCGCCAGCTTTTGTATGATAAGAATAATTCAGTCCTGAAATTTCCAAAAAACCCATGACATCCATCCTTTACCCTCTGATATTTTAAATATATGTTAAACTATTCGAAAGGTGCAATGTAACTATTCAGCCTTACCGTTACATTTTTTTCAAAAACATATTGACTTTTTTTCAATTTAGTAGCATAATATCATAGTCGGTTAAGTCCGATATCATATCGAGGCGTGGCTCAGTTTGGTAGAGCGCTGCGTTCGGGACGCAGAGGCCGCGTGTTCGAATCACGTCGCCTCGATTAAAAAAAGAAAACCTGTTTCGCAGGTTTTCTTTTATATTAGCATTTACTGCAAGCTGGAATAGCTCAGTTGGTAGAGCAACGCATTCGTAATGCGTGGGTCGAGGGTTCGAGTCCCTTTTCCAGCTTTCGCAAATAAGCAACTTCTATTCTTTTTAATAGCTCACAATAATTCCGCCATCATTGGCATACAATGTCGACACCCCTGCTGCATTTACAATAATACAGTCTTTAAACGGTAATCTTTTTAAAATCTCTGCTTTTATCATTTCTGCCCGTTCTCTGTTGTTGCAATGTGTAATACCAAGAATTTTATCAGCCACATTTTTTGCATCCTGTTCCATATGCTCTATCATTCGCATAAGTGCTCTATTATGTCCTCTTACCTGATCAATTTTAATAATTTCCCCATCGTCTGCCGCCATGACCGGACGGATGTTTAACACATTACAAATAGCACAGGTTACTCTGCCGAGACGGCCGTTTTTGCGCAGATTTTCCAAAGATTCCAATACAAACTTCGTCTGCATATTATCACGGAATTCTGTAATCTTCTTCTGTACCTCTGCAAACTCCAGACCTTTTTCTTTTAACTCCTTTAACTTCACTGCAATAAGCATCTGCCCACAGGAAGCAGACCGTGAATCCACAATTTCAATCTTCGCTTTCGGATGCTCTTCCAAATACATATTTTTTGCCAGCACCGCACTGTTATAAGACCCACTTAATCTGGAAGAAAGAGTTACCACATAACACTCCTCCTGACCTTCAAATTCCTGCATATAGCGCTCCGGTGATGGACAGGCAGATTTTGGGCATTCCGCACTTGCTTTCATTTTTTCAATAAATATTTTCTGGTTGAATGTATTATCGTCTACAAAATCTTCCCCCTCTATGGTAAGTGTCAACGGCACAAGACTCACTATGCCTTCCCGTTTCATTTCATCTGTAATGTCGGTACAACTATCCCCTATTATTTTGTACGCCATAAAGACCTCCGTAAAAAGTGGTTTTTTTCTGCTTTTGATGCAGTTTCAAAAACTACATCTTTAGGTATATAATAACACAATTGTTCACATTTGAAAAGGGGGCATCCGAAGAAAACACAATTTCTTTTCTCCAATTTACGACCAAAAAACAAATCCGATGCAGTGACTCTCCCGTAATTGGGAACTGCATCGGATTATATAAATTTTACTCTTATTTTGTAAGAAGCATCATAATTTCATTAGAACGTTCCACAAACTTTGTCATTGCTTCCGGTTCCAATGGTTTATGCGCCAGCATTGCCAGATCATATAACTGTTCGCAAAGCATAGTTGCATGCTCGTTTTCCTTGTTTTCTCCAAGAAACTTCACTAATGGATGATTGGCATTTAAAACAAGCTTTTCACCGCCTGCAAACATATCATCACCCATGCCGTTCATGCGATACATCTTCATCATATCCTGCATTCTGCGGCTTTCCTCAGAAAGGGTAATCATGGCAGAAATCTTTTCACTCTTAATCTTTTCTACCTTAACCTCCAATTTTTCCTTGTTAAGAGCTTTCTTAAACAGTTCAGATAACTGTTCATTTAATGTAGTAATATCCTCGCCACCTTCGGTGAAGCTGTCTGTTAAGTCAGCATCAATTCTCTGGAATCTGACCTCCTTGTTTTCGTACTCCAACTGACTGATAAATGGCTGGTCAATATTGTGAGTCATAATCAGAGCGTCAATACCATTTTCCTTAAACATATTGATGTACTGGCTCTGCTGCTTTTCATCGGTAACATAGTAGACGGTATCCTTCTTCGTCTCTGCAGCATCTGCATTCTTGTTCTTTTCCTCTTCTGCAGCCTCAGCTTCTGCCTCTTCACCCTTGGCAGCCTTGATATATTCCGGCAGAGTCAGGTACTTACCCTCTAAATTTTTGAAGATGATGAAATCTTTCATCTTTTCACGGAACTTGTCATCCTTTAAGCAACCAAACTTAATAAACGGACAGATATCATCCCAGAACTTCTCATATTCTTCTCTTTCCACCTTATACATACCGGACAGCTTATCAGCCACCTTCTTGGTAATATAATCAGAAATTTTCTTTACAAAACCGTCGTTCTGCAATGCACTTCTGGAAACATTCAGCGGCAGATCCGGACAGTCAATCACACCCTTTAAGAGCATTAAGAACTCCGGAATAACTTCTTTAATATTATCTGCAATAAATACCTGGTTGCTGTACAGCTTAATTTTACCTTCAATACTGTCATATTCCGTATTTAACTTAGGGAAATATAAAATACCTTTTAAGTTAAACGGATAGTCCATGTTCAAATGAATCCAGAACAGCGGCTCCTTGAAATCCATGAACACATCACGGTAAAATTTCTTATACTCTTCCTCAGTACACTCGTTTGGATGCTTGTTCCAAAGCGGGTTTGGAGTATTTAAAGGTTCAGGACCCTTCTTTTCTTCCTTATCTTCGGAAGCTTCCACTGCTTCGCCGTCCACTACCTCTGCATCAATTACATCATCAGCAGCTTCTTCTGTCTCTTCCTGTGCTGTCGCATTAAAGAAGTAAATCGGAATCGGCATAAAGGAACAATACTTTTCAATAACTTCCTTTGCACGGTACTCATTGGAAAATTCATAACTGTCCTCATTTAAGAAAAGCTTAATGGTAGTTCCGCGCACCTCTCGGTCTCCTTCGCCCATCTCAAACTCCATACCACCCTCGGATTCCCAGTGAACCGGCGCCGCATCCTTCTTGTAGGACAGAGTATCAATGGTAACCTTGTCCGCCACCATAAATGCTGAATAAAAGCCCAGACCAAAGTGACCAATAATCTGATCTTCGTTAGCCTTGTCCTTATACTTCTCCAGAAAATCCTTCGCACCGGAAAATGCAATCTGATTGATGTATTCATTCACCTCGTCAGAAGTCATACCAATACCATTATCAATAAAGGTAAGAGTCTTCTCGTCAGGATTTACGATAACCTGAATCTTATATTCATTATTCTCCGGTACCTCAGCTTCACCAATCATTTCAAGCTTTTTTAACTTGGTAATGGCATCACAGCCGTTGGATATTAACTCACGGAAAAATATGTCATGGTCAGAATATAACCACTTTTTAATAATCGGGAATATGTTTTCGGAATTGATGGAAAGATTTCCTTTCATTGTACTCATAGTATGTTACTCCTTTCATTGCAGCAAGGCCCTGCTGTAACAGCCAATTTAGCCTTACGATTATTGCTATGATATACTATAGTACTAATAAATTGAAATGTCAAGAAAAATATTAGCACTCATTTGTAATGAGTGCTAATATGCGCATTTAAAACAGAAACAGCCAAATAATGTTACTCTTCTTCCGTTCCAAGTTCCATCCCCTTCATCAACATCTTTATTTCCGCATCCCAGGCCTCGTCCAGAGACTTATCCAGTGTAAATGTGTTTCTGGCAGTTCCGGTAACAATATGTCCTGTTCCATGCTCAAATCGAATCTGCAAAAATAAAGACGGGGAATCTTCGCCGACTTTTACCTGGCGTTTTGCAAGCAACGCAGCCGTATCATTTTTAGTAAGTAACAGTGTAAAAGAAAATGCCAGGGGCGTACGTTTTCCCTTAATCAGTTCAAACACAGTAGGACGCAGCTCTCCCCAGTAAATATACCTTTCTTCCAGTTTTTCCTGCTCCTCAGTATCATAATATTCTGTATACAACTGCCCCTGAAAACGATATTCTATATTGGTACGCAGAACCCCTTCTTTCAAAAGAAACCCATCGAAATTTTCTGCCTTTAACAGTTTCCCCATAAACCGGTTCATTTCCAGTATTTTTAGTGAAATCAACGTATCTCCTCCATAATGTCTTATATAATCTGCGCCAATATTCCCAGTAGCACATAGGCCACAGGAAACGCCATATAAAACACGGTTCTTAACAGCTTACCTGTCTTCCCCTGCTCTCCGTTGTACATCCAAACAAGTAAAATAGAAAGTGGCGGAAGATATGTCAGACCGCCTGTCTCTCCCATAAACAACAAATATAACGCAGCCACGGCAACAAGCGAAAACATCCGGTTCCCATAAAATAACTGCAGACAGATAATCGTAAGAACACCAACACTCCCCTGCTCACTTCTAAGCAAAATTGCTACAAGTGCCGCTAATAAATACACTCCAAGAGTTGCCAGATTGTTACCGAAAGTTCCCGGTGCAAACCTCTTTGCCAAAGCATCCACAGCCATTATAACACATAATCCAACCACCATTGTAAAGAAGAAATTCTGGTTCAGTCCCCAGCTTTTCCACTCGTTCAAGCCAAAGGTTGCAATATCCATCGGAATCTCCACCACCAGAGCAGTTATTCCCAGACGCAGTAACAGTTTTTTTCTATCAGACGTTTTCCTTGCCGCTTCTACCAGCAAAAATGAGGCCAACGGAAATGCCGCCAGATACAATACATATCCTGCATTATATAATAACCTCTGTGCCTGGGACAAGGTTCCTCCTGCAGCAATCAGTTCCTCATTAAGCAGGTAAATTACCTGTTGTAAATAAATGCCTACAATCATCATGACAATCGTAATGCATTTTAACTGAAAAGAATTTAAATTTTTCTTCATAGGTATCTCTCCAAACTTTTATTTTCCCAAAGTATCCTCCGGTATGCTCTGTAAAAGAACAATACTTCTTGGTTCCAAAACAAGACTCTGACCAGCCAATTTTTGCTCTTCCGTTCTCTGTCCTTTTCCTCTACCGGTGTCAAACACAACCTTCCATGCAAAGCCTTCCATTTTCGGCAATTCAAATTCATGCTTTTCCCAATGCATGTTAAACATCACATAAAAATTATCTTCAAAGGTGTAATCTGCCCTTCTTACATAATTTCCGCAATACAGAAATGCCACCAGCCGGTTGTAGGAGGAATAGTCCACCTGCCAGGGAGTCAAACCATGGATGGAGATTTCCGGCCATCCGCAGCCGATAAAATCCGTTTCGCGAAGTTCTCTCTCCATGGTAAATAACGGATGTTCCCGACGCAATGCCAGCAACGTTCTTGCAAACTCCAACAGCTCTTTATTTTTTCTTGCCAGGCTCCAATCCACCCAGGAAATCTCGTTATCCTGACAATATGAGTTATTATTTCCCTTCTTGGTTCTGCCAAATTCATCTCCTGCCAGCAGCATCGGTGTTCCCTGGGAAAGCAGCATTACGGCAAGCGCATTTTTCATCATACGCTGACGAAGCGCCTGTACTTTCTTACTCTTTGTCGGACCTTCCTCACCACAATTCCAACTGCAATTGTATTCTGAACCGTCTCTGCCATTCTCACCATTGGCCTCATTATGGCGAATGTCATAGGAATATAAATCAGCCAATGTAAATCCATTATGGTCAGCAATATAATGCACTCTGCCGACATCACATCTACGATTCTTCATATAGAATGTAAGTGCAGGCACCATTCCTTCATCACCCTTTAAATAGCGGCGCATCTCCATACAGAATCCATCCCTGTATTCAAATAAACGGTTTGGATACTTACTCTTCAGCCAGTCTGAAACTTCAGAAACCATAAAAGCCGTGTTCTGTAAATAGGCATCTCCTGCCACCAACGTCACAGGAAGCTGACTTTCGTTAATATGGAACCCATCAACTCCATATACTCTCACCCAGTACCGCAGGCAGTCCAACATAAAGCTCTGACTTAAATTTCCTTCAAACAGCATTTCCAAATAAACATCTATTCCTGCCTCATGAAGCATTTCCACCATATGCCTGAATTCTTCACAAGCCCTCTCCGGCTGAGATGCATAAGCAGACTTTGGAGCAAAATAATAAGACGGTGCAGAATACCCCCAATAGTTAACCTTACCGGCAGGCTTTTCTTCAGCCACAGCCTCAACAACGCCCTTCTTTATATTCTTTCCGGATTTAGAAGCTTTTTCCATCTGACCCTGATATATTCTTGCAGGTTCACCTATTACCGGTCCCTTTGCCTTTTGATTAGAAGCTTCCGTTTCATCAAACTCTACCACAGGCATCAAAAGTATCGCATTTATTCCAAGCTCCTTTAGATAAGGAATTTTTTCCACTACTCCGGCATAGGTTCCTTTTTTTCGAACTCCGGAACCGTTGCCTTTGGTAAAACCTCTGACATGAAGCTTATATAATACCAGTTCCGCAACATCATGACGCCGAAAACCGACTTTTTTCTGCTCCTCCGGCACCAGCACTTCACCACGGACAAAGCAAGACTCTGCACCAAAATTCTCTCTTCCATTAATTTTCGCTGCGTACGGATCACATATCAATTTTCCCCCTGCCCGGTACAGATACTCATATTCCGTATGTCCCTGTTTCTTTGGAAGCCGGACTGCCACTGAAAAAACACCTAAGGCAGAGGCTTCCATCGGGATAACCTCTGCCGGATCTGCTTCACCTTTTTTATATAACACAAGACTACAGGAGGAACTTCCGGGCATGGATACGGCAAAGTTAAACATATTGTTTTGGAACGACACGCCAAGCGGCATATCTTTTCCCTGCCGATGAATAAATCCCTTGTTTTCCTTCTTCATTTAAACCTCAATTCTGAGAAATCGTTACTTTCTCCACTATAAGTTACTCTTCTTCTGCCTCTAAATCGTCTCCTACATTGTCAATTGCAGTAAGAACGGTTCTCTTACGGGCCATTTCATCACTTTCCAGATATTCGTCGTAGGTAGTTGTTTTATCAATAAGACTGCCACCCGGTACGATTTCCATAATACGGTTTGCCGTAGTCTGGATAAACTGATGATCCAGTGCAGTAAATAAAATTACACCCGGGAACTTAATCAGACCATTATTCAATGCAGTAATAGACTCCATATCCAGATGGTTTGTAGGCTCATCCATAACCAATACATTAGATCCCATAATCATCATTTTAGATAACATTACTCTTACCTTTTCACCACCGGATAATACGTTAACCTTTTTCACACCTTCTTCACCTGCAAAAAGCATTCTGCCGAGGAAGCCACGGACATAGGTAACATCCTTTTCCGGAGAGAACGGCATTAAGAAATCCACGATGGTTTCGTCCACAGAAAACATCTGTGTATTGTCCTTCGGAAAGTATGCCTGTGAAGTGGTAATGCCCCACTTATAAGAACCGGAATCCGGCTCCATTTCACCCATTAAAATCTTGAATAATGTAGTTGCTGCAAGTGTATTACCGCCTACAAAAGCAATCTTATCGTCACGATTTACAATAAAGGAAATGTTGTCCAATACCTTTACACCATTGATTGTCTTGGAAAGATTGGTTACGGTAAGTACCTCGTTACCGATTTCTCTTGCCGGACGGAAATCAATGTAAGGATATTTTCTGGAGGATGGACGGATATCATCCAACTCAATTTTTTCCAAGGCTCTCTTACGTGAGGTCGCCTGCTTGGACTTTGATGCATTCGCAGAGAAACGCTGAATAAATTCCTGCAATTCCTTAATTTTTTCTTCTTTCTTCTTGTTTGCTTCCTTCATCTGCTTTACCATTAACTGACTGGATTCATACCAGAAGTCATAGTTACCGGCATATAGCTGAATCTTTGCATAGTCAATATCCGCAATATGGGTGCAGACCTTATTTAAGAAATAACGATCGTGAGAAACCACAATAACGGTATTTTCAAAGTTAATCAAGAACTCTTCCAACCAGCGGATAGCCTCTAAGTCCAAATGGTTGGTAGGCTCGTCGAGGAGCAGAATATCCGGATTACCAAACAAAGCCTGGGCAAGTAATACCTTCACCTTCTGGGAACCATTTAGGTCTGCCATCTGATAATAGTGGAATTCCGGTTCAATACCAAGACCATTAAGTAACGTTGCCGCATCGGATTCTGCTTCCCAACCATTGAGGTCCGCAAACTCCGCCTCTAATTCACTGGCTCTGTTACCATCTTCTTCCGTAAAGTCTTCCTTCGCGTAGATTTCATCCTTTTCCTCCATGATGTCATACAGTCTCTGGTTACCCATAATAACAGTATCCAGTACATTGTATGCATCATATTTAAAGTGGTCCTGCTGTAAGAAAGAAAGTCGCTGCCCCGGTGTGATAACCACTTCCCCCTTACTCGGTTCCAGCTGACCGTTTAAAATCTTTAAGAACGTAGATTTTCCCGCACCGTTGGCACCGATTAAACCATAACAATTTCCTTCGGTAAATTTAATATTTACATCCTCAAACAATGCGCGCTTGCCAAGACGCAATGTTACGTTACATGCCTGTATCATATAATCCTCCTTGCTTCATGTGTCTATTCAATCTAATTAACCCAAAATAATATTCTACCTTATATTTCCTAATTTGTAAAGCCCCTACCAAGGAGAACGCATTTGGTACTTTCCACTTACCATCAGTTCATTCACGGTTTTCGGATGAATCATTACTTTTCCCTCTCTTACCGCCGATTCTGCCACAAGCATGGTCGTCTCATCCAACCACTCACAGAAAAAAATTGTATGTTCTCCGGGATATACAAATAAATCCATTTTCTCCAGCTCTCTGATATTTGATACCTTGGAACCAAGAGCCAGCAAACCGGTCGTACTATGTTTGGTTTTGAACCCGAGCGCAGCACATACAAAGCCGGAGCAGTCCAGTCCTGCTGTCATATATTTATAGTACCCCTCCGGATTTATATTTCCGGCAACATATTTTTTATTCAATGCATCTTTAAAGTTTCTTCCCTTAAAGCTGCTATACTGAGAATAGAAACCACCCCAGCAATATGGAATTCCCGTCATTACTTCACTCCAGGAAGATTTATCAGCGTTTTTCTCCAACACAGCCGCAATTTCTCTTGGCAAAACAACGCCTTTCTCCGATTTTGAAACCTGAGTATGGGTCTTTTTTAGAGTCCATTGGTATTCTGCCATAGCCAACGCCCTCTCCCAGACTTTTTTTCTCGATAATTTTACTTTTTCCTTACATGCGGTACCTGCTTTTACACGGTATTTTGCCTCTACAGCATAATCACATTCTAATTGTACGGCTTGTTTTGAGTAGTTCTGTAAATTTGATTCCACATCTTTTCTTAATGCAACCTTTCGTACTTCAACAGTATCTGACGTAGGGACCATCAAATAAATATTTCCGTTCTCCTGCACATGAATATATTTTCCCGGCAGATAAGCATACTCTTCTGTCGGCAACATATAACTGCCAAGATATTCCCCTTCCGCTGAAACTGCACGAAGCGTCAGTTCGCCGAATAATATGGATGATTTTTTTACCAGCTTCGTGTGTACCGAATATATCGTTCCTTTCGCATCTGTAGTAATATACTCTGCAAAATCATAACCATCATTCTCTAATATTGGAGCGGCCTCTCCATCCTCTACCATCCAGATTCCGTTTGTTTCATTCGCATATATCAAATGGTTTTTATACGTCTGAACAGCCACACCTTCCTCTGTTACCAGCAGTTGCTTTACATAATCATCCTCTAATCGAACGTTTACCTGCTGCAGCAATTCTCCCTGCTTTGTATATATCTGAAGCTCTGAAAGAATATCATCAAACACATACAATATATCTTCATAGCTTACAATATCGGTCGGAAGAACCGATGCAGATAACGGAATTTCTCTGATTTTATTTTGCTTGATTTCCAGCACACTGTTGTCATAAGATGCCGACAGATATATTGTCTCATCCTCTTCTACCCAGAATCCATCCGTATATTTCAGCACTACCTGCTCTTTTTCTTCCGTTTCTGCTTCTTCTGTTCCATTTTGTACAACACAGACAACACACTCACGCATATTATCTATTTCATTCGTCAAACCAATGTTTCTGTCTCCGAACAGGGAAACAGACAAAACGGAAGCGGCCATCGCCACACACTGTAAGCCTTTTATCATAAACACCTCAATAACACATACTAAACTTCAAAAACAAGATCACCATAGGTTGGAACCGGCCATGCCTTTTTATCTACAATGGTTTCCAGCTTGTCCACGGGAACACGCAACGCCTCCATGGCAGGCACAACCGTTTCGCGGTAAGCCTCTGCCTTTTCCTTCGCATTCTTGATAGCAACTGCCGCCATTCTTGCTTCTCTCACTTTTTCCTTTGCATCTTCCATTTCCGCTAAAAGTTCAGAAATCTGGGTCAGTAACTTTTCCTGTACAGTAAAATTAACATTCGGCACTGCAGAACGTACGGAATTAATGGAATCTGCCAATTCTGTTGCAAACCGAATGACCGCAGGAATATACATTCTCCTTACCATATCCACCATGGTCTTTGCCTCGATATTGATAGTCTTGGCATAATTTTCATAATTCATTTCTGCACGTGCTTCCAGCTCGACTCTGCTGAATACCTTATGCTTTGTAAATACCTCTACTGTTTTATCATATAACAAAGCCTTGGTGGCGCCTACAATGGAAGCTTCATTCGGCAGTCCTCTGCGTTCTGCTTCCTTTGTCCACTCCTCAGAATAACCGTCCCCATTGAAAATAATTCTTTCATGAGCCGTTAATTCTCTCTGCAACAGCTTCTTTAACTCTTTTTCCAATTCTTCCGGTGCTACCTTCTCCAGTTCATCAGAAAACTGGCTTAAGGTATCAGCAACAATAGTGTTTAATACCGTGTTTGGCCCTGCTACAGACATGGATGACCCCAACATACGGAACTCAAATTTATTTCCGGTAAAAGCAAATGGAGAAGTGCGGTTTCTGTCCGTAGCGTCCTTTCTGATTTCCGGAAGAGTATGTACACCGATATTCATATAAACTTTCTTTTTGCAGTCTTTTGCTTCTCCGGTTTTAATAATCTGGCGCACAATATCTTCTAATTGCTCCCCAAGGAAAATAGAAATAATCGCAGGTGGTGCTTCATGGCCACCAAGTCTATGGTCATTTCCCGGATTAGATGCAGAATAGCGAAGCAATGTTGCATGCTCGTCTACCGCCTTAATCACTGCAGTTACAAATAATAAAAACTCTAAATTCTCATTTGGCTTTTTGCCCGGGTCAAGCAGATTTTTTCCTGTATTGGTTACAATAGACCAGTTGTTGTGCTTACCGGAACCGTGCAGACTCTTAAAAGGCTTTTCATGCAACAGACATTCTAAATTATGTCGTTTTGCCACACGCTTCATAACCTCCATCACCAACTGATTATGATCCACGGAAATATTGGCAGTCGCATAGATTGGCGCCAGCTCATGCTGTGCCGGAGCAGCTTCATTATGCTGTGTTTTTGCTAACACTCCAAGCTTCCAAAGCTCGTAATTTAACTCTTTCATATATGCAGCAACACGCTCTTTTAAAGCACCGAAATAATGGTCATCCATTTCGGAACCCTTTGGAGGCTTTGCACCAAACAATGTACGACCTGTAAAAATCAAATCTTCTCTCTGTAAAAACTTTTCTCTGTCAATCAGGAAATACTCCTGCTCCGGTCCTACCGAACAGGAAACATTGGTAACCTCCTGATGTCCTAACAGCTTCAATATACGGGTAGCTTCCCGATCAATCGCTTCCATGGAGCGAAGCAATGGCGTCTTTTTATCCAATGCCTCGCCGGTATAAGAACAAAATGCCGTCGGAATGCATAACGTAACTCCGGCAGCATCCTCTTTCACAAACGCAGGAGACGTACAATCCCAGGTAGTATATCCTCTGGCTTCACAAGTAGCACGTAATCCTCCTGATGGGAAAGAAGATGCATCCGGTTCACCTTTAATCAGTTCTTTACCGGAAAATTCCAAAATTACCTTTCCCTCCGCCGCAGGAGTAATAAACGCGTCATGCTTTTCCGCAGTAATGCCGGTCATTGGCTGGAACCAGTGGGTATAATGAGTCGCTCCTTTTTCAATTGCCCAGTCTTTCATGACACTGGCAACGATATCCGCAATCTGCGGATCCAGTTCTTCTCCGTTTTCCATTGTCTTCTTCAGTGCTTTAAAGGTCGTCTTAGGAAGACGTTCTCTCATTACAGCCTCATTAAATACGTCAATACCAAAAAATTCCGTCACTTTCTCTGCCATACATAGCCTACCTTTCTGTGTTTCCTGCATTTTCAGGTCACTTCCCTGATTATCTCATACAGTAAAAGGTGCCCTAAACTTCCATTTAGAACACCCTTTCCTAAAATTGATATTATATTATCATATTTTTCCGAAAAAGAAAAGTACTTTCTGAACAGTTATTTATCAGAGTTTCTTATCTTTATCATAATTTCCTACTGGTTTTTCATATTTACATCTATCTGATTGAACGGAATTTCAATCTTATTGGCATCAAAGGCATCCTTCACCTGTTCCATTAACTCCCATTTAACAGTCCAGTAATCTTCATTCTTACACCATACACGGAAACCGAAATCGATGGAACTGGAAGCAAATTCGTTAATAAATACGGTTGGTGCATGTTCTTCATCCTTCAGAACCATTTCGTTTCTTTCAGCAGCTGTAGTAAGAAGGCTCTTTACCAGTTTCAGGTCGCTGCTATAGGATACACCAAATACAAAATCCACACGACGTAATTCCTCGTGGGAAGCATTGATAATATTATTGTTGGATAACGAACCATTTGGAATGGTAACCATCTTATTATCTGTAGTCAGTAACTTTGTATAGAAAATTTCAATTGCTGTTACTGTACCTTCTACGCCTGTTGCAATAATATAATCACCAACTTTAAATGGCTTTAACAGAAGAATAAGAACACCTCCGGCAAGATTGGACAAACTGCCCTGCAATGCCAGACCGATTGTTACACCGGCGGATGCAAAAATTGCCGCAACACCGGTAGTTGCAATACCAAGATATCCTACAATAATAAATACTAAAACAATAAGTAAAACAATACGCAGTGCAGATTTAATAAAGGACTGGACTCCTGCATCCACATTCGCCTTATTCATTGCCTTTTCTGTCAGGTTCATCACAACTTTAATCAGTTTAGAACCTACGAAATAAATCACCAGTGCAATTAAAACTCTTAACAATGCAGGTAATAGCATTGTTGTTATAAATGAAACTATTGTTGCCATTTTCGTTATGCCTCCTTAGTCTTCTTTGTAGTTTTTCTTGTCACTTTCTTCTCTGTAACTTTCTTCTCTGCAGGCTTTTCTGCCTTCTCAGCTTCTGCCTTTTTTGCTACAGACTTTTCTTTTTTCTTCGGTTCAGCCTTTTTTTCGGCAGGCTTTTCTTCTTTCTTCGGTTCATCCTTCTTTTCGGCAGGCTTTACCTCTTTTTTCGGTTCTGCCTTCTTTTCAGCAGACTTTACCTCTTTTTTCGGCTCAGCCTTCTTTTCGACAGACTTTTCTTCTTTCTCTACCTCAGTCTTTTTCTCAGCAGGCTTCTTAGCAGCTTTTTTGACTTTTGCTACAGGTTCCGCTTTTCCCTCTGCTGTTGCTTCTATTACAGACTCTGCCTTCGGTGCCTTTTCTTCCTTCGCCTTTTTCTCAACCTTCGGTGCTTTTTCTTCTTTCACCTTCTTCTCAGGCTTTGGTTCTTCCTTCTTAATGCGGAATACTGCTGTACCAAGAGGTGCCAGGCTCATCTCAATGGAGTAATCTCTACCATCGCATGGTACTGCCTTTGCTGTAAGCTGTCTGGAATTTACCATGCCGGTGCCTCCATACTTTTCAGCATCACTGTTGAAGATTTCTTTATACTTACCAGGAACCGGAACTGCCTGTGTAAAGGTTTCATAAGAAACCGGTGTAAAGTTACAGACAAACAATAACATATCATCGGAGTTCTTAGCACGTCTTACAAAGGAAACAATACTTCTGTCTGCATCCATGCAGCTCATCCATTCAAAACCTTCCGGTGAGAAATCCTGCTCATATAATGCCGGCTCTGCCTTATAAAAAAGGTTCATATCGCGGGCAAACTCGTGGAAATTCCGATGCATATCATACTCTTCCGGCAGATTCCAATCCAGTCCCTTTGCTTCGTTCCATTCAGCAAACTGCGCAAATTCCTGTCCCATAAACAGGAACTTCTTGCCCGGATGACCAAGCATAAACATCAAGGCAGTACGAAGGTTTGCAAACTTCTGCTCGTACTCACCTGGCATCTTATTAATTAAAGATCCCTTACCATGCACCACTTCGTCATGAGAAAATACTAACAGGAACTTTTCACTATATGCATACATCATACTGAATGTAATGCAGCCATGACAGCCCTTGCGGAACAACGGATCCGTTCTCATATACTGAAGAAAATCGTTCATCCAGCCCATATTCCACTTTAAGTTAAAACCTAAGCCGCCATCTTCCACCGAGCCGGAAACCATTGGCCAAGCAGTAGATTCTTCTGCCACCATGAGAATATTTTCATTACGCTTATGCATAATGGAATTTAAATGCTTTAACAGCTCAATTGCTTCCAGATTTTCCTTGCCGCCGTAACGGTTTGCCACCCATTCTCCATCATTCTTACCGTAATCCAGATACAGCATAGAAGCCACCGCATCCATACGGATACCGTCAGCATGATACTGTTCTACCCAGTAGAGAGCATTAGCAATCAGGAAATTAGAAACCTGCGGTCTTCCATAATTAAAAATTAAGGTACCCCAGTGCGGATGCTCACCCTGACGCTTATCCTTATGCTCATACAGACAAGTACCATCAAAATGAGCCAGACCAAATGCATCCTTCGGGAAATGGGCAGGTACCCAGTCTAAAATAACACCGACACCTTTCTGGTGCATATAGTCCATAAAGTACATAAAGTCCTTTGGTGTACCATAACGGGAGGTTGGTGCATAATATCCTGTTACCTGATATCCCCAGGAACCATCAAACGGATGCTCCATCACCGGCAGAAGTTCTACGTGAGTATAACCCATTTTTGTTACATACTCTGCCAGTTCCACTGCAAGTTCACGGTAATTATAGAAAATTCTGCCTTCCTCTTCTCCCGGCTTCTTCCAGGAACCAAGATGTACCTCGTAAATATTGATTGGACCGTCCAGTGGATTATTCTTCTTTCTGGCATCCATATATTCCTTATCATTCCACTCATATTCAGAAATATCAGCAACTACAGATGCATTTTCCGGCCGAAGCTGGGAACTTGTACCATATGGGTCTGCTTTTAAGACATTTGCTCCACCTTTGATACGGATTTCATATTTATAAATATCTCCTTCTTTTACTCCCGGAATAAACAGAGCAAAAATACCGGAATCTTTCTGCATTTCCATCAAATGACGTCTGCCGTCCCACAGGTTAAAATCACCTACGACACTAACCTTCTGTGCATTTGGCGCCCATACAGCAAATTCCACACCGTCTACACCGTCAATTGTTTTCCTGTGGGCACCTAACATATTATAAACCTCATAGTGAATGCCCTGCGCAAATAATTCTAACTCTTCCTCCGGAAGAATCGGAAGATATGCATATGCATCGTCCTGCTCCCATACGGTATCATCTTCATTTGTAATTACATACGTATACTTAAAAATCTTTTTCTTATTCACAAGTACACCAAAGAAACCTGCTTCATCCAGACATTCCATTTCATAAACCTCTTTGGAACGCTTCACCTTAACGGAAACACTCTTTGCCCCCGGATAGAAGCAGCAAATCTGTACACCGTTTTCTGTCATGCGTGGTCCAAGAATCTGGAACGGATATTTGGTATCTGCATAGACTACTGCTTCTACCTTTTCCCAGTCCATCTGACGATTTAATAAATTTTCCATAGATATTTCCTCCTCTTTTGGATGATTTATTCTAAATACCATTCATCTTTTTCCTGTCCAATTTCCTCTCCATCCGGTCCAAGCACCGGCTCTTCTTTGGCAGGCATATATTTCTTAAATACCCTCTCAATCAGAAAGGAGGCAAGTAATGTTGCCACCGCCGGCAGAAAGAAAATTCCCGGCAATAAAATGTAACACCCAAGCAACACTCCGGCAATCAGCACAAGAAGCACCAGCGTTGTCAGCAAATGTCTTGTTGCCATAACAAAAGATGTTTTTAATAATCCGCTGATTTTCATTTCAAATCTGGAAAGCACCGGACAAATATAAGCAAACATAGCACTAAATAAAAGTCCGATTACAATAAAAACACCAAAGTAAGTACTGCCGGAGGAATTACCGATATTCATCAGTTCTCTGGCATAGCGAAAATCAATATATAATACAAAAACCAAAACCATTGCAATCAGAGAAAACACACATCCCTGCTTAAAATTCCGTTTAAAGGAACGAAAATATTCTTTAATGGCATAGCTTCTTTCTCTTCGGACAGATTTAACAATAGCATAATACAATGCTGTTGTCGCCGGCACAATAGGAAGTATTGTTAAAACTGTCAAAATCAGGAGTACTAAAATGCCGGATTGCATCGCCCATACTACAGTAAGCATCGGTAACGGCAGACAAAGCAGCAACCAGATTGTATTAAGTACTACTACATCAAATGCCTTTCCCATAAAGGTAAAAAATTTATTATCAGGATTTAACCAGTTACTCATGCTGCTATTTGTCTCCTCTCGTGTAAGATGTCATAAGCTCCATCTCTCCCGAAAGCTTATAAGAACCATAACCGGTCGGCAGAATAAAGTGATCACCCTTCTTTACCGGTGTACCATCTACACTGCCATTTCCCTCAATTACACTGAATAACTGATAGTCACCATCCATGGAAATTAAAGCATTTCCCTTTAAGCAGATTTTCTTTACGATATAAAACGGACAGGAAACCATAGTCTGCACCTGCGCATCCTGTACCTGCACAAATGTATTTTCTGCGGTTCTGTCCTGATGCGGACATTCGATGACATCAATACTCTTTTCGATATGTAATTCTCTTGGTTTTCCATTCTGCAATCTTCCGTAGTCATACAGACGATATGTAATATCACTGCTCTGCTGGGTTTCCAGAATCAATGTACCTGCCTTGATAGCGTGTACGGTACCCGGTTCAATCTGAAAGAAATCACCTTTTTTGATTGAGCGGACAGAAATTAACTCTTCCCAACGGTTTTCTTCAATCATCCGGCGAAGTTCTGTCTTATTTTTTGCGTTGTGTCCAATAACAATCGTTGCATCCTCATCACAGTCTAAAATATACCAGCATTCCGTTTTTCCGAGAGAACCATTTTCATTTACATTTGCATAGGCATCATCCGGATGTACCTGAATCGATAAATCTGCCTTTGCATCAATAATCTTGATTAACAAAGGAAAAACATCTTCCTTGCTGTTACCAAATAATTCTCTGTGCTCTTTATATAATGTACTTAAAGAAACTCCGTCATAAGTTCCGCCGGCAATAGTGCCGTCTCCATTTGCATGAGCACTGATTGCCCAGCATTCTCCTGTATTTTCACCCGGAATATCATAACCATACTCTGTTGCCATCCGATTACCGCCCCAAATCATCTGTTTGAAAACGGGCTTTAAAAATAAAATTTCTCTCAATGTAATTTCCCCAGCCTTTCTACAAATAGTAATTAAACTGTATTATACCACACTTTATTCAAACTGTGAAGTATAGAGCTTATAATAAAACCCCTTTTTCTGAATCAGCTCTGCATGACTGCCTCTCTCCGCAATCTGACCATTATTTACCACCAAAATCAGATCTGCATGCTGAATGGTAGACAACCGATGAGCTATAATAAAGCATGTCTTACCCTCCATCAGCTTTTCCATCGCTTTCTGAATGCGGATTTCCGTACGGGTATCTACATTCGAGGTCGCCTCATCCAGAATCAGCATTTTAGAATCTAAAAGCATTGCTCTTGCAATAGTAAGAAGCTGCTTCTGACCTTTGGAAATATTAACCCCGTCCTCGGTCAGAATAGTATTATAGCCATCCGGCAAACGTTTGATGTAGGAGTGAATATGAGCTGCCTTTGCCGCCTCCACCACTTCCTCCATAGTAGCATTTTCCCTACCATACGCGATATTGTCAAAAATAGTTCCTCCAAACACCCAGGTATCCTGTAATACCATGGCATACGCCCGGCGCAACGAATCTCTCTTAATTTCTCTGTGTTCTCTTCCATCAATGCGTATTTCTCCCTTCTGCGGATCATAAAAGCGCATCAAAAGATTGATAAGGGTAGTTTTTCCTGCACCGGTTGGACCAACAATCGCAATCAGTCTGCCCGGTTCCACATTTAAGGAAAAGTCTTTTAAAATCGGTGTTTCTTCACTATAGCCAAAAGTGATGTTCTGAATCTCTACTCTGCCTCGCACCACATCAAGTTCTACCGCACCATACACATCTGACACTTCCTCTTCTTCGTTCAGCACACGAAAAACACGTTCTGCTGCTGCTAACGCGGACTGAATTTCTCCGGCAATGTTTGCCACTTCGTTAATTGGTCCGGAAAACTTTCTGGAGTACTGCACAAAGGAAGAAATATTTCCAATGGACAAGGTACCTTTTAAGTAAAGCAGTGCACCAAACACCGTAACCAGTGTCAGGGACAAATTGTTGATAAAATTTACCGTCGGACCCATGGTTGCATTGCAATAATCTGCATCATAATAAGCATCCATAGCTGCTTTATTTACATCGTAAAAACGCTTCTGCATGACTTCTTCCCTAGCATATGCCTGAATTACTTTTTGTCCGGTAATCATTTCCTCCACAAAACCATTCATTTCACCAAGTTTTGCAGAACGTCTGGCATAACGGGGTCTTGTTTTCTTCGCCATATGCCTGGTGTACAAAATAGACATTGGAATCGTAATAAGCATTACAACCACCAGAGACGGGGCAATCAGTACCATCATAATAAAAGAACCTGTAACTGTTACCACGCTGGCACAAATCTGCACCACATCGTTGGAGAGCGATGTATTAATCACATCGATATCATAGGAAATACGGCTGATAATATCACCGGACAAATGAGTATCAAAATAACCTACCGGCAGTTCCATCAGCTTATTAAATACATCCTGACGCATTTTCCGCACCGTTTTCTGCGTAATTGTCCGCATAAGTAACGCCAACCCATAGGATAATGCAGCAGAAGCAGCATAAAAAAGTACCATCCATCCTGCATAATAAAATACCGTGTCAAAATCCACCTTGCCGATACCCATAATGGCATCTATTGCCTTACCGGACAGCATTGGTCCCACTAAGGCCAGACCATTACCGGCAAAGGTAAGAAGCACTGCCGCTATCAGCATCCATTTATATAATTTTAAATAACTCCACAATCCACGAAGCGCCTTTTTGGGGTCTCTGGCCCGTTCGTACTTCTTGGATGCAGGAGTTTTCGGTCCCGGTGCCGCCATTAGTCATTACCTCCATTTTATCAAACATTCTGTCTGCCCGCTTTTTATTCAGAAAAATCCATCCCCATTTGGGATTTATAGATTTCCCGATATGTTTCACAGCTTTTCATTAATTCTGTATGAGTGCCCTGTCCTATTACCTTTCCATCCTCTAAAACAAGAATTAAATCCGACTGCATTACAGAGCTGATTCGCTGTGCAACCGTTACTGTCGTAATGCCCTGCTTCCACTCACGGATCTGTTTTCTTATGTAAGCATCGGTTTTGTAATCCAATGCAGAAGACGCATCATCTAACAGCAAAAAATCATTATCTCCTGCCAAAGCTCTTGCCACCAGCATACGCTGCTTTTGACCGCCGGAAAAATCTGCCCCTTTAATTGCTGCCACATGATCAAGACCGCCCTCTTTGTCCATAATAAATTCATATGCATTTGCCTGTTTTGCCGCCTCTATTATTTTCTCATCGCTCATGTCACGACCAAAACTGATATTTTCCCGTACCGTATCATGAAACACCACATCATTTTGGAATGCCACGCCAAACTTATTCCGCAGTTCCTGCAACGGATATGACTTAATATTTTTACCATCGATAAAAATATCGCCTTCCGTCACATCATAAAATCGCATCAGAAGATTTAAAAGAGTAGTTTTACCGGAGCCGGTGGCACCAATAATACCCAAGTTTTCTCCCTTCTTCAAGGTGAAATTTATGTTTTCCAGACATAGTTTTTCCATATCATCCTGATAGCTGAAAGAAACATTACGAAACTCCAGACGATTACCGTTTGCAAAGCCAAGTTGTTGTTCCAGCTTTAGATTGTCCTCTGCCTCCAGTACCTGTTCCACTCTTTCCGAAGAAGCCAAAGCTTTGGAAAACATTACAAAAATACGGTTAATGGCAATAACAGCATTGGAAATCATGGTAAAATACGTTAAAAAAGCCACAATCTTTCCTGCCTGGGTAAGACCTGCATTCACACGGTATGCACCCACAATCACTACCAGAGTAAGCCCCATGTTAAGAAAAAAATTAATCAGCGGGCTGGAGGCAGCCATCACGCCGGAAGCAAGCAGTTCTTTGTCGGAAACCTCCGTATTTGCCTTTTCAAAACGTCGTTTCTCATATTCTTTCTTAGACAATGCCTTAATGACACGAATACCTGCCACATCCTCACGCAAAGTACGCACCATCACATCAATAGACTGCTGTACCTTGCCGTACAACGGAATTCCTTTCTTGGAAACAATCACAATTACTGCCACGATAAATGGCATGGTTCCTGCAAGGACCAGTGTTAATACCGGATCCAGTGTTGCCGTAATTACCAGACCGCCCAAAATAATCATAGGCGCACGGACACCCATACGCTGCATCATATTGATTGCATGATGAATATTATAAGTATCCGTGGTCATTCTTGAAATCAGAGAAGGAATGCCGACCTTGTCCGTCTGTTTTCCCGATAAATGAAGAATTTTTTGAAACAAATCATTCCGAAGAACAAAAATCGTGTTTTTTGAAACTTCTGCCGCCTTACGATTGGCAAATACATTGAAATTCCGTGCTAAAATCGCCATAAGAAGCATCATAAAGCTCCAAAAAATCATACTGTTCATATTACCAGACTGCTTCGTTTCCGGAATGACATTGTCCAAAATATGAGCAAGAATCCATGGCATAAACAGTTCTGCCACAGTACCGCCGATTTTAACCAATAACCCAAACAACATCCGGCCATAATACGGTTTTAAGTATTTCATAATTAGCTTCATAACACTCTATACTCCTATACAAATTCCGTTTTCATTCATTTCAGTATAGCATACCATTTCCATCAATTGCAAGTGTTCATAAAGCAAAAATCCGGACATTCACCTGTCCGGATTTTAATTATTTCATACCATTGCGTTTCTGTCGCAGGTAGAATCTTCTGCGGTATTTTAACTCTGCATATTCCATGACCTGTTTCATGTAAACTGCATCATAAATACCACCTACGGCGCCTACCACCGGAATCCCCTGTAAAAATTTCATATAAAGCAATTCTTTTGATAAACAGCCTGCCGCAGCGCTAATAGCAGCTTCTGTGGTTCTTCCCTTGGCATAAGCACCATAATCCATATAAAAATTCAGTTCTTCATTAATGCTTTGAAGTTCCTTACCATAACTTAACGCACCACGAATCAGGAGCAGAATAAATTTTTTCTCCTCCTCATCCTCATAATCAAAGCCATAATTTAAAGCTATTTCATACACACCTTTTAACATGAGCCCGGTAAATAATGCAATATCCGGCAAACCAATACCAAGTACCCCAAGACCGACTCCTGCCGCTCCGGACATTAAAAGATTTCCCGCTCCTGCACCGGTTGCTTTTCTGGAAAACACAGTCAAAGCTTTTTTATTTCCATAAACCTTTGCTGCATACTCATTAATCTGATACGCCTTTTTCATTTCCTCCTTGCGATATGTTTTTTCTATTACACCGGTTCCCTTTTCAAATACCAGACGAAAGGCTTTCCCAAAAGCCCCATCTAATGTATTCTGTAAATTCGCAGGAATTTTTTTCTCCAGGAGCTGATTTAATCGTGAGTCTGTTTTTTCTGCCCGTTTCTGCAAAAAAGCCAATTCCTGATTCACTACCTTGCTCCATTCCTTTTCCATTGGCGTAATAATTGCTTTCTTCAAATTAACTCACCTCAATTTCTTTCCACTCTCCCGGTTTTAATGCCGGGTCCAACACAATATCTCCCATAGAGATTCTCTTCAAATAGATTACCAGACACCCTACTGTCTTCATCATACGCCGAATCTGCCGTTTCCTTCCCTCTGTAATCGTGATTTTTCCCTTTGTTACCGAATGAAACGGACGATTATGCACATATTTTTCCTGCAGCAGCTGTGGAAGCTCCGGTAATACTTTACTCAGCTCCGTGAATTCTGTCAGCTCCAGTTTTGCCGGTGCCGTCTGTTTATCAGAGCCTATAACTGTCACACCCTGTTCTAATGTATACTTCTTTTCTTCGGTGAGTTCCCCTAATACAAAGAATTCATAGCACTTTTCTTTCTTATTCTCCGGTCTTGTCATCAACTGATTCCAGACTCCATCGTCCGTAATAATCAATAACCCTTCTGTTTCCAGATCAAGTCTGCCCACCGGAGAAAGTTTCTCATTATGTAATTCTTTGAAGTAATCCATTACCGTTGGATATCGATCATCGGTTCTGGCAGTGACACATCCCACCGGCTTGTTAAACATATAGTAATGGTACATTATACTGCCTCCCTGTGATTTTTGTTCTTTTATCCTTCCCTGTGGCAGCCATATTTCTTTCTTGTATCAAATAACAACTCTATCAGACTCGGATAATACGGAAGAAATTCCTTCTTTTCCATTTTTTCGAGAATTTCTTGCTTAGTCGCCCATTTTACAGCCTGTACTTCCTCTTCCTGAAGTACCAAATCCTCAATATTCACCTCACGTTCCACCAAGTAAACATCATCAAAGCCACAGTCAAAATTGATGGTAAAATGAGGTCGAATTCCCTGTAAATCAATTGTAAGCCCCAGTTCCTCTTTTACCTCACGCTCCGCTGCACTCTGACTACTGTCTCCTTGCACAGCACTTCCGCCTACGCTGATATCCCACAGGTTTGGCCACCCCTCTTTATAAGACTGCCGTTGCTGAATCAGCATTTCACCCTTGGAATTGAAAATACATACATGGACTACCAGATGATAGTCCCCCTCCGGTACAGGACCACGTATCATCGTCCGCCCGGTTTTGTTACGCTCTCTATCATAAATATCCCAAAGTTCCATAATCACACTCCTCTGCATCAAAACAGTTCATCCAAAAGGATATAGTACCGCACCTTTTCCCAGTCCGGTTTGATGTTCAGTTTTTCAAACACAATCTCCGGGTCTATATCTCCATAGCTTCCGCCACCATACTTTCCATCATAATTATGTAAAAAACTCCGATAACAAAGCGCAATATCCTGATATTTGTCTGCCGCACCGGCTCTTCCAAGGTCCAAAAAACCACTGACCTTTCCATCCGCTAAAAACACATTCGGCAGACAATAATCCCCATGAGAAAATACCAGTTCCTCCTCCGGTCGGTTATTTTCCAGCCATTCCAACAGCGCCTGTGGATTTGCAAAACCGTTTGGTCCAAAGGTTTCCGGCTCCACATTGTTTACATCTACCAGACCATGCTCCACGTTGTACTTTGCCATGCGGAGTTTTTCATCCAGCTTTGCAGAATATGGACAGGCAGAAATATCCACACTCCAAAGCATTTTAAGTCCTTCCGCCAAAGCTTCTGCCAACACCTCCGGTTGTCTCATATATTCCTCATCACAGGACATCTTTCCAGGAAGCTTTGACATCAGCAGATAATTTCTTCCATCCTTTTTTCCCCAGCAAAGCACCTCCGGCACCGGAAGCTTGCCTTTCAGCCACTGCATCACTTGATATTCCCGGTCAGACTCTTCACAAAACTTCTCAATTTTGCAAACCTTGTCCTCAAAAATCAGCACGGATGATTCAGACATACCAACCGTATCTTCCTGTGCTCCCACCATCTCAATGATAATAGTCAACTGGCCATTGATTGTTTCAATTCTGCCTTGCAGATTAGCCGTTTCCAGCCATTTCAGTTCCGGACTGTCAGTCACAATGTCCGGAGTTGTAACATTGTGTTCTCCACCCATAGTCGCACTATTTTCGATAAACAGTTTACAAGGATTCCCTTTACAATCCACACCCTCTATCATATATCTGGCTGATAAAGCACCCGCACCTGCTTCATCCACCTTTTGGGTATCCACTCCCCCGGATAAAATAGTTCCTTTAAAAAAAGGTCCATCACAGGTTCCTCCAAACGGCAGCATCCGAACGGTTTGCTTCTCTGACACCACCTCATGACACCCTGTTACATTTACATACACCCGCAATACTTCCATACTCTTTCCCCTTACTATTCAAACCACTTGCCGGACTACTCTCTTCCCAGACAATCATGGATAAAATACAGAGCCATCGCCTCCATACGTCGATTGCCTTCTTTGGTAAAGCCATGATCTTCGTCTAAAAATGTTTCTAATCTGGCATCTTTATAAAAAGTCTTTGCTTTATAACTATAATCGATTGGCACAATCTTATCCGCTGTTCCGTGCATAAACAGTACCGGCTTATCAAAGCTGCCCAGATGCTCCCAAATCACATAGTCCTTGGAAATTTCGAAAAACTGATGTCCTAATGGCACTCCCCAGAACTCAAAGTTTCCGGTCATATGCTCCGGCTTTGGAAAGCGAGTTTCCTGATTGTCCAGCATACAAAAGGCCGGAAATAATAAGATTAATCCTCTGATTCTGTCCTTCAGTTTTTCCGCTGTCATGGCAGAAACCAGTCCACCCATGCTGCTGCCAAGCAAAAACACCTTTGTTTCGTCAATCCAGTCCCAGCCGGTTACTTCATCAATTACCGAAATCAGATCCTCCATCTCGGTGAAATGATTCATTTCCATAGTCGAAAGACCGCTTGTCTCGTCCTTTCTGCCACCACCGCAAAAGCCATGGCAGACACCGCAGATTCCGGCACCGGCATAATACTTGGCAGACGTTCTGAAATCTCTTTTAAAACCGTCAAATCCGTGGCTGAAAATTACCACCGGACACTTTTCACCTTCTGCCATGTTGTCGGGTTTATAGTAAAAGCAATCACTGATTCTGCCGTGATGCGATATTTTGAATTCTTTTTTATGCATAATTTGTGTCTCCTCGTTTCATATTCTCAGTTCACATACGTTCTCTTTTGCATTACTTATCTTGTTGTTCAGTATACTACAATTCTTTCTCATTTTCACCATATAATTCTTCCTATTTTTGAATAATCTACCAAATATGTAAAAGAGCGTCTTTACAAATACAATACTTCTTCGTAAAAACGCTCTCTTTCATTTTCTTTTTATTCGTTACTACAATATTTTATTTTTACTTGCTGTAGCCTCTGCCGCTTTCGTATTCTCTCTGACATAAAACGCCACCGGACCATCTGTTTCCGGAATTTTCAATTCTCCGGAATCCACCGCAAATCCTCCAAATAATCCGACAGAACGAAACAACAATGTCTGGAAAATAATTCTCTCCGCCAAATCTTCCACCTGCTTTGGCGCATGCTGCTTCATCACATTGCAGGCACAGTTATACAGCTTTTCATACAGCGCTGTCATCTGCTCTGTCAATGTATCCAGAATTCTGCACAATACATCTTCTTCTGCCTCCGTAAACACAAGAAACTCCGGCTCCATTGCTCCTGCAACCGTATCATAAATCTTTTTCTTAAACTGCTCCATATCAAGACCGGTAAAATAACGGTTTTTCTCCGGAAGCACACCAAAATCTGCTGCCATGGCATAATACTTCTCATCAATACCGGTATATCCTGCAAAAGAATAACATCCATACCGACCCTCATATTCATTCTCCACGGTACCGTAATTGGTTCCGGATGCCCCCTGATAAATCTCACCCTTTTCCGCAAGTTCCGGATGTCTTTCAGAAAAACTTTTGTTACCTAAGAGAATCATCGGCCAGAGGAGTGCCCAAAGCAGACGTTCCTCAGAAAGTGCCGCGCAGCATCTGTTGATACTGCGGATTTCACCAAACTTTCCCTTTAATGACACGAAAATATCTTTCATGGCTGACACTGCAAACTTCCCTGCCTCGCGCCGGAATTCCTTTGTATAGTCATCCGTATAAATCACCAGATTCGTCTGATATTTTCCATGAGGATTCTTTGTAATCAAATGATACTTTTCTAACAGTGCCAGTTCATCCTCCAGATAAACAGATGCAACACCAAGCTCGATAGCAAGTTCCCTGACTGACATTGGTGTATAATATGCCGACAGCAGAATCTGTCCCGGCAGCTTTCTGTTAAATAAATTATAATATTCCCGATTAAAATTCTCCGCAAAAATTGTTACAAAATCAAATGGTTCCGGCTTAAAACTCTTTTCACCAAATTCACGTTCCATACTGATACCTTCTTTCAAAATTTTTCTTGTCTTAAACAGATAATACTTCACCATTTCCATAGAGATACCAAGCCGCTCTGCAATTTCCGTACAGGACTGCTCCTGAAAATAATAGGCCACGGTACATTCCCGGTGTTCCCTGGAAAGAAGCGCAATTTCCCGTCGAAGTTTTATCATATCTTCCTGCAACGCCAGCTTTTCAGCATATTCTTCTGCAAAATCACCGTCTGCTGCCAGTTCTTTCAGACCAGATTCCTCATCCTTGTCCATACTTTCCTCTCTGTTCTGTCGGTTGCTTCTCTTTTGCAGAAACTTCCGATAGGTGTTCGCTGCAATGCCCCAGACATAACCGTAAAAGGCTTCCTGACTTTTCAGCTTATCTGCGCTTTGTAACATTGCCAGCACAATATCGTTGGTCAAATCCTCCGCATCCTCCTTGTTAGAAACTCTGGATAACGCATAGGCAAAGATTGTTTTTATGTTTTCTTCGATAAAATTTACTACCGGTTCCTGTGGTGACATACTGTTTTCTCTCCATGGTAAAGTTATTTTTTGAAAGCTTTCATTTATATAGTACCAGATAAACTTCTCCGGTTAACACATAAATTTATTTTTTACAAAAAAAGAGACAAGAACTTTTTTCCTGCCCCTTTATTACTTTCTTTTGCTTTCTGCTATAAAATTCCTGTCAAAAAAATCTCCAAGCCAATCAGAATTAAAATTACACCACCAAAGATGGATGCTTTATTCGCCAGCTTTGTACCAAACTTCTTTCCAATGGCAATGCCTGCCACACATATAAAGAAGGTAACTACTGCAATAATTACTGCACATACAATTGCCATCAAAAATCCATACTCTGCAATAGTAAAGCCAACAGACAATGCATCAATGGAGGTTGCCACCCCCTGTACCAGCAGTGCAGAAACGCTCACAGCCTTGCACTCTTTCTCTTCTTCTGTCTTCTTTAACCCATCCAACAGCATCTTACCACCGATATATACCAGAAGCACCAGGGCAATAAACGGTATAAACTTCTCAAACGCCTGAAATTTCTCCACGATAGTATGTACACAAATCCAGCCAATCATCGGCATTGCCGCCTGAAACAAAGCAAATACTCCTGCCATACCACACATTTTCTTCCGTTTCATGCAGGGCTCATTTAACCCATTGGCAAGAGACACCGAAAAGGCATCCATGGCAAGACCAACCCCCAACAATATACTGTTAAAGAAAAATACAAAATTCCAATCCATTTTCATCCTCCCTGTAACTAATAGTATGCTTTTTCTTTTCTGAATAGGACACTTTGCCTATTCACGAAAAAACCCAAGTACAGCACATGCCATACCTGGGTTTGATATCTGAGATTAATAGACTCCATGTATAGCTTTGCAGTTATACATGAGTCTCGCGATTTAAAACAAGCCAGACCTTGCGGTCAGTATGTTGACTTGCTACGTTTACACGCTCGCTACTCCCTCACGGGTTTTCTGTATATATTTTACGGGCGTTTGACAGTTCGTCTTTGCTATATTCCTCTCCGCCCTTTTCTCAGTATTGCATAATTTTTCTCATTTGTCAATGAAATTTATGGAAATCATCCCGCAATATCTCTCTTTTTATAAATAATTCCTGCCATTGAAGCTGAAGTCACTGTAATCGCTACTCCTATTCCAACACAAGCCATTTCGATTTCACTTCCGCTAAAAATATCTGCCGCATTACAATAGTAAAACGGAGTCACAAATCTGGTCCATTCCAAATCCGGTACTATCCGGCACATCACATCCATAAGATACAGCAAAACAGAAAGCCCCAAGGTAGCTCCAATCTGTTTTTTCTTTGCACAGGAGGAAATCCAAAAGCACACACTTCCGATTTCCAACTGCATTAACAGGGACATTCCATGATACAGCATATACTCCTTCCATGCAAAGCTTCCACCGACACAGTAAATTCCTACTGCTTCAAACAAAATTCCAACTCCATTAAACGCTACTATCAGTGTCAGCAATGCCACATACTTTGAAACCACAATTGCAGTTCTTCCCATAGGAAGTGTATGTAAAAATTCTGCTGTATGTCCCTCTTCTTCTTTCGAAAGCAACGCAGCTCCGCTCATTGCTGCAAACATCGCACCTCCCAGCGAAAAAATCAGATTGATTTCAGCAGCGTAAAATCCCTCCAATGTAGCAATACTCACTTTATCCATACCAAAGGCCGTAGCAAAGCTTCCCATTCCCGCAAAACCGGCTGCCATCTGTTCCATGCTCTCTGCTACACTGTCAAACATCAGGACACATCCGCAACAGCATATGCCTACTGTAATGCAAAATATCAAAAAAGTCTTATAATTTTGTTTCCACTCATGCTTCCAGATTACCATTCTGTGGCACCTCCTCATAATAATGCATAAAAATTTCTTCTAAGGATGGCTCCTCAATTAACACATCTTCCACCGCCATATTTTGTAGCTTTAAAAGTAACTCCTGTATATTTCCTTCATAAGAAAAACGTTCTTCCTCTCCGTTTTTCCACACTCTGACCTGACGAAAACTGCTCTTTGTCAGTTTTTCAATAGAATCCACCGTTAAAATCCTGCCACTCTTAATAAATGCCGCATTTTTGCAATATTTCTTCACCTCAGACAATACATGAGAGGATAAAAAACAGGTAGTGCCTTTCCGATTTGCCTCCTGTAACAATTCGAAAAACGTATCCTGCATCAAAGGATCCAGCCCGGAAGTAGGTTCATCTAAAATCAGTAATCCCGGCTGATGCTGCATAGCACAGACAATGCTCACCTTCTTCCGATTACCAAGGGATAACTCCTCTACCCTCTTTTCCAGTGGAACCTCCAAAGCATCACACAATCTGGCAGCTTCTTTCTCACAGTTTTGTCCCCTTGCTTCTGCCGCAAACCTAATTATATTTTTTACCTTCATTCCCGGATAAAACATTGCTTCGGATGGCATATAGCCAATGTGTTTCAACGTTTCGTTAAGACCCGTATACCGATTCCCGAATAAGCTGATATTTCCCTGCTGATAATGAATCAATCCCAGCATACACCGGATGGTGGTAGATTTTCCCGCACCATTCGGACCTAAAAATGCAAACATATCCCCTTCCTGCACAGAAAAACTCACATCATTCACACCACGATGTTTGCCATAGCTTTTTGTTAAACCGTTAATCTCAATTATCTTCCCCATTTGCTCTGCTCCTTTCCTGAAACGCTTTTAAATCTTCATTCAGCGCTTTGGTATCCCCGATTCGTTTTATTTTATACATCCACCAGGCACACACATAAGCAATCAAAATATAAATAAAAAACACAGCCAATGCTGCCACTGATGTTTCAAACCATCGAAAGACATATGCCACTGCCACATAAAGGCCGGAGCAAATACCGGAATACAGCAACGTTTTCCATGTGAAGTTTTCACTCTCATCAAAATTAGAAAACACATACATCTGTAAATAACCCATAACATAAGTCGTAAAAATCATTTCAAACAGGTGAATAATGCTTGCCTCCCAGTTTCCCTGTAATATACGGAATGCAGAATAAAAAAACAGAATGCACCAAAAATACAACGCTGCCTTTAATTCAATTCCCGCCTCCTTCGCCATAAAGTATGTAAGCTTGGACACTTTTTTTTCTGATTTCATGTTCTCACTCTCCTCTCAATCTTCTGCGAAATTCCGATGCATAGGTTCTGGAAATCAAAATATGTTCTCCGTTTTTCATCGTTGCATCAATCCGGTTTGAAGAAAGACTTTTCAAACCGGCAATGCAGTCAATATTAATTATCATTGATTTACTGCAACGATAAAAATTGATACCATTCAGATATTCCTGCACTCCCACCAAATTGTAATTGATTTTATAAACCTCATTCTCCGTGTACGCATACGTCCGACCATCTACACTTTCCACGTATAACAGTTCCTCTTGTTTTAATACCACCTGAATCCCGTCTTTTGTACCAATCAGCCTTTTTTCATTTTCTTTCATAAAGGCGAGAACCCGTTCCACTTCTGTGGATATACTGACATAATTTAAAATCAGCTCGTCCTCGCCCTGTGACATTTGATTTATTGTATATTTCATGCTTCTTCAAACGCTCTGCGCGTCCCTTTCCTTTTGTTTTCTATAGTGTATCAAGGATATTTTATTATAGCAAGTCCAGTTCCCCTAAGTGACACTTTTTCGATAGCAAAGTGCACAAAAAAATGGAGCAGCAACTATTGTCACCACTCCATATTTGCGTAAATCCGCTCCATCCGCTCATCATGGAACCGCTCATCCAGAAACTCTTCCACTGCATTGGAAGGTGCCAATCCTTCCACACGCTCTGACCAGCGTCCTACTGCTGCAAAAGATACTATGCTGTTAAAAACAAGGAATACTGTAAAACACCATGTTAGAATTTTGCCCCAGCTATTTGGAATTCTCAGTATCCATTTTGCCATACGAGGATACATATCCTTAATCCACCAGGCACCAAGGAAGCCCCAAAAGATTGAATACAGCAGACAAATGCGTCCATTTATATTAAACGGTACATCGCTGTAGTCCCATGACCGCGAACCAAACAGTAACTCCTGTCCGAACGAACAGGCATACTCCACCACACTACCTACAAACATACCGCCAAGAAACGAAATCCATGTCCCCTTATTTCTAAATTTGTACAAGGCTCCGGTAAGTGCAACTGCTCCGGCACCATATAACAAATTAAATGGACCATACACCAATCCGGAACGACTTTCCAGATAGCCATTTCGAAGCAGGCACCATAAAAGTTCAATAACCACACCGGCAAAGCTTCCGATAAAACAAACTAAAAGCAGTTTATATATACTGATTCCCTGGGCAAAATGCCTTGCTTCTCTTTCACGTAAATCTATCGTAGCATTTGCCGGAGCCGTTGGCACAAAACGCCGCTTCTTTCGCTGTTTTTCAATATCTTTACATCTGGCACTTATTTCATCACTGACAGCATAGGTTTGCGCCATGCTTTTCGACATCGCTACTGCTGCTCTCCGCAAAGAATCTACATGCTGCTCCACTTCTGTAAAGTCATCCAGTTTCGGCATCTTCAAATAGAATTCCTCTGCCTTCTGTTTCGTCTGTTCTGTAAGCTCCTGCAATTCCAGACTTGCTTTTTCCAGTTCCGATATGTATGCATTTTCCGTAAGAACCATCTCTTGCTTCTGATTACCCTTTTGTTTTCTTCTCTTCACTCTGAGCACCTCTTCTTTAAGAATTATATATAAAAATACTATGACATGTATTCCAATACACATGCCATAGTATACTTCATTTTTCTCAATTAATACTAAAAAATAAATTAAAGTTTCATTAATCTTTACTGCATATACCCCGAGTATTTCTCCATAAACTCCGCATACTCTTCCTTTTCTGTAATCCACACAATCACATAATATTCCTTGATGCCGAGCCTTGCATACGCTTCATATCGATGATTACCATCGTTTAATTCAAAGCCTTCCGCACCATAATGCACAATCAGCGGTGGCATATCCTGCTCTCGCTTGATAACTTCCATTAACTCCTGCACCTTTCGCTCAAAAGGCTTCGCCGGAATCTGCCATTTCATGCCCTCCTCCGGACCACAGTCACGAGAAAACAGTTCCAGTGGAAGCTTCACCGGGCCAAGAAAATAACGGTCAAAAAGCTTCAATCCATCAGAAAATTCCTTATTATGTCCATCCGACAAAAGATACGCGTGAATCCACTCTTCCAGTTTTCCGTTTCTTGCATAGCTCACCGCCGATGACAGGGTACATTTGTAATCCATAATAAACACCTCTTTCTTCGAATACGCAATCTTTTTGATTGTTTCATGAGAGAGGCAATATTCCTCCGCCAGCTGGCCGATGGTAACACCGTTGCGAAACTTTAACTGAATATCCAGATTCCGCTTTTGCAGATACTGCCGATAACCGGAAGCTTCTCCCCAGTCCTTCTTCTTTTCCTCCGGGGAAGGTATGTAAACCAATTTGCCAGACACGTACTTTTGAATCTGCTTTAACAAACGCTCCGGGAAAATATCCTTACCGTTTTCATACTTCATGTTAAGCCTCCTTTGTTTCGCGAAGCAATTTTACGAAGTAAAATTTATGCCCGCCCACACGTTGTCAGAGGCTTTTATCACCTCTCCAAATATTCTCAGAACATATTTTGTGGCCACAATGCTTGCCCTGAACAAGTTAGAGTATACAATATCAGAGGTAAAAAAGAAATTCTTAAATTGTGTTAAGGTGTTTTTGACCTAACATACTTTTTAATCATCACCCTCAAATGCACTTTCATGCTTCTTAAAAAACTCGTAATATGTCCGTACATTGCCAAGTTCTGTCCACTTCTTCACGCCTGCCTTTTCCCCGGATAAATCATAAATCTTAGCATCCCGCATAGCAAGAAAAAAAGGTGAATGGGTGGCAATCACAAACTGACAGCCAAAGAACCGCACGGAGTCTTCTAAAAATTTAACCAGTTCCAGCTGTTTTTCCGGAGACAGGCTGTTTTCCGGCTCGTCAAGCAAATACAGTCCGTTTTCCTGAATCTTGTTGGTAAAGTACATCAAGGCACTTTCTCCGTTGGAACGTTCTCTGACATTGCTTCCAAGATAATCTCTGACATACCGGGATTTTGTTTTCCGTCTGGCGGCTGTCACCCGCTTTAACTGCTCGTAATCATCCAGCGAATGCAACTGAAACCGTGGCTGGAACGGATCGGTCAATCTGCGGTATTCTTCCAACAATTCTTCTCTTGAATTGTCTATCCCCTCATTTAAACTCCGCAGATTCAGCATAAAATCAAACACATCATCGCTGGTGATAATACGGCTATCCTTCGGGATGATACGCTCCGACACATAATCACAAAGCGTTGTATAGCCCTCAAAAAACGCCGAGCGGTTATACAGGGTATCCCGTTGCAACCCCAGCTTTTCCGCCATCACATTTAACGCTGTGGTTTTTCCGGAGCCGTTCCCACCATATAAAATGGTAACCGGTTCAAAATTCAAATACTGCAACTGGTGCTCTGACAATATTTTAAAAGGATAATACGTATTGTAACAAGTTTTCTTTTGGTCTAATATGTAGTCGAATTCCCGGTCAGCATCCGGAAATTCAAACTGGGAAAGGTATAGCATCAACCGCTCCTCCATAATATAATGATTTCGTTTCCAGCCGTCAAGTAACTCCTTTATCGTCTTCCTTTTTCGAACTATATCATCTTTCACTCATTTCAATAATCAATTCTAAAATAATCCAAGTACCCTTTATATTTATCCTGTGCCGTCAGACAGGTGTCTGTCAGAAAGCCTTTTTCGTTGTTCCATTCTTTCAAGCCACGATAGTAATACAGTTTCAGATTGTCCTCTATGATAAACGGAACAATATTGTATTTCAGACACTCTTTAAACATAATCAGTCTGCCTACACGACCATTGCCGTCCTGGAACGGATGGATGCGTTCCAATTTTACATGGAAGTCCAAAATGTCTTCAAAAGTTTTTTCTTTCTTTGCGTTGTACTCCGTCAGCAAAGCTTTCATTTTATCGGCAACTTCTTCCGGAAGCGCAGTATCCATGCCACCAACTTCATTCGGCAATTTCTTGTAATCACCAACAACAAACCAATCTTTTCTGGAATCACTGGTTCCGTTCTTCAGAATCAGATGCAACTCTTTAATGAACTTCTCTGTCAAAGTTACTTTTGCATTATCTATAATCTTATCAATGCAACGGAAATGATTTGCTGTTTCAATCACATCATCTACATTCAGCACTTCATTTTCCACACCAATAGTGTTGGTTTCGAAAATATATCTTGTCTGATCGTGAGTCAGACGGCTGCCCTCAATATGGTTGGAATTGTATGTCAGCTCAATCTGTGTCTTATGGTAAATACCACCGGAATACTTACTTGCTTTCTGTTCCTGTAAAATATCCAACAATGTAATCGGCTGTTCTTTCTTTTTATTAGAACGCTCCGGTTTTTCTGCATTTTCAGGAATATTCCAAGTCTTTCCGGTAAGAAATGCACCGTTTACTCGTCCTTTGGCACAGTAATTTCTAACGCTGCGCTCTGAAACATTCCACTTTTTTGCTATTTCAGCAACTGAAAGGTATCGCATATGTTCTCCTCAATTATAAAACGAAACAAAATTTTCACTTATCTTATGTAAAGTATACCATATTATCGGCAATAAATTCAATCTTTTTCACACACTCATATCTTATTTTTGCCAATCCCGGTATGTTTCATTTTTATCAAAAAACACATAAAATTGTGAGTTGCATAAAAAATCAGGCAGTCACATTCTGCCTGATTTTTTTATTTGCCATGAGTTGTCCTTATATCTCATTCAGCATCTTCGCCGGATTTTCCGCCGCCTTTACGTTTCCAAAAGCCTTGGCAATCATACCGTTTTCATCAATCAAATACGTGGTACGCACCACACCCATGGAAGTTTTTCCGCACATGGTCTTTTCCTTCCATACATCGTATGCCTGAATTGCCACAAGCTCCGTATCAGAAAGTAAAGAAAACGGCAGACCGAATTTTTCTTCAAACTTCTTATGGGACGCCACGCTGTCCTTACTGATACCAATGACCACCGCGCCCTTTTCCGTAAACTGCGGATACAGTTCTGCAAAACCACAGGCCTGCTTGGAGCAACCGGAGGTGTTGTCCTTCGGATAAAAATATAGCACAACTTTCTTGCCCTTATATTCTTCTAATGTATGAACCGTTCCATTCTGATCCGGCAGGGAAAATTCCGGTGCCTTTGTTCCAACTTCTAACATAGTAATCTTCTCCTCTTTACTATTTTTTCTGCAATATTTATAAGAGTTTTGCACACAACTACTTTGTACAATACTCCAACAACGGTTTTATTGCCTCTTTCTTTGCATTATCCGCACCGTTGAAGGTTTTTATGATGTATAAATCTTCCTCTGTCTTTTCCGCCTTCTTTTCGATGGACTTTTTAAGCATTTTCATCATGGTACGCATGATAAAATTCACTTTTTCCGGACGGTAGCCACCTTCAAAATAGAAGAATCGCTCCGCATCGAAACCATTTTCCCTGATAATTTTTTCTGCTACTTCCGGCACAGATGGCCCCATGCCTACTGCAAACAACACCACATTTTTAGCATTCAGTTTTACAAACTTATCATACCCCATGACTTTTCCGGCGCACATCCAGCCACCAAAAATCACCTGATCATAGTCCGCAAGATTTATAGTCTTTGCATTCTTTAACGCTATGTTTTCACACTTCAATTCTTCTGCAATCCATGCAGCATACTGAGCTGTAAAGCCGGTACCGCTTTCGTATAATACAATTTGTTTCATAAATTCATCCTCCCATGTGTTTCATTCCGGTCTTCCATGTTAATGACTCCTTCACTTCCGGACAGGGCATCACACAATTGAATCAGTTTATCATATTCATCCAGCTCTGTATTCTTCAAAGTTGTTTGAATTAACTCCAATTCTTCTTCGGTCGTATCAAACTTGCCTACATAATCCTTCGTTGTTCCATCCGAAAAAGAGTGCGTCATACACACTCTGGCTACCTCATCATACCCCAGGGACATCATGTAAGAATAGCCATCTGAAACATGTCCTAAATGGCGGACACCAAATCTTCTTCCTATATCATGCAATAAACCAAGTACATATGCTTTTTTCTCATCCATGTCATCACAGTAAAATGCAATACGTTCCGCACAGTGGGCCGCCATACGGCTATGATTTCCCCAAGGTCCGGGATTTAAAAGTTCTGCTTCTCTTAGTAATTCTTCAGCCTGCTCTTTTGTTGGAATCATGATTACTCACCTCCGTCGCACTGAGATACACTGTTTTCAAACAAACGGTTCCTGCTTCCCAAATTATAAGGACAAATATCCCGACACTTATGACAGGATATCCGCCAATCCTGTTTCTCTTTATCCTCCCCAAAGGCATAGTCCCAACATGCTCCCTGATTCATTGTCGGCTGTTCCAGCGCATTTACCGGGCATGCTTCTACGCACAGGTTACAATTTGTACAAACAGATTCCTTTAATGGGTCTGCTTCCAGTTCTGCGTCCACCAACACTGCCCCCAGCCATACCATACTGCCAAACTCCGGTGTAATCAAGAGGGAATGTCTGCCGATAGTTCCAAGCCCTGCTGCCTGTGCCGCATGCTTCTGGGAGACAATGGACCTCCAACGTTTTGTATTACTGTCCCATTCACTTTCGTTGGTAGGAATCGGCACTGCCATAATTCCCTCCTGCTCCAGACGAATGCACAACTCAAGTGCAATAGCATCCATTTTAGGTGTCAGGGAATTTCTGATTCTTGTATAAACCGCAGATGTGTTGCATTGCAAAGCTCCTGCCGGAAACCGACAAGCAAAGGAAATTACCGATTTACACTCTGGGAATACGTCCAGAGGATGGTAACCCTTAGGAGCCTCGGAAAAACGGTCTATACTGGCGATTCCGCATAAATCGGCACCTAGGGAATATACGAGGTTTTTAATTTTAGTACGGTTCATGTTTAAATCCTCTTTTGTATTTTCTATTTTTTCACCCGGTACACCATCTGTACCTCATCATGGTAACTCCCATCCTTCAGCCGGTATGCCCGCGGCATAGCACCCACCTTTTGAAAACCAAACTTCCCATACAAACGAATTGCTCGTTGATTATCTCCAAACACAGACAATTCCAATTGTTCAAAAGAAGTGCCTTTTACAATTTCAAGAATCGCCTCCATCATCATGCTGCCAAGTCCAATACCGCAAACCTCTTCCTGCAGGGAAATTCCAAAGGTTGCCCGATGACGGTACTTTATATTGTCACGCACTCTGGTTACACCGGCGTTTCCGACCATTCGACCATCTATGTACGCTGCCAGCATAAAATTATCCGCATCCTGTTCAATCATCTGAAGAAACCTCGCCTGAGCCTCCACAGATACCGTGATTTCCTCCGGATATCGAGACATAAACTCTGTTTCTTTAGAAGTTTTTCTCATATGCTCTAATAATTGCTCCGCATCGAACATATCCGGACTGCGAAGAATAATTTTTTGTCCATTTTTTAAGCAAATTTCCCTTGCCCTGATATACATATCATTTCCTCTTTCCTGCCAAACTCAACCTTTATATAAGTGCTCATGAAATTCCATGTTACGCACTATTTTCGAAAATTCACTTCTGCCACCACACCATAATGATCACTGGCAGCATATCCTGTTTTCTTAGAAACAGCGGTGCCAAAAATTTGCACGGATTCCAACTCTGTTTCATTCCAATGATCTCTGATGTAAATCCGGTCCATAACTTCCGGTACATAAATGGACTTCTTTCCTTCCCACCGCGGATTATGTACGGTATCCAGAGTTGTTTTCACCGGCTCACCAACCCGTGCCGTATAGGCTGCAGCAAGGTCATTCCAGCAAGGCTTTGCCTCACACCCTTGCAAGGTCTGGTCGCCGACCAAATAGCGGTGCACACTGGAACCAATTCCACTGTTAAAATCACCAAGAAGAATATGAAAATCCGCATTCTGCTCACTAAGATGACGTTCAATCGCAAGTATCTGATGTTCTCTTTTTCCCACCGAATCCCATGGCAGATGTACATTAGTCAGGGAAAACCGAAGGCCATCCACCATAAAAAATGCGTTCATAGCCATGCTGTTTGCATAATCTTCCCTCTGGTACAATGCCTCCAGAAAAATCAGGGGATATTTACTTAATATCACAAGACCTTCTTCCTCTCCCGGATATTGCATAAAAACGTGATGTACATAGCCGGATTCTTTTACCAGATAGTTATTATAAAACTCTGTGGATACCTCCTGTAAACCAATGATATCTGCATTTACAGTAGAAATTTCCTTAACAATTTGCTTCGCGCGAAGTTCCAGTGTATTCTCATCGTTCCAAATATTGTATGTTGCGATTCTCATTTTGTATAATATCCTTTCTTCCCTATAGCTACCGCCTCAAAGTACCTCGCCATCTTTCTTTCCAGTTCCACGTCTGCGTTTCCTTCCACGGCAATTCCATCCGCTTTCATATCCGCAATAAAGCCATCTACATCTGCTTCTGTACGTTCCCGCCAAAGAGCAAGCTCCAACTCCTGAATTATATAACTATGTCCATTTTCCCGCTCTTCCACAACATAGTTTTCTTTTAACAACCGCACTATCTCTGCTGCTTCCATTTCAAACATAGGTATTTTTTGAAATATAGGACAAAAGGAACTGTCGCAACCACCACGAATCTCAATAAATTCTACAGTATCCTTATCATCAAAATCCACCCTGATATCGCCATTCGCCAAATACAGTGACTGGAGAATTGTCTCTGCATGAGCTTGTAGCAAATTCAGCCCTTTCCGTTGTTCCTCTAAATAAATTTTTCCAAATATCCATTCTATTCCTGTCAGAGGCTTAATTATTATTTCGTTCTTCATATTGTTATCCGCCTATTTATACTTATTCTTCAAAGAATCATCATACCAGCTTGGCACCACTCTCCGAAAACCATCATAGTGCTCCATGGCCGCCTTACATCTTGCCACCATGCCATCAATATCCTTCTTCCCAAACTTTTCTGCCCATTTGATGGAATACAGGGACGCATGCGCCACATACACCGCCAGCGCCTCCCAAAACGACATCGGAACCTCATGGTTAAAGTAAGCGTCAATCTGTCCGATGCAATATGGAACGCTAACCTCTACGCCAAAGCTTTCCAGCTTATAAAATTCCTCGTACGGGTCTCCCACTTCCCAACGGTTGAAATCAATAACACCAAGTGTCTTTTGCGATGTTAAAATCAGATTACCCGGATGAAAATCTCCGTGCAGGTACACCGGCGGTTCCAGCCATATCTTATCCATATTCTCTTTTACATACCGTACTGCAATTTCATCATTTGCAATCCGTACATTGGATTGTTCATAACGCGTGAGCTGCATCATTTTTTTTGCTTTCTTGGTCTGCTCCGGTACATCACAAGCTTCCACCGGAATACTGTGAATTTGGCGTAAAATACGTCCTGCACTGCGTCCCAGCTCATACTGTTCTTTCTCAGAAAGAGTTGCCATGGCCGTTTCCAAATCCTCGCCTTCTACCCAGGTAAGAAGCATGTAACTGTGCTCCCCTTTATCACACAAACCACAATCAAGAGGCTTTGACATTTCAACCCCCAGCTTCGCATATTTACGAATGATTTCATATTCCTTTTTCTTCTGTTCATGTACAGAAGCATCCGAAATACGCAAAAGCAGTGTTTCGCCTGTTTTTGTACTTATTTTATACTTTTTATCCGCAGAATAGCCCTTACTAAGTAATTCCACATTCTCCCAAGACAAGAATCCCGGAATATCTGAAAATTGTTCTTTCATGATTGCTTCTCACCTTCCACAAATCCCAAATACATCAATATAATCATTCATCCTGAAAAACTTCTGATAATACAGCTTTGTACTATCCAATTCCGTATACCACAATTCCCAAACCTGCCGAAATCAAAATCAACAATATAGGTGAAGGTTTCTTTATCTTACATTTTGGCAACACATACAGGATAACTACCAGAATAACAGTTATCAGCATTGCTTGAATATCTATGCCGCTTACAGTAAAACAATGGCTTATCATCATGTACAACCCTGTTGCCAGAATAATACCAATAATACAAGGTTTCATCCCCTGTAGTACTGCCTGCACTGCCGGATGCTTTATAGCGTGCTTTAACACTGCTGTAATTAACAGCATTATCACAAAAGATGGTATCACCACTGCTGTGGTTGCAAGAAGACTACCTAAAATTCCTGCCTGGGTACTTCCCACATAGGTTGCCAGATTAATCATAATCGGTCCCGGCGTGGATTCACTAACCGCAATCATATAGGTTAGCTCTTCTTCTGCAAGCCATCCATACTTTAGTACCACATCACGAATAAGCGGAATAGCTCCGTAGGCTCCGCCAAAGGCAAAGCATCCTACATATAAAAATCCAAGAAACAGTTCCAGATAAATCATGCGTTCCTGCCTCCCTTCGCAAAATACACAGCCAGACTAACCATCGCTGCAACAAACATTAACAACACAGAAGAAATGCGTACAGAAAACAGGTTGATGCAAAGCATTGCAAAAAGACCAAACAACATAAATCCACGGCTTAACTTCTTTGTAGGCATTTTCTTCAACATTTTTAATCCTGCGTCAAAAATCAACAGACCCACACCAATTTTAATGCCTTGAAAAGCATTGGCAATCAGAGTAAATTCCATAAACTGTTCCAAAAACATAGAAATCAAAAAGATAATGATAAAGGACGGCAGCACCATACCGACAGTTGCCGCCAAAGCACCTACAACACCTGCTCGTTTATAACCCACATGAGTTGCCGTGTTTATAGCAATCGGTCCCGGTGTGGATTCCGCAATTACCGCAATGTCCATCATCTCATCGTGAGTCATCCACTTTTTCTGTTCCACACAAAGGTTTTCAATAATACCAATCATGGCATATCCACCTCCAAAGGTGAACAGCCCAACTTTTGCAAAGCATAAAAATAATTCTACTAAAACATTCATTTTCTTTTCTTCTTTCTTGCTATTTTCGCACCACGTAGAGATACCGTGCCATCTTCTTTTGAAATTCTTCGTAAGGCACCTTGGCATATTCCGTCTGACCAATCAGCATTTCGTACCAGTTTTGATGCCCTTCTGCCATAAACTCTTCTTGATATCTTTCTGCTGTCACACGTTTTTTCAAAAGCAATTCATAGGTCTGCTTTGTGATGTCTGTCACCTCATACTGCATTCTATTCTGCTTCAGCGCCTTAGCCAATACCGTTGTGTGTATATCCTTGGTTTTTGGCATGACATCGCCCTCCTGATAGCCCACAAAAAAGACACCCTCCGGCTTTAACCAGCGTTTTACCTGTGCCACAAAGGCAGTCATATTCTTGGCAAAATACATGGTATCCATGGAGATGATGACATCAAATTGTTCTGTCTGATACTCGATTTTTCCGATAACACCTTCCCGGAACTCTGCATTCGCAGGATATAATTTCCTTGCTGTTTGTATGGCTTTCTCCGAATAATCAAAACCATGTATAAAAGCTCCTGTTTTCTTCTGCAAATAACCTAACATTTTTCCGTTACCACAGCCGATGTCCAGAATGTGTACATTTTCGCATCGAGATATATAGGGTAAAATCATATCAATTTGTGCCAAATCGCTAAAACCATCCTGAGAAAAGTCTTCACCGAAAGTTTCTCTGCAAAAAGCACGAAAGGCGTTAGACTGTGATGCCATAGTGTAAAATTCTTCATAGACATCATAGAATAATAAGTCGCTTTTATTCATTACGATTCCCCCTCGTTACAATAGTCATCATCCCATAATTGGACTTCAATGTAACCATACTTCGCTCTAACTTCTTCCAAAAATTCTTCCAAAGTTCCTTCGTATGTACTGATTTTCTCTAATAAATCAGTTTTTGACAGCATAGCAATTGTTCCATTTTGCTTTAATGTGGACATACTGTCTCCTAAAGTAAAACTAATTCTTTCTGATGGAATTTTTACAAGTGGCAGTTTTGTCACAATTCCATTATCAAACCATTGATTTAAATACTCACTCCCTTGTAAAACAAAAGAAAGAGGATGTTCATTGTTTGGCCTACCTCCCAACGCTATAAATCTTTCGTAAAGTATTTTATCTGTCGCCAAGCGCTCTGGATAATATACCGCAAAATCCGCAAACCTCCAAAATGCAGTACTCCCCTTATTCTTTTCTGCCAACTCAGCAGCTAATTCAAAGGCAGCTTCTTTAGGCAGACGCATTATATTTTTCAGAGGTGTACAATTATTATGACAATAATTTACGATATACAACTGTTCTTCGTTAATCATAATAAACAAATCTCCTGCCAGACAAATTCTATGTAACATTCCTTACAACGGCTTCTGCACCAAATACAGCGGAATCGTGTCAATCAGCGTAATCTTATCTCCCACATTCTGAATTGCTTTCCTGATTCCCTCATAGAACTTCGATTTATATGGTTCCTCCAAATTGATATGATCACAATGGGTTCCAATATAGGAGCAGAATTCCTCTGCATTAAGCACCCGTTCTTTTTTCCATTCCTTGTATACAAAATTAGTAAAGCCATAATTTATGGCATTCTTATATTCCATCTTACAAGTGTATTTTTGCTTTACATGAAAATGCTGTTCATACACTTTATCCATTTCTTCCGCCAGCCCCGGATTTGCCGTCCACCGGTCACAACGTGCCATAAACATAGCCAGATAACCGCCCGGTTTTAACATATCATATGTTTTTGTAAACGCAATCTGCTCCGGTATCCACTGAATCGTTGCCGCAGAATACACCAAATTGTAGGTTTCTTTTTCAAATTCATAGGTTTCAAAATCTGCATTCACAATATGAAAGTTTGAATACCCACCAAACTTCTCTTTCATCACCGCTGTGAAGTTTTCTCCAAGCTCGATGGCAGTATAATCGCAGCCTGTTTTCAAGACTGGCTCTGTTGCCTGCCCGGTTCCCGGACCGATTTCCAATACTTTTTTCTGCGAATCCAGCCCGCAAACCTGCCTAAGCTCCTGAAATAATTCCTGACAATACCTTAAACGAAACTTATCAAATTCCTCCGGTATTTTGTCAAATGTCTTTCGAAAATCCATGTTATGCCTCCTAAGCTTTGCTTGTCAACAAGTTACTTCCCGAACACTTTGTTTCAAAAAACATTCTCGTCCCAATTAAAATGATTATACTATAAAAACAGCTCTATGAAAAGCAAAAAAAGAACAAGACCTCACATAGTTGTAAAGCCCTGTTCTTTTTTATTCCTATTTCGATAAGAAAAATCCTGCCAGCATTTTCTCCAGCTTATCCATCTCTACCGGCTTCGACAGGTAATCCGAAAAACCTTCTTTCAAATAACTTTCTTTCATTCCCGGCAGTGCATTCGCAGTCAGTACAACAATAGGGGTATTCTGATTCAGGTTTTCCTTGTCCTCCCGTATCATATGCAGCGTCTGAATTCCATCCGGCTCCGGCATCATATGGTCTAGCAAAATCAGGTCATACTTCTTCGCCTTTGTCATTTCCAGACATTCCTTACCGCCCGAAGCTGTATCTAATTGTGCTTTGGTGTCCTCCAACAATCCCTTCATCACCATTAAATTCATCTTTGTATCATCTACTACCAACAGTTTTACTTCCGGTATTCTTAATGGTTTGTCGGCTGATAGTACCTCCACTGTACTGGCTTGGCGTTTCCGTTCCAGACTTCCCATAGGAGATGCATCTACAACTGTCTGTGGTATTCTGACAATAAAGCAGCTTCCTTTCCCATATTCACTGCTCACTTCTATTGTACCATCCATAATATCTACCAATTGTTTTGCAATATTCAGTCCCAATCCGGTTCCTTCTATATACCGGTTTTTAGACAGTTCGAAACGCTGAAAGCTTGCAAAAAGTTTTTCCATATTTTCTTCCTTAATACCGATTCCGGTATCTTTCACGGAAAATTCCAGTACGAAGTTATTTTCATTCCAAATACCCTTTGCAGAAAAAGTAACATTGCCTTTTTCCGTATACTTTATGGCATTGGACAACAGATTATTTAAAATCTGCTTAATGCGAACCTCATCTCCCTTTAAAACAGAAGGCATCGTCTCATCAATTTCCAACTTAAATTCCAGATTCTTTTTTTGAGCACGAATTTGATTTCCAAAAATTGAATCTTTAATAAGCAAAGCCAGACCATAATCGCTTTCCACCACTACCAGCTTTCCTGCTTCCATTTTTGAAAAATCCAACACATCATTCACAAGTCCCAGCAACATCTGACTGGACCTCTTAATATTCTCCGCGTATTCTGTGATGTCCTCATCCTTGCTTTTCCGCAAAATCATCTCATTCATACCAATTACTGCATTAATTGGTGTACGAATTTCATGAGACATGTTTGCCAAAAATTTCGCTTTAGATTTACTGGCTGCAATAGCAACCTGTTTCTCCTTTTCAATATTAAACAAATCCCGTACCGTTTTCATAGCTGCAGTCACCAATAATGCAACAAGTCCTATGCACAAAAAGATTCCGTTTAATCTGGCACTGACCATATAAACCAGCACAATTTCACATACACCCATCAAAATCAATATTCCGAAGCCTATCGCAACTTCACGGTATTCTCTGATATGTCCCCTTACAAAATCTAGCACACCAGAAACTATCATCGTCACTATCAGCAGAATAATAATGATGTGAGAAGATGTCATTGTTTCAAAAAAATCTCTCACCTCAAGCATCTGTAAAACTGTAACTGCCACAAAATTAAGTGCTGTGGCACCTCCCAAAAGCATATACACCTTCTGATACCGGAAATTCTGAATGCTATTAATATAAGACAGTATCGGATACGGCAACATTGCAATCATTAAAAATCCCATCAGCATCGCAACCGTACTATTTGGAAGGAAAAACTGCCGAAGCCTGGACTCCACCAACAGCCAGGTAGCCGCAATCAATATGCCCGTACCCAGATAAATCAGGTCCGCCTTTTTCTTATAAATGATTTGTATAAAAAGACAGCCGCCCACAACAAATAAAGCAACTAAAAACATAAATGCAGCCATAATGGCAGAAGGTGCATACATTCCATAAAAGTGTCTCTGAATATCGGACAATTCTCCCGTATAAACTTCACTTACATAGCCTGCATAATTGGAGTCACTCATGAGTTCTATACGCAGTTCTTTTCCTGCATCTTCCTCATACACCTCAAAAAAAACATAGGTCATCGTGCTTGTCTTTCCTACCGGCTGTGTATCCAGTGTAGAATATTCCTTTCGCAGTTCATCACCTACATATATTTTTACTTCCTGCTGCATACTGCGAATACAAAAAGAAGTATCTTCCTGGTTCAGCGGCAGACTCGTAACAACATATATCCATTCTCCGCGTTTGGCCTCATATTCTCCAGGCACCTGCGCAGGCTCCCTGCTTCCATCATTTCGCTCCCGCACCCATTCCCCTTCATAGTTACGAAAAGTACTGATTTCAAACCCATTTTCCGGAGGAAGCAGTATCTCTCCAAAAATAAAAAACAGAAAAGAACAAAACAGCAGACATCCCAATATACATTGAATTATTTTCATTCCAACATTTTTTTGCTTTTTCATATGTATCCTTTCCCCTTTACACGTCTTGCAACAGTAAGTGCTTTGAGCTATATTCCATAGATATTTTAATTTTACTATACCGGTATATGATAGTCAAACAAAAAATGTCGAAAGCGGGCGCAGATAAAATCTACGCCCGCCCCCGCATTAGAAAGAGAGTCTATAAAAAGTATGTAGTCAGCTAACCTTTAATGATGCGAACCTTTCTAACGCCCGCAATCGCTTCTAACTTTGCTGCAAGCTCTTCATTTGCAGCATCCACGTCAAGCACAGTATAAGAAGCTTCTCCCTTGCTCTTGTTCACCATGTTGTCAATGTTGATTCCCGCTGCGGAGAATACAGAAGTGAACTGTGCTAACATATTTGGTACATTATCATGGAAAATACCAACTCTTGCCGGTGTGGTGCAGATACCTGCATCTACTGCCGGGAAGTTTACGGAGTTAGTAATGTTACCGTTTTCTAAGAAATCCATTACCTGCTTAACTGCCATTACTGCACAGTTGTCCTCGGATTCTTCGGTGGAAGCACCAAGATGAGGAATGCAGATGGTGTTCTTCATAGCTGCGGATGCTGTGTTCGGGAAGTCGGTTACGTACTTAGCAACCTTACCGGACTCTAATGCTGCAGCCATATCGGTATCGTTTACCAAAGCGTCTCTGGAGAAGTTCAGAATCTTTACGCCGTCCTTCATCATAGCC
>JAZSEW010000092.1:0-20488 GCA_045531895.1 Lachnospiraceae bacterium
AGCCTCCGCTGTTCTGGACTATCTATTTCCCGACAGCCCCTTTGGTAAGATTCTAATTAAGAAAATAGCATAAATAAAGCGTTTTCGGGGTTCTTGGAAGATGATTCCAAGAACCCTTTTTATATCTTTGAGATTGGAGGAAAATGTTAAGAATGGGTTGAAAAATCATTTTCGTCCACATATCGTCCACGTAAATTCAAAATGTGGACGAAAAATCTGAACTGTCTGTCGTCCACATAAAATGCGGGAAGTGGATACCGAAATAGGTATTTTAAGATAAAAATAAGAGCACGAATTGTAAAAATTCATGCCCCTATTAACTAATATATATTATTCAAAATGGAATTGCCTTGCTGCTTAAATGTTTACTTGAGTTCAGTAGCAGGGTGTCAGCGATGACACAGGAAGAATACCAGATGCTTCGGGAATTAAGGAATAAACAGTAGCTGTTTTCGTTTCCGATGCCAAAGGTTTAAAAAAAGTAGAGGTTAAGATAACTAACCGGAACAGCCTGCTTCAGTAAAGCTAGCATACAAATTAGGCAAGCGCAGCGTTCCGGATAAAACCTACACACAGGGGCATGCGAACATATCTTTCAAAAAAAGAAAAACAAAAGCTTGAAACAGAGTAGTGGATAAGTTTATTTGTTTGATTTGCAAGAGTATCTTTCTTAGAAATACATATACTACTGAAAAAATAGTCGCATGTACGACTAAATTTTCAATAGACGTTGACGAATGTTTTATAAAAGGTGTATAATGTCATTGAAAAAACAGTCGCAAATGCGACTAAATTTTCAATAGAGGAGGGTGCTTATGAATAGAAATATGTATTTGGATAAATTAATCCGAAGAAAAGGAAACGGAATGATTAAGGTGATTACCGGAATCAGAAGATGTGGTAAAACATATCTCCTTTTCGAGTTGTTTCATCAACATCTCTTAGCGTCAGGTGTTGATAAGGAACATATTATTAAAATTGCCTTAGACGACAGAATAAATAAAAAATACCGTGACCCGGATGTGCTTTGTGAATATGTGCATAATGAAATTAAAGATGAACAGATGTATTATATACTTTTGGATGAAGTGCAGATGGTAGAAGAGTTCGAGGATGTATTGAACAGCTTTTTGTATATTAAAAATGCAGATGTTTATGTAACAGGAAGTAATGCAAAATTTTTATCAAAGGACATTATTACTGAATTCAGAGGCAGGGGTGACCAGGTGCATTTATATCCGTTATCGTTTGCTGAATTTGTGACCGGAAAAGGGATAGAGGGACATCAGGCCTGGTATGAATTTACTATGTATGGCGGTTTGCCAAAGATGTTGGAAATAGAAAATAATGAAGATAAGTCGAATTATTTAAGAGATATTTTTAAGGAAACATATATCAAGGATATTTTAGAGAGAAATGAAGTCCGTAATCAGACGGAAATGGAGGAATTATTGGACTATCTTGCATCCGCGGTAGGTGGTTTAACAAACCCGAAGAAACTTTCAGATACTTTTAAAACAGTAAAAAATGTTTCCGTTCATCCGGATACAATTAAAAATTATCTTGACTATTTTGAAGATTCGTTCCTTATCAGCAAGGCAAGTCGTTATGATGTAAAAGGCAAGAAGTATATTAGCACACCGGCGAAATATTACTTCACAGATTGTGGATTAAGAAATGTACGTATTAATTTCCGGCAGTATGAAGAAACGCATATTATGGAAAATGTAATATATAATGAGTTACTAATCAGAGGTTATCATGTTGATGTAGGAGTTGTTGAGGTTACCTATAGTGATGAGGAAAAGCGTCGGTTACAAAAACAATTAGAAGTAGACTTTGTATGTAATCAGGGTTCACGAAGGATTTATATCCAGTCGGCATTAGCTTTACCGACTAGAGAAAAGGAAGAACAGGAGCAGATGTCGCTAAGAAACATTAATGATTCTTTCAAAAAGGTAATCATTGTTAAGGATGGACCAACACATTATAATGAAGATGGTATATTGATATTAAATTTGTTTGATTTTTTATTAAAAGAGAATAGTTTAGAATTTTAAAAATGAAGCTTGAGGGAAAGAAGAGAATTACCAATGCAAAAAAGGTGGTTCTCTTTTTTTTGTTGCTCAAATGAAAAGGAGTAGTAGATATAGGAAATATTCCCCTCTATATATCTTATGTAAAACAAAGAAAGAGAGGTATTTTCTATGGAATTTAAAGAAATTACAAGTAATGAAGTGCAGACCGAAAAGGATGTTTTGGTGGCTTCCTGTGGGATTAACGAGGAGCATCCGGAGGAACCAAAGGCACAGATTTTGGTGGAAACCAAAAAGCTGGACTTATCCAGTGGTGAGGAAGAAGTTATTAACCGTATTGATTTGTATGGACCGATTGTGAATTGCTTCCGAAACCTTCAGCACATGATGCTGGATATTCAATTTGACAGCGCATCAGATCCGGATTTCATCCAGGTAGTCAGAGTATTAAAGGAGTTTTGTGTACCAGAGAACAGTCTGGACGAGGAAAGCGATAAACTTCCGATTGTTGTAGTTACCATCATGCCGGTTTCCTTAGAGGGAGAGTATTTTGTTGCAGGTGTAAACGGAAGCTGGGTAGTAATGCCATCACAGGCAAACCGTCTGCCAGATACCATTCGTTTTATCTTCAATAACATTGATTTCCATACATACCGGATTAACGAAAGCGAGTTGGAGTTACCGGATGAAACGGAAGAGTAAAAGGGGGCTTTACAAATGAGCAAGGGAAAGCAGGTGCCTGTAAATAAGGTGGCAAATAAGATTCCCGTTTTAGCATTTGGAAGAAATGGGGTGTTTGAAACTGCAAAGAATTTCTACACCGAAATGTATGCGGTGGAGCTTGTGAAGATTCAGATGCAGAGATTTTTAAGCACAGAATTAACAAGCTTTATTTAGAAATGCCGGATAATGTTGTATTTCAGATGGTGGTTCATAACACGCTGATTCCAAAGGAAGAGTATTTACGAACCGTACTGGTATCGCAAGGTGTTTATTCTCAAGCGGAGGTTTATAACCGGACATTGTTGGATGCTATGGATATCGGATGTAATAACATAAAGAAATGTGTGTATTTTGTGGTTGGCCATAAAGACTCTTCTATGGAACAGGCATCAAAATTCTTTGAAGAGTGTAGAGGTAGTATTGAAAAGGCGTTTGGCACCATCCGTATTAGAAGACTTTCTACAATGGAACGTTTGGAAATGCTGTATCACGTATTTAATCCAAAGAAAAATGCATTTGCCGATGAAATTGATTTGACGAATGAGGGACATCCGGATTTGGAACATCTGAAATATATGCACATGACGGAAAAGGATTTGATTGCTCCAAGTGTTTGGAATACAAGCCAGAACCTGATAGATTACACAATCTTGGAAGAGGGGCAGGATGACCAGTACTTTTCCAGAAGCCTATTTTTGAATTGTATTCCAAGGGAAGTAAGTATTAACGTGGTTTCGGATTTAACCAGTGTGGCCAGCAACATGCTTTTCTCTGTTTTCTATCATCCGGTGGATGTGGCGGTTGGCTTTGAAGAAAGTTCTGAGCAGGTAAAGAAAAACACAGTTGTTACGAGAAAACAGAAAAGGGAAACGATACAGGATAAGAAAAATCATACCATGATTACCTTTACGGAACGTAAGGAAATCAATGAAGATGTGTATTTTCACGAAGCTGCTTTGGATACGACGAAGGGATTGGTGGCATCCGGCAGTACCATGATGGAAGCCTCCATTTTAATAACCTTGTTTGCGGATAATCTGGAAGAGCTGGACAGGAATACAGAAATATATATTTAATTATGTGGTGTGGTTTGCAGATGTCTTATTGTATTGTGATGATCAGGATAGAACTATACTTATTAATTCATTTTTAGAACGAGCAGATTTTATTGGGAATGATAATACAGAACATTTGCTCAAATGGCTTATTCAGGAACAAGAAATTCATGGTAAGGTAAATGAATTTTGGTGTGTGTGGAAGGCTCTGAAACCACGAATGCTTGAATTGAGCCATGAAAAGGAGCGATACTATTATACTGATTATAATGGACCGATAGGTAAAGATAGAGTCATCGCCGGCTATCTATTTGCTAATTCTGAATGGCGTGAAAATGTTCATAGATGCATGTTGCTTTCAGAAGAAAGAATAGATTTTTTTGATGATTTTATTTCGAACACGGGAAGTTTTAAGGTAGTGCTTTACTCTATAGCTAGATTACTTAATACGGTTGGAAAGGACCCCTATTTTGAGAAAGGAATTGAGTGGATATGTATGTTGGAAGTTTTGTTGCTTCTCATAGAAATGATTTTAGGACAGAGGTAGTTCTAGCACAGAAAACACAAGCTATATTAGAGTATATGGTTGGTCAAGGTTCACAGATAGCTTTTTTTATCAGAGAAGAAATTTGATGTTGATGTGCTTTCAATTCCTATAAAAATGGTGTTAGCATTAATGAGAACGAAAAAACAGTCCACAAGTCTAACACGATAGTTTCGTCCACATTTCGTCCACGTGAGAGGAAAATATCCATGAACATTGACAGACATAAATAAGCATAAATGGGCAAGTGTTGTATCGTGTTAGACCTAAAATAAAGGCATTGTAGAGCACGATATAACATAGAAAAACACTATAAGTTATGCCAAATTGGAAAAGGTAACAACCCAATGGTTGGTATGACTGTTGCTGTTGCAGTTTCCTTAGAAGAGGCTGCTAAGGCAAACAAGTTCTAAGCATTTGCTTAAAACAATTTCATAGTTAAACAAAACATTAAGTTGGACACGTTATTTTGTGAAAAAGCAAGATGATGTGTCCAATTTTTTTTGCTCAAAAAGGAGAGTTTTGACTATGAAACGGATGAAAATGCACGTGATATGATAAATGATGTGACCTTTGAACAGGGGGAAGTGCATTTTGGAGCTGGTTTGGATTTTATAATGGCATTCTCCACCTATATGTGCATAAAATGCCCTCAAAGAACGTAACATGTAGTAACATGGTCTGCATTCTTTGGGGGTATTTATGAAATCACTCAAATGTTTCTGTGTTTTAGGCGTCGTCCTCACCAGTATTCTTGGTATCATTTTTCACTTTGTTTATGAATGGTCCGGTAAAAACTTTTTTGTAGGGCTTTTTACTCCGGTGAATGAATCTACCTGGGAACATATGAAATTGATTTTTTTTCCAATGCTTGTTTATGCGTTAACCGTGGGAAAGAAAATGGAGAAAACATATCCTTGTATCTACGATGCTGTATTTTCCGGTATTCTGATGGGGTTGGCAATGATACCAACGCTGTTTTATACCTATACCGGGATTTTAGGCTTTAACGTAGGATGGCTGAATATTGCAGTTTTCATTTTTAGTGTATTAGCAGCATACGTTGTGGCTTATAGGGAGGCAGAAAAGTGTACCGAAGAGGATTCTAATGTATTACGGTATGTTGTGTATGCTTTGATTGTGGCATTTATGGTATTTACGGTGTATCCGCCGGAACTGGGGTTGTTTGCTGCACCGTAAGTGCGCTTGTTTTGATGCTTCAGGCTCGTACAATTCCGATAGAAGTACCGATGCATACTAATGATTCGGAGTCCATTCGACGGAAGACTAAATCCCGGTGCCTGCCGTTGATACAGCGCAGAATATGCTCTCGTTCACCTTCTATATATTTTCTGAAATAAATTTCTCCGTGATAGGTGAATAAGGCTTCTTCTCCATGCTTTGGAAATGTATCCTTAAGAAGGATGATATCGTGTTTGCAGAAGCGGGGAGCCCAGTTGTTGTTTGGTACACATATTGCCATAAAGGCTTTTGATTCGGTAGTGTATATATCTTTTGTTTCACCGGTACCGTACTTTGAACCATCATCGGCAAGACAGCTTGGATAAATACAGGGAACGCTATGCCGGCACGGGGATTCTCTTTCATCTAATGCGGTGCTTGCTTCGTATTTTGCCACCTGCTGCAAAATACTTTTTCCGTGTACGCCGCATTTACGGTAATGCATTAAAAGAAGGTCCTCTTCTTTGCTGGATATGCTTTCACCCATAAGCCAGTTAATAGAAACATGAAGTGCATGAGACAAATTTAACATCGTGGAAACTTTAGGGTCTTTTACTTTTCCGTAGTAGAGATTACGCATGGTTTCCAACGGAATGTCTGCAAGCTCTGCACATTCCTGCCAGGTTATTTCTTTTTCATGAAAAATATGTCTTAGTCGTTCGCTTAACAAACAAAAGTCCTCCAGTGTCATGAATGACATAAATTGGAATAAAAATCCACGAGATTCATGTTACCAATGATATTGCGAATTGTCAAGTGCCGAAATAAGATGTATTTGTATTAATTTGGATTTTGAGGCAAGAAAAGTTTTGTAATACTTTGCCTTACGAAACCGGGAGGAATAATATAATGCTTGGAAACAGTGCCAATACGGAAGTAGCTAATACGGAGTATACCATTATGTATACTATAACGCAGAATGCAGATGAGAAAGATGTGCCACAATATGGAATCAGATGTGAATTATTAAGGGGAAAAACAACAGTGTCGTTGGAGGAAATAAGAGAAATTACGCCAAGCTACGAAAAGGTATACGCGATGCTCAAAAAATTGCAAAAAAATCAGGTGTTTCCTGCTCATTTAAGAGATGTGGTTGAGGATTTACTGATTTTGGAGTATGGAGTGGTAAGTAAAAACAGATTGGAATTTTGCGCAATATAATATCAGACAGGCTGTCGAAAGTGTGAGGAATTCATGAAATCGACAGCTTTTTTCTATTCAGAAGTAAAAAAGTGTGATATGATAAAAAGAGTATGTACAAAGGAAAGGATATTTGCTATGGAACAAAGGCAATTAGAACATTTACTTCTGGAATTGTCTCTGGAAGAAAAGGTGGGACAGTTAGTACAAATTCCTGCGGGAATGATTGCAAAGGAAGGTTTGGTTACCGGGGTGATAGATAACCTGCATCTGTCAGAGGAAAAAAAGAGTTTGGTAGGTTCTGTGTTGGGACTCACCGGAGCAGAAAATCTGAGGGAACTGCAAACGGAATTTATGAAAAAACATCCGCATCATATTCCGCTGCTTTTGATGTATGATGTGATTAATGGCATGGAAACTATTTTCCCGATTCCTCTCGGACAGGGATGCACTTTCTCACCGGAACTGGTGGAACGGGCAGCGAGAGTAGCGGCAAAGGAAGCAACTGCTTCCGGTCTGCATGTGACATTCTCTCCAATGCTTGACCTGGTAAGGGATGCACGTTGGGGAAGGGTGATGGAATCTACAGGTGAAGACCCATACCTGAATGCGGAGCTTGGCAGAGCCATGGTGCGTGGATATCAGGGGAGTGGAAAAGGAGAAATTCCTGATTTGAAAAGAGAAGGAAATATTGCCGGTTGTGTAAAGCACTTTGCAGCATACGGCGCTCCTCTTGGGGGCAGAGAGTATGAAAATGTGGAGCTTTCTGAGCGTACTCTCAGAGAAGATTATTTTCCGGCATATCAGGCGGCAATTGAAGAAGGGTGCGTGATGGTAATGACTTCGTTCAATACGCTGAATCGGATTCCTTCTTCCGGAAATAAATGGTTGATGAGAAAGGTGCTGCGGGAAGAAATGGCCTTTGATGGAGTACTGATTTCAGACTATTCTGCAGTGGATGAGATGATTTCTCATGGTGTGGCCGAAGACAGCAGGGAGGCGGCAAAACTGGCAATTCTTGCAGGCGTCGATATGGATATGGTGTCCAATGCGTATGTGAAATATCTGGTAGAACTGGTGCATAGCGGTGAAGTGGATGAGCATCTGGTGGACGAAGCAGTGATGCGTGTTCTGAAACTGAAGAATGCCCTGGGGCTGTTTGAAAATCCGTATAAAGATGGTTCGGTAGAGAAGGAAGCTAAATTGTTATTATGCCGGGAACATAGAGCGTTGGCAAGAGAAATGGCTGCAAAATCCTTTGTTCTTTTAAAGAATGAAAAGATGCTTCCGTTACAAAAAAATGCAGAAAAAACTATCGCTTTGATTGGTCCTTATGCAGATACGGTAGAACTATATGGTGCCTGGTCCTTCCCGAAGAAGCCGGAGCTTGGAATCACAATAAGACAGGGTGTGAAAGAAAAAACAGGAAATTTGTTGTTCGCCCAAGGTTGTTTTATGCAGGATGAGGACAAGCAGACAAAGTTTGGACAGAAAGAAAAATATACGGAAGAAGAATTGGAGAAGCTGATAGCCGATGCTGTGGAAACGGCAAAACAGGCAGAATCGGTGGTTTTATGTCTTGGAGAACACAGAGAATATACAGGAGAAGGCGGAAGTCGGACAGATATTAGTTTGCCAAGGCATCAATTGGAATTATTGCGCAGGATATCTGCAGTTAATAAGAATATTGTGACAATAATTTTTTCGGGACGACCATTGGTGCTGGGAGAAGTGGTTGGTTTATCCAAGGCAGTGATGATGGTATGGATGCCGGGAACGGAAGGTGGAAATGCAGTTGCAGATGTTTTATTTGGTGATGTGATGCCGGAAGGAAAGCTTTCCATGACACTGCCAAGAAGTGTGGGACAGGTGCCGGTTTTTTATAATAAGTTCCGCACAGGGCGTCCGAATGAGGAAGGGACAACCGTGGGATATATTCATGGATATATTGATGAGTCTGTTTACCCGTTATATCCATTTGGATATGGTCTCACTTACACTACATTTGATTATTCCGGTGTGACGTTAAGTCAGAAAAATATGATGAAGGAAGAAGTGATTACAGCAACGGTAACAGTAAAAAATACCGGTATGCGGGAAGCTGTGGAAACGGTTCAGTTATATCTCACGGATTTGACCGGAAGTGTGGTACGTCCGGTAAAAATGCTGAAAGGCTTTAAAAAGATAATGCTTCAGCCGGGAGAGAGCAGGGAAGTAATATTTGATATTACGGAGGAAATGCTGCGATTTTATACTATTGACATGGAATATGTCAGTGAGCCGGGAAGATTTTTGGTATATATCGGACCGGACAGCGAGACCCAAAATAAGGCGGAATTTTATCTGAATTAAGAGTGAAGGAGAACTATTTACATGAGAAAGAAAAAGATGATATTATTACTGATAGGAATAATTACTGTAATGATTCTGACAGGATGTGGAAACAAAACAGAAAAGAATAATGCAGCGCCGGTTGTGACTCTTGGACAGTATAAAGGACTTACTCTTCATGAATTGGATTCTTCTGTAATTGCAGAGGAATTATACAACATGATGGAAGAATATGCGGAACTGGTAACAGTGGACAGAGCGGCAAAGGACGGAGACACCGTAAATATTAATTATATTGGTAAAAAGGATGGTGTTGCTTTTGAGGGCGGCACGGATGACTCGGAAGCAGGAACGGATTTGAAGCTTGGTTCCGGTCAGTTTATTGATGGATTCGAAGAAGGACTGATTGGCGTTGTGGCAGGTGAAGTCAGGGACTTGAATTTAACTTTCCCTGAGAACTACGGAAAAACAGAGCTTGCCGGTCAGAAGGTAGTTTTTACCGTGACAGTAAATGAAGTAAAGGAGAGTGTAGTGCCGAAGTTGACGGATGATTTCGCAAAAGAACATCTTGGCACAGATACGGTAGCGGGTTATGTGAATGCGCTTTATCAGGTGAGAAATGAGGAAAGCTTTCACAGTCAGATCAGTGAAGCTATTATGGCATCCAGTACAGTGGAAAATTATCCTGTTGATGCTGTTGCGGCAGAGAAGGAAAGTCTGGTAGATTATTATACTCAGAATGCATCATATTATGGTTCCGTGTTTGGTATGGATACTGAATCTACGTTGATGGCGTTATTTGGCTTTGAATCTATGGACGCATTTGATGCATACTGTGAAGAATATGCCAGAGAAACCGTAAAAAATGCATTGGTTCTGGCGGAAATTGCACTCGTGGAGAATCTGGTTTTGACAGACGAGGAATATCAGGAAAGAGCGATGGTTTATGCTTCCGGCTATGGCTATGAAGATGTGACAACCTTTGAAGCCGACTATGGTAAGGAAAAAGTGATTGAGGCGGTAACTATGGACTATGTTATGGACTATATTGTTTCTCAGTCTACAATTATAAAGGCTGTTAATGATGCAGAGATTGAAAAGGCTGAATAAGTGTATAGAATATAATGCTAATATAGCGCTATAGTGTGAAAAAAATAAAATTGATGCTTACAATTCTGGAAATTTTGTGTTAAAATAACTCTTGTATAGAAAGCTGAGGACTTCTTATACGAGAAGGAGGAATGCGAAATGTATCAGGTAGGAGAGCTTGTGCAATATGGTACAAGCGGAGTATGCAAAGTAGAAGAAATCGTACAGGGCGTGCCGGGGTTGCAAATAGATACGCAATGTTATCTGCTAATTCCGGTGAGTAAGAAAGAAGAGAAAATTTACACTCCGGTGGATAATGACAAAGTAAAAATGCGCCGAATTCTGTCATGTGAAGAAGTGAAAGAACTGATGGGTAAAGCCGTACAAATGGAGGGCCTTACCATTGTGAATGAAAAACAGTGTGAGAGCATTTATCGGGAAGAATTGTATTCGGTGGATTGCTATCGGTGGCTGAATCTGTTAAAAACTCTGTATGTCAGAAAAAATGCAAGAGTAGCTGCGGGGAAAAAAATTACTGCAACAGATGAACGCTATTTAAAAAGTGTGGAAGACCGTCTGAAAGAGGAGTTGAATCTGGTGATTGGTCAAGAAGAGGCGGCCAGTGAACTGGAAAGGTTTTCTGATTCTATAAAGTGAAATTTATAAAAAAAACGGTAAAGCTTCAGCGGCTTTACTGTTTTTTTTTCGGATTATTCTATTTACTATTCATCGAAGGATACAGTAACATAAAAGCCTCTTGGTTCTTCGGCAATTTCAGTTACAGTGCCGGTTTTGGCAAATAAACGCTCGCCAAGAGAAAAATTTCCCGACATGGCAACTGCCGGTTCAATTACATAATAAAAGACGGAGTTTGGAAGGGTACCTTCTCTGATGTCAACAATCTGACCGGTTTCTACCTGCCCCGGACGCTCCATTTTAAATTTGATTTGTCTTGCCATTTGTCCGCCTCCTTTCTATAAACAGGTGTTGATATGAAATGAAAACTGATATCATTATAATCTTTTTAGAAAACGCTTGCAAGTCTGAAAAAATGCAAGTATAATATGATAAATAGATATTTTTACGAGAGGAGAAAATGGTATGGAATACGATGAGGCAAAATTTAAACGGAGTGCAAATAAAAAGGCTTTGAGCTTATGGCTGGTAATTAATATTCTTTTGACTGTGACATATGCTCTGGAAGTAGTAAAAGGGGTTAGAGACATTCCGTATTACGCAACATTTATGGCTATAGCCTGGGTTCCTTTTTTAGTAGGTGTGGTTTTTCTTAAAATTAAAGGAATGGCGTGGCCGTGGTATAAAGAAATTATTGCAGTCGGTTTTGGTGTTTTTTATTTGTATGTAGTATATACGACGATTAATCCGCTGGCTTTTGCATTTATTTTTCCGATATCCAGTCTGCTGATTATCTATAAGGATCGTGGAATGATTATCCGTTGCGGAATTGCCAATGTATTAGCAGTCGGTGTTGTTATTGCAAGAGATATGCTAAGCGGTACCAGTTTTATGGACAAGATGGCAGATTATGAAATTATGTTAGCCTGTGTAGTACTTACTTATGTCAGCTTTGCCATGGCGATTAATCATTTAAATCTGTCCGATGGTGCTATGTTAGACTCTGTAAAGGCAAATCTTGCGAAAGTAGTAGAAACCGTAGATAAGGTTAAAACCGCAAGTAATGCGGTAGTTGACGGTGTAACGGTAGTTCGTGAGCTTTCTGATGAAAACAGAATGAGTGCTAATGATGTTACGGCAAGTATGGAACAGCTGAATGCAGATAATCTGGTGCTTCATGACAGAACCAATTCTTCGTTAGAAATGACACAACAGATTAATAATCAGGTGGAGCATGTAGCTGATCTGATTCAGGAAATGGTTACCGAAATGGAACAGTCTGTAAAACATGCAAAGACAAGTTCCGAGCAGCTTAGTGATGTAATGCAGTCTACTAATGAGATGGCGCAGCTGTCTTCTGAAGTGGAAAAAATACTGAATGACTTTAAGAATGAATTTAACATGGTGAAGGAAGAAACCGGAACCATTAAGCAGATTACAAGCCAGACCAATCTGTTGGCTCTGAATGCATCTATCGAGGCAGCAAGAGCCGGTGAAGCAGGTCGTGGTTTTGCCGTTGTGGCAGATGAAATCCGTAACTTAAGTGAAGGAACACAGAATTCCTCTACAAGTATTATGGATGCTTTGTCCAACCTGGAAGATACTTCGGATAAGATGACTCAGGCAATCGGCAGAACTCTGGAGTTAATTGCAGCTACTCTTGATCAGATTACGCAGGTTAACAGTAGTGTAAACAGCATTACAGAGGAATCCGTAAAGCTTGGTCAGAATATTCAGGTAGTTGACGAGGCTATGAAAGATGTAGAAGCTTCTAACCGTAACATGGTAGATAATATGCAGCAGGTTAACGATGTTATGAATCTCATGACTACCCGTATTTCCGATGCTGATGAAAATACCAAGATAATGAGAAGTAAGTATGAAGAAACCTCTGAAAATGTATCTAAAATTGAAACGGTTGTCGGTAAGCTGATTGAAGAATTGGGAAGCGGCGGCTTTATGGGAATGAAGGACGTTCGTGCCGGTATGCATTTGTCTGTATGGGTAGAAGATGATGGAAGAAAGACAGAGTACAAGACTAAAGCAAAAGAAATCGGTGAAAACTTCCTGATTACAGAAGCAGTGAATGGATTAAGAGCATCGAAGCATGCATCTGTGGAAGTACAGATTATTGTTGATAATAGTCTGTATGTGTGGAAGAATGTAAAGGTGCTGGCATTAAGTGGCGGCGAGTTCCGTATTACGGTAGAGGGTAATCCGCAGGTATTAAACCGTAGAAAATATAAGCGTATGCCAATCAGAAATACTTATACAGGCCGCATTTTTGGAATTGAAAAGCCGTTCCGCGGACGTATGGTAAATATCAGTGCAGGTGGTTTTGCATTTGCTACTGATGAAAAAGAAATTGAAGACAAGAAGGGTAGTTTTATTAGTCTGACTGTTGATAATTTCGATGTGGTAGAAAAAGGAAGATTGGAAGGAACCATCATTCGTATTACAAAGAATGAGAATATGTACTATCTTGGTTGTCGTATGCATGAAGACAGTAAGGAAATCTTCGAGTATGTAGAAGAAAATTATAAAGAATAGTGGATTGAAAAAAGCCGGACAATGTGCCGGCTTTTTTTCGGAAAGAAAGAGGCGGGACATGGTCTGGAAAAAAAGATATCTGGAAGAGGTAGATTCGACAAATCGGTATTTGAAGGAACTGGCGCTGACAGGGGAAAAGGAAGGCAGCGTAATAGTTGCAGACAGACAGAGCGCAGGCAGAGGACGCTTAGGAAGAAGCTTTTTTTCACCGGAAGAAAAGGGTATTTATATGAGCATATTACTGCGGCCGAAAATTGAATTGCAGAGGTCTGTTCTCATTACTTCCATGGCGGCAGTGGCAGTTGCAGAAGCAATAGAGAGCGTCAGCGGAATTTTTACACAGATTAAATGGGTGAATGATGTATTCCTAAACAGAAAGAAAGTTTGTGGTATACTAACAGAAGCCGGAATCAATCCTTCAACAGGAACATTGGATTATGTTGTTCTTGGAATCGGAGTGAATGTCGGACCTGTGGAATTTCCGGAGGAATTGAAACCAATTGCTACTTCTGTCAGCATGGAATGTGGCAAAACAATATCCAGGGAAGTTCTTATAGAGGAAATACTGGAAAAACTGGAACAGTGGTATCCGACACTTTGGAATGGTGATTTTCTCGAGGAAAGCAGGAAACGTTCCATTCTGCTTGGTAAAGAAATTTTGGTAATAGAAACAGGAACGGGAGGAGAGTCTTATTCTGCACGGGCAGTAGATTTAGACGATATGGGTCATCTGATTATAGAAAAAGATGGAATAAGAAGTATTTTAAACTCGGGGGAAGTCAGCGTAAAATTTTGATAAAATAAGAAAAAACTGATTTTTTCACTTGACAATACATTAGTAATTTGCTACACTAAAGCACAAATTATATTTTATTTTTGAAGCAATGAAGAGGAAGAGTACATATCTTGGAGTGTCAGAGAAGAGACGGCTGGTGCGAGTCTTTCACAAAGAGTGTATGGAAGGTAGCCTTGGAGCATCGGCAAGAAAGGGAAACCAAGTAGAAGCCGACGGAATTGTCCCACGTTATCGGGAGGTTGAGTGCAAAGACGCAGATGCGTGTTTGAAGTCAGGTGGTACCACGGATAGAATTATTCGCCCTAGACAGTGAAAACTGTTTAGGGCGTTTTATGTTAGGAGGAGAAAATCATGAGAAGTGATGCAGTTAAAACCGGAGCACAGCAGGCTCCACATCGTTCCCTGTTCCATGCGCTTGGTATTTCCAAGGAAGAGCAGAAGAAGCCGTTAGTCGGTATTGTAAGTTCCTATAATGAAATTGTTCCGGGTCATATGAATCTGGATAAGATTGTAGAAGCCGTCAAGCTGGGCGTTGCCATGGCAGGCGGTACCCCGATTGTGTTCCCGGCCATTGCCGTCTGTGATGGTATCGCTATGGGTCACATCGGTATGAAATATTCCTTAGTAACCAGAGATTTAATTGCAGATTCTACAGAGTGTATGGCAATGGCTCACCAGTTTGATGCTCTTGTTATGGTGCCAAACTGTGATAAGAATGTTCCGGGATTACTGATGGCAGCAGCCAGAGTTAATGTCCCAACTGTATTTGTCAGTGGTGGTCCAATGCTTGCAGGTAAGGTAAATGGCAGCAAGACCAGCCTTACCTCTATGTTTGAGGCTGTAGGTGCCCACAGTGCAGGAACTATGACTGATGAAGAATTGGAAGATTTTGAGTGTAAGGCATGTCCTACCTGCGGTTCCTGCTCCGGTATGTACACTGCGAATTCCATGAATTGCTTAACCGAAGCACTTGGTATGGGCTTACAGGGCAATGGTACAATTCCTGCAGTTTATTCTGACCGTATCATTCTGGCAAAACATGCCGGCATGAAGGTTATGGAATTATATGAAAAGAACATCCGCCCAAGAGATATTATGACAGAGGCAGCCTTCATGAATGCCCTGACTGTAGATATGGCACTGGGCTGCTCCACTAACAGCATGCTTCACCTTCCGGCAATTGCCCACGAGGTTGGCATCGACTTAAATCTTGATATTGCAAACGAAATCAGTGCAAAGACACCAAATCTTTGCCATCTGGCACCGGCAGGTCACTCTTATATTGAAGAGCTGAACGAAGCGGGTGGTGTTTACGCAGTTATGAACGAACTGAGTAAGAAGAATCTCTTAAATCTTGACCTGATGACGGTAACAGGTAAGACCGTAGGAGAGAATATTAAGAATGTACATAATACAAACCCGGAGGTAATTCGTCCAATCGAAAATCCATACAGCCAGACCGGCGGTATTGCAATCTTAAAGGGTAACCTGGCTCCGGATTCCGGCGTTGTTAAGCGTTCAGCAGTGGTTCCTGAAATGATGCAGCACGAAGGTCCTGCAAGAGTTTTTGATTGTGAAGAGGATGCTATCGCAGCCATTAAGGGTGGCAAGATTGTTGCCGGTGATGTTGTAGTTATCCGCTACGAGGGTCCTAAGGGTGGTCCAGGTATGAGAGAAATGTTAAACCCAACTTCTGCGATTGCAGGCATGGGGCTTGGTTCTTCCGTAGCGTTAATTACAGACGGACGTTTCTCAGGTGCATCCCGTGGCGCTTCCATCGGACACGTTTCTCCGGAAGCAGCAGTGGGGGGTCCGATTGCCCTGGTTAAGGAAGGCGATATCATTAAGATTGATATTGATGCAAATACACTGGATGTATTAGTAAGTGATGAAGAAATGGAAGCAAGAAGAAAAGAATGGAAACCACGTGAGCCAAAGGTGACTACCGGATATCTTGCAAGATATGCCTCCATGGTTACCTCCGGCAACAGAGGTGCCATACTCGAGATAAAGTAGAAAGAGATAAGGAAAGGATTGACATCATATGAAGTTAAACGGATCTGAAATTTTAGTAGAATGTTTAAAAGAGCAGGGAGTAGATACCATTTTCGGTTATCCGGGTGGTGCTGTTTTAAACATTTATGATGCATTATATAAACACTCATCTGAAATCAGACATATTCTTACCTCTCATGAGCAGGGTGCTGCTCATGCAGCAGACGGTTATGCAAGAGCTACCGGTAAGGTTGGCGTTTGTCTGGCAACCAGTGGACCGGGTGCAACCAACCTGGTAACAGGTATTGCAACGGCATATATGGATTCCGTACCAATGGTAGCAATTACCGGTAACGTAGGTGTTTCCCTGCTTGGTAAGGACTCCTTCCAGGAAATTGATATTGCCGGTGTAACCATGCCGATTACAAAGCACAATTTCATCGTAAAGGATGTAGAACAGTTAGCAGATACCATGCGCCGTGCATTCCAGATTGCAAAGAGCGGAAGACCTGGTCCTGTATTAGTAGATATTACAAAGAATGTAACAGCAACTGAGACAGAATATGAGCCAATGGCTCCTGTAGAAGTAGCCCGTTCCACAGAAAATATCTGTGAATGTGCATTAAAGGAAGCTGCAGAGTTAATTAATGCAGCAAAGAAGCCAATGATTTTTGTTGGTGGTGGTGCCGTAATTTCCGAAGCGGCAGAGGAAGTAAAGGAATTAGTTGCAAAGATTGATGCTCCGATTTGTGATTCCTTAATGGGTAAGGGCGCTATGGATGGTACCGATGAACATTACACCGGTATGCTTGGCATGCATGGAACAAAGGCTTCCAATCTGGCAGTAACCCAGTGTGACCTTCTCATTGCGATTGGTGCACGTTTCAGTGACCGTGTTGCCGGAAATGCCAAGAAGTTTGCTCCAAAGGCGAAGATTGTACATATTGATGTAGACCCTGCTGAAATCAATAAAAATGTTGCTGTTTATAAGGCTGTTATCGGCGATGTAAAGGAAGTATTAACCAGATTAAATCCAATGCTTAACAAGGCAGAGCATAAGGAATGGATGGAGCAGATTACAGAACTTAAGACAAAGTTCCCAATGAAGTATGATGAAAGCAAGCTTACCGGTCCGTATATTATGGAAACCCTGTACAAGGTAACGAACGGTGAAGCTGTGGTTACAACAGAAGTAGGTCAGCATCAGATGTGGGCTGCCCAGTACTATAAGTACACAAATCCTAGAACCTTTATCAGTTCCGGTGGTCTTGGTACCATGGGTTACGGTCTTGGAGCGTGCATTGGTGCCAAGGTGGCTTGTCCTGACAAAACCGTGGTTAATATTGCCGGTGACGGATGCTTCCGTATGAACATGAACGAAATAGCAACAGCAACCAGATATAACATTCCGATTGTACAGATGGTATTCAATAATCATGTTCTGGGTATGGTTCGTCAGTGGCAGAACCTGTTCTATGGACAGAGATATTCTTACACTACCTTAAATGACTGCGTAGATTTTGTAAAGCTGGCAGAAGCAATGGGTGCCAAGGCATACCGTGTTACCAAGAAGGAAGAGGTAGAACCGGTACTTAAGGAAGCTATTTCTCTAAACATTCCTGTTGTTATTGACTTCCAGATTGAGAGCGATGATAAGGTATGGCCAATGATTGCTCCGGGCGGCGGCAATGAAGAGGTATTCTCTGAGGAAGATTTGGAGAAGAAGTAAGAACTATTAAATTCCGTTTTGGAATTAAGATTATAATTTAATATCCCCAGCACATAAGTTTATCTACCACAGACACGTTCTCGCTACCATCGAAACGTAGCGGTACTAAACTCGAAAACACCTCGTTAAGTACCGACGTTTCTCCAGGGTCTGTGTCCGATAAACTTATGTGCTGGGGATTTTTATATTTTGAAGGGCCAATTCCAAAACGGAAAGCAGGGAAGTGATTCAGCCACTAATCAAGCAGAGGCTATCTGAAAGCGAAAGAAATGAGAATATCAAGAATATTTTGCTTGGGTAAGGAAAATATATTAGCAAAAAATGAGTAAAAAAACTCTGTTAAACCCTTGACAAATGTTCACAGAAGTACTACAATGAGAGAAATTCAATGATTTAACAGGGTAAAGCGTTGTTGAATCATAGGATTATAGCAAGAAAGAGAACGCTCGCAGGCGGGCGACAATATCACAGGCGAAAGCATAGATTCGCCAGGAGAGAAAGAGAGGAAATGATGATGGGTAGAGTGTACAATTTTTCTGCAGGTCCTGCAGTACTTCCGGAGGAAGTGTTAAAAGAAGCAGCAGCTGAAATGCTGGATTACAATGGAACAGGAATGTCCGTAATGGAAATGAGCCATCGTTCCAAGGCTTATGAAGAAATTATCCAGACTGCAGAGCAGGATTTAAGAGACTTAATGAATATTCCTGACAATTACAAGGTACTGTTCTTGCAGGGTGGTGCCTCCCAGCAGTTTGCAATGATTCCTATGAACTTAATGAAGAATAAGGTAGCTGACTACATCATTACCGGTCAGTGGGCAAAGAAGGCTTATCAGGAAGCTCAGATGTATGGTAAGGCAAATGCTATTGCATCTTCCGCAGACAAAACTTTCTCTTACATACCTGACTGCTCCGACCTTCCAATCAGTGAAGACGCAGACTACGTTTATATTTGTGAAAACAACACCATTTATGGTACAAAGTTTAAGACACTTCCAAACACCAAGGGTAAGACATTAGTATCCGACGTATCTTCCTGCTTCTTATCTGAGCCGGTTGACGTAACAAAGTACGGTGTTATCTACGGTGGTGTTCAGAAAAATATTGGTCCTGCCGGTGTAGTAATCGTAATTATCAGAGAAGACCTGATTACCGAAGATACCTTACCTGGCACACCAACCATGTTAAAGTATAAGATTCATGCAGACAACGCATCCCTTTATAATACACCACCTGCTTACGGTATCTACATCTGTGGTAAGGTATTCAAGTGGTTAAAGAAGATGGGCGGCCTTGAAGCTATGAAGAAGCACAATGAAGAGAAGGCAAAGATTCTCTACGATTTCCTTGATGAAAGCAAGATGTTCAAGGGTACTGTTCGCCCGGAAGACCGTTCCTTAATGAACGTTCCTTTCGTAACAGGCCATGCAGACCTTGATGCAAAATTCGTTAAGGAAGCAAAGGCAGCAGGCTTCGAAAACTTAAAGGGTCACCGCAGTGTTGGCGGTATGAGAGCAAGTATCTACAATGCTATGCCAAAGGAAGGCGTAGAAGCTCTCGTTGCATTCATGAAGAAGTTTGAAGCTGAAAATACAAAGTAAGAGACAGGAGGAAATCCATAATGTTTAAAGTTCATTGTCTGAATAAAATATCCAAAGTGGGAACTTCCTGCTTAAGCGATAATTATATTACAACAGAAACCATTGAAGCAGCAGATGCGATTTTAGTTCGTAGTGCAGCAATGCATGACATGGAGTTTTCCAAGAACTTAAAGGCAATCGCAAGAGCCGGCGCCGGTGTTAACAACATTCCGCTTGTCAAGTGCGCACAGGAAGGTATCGTTGTATTCAATACTCCGGGTGCAAATGCAAACGGTGTTAAGGAACTTGTAATTGCAGGTTTATTACTGGCAGCAAGAGATGTTGTTGGCGGTATTGACTGGGTAAAGGAAAACAAGGAACTTCCGGACCTTGGAAAGCAGGTAGAAAAGGCAAAGAGCGCTTATGCCGGCTACGAAATCAAGGGCAAGAAGCTGGGTGTTATCGGTCTTGGTGCTATTGGTGTTGAAGTTGCTAACGCAGCTACTGCACTCGGTATGGAAGTATACGGATATGACCCATATATTTCCGTTGCAAATGCCTGGAAGTTATCCCAGTATGTTAAAAATGTAAAATCTCTCGGCGAAATTTACTCCGAGTGCGACTATATCACAGTTCATGTTCCGTTAATGGATTCTACTAAGGGCATGATTAACAAGGATACCATGGCTATGATGAAGGACGGCGTTAAGGTGCTGAACTTCTCCAGAGATGCTCTGGTAAACGATGCAGATATGGCTGCTGCATTAGAGTCCGGTAAGGTTGCCAAGTATGTAACCGACTTCCCGAATACAGCATCCGCTGCAATGAAGAACACTATCTGCATTCCTCATCTTGGTGCTTCCACCGAAGAGTCTGAGGATAACTGTGCAGTAATGGCAGTTAAGCAGGTAATGGATTTCTTAGAAAACGGTAACATTAGCAATTCCGTAAACTATCCGGCAGTAGATGCAGGTATCTGCCCTACAGCGGCAAGAGTTGGTATTTTCCATGAGAATGTGCCAAACATGCTGGCACAGTTTACT
>JAZSEW010000037.1:0-22972 GCA_045531895.1 Lachnospiraceae bacterium
TATAATACCTCGTCCTTAAACAAGGGCGGGGTTTTCTTTATGTTTAGCAAGAGAGCTGTAAAATCCATGAAAAAGTAGGAGGAAAAAAAGATGACTGTTTATGAAGAATTAGTCGCAAGAGGCCTGATTGCCCAGGTAACAAATGAAAAAGAAATCAAGGAAATGATTAACGAAGGTAAAGCTGTATTCTACATCGGCTTTGACCCAACCGCAGACAGCCTTCATGTAGGTCACTTCATGGCTCTTTGCTTAATGAAGAGACTGCAGATGGCAGGAAACAAACCAATCGCTTTAATCGGTGGCGGTACCGCTATGATTGGTGACCCATCCGGCAGAACCGATATGCGTCAGATGATGACCACAGAAACCATCGCCCACAACTGTGAATGCTTCAAGCAGCAGATGAGTAAATTCATCGATTTCTCCGATGGTAAGGCTATGATGGTTAACAATGCAGACTGGCTTATGGGCTTAAATTACATTGAAGTGCTTCGTGAGGTTGGTCCTCACTTCTCCGTAAACCGTATGCTTACTGCCGAGTGCTATAAGCAGAGAATGGAAATGGGACTTAGCTTCTTAGAGTTTAATTACATGATTATGCAGAGCTATGATTTCCTTGCTTTATTCCAGAAGTACGGTTGTAACATGCAGTTTGGTGGTGATGACCAGTGGAGTAACATGTTGGGTGGTACTGAACTCATCCGCAGAAAGCTTGGTAAGGACGCATACGCTATGACTATTAACCTTTTGTTAAATTCCGAGGGTAAGAAGATGGGTAAGACCCAGTCCGGTGCTGTCTGGCTTGATCCAAACAAGACTACACCATTTGAGTTCTTCCAGTACTGGAGAAACGTTGGTGATCAGGATGTTATCAAATGCTTAAAGATGTTAACCTTCCTTCCGTTGGAAGAAATCGAAAAAATGGAAGCCTGGGAAGGCAGCCAGTTAAATCAGGCAAAGGAAACGCTTGCATTTGAGCTTACTAAACTGGTTCACGGTGAGGAAGAAGCAAACAAAGCGTTGGAAGCTTCCAAGGCACTGTTTGCAGGTGGCGGCAGTTTAGAAAATATGCCAACAACAGAGCTTTCTGATGATAAGTTTGTTGACGGAGCTATCGACATCATTTCCATGATGGTGGAAGCCGGTATGGTAGCATCCCGTTCCGAAGGCAGACGTGCCATAGAACAGGGTGGTGTAACGGTAGAGGGTGAAAAGGTAACCGATATTGGTACCAAGTTTACCAAGGAAGACTTATCCGGTGAAGGTAAGATTGTCAAGAAGGGTAAGAAGAGCTTCAACAGAATTATTGCAAAGTAATTTTAATTTAGAATGATAAAAGCACAGAGGCTATGGTATGAGAGTATATCATGGCTTCTGTGCTTTTTGTTGTTTTCGCGTTTTTATGGCATGAGAAAAGCGCGCAACAGGAAGAGAATTAACAGATGTATCGGATAAAATGCATAAAACACATATTTTGGCAATTGTTTGCCGCGCTCCCCATTATAAAAGAAAATCAAAATAAAAGCTAACGGACCGGTATAACTGTTGAATAGCATCAAAATTGCTCCGGCAATGCATTGCCACATTCTGTTGTACCTAAATTCGTAAAGAAGTACAATCAGTAATACACCAAAAGCGGCATAATCGGTCTGCAGAAATTGTGCAGCGAGCATTCCGGTAATTGCCGCTAAGTAGCGAAGCGGTGCCAGGCGGGTGGGCAGTGAATTTTCGAAGTAATGCAATCCCCAAAGGGAAAGCAGACCGATGAAAAGCGTAAAAAATACGTTTTGCGATGATAAATCAAAAACAGTATCAGAAACAGCAAGATCAAAGGGAACTTCGGAAATCAGGGCAAAAATCCCAAGGCGCAGAGCATATTTTTTTATGCTCTTTGTATGGAGAAAGCCTTCCACGATTAAAAAGCAGAAAATGGGAAAGGCGAGTCTGCCGATAAAACGCAGTATCAAATCGAAAGTGTACCAGAAGTGGTAGTCGGTTGGAAGAAAATCAAAGGAATTTCCGGCAAGGACAGCATCAGAAATTCGGGGAAGCAGTCCGGCTTCCAGTAAGGTATATCCGATATGGTCAACAAGCATGGTGATAATGGCAATCCATTTTAAATGAGAACCGGTGAGTCCTTTTTTTGTGTTACAGTTCATACGAAATGATTCTCCTTGCAGTTGTTCTTAATATTATGTTTGAAACAAAAATTTTGTTATAAACAGGTATGGACACATTGTAACTGTTCGTTTCAACGAATGCAAGGAATTTTTCTGTTATTTTACAAATATTTTTGAAAAAGTTTCAAAAGGTACTTTACATTTTTGGCTACTTCTGTTACAATGAATTCAGAAAAGTTGTTATAAAACAAAAAAATTAAAATGAATATATTTTTAAATGGAGGTTTACAGATGAAAGAGAAGTTAATGCAGGAATTTGAACGTATTTTTGGCGGTACGGAGGATGTGCGCCTGTTTTTCGCACCGGGTCGTGTAAACATGATTGGTGAGCATACCGACTACAATGGTGGTCATGTTTTTCCATGTGCTCTCACCATCGGAACTTATGCAGCGGCAAGAAGAAACGGAATGGATACCTGTCGTTTTTATTCCATGAATTTTGAACATCTTGGAATTATTGCAGCTGATTTGGATGAGCTTGAATATGATAAAGAGCAGAATGATTGGGCAAATTATCCAATGGGCATTATCGTTAAGCTTCGTGAGGCAGGAATTAACATTGATGAGGGTATGGACTTTGTGTTCTGCGGAAATATTCCAAATTCCTCCGGTCTTTCCTCATCTGCTTCCATAGAAGTATTAACTGCATTTGCATGCAGAGAGTTGTTTGGCTTTGACATGAATTTTGTAGAAATGTCCAAGCTTGCGCAGAAAGCAGAAAATGAATTTATCGGTGTAAACTGTGGCATTATGGATCAGTTTGCCATCGCTATGGGTAAGAAGGATCATGCGATTTTCCTTGACACATCAGATCTTTCCTATGAGTATGCACCACTGGTACTTGAAAATGCAAAGATTGTTATTGCATGCAGCAACAAGAAGCGTGGTCTTGGCGACTCCAAGTATAATGAAAGAAGAAGTGAGTGCGAGGCAGCGTTAGCACTTCTCCAGACAAAGAAAAATATTCAGTCCCTTGGTGAACTTTCCGAGACTGAGTTTGAAGAATTAAAGGATGTTATCGGTGATGAAGTGAAGATTCGCCGTGCAAAGCATGCGGTTTATGAAAACCAGAGAACTATCCGTGCAGTAGAAGCGTTAAAGGCAAATGATGTAACTACCTTCGGGCAGTTAATGAACGCTTCCCATGTGTCCTTAAGAGATGATTACGAAGTTACCGGTGTTGAACTGGATACTTTAGTCGAAACAGCATGGACGGTTGAGGGTGTTATCGGTTCCCGCATGACCGGCGCAGGTTTTGGGGGCTGTACCGTAAGTATTGTCAGGGAAAGCTGCGTAGATAACTTTATTCAGACGGTTGGTGACGTTTATAAGAACAAGATTGGCTATGCGGCAGATTTCTATGTAGTAGACATCGGCAGTGGTCCGGTAGAATTGTAATTGGAGGCATTTTTTATGACAAAGGAAATTCTCTGGTTGGCGGAGTACGGCGTATCCACCGGCTTAATTGAAGAAGTAGACAGAATTTATACTGTCAACCGTTTAATGGAATTGTTTGGCATGGATGACCTTGGAGAGGCTGAAATGCTGAATCTGCCATGTGATACAGAGCATCTGGCAGAGGTGTTGGAGTGTATGTGTGACTATGCGGCAGAGCATGGACTTATGGAAGATGACACAGTAACTTACCGTGATTTGTTTGATACGAAGGTGATGGGGCTGCTCACTCCAAGACCAAGTGAGGTAATTCGTGTGTTCGAAGCAAAGAAGGCAGAAAGTACGGTGGCGGCTACCGATTATTTCTATAAGCTGTGTCGTGAGACGAATTATATCCGTACCGACCGTGTCAGCAAAGACCGTAAATGGAAGGTTGATTCTGAGTACGGTGAGATTGATATTACCATTAACCTTTCCAAGCCGGAAAAGGATCCGAAGGCGATTGCGGCTGCAAAGCTCATGAAACAGAGTGGTTATCCAAAGTGTCAGCTTTGTGTGGAAAATCAGGGCTATGCAGGCAGAACAAACCATCCGGCAAGACAGAATTTGCGTATTATTCCATTGACCATTAATAACGAACCATGGGGCTTCCAGTACTCTCCATATGTGTATTATAATGAGCATTGTATCGTATTGAACCAAAAGCATACCCCAATGAAGATTGACCGTGCCTGCTTTGTAAAGCTTCTTGACTTTGTAGAGCAATTCCCGCATTACTTCCTTGGTTCCAATGCAGACCTGCCGATTGTCGGAGGCTCCATTTTAACTCACGACCATTTTCAGGGAGGACATTATACCTTTGCCATGGCGAAGGCAGAAATTGAGACTCCTGTGTCTTTTGACGGCTTTGAAGATGTGCAGGCCGGTATTGTGAAGTGGCCGATGTCAGTTATCCGCATCAGCAGTGAAAAGAAAGAGCGTCTTGTAGATCTGGCAGAAAAGATTTTAAAGGCTTGGAGAAGCTATTCTGACGAATCAGCAACCGTATTTGCTGAAACCGAAGGTGAGCCACACAACACCATTACTCCGATTGCCAGAGTAAGAGAAGGAAAATTCGAGCTTGATTTAGTGCTTCGTAATAACTTAACCACCGAAGAACATCCGCTGGGTGTGTATCACCCACATGCAGAACTGCATCATATTAAGAAAGAAAATATTGGTCTGATTGAAGTAATGGGTCTGGCTGTGCTCCCTGCAAGATTAAAGACGGAGCTGGAAGAGGTAAAGAAGTGTCTGATAGACGGTATTTCGGTTTCTTCTGTGGAAAGTATTGCGGCACACGGTCCATGGGCTGACGAATTGGTAGCAAAATATCAGAGCTTTGATAAGGAAACTATTGATGCTGTAATTGAAAAGGAAGTCGGCGATGTATTTGTTAAGGTATTGGAGCATGCCGGCGTTTATAAGAGAACTGTGGAAGGCAAGGCGGCATTCCTGAATTTTATTAAAAAAGTAAATCAGTAGTCTTGACGAAAGATAATAAAAAGAGCTATAGTATACATGGAAGTTTCGTGGATGCTATGGCTCTTTAGCTTTATAATCAGCCCGGTACTGAATTGTTATGGAGAGAATACTATAGTGCAGAAACGTCAGTAATGGGAAAAGGAGCAGAGAATATGGAAAAAAATGCAAAAAAGATAATAAAGGAAATTCTTGCGTGGGTACTGACAATTGCTTTGGCAGTGTTTGCTGCAAAAGCAATCAATAAATATGTGATTATTAAGGCAGAGGTGCCGACCGGTTCCATGGAAAGCACTATAGAGGTGGATGACTGCATTCTTGGTTATCAGCTGGCATATCTGTTTAGCAATCCTGAACGGGGTGATATTGTAATTTTTCCTTGGCCGGACAATCCGGAGACAACCTATGTGAAGCGAATCATTGGTCTGCCCGGCGAGACTGTGGAAATTAAGAATGGAGCAGTGTATATTAATGGAGCCCCAATAGAAGAACCTTACTTAAAAGAAGAGATGGTGGGTGAGTACGGTCCTTATGTAGTGCCGGAAGGAAGCTATTTCATGATGGGAGATAATCGTAATTCATCTCAGGATTCCAGACGCTGGACCAACACTTACCTGAAGGAAGAGGACATTATGGCAAAGGTATTATGTCGCTATTCTCCAAACTTCCGGTGGTATTCTGGTGAGGATTACGAATAAAGGTTAAGAAGTTAAAAAATCCTGCCGATATATAAGGTATAGAAGCACTCCAAGGATGGAGAAAACCAACTACCAATATATCAGGGAGGATTTTTTATGAGCTTTACAACAAAAATGACAGAACAGTTTGTTCAGACTATGTATCAGAAGAAAACGGAAACTACATACACAAAGAATGGCAAGGCGCAGAATGCAAAGGCTGATGCTGCAAAGAAAGAAGAGGATGCAGCAGTGTATGAGGGCAGTGTAAAGCAACCGGAAAAAGCTACTTATACAAAACCGGTGGCAGTCAACCAGAAAAAAGATAAGAAGGATGACCTCCAGACAAAGCTTGATAAAACCTACGAAGCTTTGAGCGATGAAGCAAAGGATTATCTTGCGACTTTGAAAGAAAAATTTGGTGATATTGATTTCTTCGTAGCAGATTGTGCTACTGATGAAGAAATGAGCCGCTATTTTGCAATGGGTACAAAAAAGTACTCCTGTGTTATCAGCTCTTCTTTAATTGAAAAGATGGCAACTGATGAAGCTTCCCGTGAAAAATATGAGGGAATTATTGCAAATGCCGGTGAAGAAATCGAAGAAATGAAGGCAGAGGCTGCAGAAGAACTGGGTGAGGAAGCTGCTAAGCAGATTGATTATGTTGGTTTTACTGTGGATGATAACGGTGTAGTAGAATATTTTGCGAAGCTTAAAAGTGACAATGATTCCTACTATGCAAAATTAAAGGAAAAACGCGCTGAGGCAAAGGAAGCTGAAAAGAAAGCAGAAGAGAAGCGCAATGAAAAGCGTGCAGAAGAGAAACATCATAAAGAACATATCGGCGACAAAAAGGATAATCAGGACAAACTTCCGGAAAAGGAAGAATTCTGGGTAAAGGCTGATTCTAAGGAAAATTTGCTTGCGGCTATCCGTGAGGCACTTGGTATGGAGCCTGCCAAGAAGGCAGAAGCAGAGGCGCCGGAATTGACAATGACAAAAGTGGAAGAATAATATAGCAATTTTATTTTATAATTTAAGGGTGTGTGTCAGATTGACGCACACCCTGATTATTTTTGAATTTATTCATCGGTTCTATTCGGTGTAGTAACCACCTGATTTTTTCCATGGGACTTTCCGTAATACATATTTCGGTCGGCTTCTTCTATCATGGATTGGAACGACTGCCCATTTTTATATGCAGCCACACCGACGGTCACAGTGACGCTTAATTCTGTATTATGACATTTTATGGTTGCTTTCTGGACGTCTTTACATATTCGCCATGCCACCTGTCCGGAAACATCCAAATCAGCTCGCAAAAGCACTAAGATTTCTTCTCCGCCCCAACGACATACAAAATCTCCTTCCCGGACATTACTCATGATAAGATTGGAAATAGTAACCAAAACTTCGTCACCACAATCATGACCGTAGGTGTCGTTTACTTTTTTGAAATTATCGATATCTATCAATAGCAGACAAAAGGGTTTGCCCTGCTGCAATGCTTCCTGCTGTACCGTTTGAAGATTCATATTCATGCTTCTGCGATTCAGAAGACGGGTGAGTGGGTCATAATTGGCAAGTTTTTCTAAATTGTGATTTTCCCGTTCTAATTGCTTTTGCATATAATCGATTTCCAAAGCAAAAAGAGAGGAGAATACTACCAGCATTGCAAGAGCAATAACGATATTAAAATAGTAAAAGCAAATCTGCAGAAGCTCCGGAAAATATCCCTGGTATAATGGCTCTGATATCTGACATACAGCCCGTACCAGTATAAAACTGACAGCGACCATCATGGATGTTCCGATAGGAAGTAACAGATGGCGTTTCAGATGGGAAAGGGTGTATGTAAGATAAAAGGATGCCGGAATGAGAGACATGGTATACATGGCAAAGCCCCAATCCCATCCAAGAAGCAGTGAAGCCCAAACTGCATAGAACAATATCTCCAGTATGGTACGTATATACATAAAAATGTATTGTTCTTTTCTCACAGATATAATTCCCTGATAAAGGTAAAATATAGTGATGGCAGAATTATACAAAAAAAGCGGCATAATATGTCCGATGCCAAAGCCGATAGTAAACAGAAAGTGTATCATTGCAATACTGATAGAAAGGATTCTGTATTTTGCCTGTATGTCAATTGCGCGGATGTATTTTATGAATCGGTGTAGTTTGTAGCTGAATTTGTCCACTGTCATTCTCCTTCGTATTCGGTTGTTCCAAACGAAATGTTATATATAATAGAATATCACAATAAGGATGGGGGAGCAAGTGATTTCATAAATTTTGTTCAGAAAGGGCTTGTTTTTTGCGCCAAAAGTGGTATGATGTAGAGACCGTAACTAAAAGGAATTTACAATGTATGAGAAAGAGAACGGGAGGATTACATGAGAGAAGTAAAATGGGTTTTTTCCTTTGTGAAAGGGAAAAACATTGCGCTATTGATTACAACCTGGCTGTCCGGTGTTTTGTTTACAATTCTGCTGACTATTGAGCCACAGATTATCAGTTATATTGTCGATGATATTTTCAGACCGATGTTTTCTGATTCTTCCATAAGAACGGATGAGGTGCTGAAAGAAATTGTGCCGTTACTTGTACTGGCATTAGGTATAATTATTACCAGAGCAATGCTTAAGTTCTGGGGAAATGTAAAAAGAGATGAAGTGGCATACCGCGTCCTTGTGATTTTGAGAAAAAATCTGTACGAAAAGGTGGGGGATCAGAGCCGCAATTTCTTCATGAAGAACCGTTCCGGTGATCTTATCAATAAATGTACCGGTGACTTGGATATGATTCGACACTTTATGGCCTGGGTTTCCTATAATATTTTTGAATGTGTATTGATGCTGGTTGTGGTACTGATTGTGTTTTTCAGCATTAGTTGGGAATTTACCTTGTGCCTTGTTGCTATTTCTCCGATAGCTTTTATTACTGCCATTCGCATGGGTAAAGTGGTGCGCCCTGTTTTTGGTAATGCCAGAGCGCAGCTGTCCCGTTTAAATACCATGGTGCAGGAAAACATCAGTGGTAACCGGGTGGTACGTGCTTTCTGTAGAGAGCCTTTTGAAATTGAAAAGTTTGATACTGAAAATGAAACCTATTATGAACTTCAATTAGAAGGTAACAGGGTGTGGGTAAAATATGCACCGATTTTGGAAACAGCAGCAAATATTATGAATAGCTGTGCTGTTATCATTGGTGCGTTGCTCTGTATTTTTGAGCGTATTACTCTTGGCGACCTGATTATTTTCACCTCCCTGTCCTGGATGTTAAATAACCCGATGCAGCAGCTTGGCTTTTTTATCAATGATACGCAGAGATTTATGGCAAGCTGTGAGCGTGTTCATGAACTTTATGATATGGATACAGAGATTAAGAGTCCGGAAGATGCGGTAATAAAGGAGATTACCGGTGAAATCGAATTAAAGAATGTAACGCTGTCTTATGACGGTGATGAGGTGTTAAAGAACATTAATCTGCATATTCCGGCAGGGGCAACCGTGGGGATTATGGGTGCTACCGGCTCCGGTAAAACTACGTTGCTAAACGTGATTACACGATTTATTGACGTGACGAAAGGAAGCGTTCTGATTGACGGTGTGGATGTAAGAAAGTATAATTTACAGCATCTGCGTCGAAATATCGGCATTGCCCTGCAGGATGTATTTCTGTTTTCGGATACGGCAGAATCAAACATTGCCTACGGCGTGCCGGAGACGGAGTTTGCAGAAGTGAAGAAAGCAGCGGTAGACGCAGATGCGGACAGTTTCGTATCAAGGCTTCCGGAAGGATATGATACAATTGTTGGTGAGCGTGGTATGGGGTTATCCGGTGGTCAGAAACAACGACTTGCTTTGGCACGAGCCCTGGCAATGAATGCACCGATTTTGATACTTGATGACACGACATCAGCAGTTGACCTGGAAACTGAAAAGTATATTCAGGAGCATATTGCGGCAAGAGAAAAGAAAGCGACCAAGTTAATTGTTGCCCAGCGAATTACCGCTGTAAAAAATGCGGACTTTATTATCGTATTGGAAAACGGACAAATTACAGAGCAGGGCAACCACAAAGAACTGTTAGAAAAGCAGGGATATTATTACAAGATTTACCGTATCCAACAGGGACTTGCCGGTGAGGATGAAATTGTAGCAGCTCTGGAAGGAGGTGCATTTTAATGGCAAGAAATAAATATAATGTAGATGAAACACTTGACTCTAAGTTTGATATTTCACAGCTGATGCGCAGTATGGTGTATGTAAAACGCTATGGCAGGCTGTTTGTGGCGGCTTTCTGTTTTAGCATGGTATCCATTGTCTGCGGATTACTGTTACCGTTATTTACGCAGAATGCTATTGACGAATACATCCCTAATAAGAATGTCCGGTCTTTGCTAATTGCCGGTGTGGCGATTATCATTACGGTTATCATTCAGGCAATATGTAATAAGAATCGTTCCCGTGCCACAGCGAAGGCCGGGCAGGCCATTATCCGGGATATCCGCAGAGATTTGTTTGTACATTTACAGGAGCTTCCCTTTGACTACTTTGACAGCAGACCGCACGGTAAGATTTTAGTCCGAGTAGTGAATTATGTTAACTCTGTATCAGATTTTTTAACAAATGGTATGATTAACATGGTGTTGGAGGGCTTAAGCCTTCTGGTGATTGCCGGATTTATGCTGTATGTGCATCCGGGGCTTTCTCTGGTGGTATTTTCGGGTATTCCTGTGTTTGTGATTTACTTGTTCGCTATTAAAGGTGTACAACGTCGTGCATGGCAGAATCAGGCAAATAAGCAATCAAATTATACCGCATATCTGGCAGAGAGTATTAACGGTGAGCGTGTAACTCAGAGCTTTGCCAGAGAGGAGTATAACAGTAATATCAATCAGGGCTTATCGATAGAGGCAAAGGATGCATTTATGAAGGCGGTTACCGTCAATCACAGCATCTGGCCGATAACGCTGATTTTAACAAAGATTACAAATTATGCGTTATATGTTGTCGGTATTCTGATGTTTAGAGAGAGCCTGGAGGTTGGTGTGATTATTGCCATGACCAGTTATGCCAGCCGGTTTTGGCAGCCGATTCAGAATATCAGCAGCAACTATAATCAGCTGATTAACACAGTATCTTACCTGGAACGAATTTTTCAGATGATGGATGAGCCGGTGACTGTGACGGATGAACCGGATGCGATGGAGCTGCCGGAAATTAAGGGTGATGTGACGTTTGACCATGTTGTGTTTGAATATGAGAAAGATCGTCCGATCTTAAAAGATGTGAGCTTCCATGCAAAGGCCGGAGAAAGCATTGCTTTAGTTGGTCCGACCGGTGCCGGAAAATCAACGATTGTAAATTTAGTCTCCAGGTTTTATAATATAAAGAGTGGCGCAGTTTTAATTGACAATTTTGATATTGCGAAGGCAACTTTAAAATCCATCCGGAGCCAGATGGGTATTATGTTACAGGATACGTTTATTTTCTCCGGGACTATTATTGAGAACATCCGCTACGGACGTCTTAATGCTACGGATGAAGAGTGTATTGCAGCGGCAAAACAGGTATATGCCGACGAGTTTATCCAAAAGCTTCCGGATGGTTATTATACTCAGGTGAATGAGCGTGGTGATGTGCTTTCCGCAGGTCAGCGTCAGTTATTATCTTTTGCAAGAACACTGCTTTCTGACCCTAAGATTCTTATCTTGGATGAGGCAACCTCCTCGATTGATACCAACACGGAATTGTTGGTGCAGGAAGGTATCAAGCAGTTGTTAAAGAACAGAACTTCCTTTATTGTAGCGCATCGAATTTCCACCATTAAGGGCTGTGACCGTATCATGTATATCAGTGATGGCAGAATCGCAGAAAGCGGCAATCATGAAGAATTAATGGAAAAGAAGGGCCACTACTATCAGCTGTATACTTCCCAGCTGACTAACGAATAGAAAGGCGGAATGACCAATGATAGACTTGGCAAAATCCAGAGAAAGCATCGACCGTATTGATAAGCAGATTGTAGAACTGTTTGAACAGCGTATGAAAGTAGCCGGCGATGTGGCAGAATATAAGAAAAACACCGGTAAGAAGGTATTTGATCCGGAGAGAGAAGCACAGAAGCTGGAAACTCTCGGTGCACTTGCTTCCACGGAATTTAACGAACGTGCAATTCAGGAATTGTTTTCCCAGATTATGTCCATTAGCAGAAAGTATCAGTATAGTTTGCTGACGGAACAGAATGAAAGGTTTGAGTCATTGCCGGAGCTTCCCAAGGCGGCGGGAACAAAGGTGTGCTTTTTTGGAGCACCTGGTTCTTATTCCGAGCAGGCCATGGCAGAATGTTTTGGTATGGGAGTGAACAGCTTTCCGGCAGCAACCTTTAAGGAGGTTATGGAAGCGGTACAGAGCGGAAAAGCTGACTTTGGTGTGCTTCCAATTGAAAATACTACTACCGGTGGAATTACCGACAGCTATGATCTGTTAATGGAGTATGATAATTATCTGGTGGGTGAGCATGTAGTAAAAATTGAGCATGCACTGCTTGGGGTACCGGGGGCAAGGTTAGAGGAGCTTCGTAAGGTATATTCCCATTCACAGGGATTGAGTCAGTGCAAGAAGTTTTTTGACGAGTATCCGGACATTCGCCCGGTGGCATCGTTAAGTACCTCAGAGAGTGCTAAAAAAGTAATGGAGGCAAAGGATGTAACACTTGCGGCCATTGCCAGTAAGCGTGCAGCGGATATTTATGGGTTGGAGATACTGAAAGAATGTTTAAATACGGAAGATGTGAATTCTACCCGGTTTATTATTGTAACCAATAAAAAGCAGTATTTACCGAATGCAAATAAAATCAGTATCTGTTTTGAACTGCCTCATGAATCCGGTAGTCTGTATAAGATGCTGAGTCATATTATGTATAATAACTTAAATATGACTAAAATTGAGTCCAGACCGATTCCCGGACGCAGCTTTGAATATCGTTTCTTTGTAGACTTTGAGGGAAAGATTACAGATGCAGCGGTACGCAATACTTTAAACGGAATCAGGGAAGAAGCGTCCCGATTAAAGATTCTTGGTAACATTGCGACCGAATAACAGGAAGGCAAAGCCTCTGCCGGCATAAGCGGGCGGACATTTTTATTCGGAAAACAAGGAGGCTTAAATGGCGAGTTTGTTTGATTATCTCGATTGGAGAGGGGACCTTACATTTGAAGAGGCAGAGTTTAATGAAATAGACAGTCTGATTCTGGCGTGGCTTTCCTATGCAGCGCTGGATGGTATTGTTCCTATGGAATGCTCTGAAACAGACACCATAACCATAAAAGAAGCCGCAGTACAGTTTTTAAAGACTCATGATGTGGAGAAAATCCTGCGAGAGACGGTATCATCTACCAAAACATCCGTGCTGCTTTTGCAGAAACTGGCGGAAACCCGACGCTTTAAAGAATTATTGCTGACCGGTTTTGTAAACAAAATTGATTATATGCATGAAACTCAGTTTTGTGCCATGACAGTATTACTGTACAGGAACCGTTCTGTGATAGTATTCCGCGGCACGGATGAACACTTAATCAGTTGGAAAGAAGACTTTAATATGAGTTTTCTTCCTGTGATACCTGCGCAGAATATGGCGCTTTCTTATTTGGAGAATGTGGCAGACAGTATTCCTGGGAAGCTGTTTGTCTGTGGACATTCCAAAGGAGGTAATCTGGCCGTTTATGCAGGAGTAAGGGCTTCTTATCGTGCCAGAAGAAAAATTCTTGAAATATATAACCATGATGGCCCTGGATTTTATGATTTGAACGGTCTGGGAGATGCATTTGAGGAAATGCTCCCTAAAATTCATTCCTATGTGCCCGAAACAGCAGTGGTGGGTATGCTGTTGGAACGTGTAGGAGAACATGTGGTGGTAAAAAGCAATGGGAAGGGATTATCCCAGCACGATGCCATGTCATGGGAGGTATTGGGACCGCATTTCGTAACAGTAGATAGTGTTTCGGATACCAGTCGAACGTTAAATACTATTCTGAAAAACTGGTTAAAGGAAATTTCCATGGAAGAACGGGAGAACTTTGTGGATACCCTGTATAAGATTCTGGAGGCGACCCAGGCCAGAAGCCTTGATGATTTGAATGCTGAAAAAGGAAGAATTGCCAATGTAATGCTAAAAGAGATTAATGGTTTGGAAAAGGAGACCAGAAGTATGCTCGGAAAGACTATTGCAACTTTGTTTAAGGAAGGTAATCAGGTTATAAAAAATAATATCAGCAGTAATAAAAACAAAAAGAAATAAATTGTACAAACACAGAAAACCTCCCCGGTGAGTATATTGACAACATAGTCAAACTTACCGGGGAGGTTTTTATGAAAAGAAAATGCGGTATTTTACTTATTGCTGCCATGCTGTGTACGATGTTTGCAGCCTGTGGCAAGGACGATGAAATGACAAAGGTCCAGCTGACAGAGGTGGCACATTCTATTTTCTATGCACCAATGTATGTAGCAATTGAAGAGGGGTATTTTGAAGAGGAAAGTATTGATTTAACACTGGTAAATGGTCTTGGCGCAGATAAGACCATGACTGCCGTATTATCAGGAGAAGCACAGATTGGATTTATGGGTTCCGAAGCTTCCGTATATGTGTATAATGAAGGCGCCGAGGACTATGTGGTAAATTTTGCACAGCTGACTCAGCGTGCCGGAAATTTTCTTGTATCCAGAGAAAAAGAGGATGACTTTAAGATGACTGACTTAAAGGGCAAAACCGTACTTGGCGGAAGAAAGGGCGGCATGCCACAGATGGTCTTTGAATATATTTTAAAGAAATATGGTATGAATCCGGATACAGATCTTGACATTGTTACCAATATTGATTTTGGCATGACAGCTCAGGCATTTGCCGGTGGCAGTGGTGAATACACTGTGGAGTTTGAACCGTCTGCAACTGCACTGGAAAAAGAAGGAAACGGATATGTGGTTTCTTCTTTGGGTGTGGAAAGCGGTTATGTGCCATATACGGCATTTTCGGCAAAAAAGAGTTATATCGAGAAAAATCCGGAAGTTATAGAAGGATTTGTAAAAGCGTTGCAGAAGGGTATGGACTATGTGAATACTCATACTCCGGAGGAAATTGCGAAGATAATTCAGCCACAATTCGCAGAAACCGATATGGATACACTGGTAACAATTGTAACAAGATATTATGAACAGGATAGTTGGAAAGAAAATCTTGTGTTTGAAGAAGAATCGTTTACCTTGCTTTTAGATATTTTGGAAAGTGCAGGAGAGCTGGAAAAACGTCCGCTGTATAAGGATTTAGTAGATAATACTTATGCTAAGGAAGCTGTAAAATAAAGATTACGATTAGTGCGTGTAAACACTTCGGGAGCCGGTGCTCTCTTAGGCACATCGCGCGGTCAATAAAAAAGTTCTGCCGGAACAAAATGTTCCAACAGAACTTTTTATTGACATTTGCTTAAATGAGACTGCTATTCTGTTACAGGTTCAGTAACAACATCTTCTACGATGTCCTCTTCCTCTACTTCAAAATCGTCTTCGTAATCATCATCAAAATCATCAAAGTCAAAATCTTCGAGGTAATCAGGATTCATATAACGGTATACAGCATAAGCGATAGCGGCAACTGCTGCAATGGCACCGATAATGGCAAGTACCCAGACAACCACATGGGTTTTCTTTTCAGGTTCTTCCTTTTTGCCAAGGAGCTCAGCTAATTTTGTGTTGCTTGCAATAAGATCGTCAAGTTTTTTCATGTACATATCCGCATCCTTTCTTGGTAATTTTTAATAATTCATTTTAGTATCTACAGTATAACACTTTTTTATGAAGATTACTATATCAAACTTGAAATTTTATAACTTTTTTAAGTTAGCAAAGGTGGAAAGCAGTTTTTTTGTACCGTAATGCGGGAAATCTACAGTAACTTCATAACCGTTTTTTCCTTTGACAAGAGACTTTACTACACCGGTACCAAATTTGATATGCAGAACCGTATCGCCCACATCATAGGAGAGAGACTGAGAGGCAGCACCGGTTGATGTTTTGTCAAACATGGTATAAGCATTACCCATTTTTTTTGTACCGGTGCCGGGAGTGGCATAAGGTACGGAAGAACCAGTGCCGCCATAGGCAGGACTGGAAAATGCTTTTTTGGTATCCTGATAAGAGGACTTTGCCTGGCGTATCGGGCTTTCTGCAAAGGCACTGCTCTGACGGAAAGCGGAATCTTTGCCGGTAGGAGAAGTGATGTTTAACAGGTAGCGAGGAATCTCTTTAATAAAGCGGGAAACGGCATTGAACTGGTTTTCACCTCGCAACATGCGTCTGGAAGCAGCACTTAAAAACAGTTCGTTCATGGCACGGGTAATGCCTACATAACACAGTCGGCGTTCTTCCTCAATTTCTGCTTCAGGATTCTCAGCATTCAGGGACATAAAGCTTGGGAATAAGCCTTCTTCCATGCCGCATAGGAACACATAAGGAAATTCCAGCCCTTTGGCATTATGTAAGGTCATAAGAGAAACATAATTATCTTCATCTTCTCCATCATCTTCTTCGGAAGCAGCTTCCTCGCCGTTTAAACCGCAATATTCCAGAAAACCGGTGAGGGATGGCATGTCCTCCGTCTGCTCGTAGCGTTCGGCATAGGAGATGAGAGCATCAATGTTTTGAATACGTTCTTCCGCCGTTTCCGGTTCGTCGGCACGAAGCTCGATAATGTAACCCGTTTCTTCTAACAGTTTTTTGATTAACTGCTTTAACGGAACGTTATTCTGGGTCTGTTCATAGCGCAGACTTTCAATCAATGCAAGGAAAGAGACAAGCTTAGCTCTGGCACGGTCTACGGCAGAAATGCTTTCTACGCGTTCTAAGGCAGCATACAGGCTGATTTCATGATTGGCGGCATATTCCTTTAAACGGTCTATGGTAGTGAGACCTATGCCACGCTTTGGTACGTTGATGATACGTGTCAGGGCAATGTCGTCTCTGGCATTATCAATGGTTTTTAAATATGCAATGATATCCTTGACTTCACGGCGCTGGAAGAAGCTTAACGCACCGATGGTTTTTGCTTTAATATGCTTGGCACGCAGAGCTTTTTCGAACACCAGGGACTGGGCATTGGTACGGTAGAGTACGGCGAAGTCCTTAAATAAGCAGTTCTTTTCTTCGATGAGTTCTGCAATTTTATCTGCCACAAAGTTGCCTTCGTCAATATCAGACTCATAGCGGGTAAAGTGAACCACGTTGCCCTCAGCATTATCGGTCCAGAGCGATTTGTCTTTTCTTCCTCTGTTGTTATGGATGACTTCATTGGCGGCAGCCAGTATGTTTTTTGTGGAGCGATAGTTCTGTTCCAACTTAATAACTTTGGCGGTCGGGTACTCTTTTTCAAAGTTTAAAATGTTATAAATATTGGCTCCGCGGAATTTATAAATGGACTGGTCGTCGTCGCCTACCACGCAGAGATTGTGCTCAATTTCACCGTATTCGTTCTCGGAGGAGGCAAGGAGCTTGATTAGTTGGAACTGGGCGGTGTTGGTATCCTGATATTCGTCTACCATAATGTAGCGGAAACGCCGCTGGTAATAGGCAAGCACGTCCGGGTTAGTGCGGAACAGCTCTACGGTTTTTACAATTAAATCATCAAAATCCAGAGCATTGTTTTCTTTTAGACGGCGCTGGTATTCCCTGTAAACCTGGGCTATTTTTTTTGCTGTAAAATCATAAGCAGTGAGAGCATAGGCATCCGGACTGACCAGCTCATCCTTGGCAGAGGAAATGGCGGAGAGGAATGCTTTTTCCTTCATCTGCTTGGTATCAATCTGTAATTGTTTTAACACATCCTTCATCAGTGTTTTCTGATCATCGGCATCGTAAATGGTGAAATTGCGGTCGTATCCAAGACTTTCGATGAAACGACGCAGAATACGGACGCAGGTGGAGTGAAAGGTGCTGACCCAGATATTGGCGGACTCATCACCCACGGTTTTTTCCACACGTTCTTTCATTTCTTTAGCTGCTTTATTTGTAAAGGTAATTGCCAGAATTTGATATGGACTGACGTTTTTTTCGGAAATTAAGTAGGCAATACGATGAGTAAGCACTCTTGTTTTTCCGGAACCGGCTCCGGCTAAAATAAGCAGCGGACCACGGTCGTGTCTGACAGCGGCTAACTGCTCGGGATTTAAGGAATCATAAATACTCATGGAATTCTCCTTTTTTATGGCTTTTCGAACTTAGGTTCTATTTTATCACAGATTACACAAAATGAAAAGCGGGAAAACAAAAAACTTAAATAAAAAAATATCTTGTCATATGGTTTTGAATACTATATAATAAAATTATATATAATGTTTTGCGGCAGAAATAATTAAATCTATTATTTTATACAAAGGGGTAGATGCAATGGAGAATCAAGAGAAGGAAAATGACGAGTTCAGACAACTGCTAAAAGCAATTAAGTCCATTTCCTATATCAGACCAAAAGAAATTCCGAATATTGATTTATACATGGATCAGGTAACCACCTTTATGGACCAGCACCTGGAGAAGACAAAGCGCTACAGTGAAGACAAGCTTCTCACGAAGACCATGATTAATAACTATACGAAGAATGATCTTTTGCCGTCTCCGGTAAAGAAGAAGTATTCCAAAGACCACATGGTCATGCTTATTTTCATTTACTATTTAAAAAATTTTTTGTCTATTACAGATATTCAGTCTTTATTACATCCGATGACAGAACTGTTCTTTAATGGAAAAGGCGAAATAAGCCTGGATGAAATATATGAGGAAATCTACAAAATAGAAAGAGCGCAGTCTGCTTCTGTGGCTAAGGATATTGTGCGTAAAGCGGAAATGGCAGAGAAGACTTTTGCGGAAATAGAAGATGATGAGCAGCGCAAGTATTTAAGAAAATATGCATATGCCTGTCTGCTCAGTTATGATATTTACATGAAGCGGCAGATGCTGGAGCGTCTGATTGACGAGAACTTTACAGAAAGAAAAGAAGAGAAGAAGAACGAATAAAAAAATATCAGCAAGTTATTACCGGAGACAGGTGGTAATAGTTTGCTGATATTTTTTTATTCTTCTTCTTTTTTTTCAGTATGGTCTGCAGGAAGAGGTTCGATACGCGCAAATACCATGTCATATCCGTCATTACCATAATTCAGGGAACGATTAACACGGCTGATGGTAGCAGTAGAAGCACCGGTCTTTTCTGCAATTTCGAGATAGGTTTTTCTGGAACGCAACATTGCAGCCACTTCAAAACGCTGGGATAAAGAAAGCAGTTCATTTACTGTACATATATCATCGAAAAAATCGTAGCATTCGTCCTTATTTTTTAAGCTGAGGATAGCGTCAAATAAATAATCGACAGCCGGGGTTTTGATATTTTTACTCATTAAAATAACCTCCTTTATTGTGTACGTTGATATTTTACCACTATAACGAATTAAAGTAAAGTACTTTTTCGAAAAACAAATAAGTTTTTTTGAAATATTTGATAAAATATTATGAGAAGTACTGGATTTTTTTCATAATAAGAGGTACAATGATATTAAACTTTTATGATAAAGGAAGGTATTTATTATGTACGAAATAGTGAGAAAAGCTGTATTATCACCAAACATCGTGCTGATGGATGTAAAAGCGCCTAGAACAGCACAGCATTGTTACCCTGGGCAGTTTGTTATCGTGAAGATGGATGAAAAGGGTGAACGTATTCCTCTTACCATCTGCGACTACGACAGAGAAGCCGGCACAGTAACCATCGTTTTCCAGACGGTTGGGGCGTCTACAAAAATGATGGCAGAATACGAAGTTGGCGATTCTTTCCGCGATTTTGTCGGACCATTGGGCTGTAAGACAGATTTAATTGATGAAAGCAAAGAAGAGCTTGCTGCTAAAAAGCTGCTTTTCATTGCCGGTGGTGTAGGTACTGCTCCGGTTTATCCACAGGTGAAGTGGTTGCATGAGCAGGGTATTGATGTAGATGTTATCATTGGTGCAAGAAACAAGGATCTTATCATTCTGGAAGAGGAAATGAAGAAGGTTGCGGCGAATGTTTATGTTACCACAGATGACGGCTCCTATGGCAGAACCGGTAATGTAAATGATTGTTTGAAAGCCTTGATTGCAGAAGGTAAGGAATATGATCATATCGTAGCAATTGGTCCTTTAATTATGATGAAGTTTGTCTGTCTTTTAACAAAGGAGTTAGGCATTAAGACAATTGTCAGCATGAATCCAATTATGGTAGACGGTACCGGTATGTGCGGTGCATGTCGTCTTACTGTTGGAAACGAAATTAAATTTGCCTGCGTAGACGGACCGGAATTCGATGGACATCTGGTAGATTTTGATGAAGCAATGAAGCGTCAGCAGTTATACAAGACCGAAGAAGGCCGCGCTGTACTTCGTGAAAAAGAAGGTACAACGCACCACGGCGGATGCGGAAATTGCGAATAAATTTATAAGAGAAGTCGAAAGGAGCAAATTTACTATGGCAGATGTATTACATAGAGTTCCTGTCAGAGAGCAGGATCCAAAGGTTAGAGCAACCAATTTTGAAGAAGTATGTCTTGGATATAATATGGAAGAAGCAGTAGCAGAAGCTGCACGCTGCTTGAAATGTAAGAATCCGCAGTGTCAGAAAGGCTGTCCGGTTAATATTGATATTCCTGGATTCATTAAGGAAGTTCAGGAACAGAACATTGCCGGTGCATATAATGTAATCAGCCAGTTCTCTGCACTTCCGGCAGTTTGCGGACGTGTATGTCCTCAGGAATCCCAGTGTGAAGCAAAGTGTATTCGCGGCATTAAGGCTGAGCCTGTTTCCATCGGTAAGTTAGAACGCTTTGTTGCTGACTGGGCAAGAGAAAACAAGATTCAGCCAAAGGTAGAGGCGGAAAGCAAGGGTAAGAAGGTAGCCGTTATCGGTTCCGGTCCTGCTGGTCTTACCTGTGCCGGCGATTTGGCAAAGATGGGTTATGATGTAACTATTTTCGAAGCACTGCACGAGGCGGGCGGCGTATTGGTTTATGGTATTCCTGAATTCCGTTTACCAAAGGGCACTGTAGTTAAGAGTGAAATTGAAAATGTAAAGGCTCTTGGAGTAAAGATTGAGACCAACGTAATTATCGGTAAATCCACAACCATTGACCAGTTAATTAACGAGGAGGGATTTTCTGCCGTATTTATCGGTTCCGGTGCAGGACTTCCAAAGTTCATGGGCATTCCTGGTGAAAATGCAAACGGTGTATTCTCTGCAAATGAGTTCTTAACGAGAAATAACCTGATGAAGGCATTTGATGATGCATATGACACACCAATCTTCAAGGGCAAGAAGGTTGCTGTTGTTGGTGGCGGGAATGTAGCAATGGATGCTGCAAGAACAGCCCTTCGTCTTGGTGCTACCACATATATTGTTTACCGTAGAAGTGAAGAAGAGCTTCCTGCAAGAGTGGAAGAAGTTCATCATGCAAAAGAGGAGGGAATTATTTTTAAACTTTTAACCAATCCTACCGAGATTCTTGTAGATGAAGACGGCTGGGTTAAGGGTATGAAATGCGTGGAAATGGAACTTGGCGAGCCTGATTCATCCGGCAGAAGAAGACCGGTTGTGAAAGAAGGTTCCGAATTTGAATTAGATGTAGACACTGTTATTATGTCCCTTGGTACAAGTCCTAACCCACTTATCACTTCTACAACGGAAGGATTAGAGTGTAACAAGTGGAAGTGTATCGTTGCTGATGAAGCAAACGGCCAGACCTCCAGAGAAGGTGTATTTGCCGGCGGTGATGCAGTAACAGGTGCAGCTACCGTAATTCTTGCCATGGGTGCAGGACGTGCGGCGGCAAAGGGTATTGATGAGTACTTATCCAAATAAAATGGTTGTTTTTTTGTACAATATGTACAAAAAACAGGATTAATTTTCTAACATCTGAAGAGGAGTTTGCTCTTGAAGCAGGCTCCTCTTTTTGGTACAATAATAACAACTTCAGAGAAATTCTTATGATTCAGGTAATCTTATTGTCTGACCGGCTTAATGGCAGAGTCGGTGTGTTCCAACGAAAGAGAAAGGAATTATTTTGATTAAAAAGAAAGAGTATATTCAGTTTCTGGAAGAAATCCTGGTACAGGTAGAAACACATTATAATGGAAAGGTAAAAGGGGAAATTTGCACTTCCATAAAAAATAATGGAGTAGCGGTAATCGGTCTGATGCTGAAAGGAGAGGGAAAGGTGGCTCCAAATTTCTATCTGGACAAGCAGTTTATTGAATGGATGCGTGGGCTGCGCAGTATGGAAGAAATCGTCGGGAATTTATGCAGTGCATATGAGGATGAGGTTAGAAGAAACAGTCATCTGATATCTAAAATTCAGTTTTCCTGGGAGGAATTCCGACGGAATGTTTTTATGAGGCTGGTAAACCGTGAAAAAAATGAAGAATTGTTACAGAAGATTCCTCATAAGGTGTTTTTGGACCTGGCAGTGGTATATTACTATTCCGTGCCTATTTCAGGTGGTGTACAGGGAACTATGGTTATAACATTGGAGCATCTGAATTTACTTGGTATTACAGAGGAAGAGCTTCATCAGACTGCAGTGTGTAATTGCGAACGGTTCCAACCGGCAAAGCTGCGATGTATGGAGGAAGTGGTATATGAGCTTGGAAGAAAAATAGGTGTGGAGGTGAAAGAGGCGATTTGTGATGGTCCGTTTTTATATGTTCTGACTAACACAAAAGGGATGTTTGGGGCAATATCTATAGTGTTTGAGAAAGAACTGGAACGCTTTTCTAAGCGGATTAATAATAGCTTTTACGTATTGCCAAGCAGTGTACATGAGGTGATTTTAGTTCCTGCCTGTAAGGAATTTAATATAACGTATTTTTCAAATATGGTACGGGAAATTAATGAAACTCAGGTGGAGCCTACAGAAGTGTTATCGGATAGTATTTATTTTTATGACAAAGAACTGAAAATGATTCGCAGAGTTGCGTAGAAGAAAAGGGGCTGTCGGTTAATGTGAAAAATTAACCGCTTCATCCCGTAAACCAACAACCCCAACAGGAATCAATGTTTTTCAGACATTGTATCTTCCTGTTGGGGTTGTTTTTTCTACTTTGTTTCGGGTTATCACTTATTTTT
>JAZSEW010000036.1:0-25354 GCA_045531895.1 Lachnospiraceae bacterium
CTTACTCATTGGGATATAAACCCTTGCAAGAACCTGGAATTCGGTTGCACCGTCTACGATGGCAGCTTCTTCGATTTCTGCAGGAACGCCTTCGAATGCGTTACGCAGTAAGATGATGTTCATGGCAGCCATACCCATGGCAATAACTACCAGCCACTTATCATCCGTAATACCTACGGCACGGAATACAGTCTGTGTATTTAAGTAGTTCAGATACTGAGGTACCAGACCTGCAGAGAACCACATGGTAAATACAAGGAAGAAGTTAAAAGTCTTACGGAACAGCAGTCTCTTTTTGGAAAGAGCATAAGCACCCAGAATGGAAGTACCCATGGAAAACAGTGTGCCGTAGAATGTAATAAACAATGTGTTTGTATAGGAGTTCCAGAACATGTTGTTTGTGAACATGTATTCAAAGGCCTCAAACTGAACATCCTTTGGGAATAATACCAGCTGTCCTCCTTCTACCGCTTCAATTCCGCTGAGTGCGGCAGAAATCGCATAAACGAATGGATATAAACAGCAAATTGCAAACACAACCAGAAATACATGGCTTATAATTTTAAATATCAGTTCAGATACTTCAAGCTTTCTTTTCATTTCAGAAGTACCTCCTTAGTATAATGAAACGTCAGATGCTTTACGTGCAATTGTATTCGCTGCAATTACAAGGAGCATACCTACAACGTTGTTTAACATTTCCGCCGCAGAAGCAAGACCGGTAAGGTTACCTGCAATACCATAACGCTGGGCAAAGGTAGAAACTACGTCTGCTGTTACATATGTGTTTGGATTGTAAAGTAACAATACTTTTTCGTATCCGACATTCAGCAGAGAACCGATACGATTGATTAACATAATTACGATAGTGGAAAGAATGGATGGAAGTACAACGTACTTCATCTGCGCCATCTTACCGGCACCGTCAATCTGTGCTGCCTCATAGCTGGTAGGAGAAATCGCAATAATAGCTGCGAAGAATACGATACTGTCGTAACCTGCACCCTCCCAGATACCACTAATCTGGTAAATTGCACGGAAGAATCCAGGGTCATTTAACATACCCGCTGCTCCCACTTCCTGGCTGATTAAGCCAAGACTTACAAGGAATCTTGAAATAACACCCATTTCCATGCCTGCAATCGGAGACGCCTGACGAACCAACATGGTTACCAGAGAAGTCATAACTACGGTAGACATGAACTTAGGTAAGTATGTAGCAACCTGTAAAACACTTCGTAAAATATTGGACCGGATTTCGTTAAAGAACAAAGCAACGATAATCGGCATCGGGAAACCAAAGCACAATCCGTAAAAGCTTAACAGGAATGTGTTACGGAATGCTGCCCAGAACTCTGTAGACATAGAACCCTTACCTGCAAACAGCTGCTTAAAGTAAGCAAAGCCAGCATATAACTGGTCAGCAACATCCAGCGTAGATTCCTTTACCTTGAAACATCCCAGCAATTCATACATCGGGAAGTAACGCCAGAACAGGAAAATGAGAATCATCGGTACCAGCATTAAGTACAAGCGCCAGTCTTTTGCAATGGTTCTTGCCACATTAAGCCAGTAATGCTTTTCCACATCATCTCTGACCAGCTGTTCCGCATCCTCCTTGTAAGTTCCCGTACCTGCGTCATATACGAGGTAGTCATCGGCTTTCATTTTCATAATATGCCTCCTTAAGTTTTTTACTAATATTCTTCTTCCCGGACAGGTTCATCCTGAGTTTCTTTCCGTTCTCTGTCCAGACGAAGCAGATAAGCTTTCTGGTCCTCTAACAGACCATCTGTTTTACGGAACAAAAGGATAACCACCGCAGCAAATACCAATGTCATGCTGTCTTTTGCAGCAAACTGGACAAATGCTCCCCAGGCATCACCCAATATAATGGAAATAATTCCTCTTCCAAGTACCATACCTATATAAGCTGTAGTAACAAAAAGCAGAACCTTTGCAATGCTGCTGCGAACACATTCTTTGCCAAACACCTTAAACCAGACCATACCCGACATGGCTCCGATATTCCCAACGCAATAGACAAGGAACTGTTCTGTACTTGCTCCGGACATAGCACAAAACGTAAATCCACCGGCAAATGCAAGAAACGCCGCCTGCCAGCTCCACCGCATCATTGCCACACAAGTCATGGCAAGACCAATGGACAAAGCCACCGGCTGAAGTGCAAACCACTTATTTGTTGCTATCGTTGTAATTGCCTCAAAAATAATTGTAAGCGCTACCAAAATAATAACATCTATGGTGCGATATTGTTTAAATGTAATCTGATTTCCCATCTATAACTTTATTCACTGCTTCCTAACTTACGATATCCTGCTAACCATTTCTGATATATTGCTATTGTACAACATACACTATATTTTTTCCTTGATTTTTTTGATGTCACAATGCAAATACCTTAGTTTTTTTGATGTCATCTTGCATTTTTATATTCCATTGTAAAATTTTCCACAGTTTTTTTGTTAATATTGCACAACAAAAATGTAAACGTTTACATTTTTGTTTTCCCGAAATAACTGTCAAGGTCATAATAAGAGTCCAAATATTTCCGAGTATTGATACACATTTCTCTGAATAGTTTTTGGGACTCTTCCATAGTTAAGCAGTTACATAAAGGCTGGTTTATGAATGCCTGATAAATCTTATCCAGATTCCGTTCCTTAATTCCCTCATAGGTATTGTCGATATTCACACAGCACCGGTACACCAGATTCTCTGCCCCGGTCGGCAATGGTCCGGAAACCACAGGACTCACCATATCGTTAGAGAAGACACAGTTTGTTTCAACAATGGATCCAAGAGGCATTTGAGGCATCTGTCCCCTGTTTGGCATATTCACATTAGATACCACCGTGCCGAATCCAAGCAGCGCCTTTAATAATTCTACCGCTTCTTCATCGGATTTTTCTACCGGAAACTCTTTCCTGCCTTCTGCCATTTCAATCGTATCTGCAATCTTCTCTGCCTGGTCCTGCTCTCTCCAATCCACGGTTGTCAGTCCGAATGCCCATTCTTTTACTGTTTCCGGAGTCTTCAAATACCAGTTATTCGGCAGAAATTCTACCAGATGGCGATCCCCGGCAGCCGCCAGGGCCCCATATTTTTTATACAAATCAAGCTTCACCTTATTGCCATACGCAAATGTATTTGTACGAAAAGCAAATCTGTCATCACCCTCTTCATAATAGCCTTCTTCTCCAAATTTTTCCGCAAACTCCGGAATCAGTGACAGCAAATCCAATTCCTGATATTTCGCCTCCGTAATCCAGGTGAAATGATTTACACCGCAGGCATCCGTATAAATTCCATGACGGTCTGTTTCAATGCCACGTAATTCCTTCAGCATCACCGTCAGCAGTTTCTGTGCATGGAATACCTCATGACAACAGCCAAAAGCTTTGATTTCCGGGAACACATCATAAAGAGTCTTCACACAGATGCTCATTGGATTTGTAAAATTAATAACCCAAGCCTTCGGACAAATTTCTTTAATTTTCTGCGCAAATTTCTCATAAATCGGTACAGTACGCATAGCACGAAGAATTCCGCCCGGTCCCGCTGTATCTCCTACCGATTGGTAAATGCCATATTTCTCCGGTGCATGAACATCACTACGCATTTCCTCAAACGTACCGGGTAAAATGGACAGCAGCACAAATGTTGCTCCCGCAAGAGCATCCTCCAATGCCTCATATACTTTATATGTAAATCTGGATTTTGTCTTTGGATTTTCATTAATGTAGCCGCCGATTTTTGCATTACGCTCCGCCGCCTCCATGTCAATGTCATATAATGCAATTTCACCGGACAGACCCTCTGCCACTGCCAAATCAGACATAAACACTCTCGCCCACAGCTTAGAGCCACCACCAATGTAACAGATTTTGATTTCGCGATTCATACTCTTCTCCTTTTTTCACAGTTTCATCTAACACCTTACTTCTATTGTAACCGCTTTCATTTTTCTTGTCTACCAAAAATTGATCTGATTCACCACGGATAGACATTTTTTCAAAACAGGTTTATAATTAAGCAAAGTAATTCCAGACAGAGAAAGGTAAGCACTATCATGAAAGATATGACAAAAGGTCCGGCTCTCGGACATTTATGCACTTATGCCCTCCCACTCATCTTAAGTAACTGGTTTCAAATGGGCTACAATGCTATTGATTCCATAATCGTTGGTCGTTTTATCGGAAAAGATGCCTTAGCCGCCGTAGGTATCGCTTCACCTCTTATGAACCTTGTTATTCTGTCTATTTCAGGCTTATGTATCGGTGCCGGAGTCCTTATCAGCGAATTTTTCGGAGCTAAAGATTGGAAAGCCCTGCGTACACAATTCTCTACCACCATACTTTCCGGTGCGGCTCTGAGTATTCTGATTGCCGTACTCGGCATTCTGTTCGTCCGTCCGATTCTGACACTGCTTTTAGTTCCGGCAGAAATTATGGACACCACTGCCACTTATGTTGCAATCACTTTCCTTGGTGCTCCTTTTACTTTCTTTTATAACGCTCTTTCGTCTGCCTTAAAGAGCGTCGGAGATTCCAAAACACCACTGAAATTTCTTATGTTTGCCTCTGTACTTAATGGCATTTTAGACATTATTTTTATCGGTTACTTTGGATTTGGTATCATATGCAGCGCCACCACCACCGTAATTGCAGAAGCGGTTTCTGCACTGCTTGCCGCCATTTACCTCGTCAGAAATATTCCGGAACTTTGCCCTAAAAAAGGAGAATGGACCCTCAACAAAGACTATTTAAAAAAGACTCTCCGATTTGGCGGCGTATCTGCCTTACAGCAATCTGTACAGCCTATCGGAAAAATTTTAATTCAAAGTCAGGTCAACACCCTCGGTGTCAATGTAATTGCCGCCTTTAACGCAGTATCCCGTATCGATGCCCTTGCTCTTGTTCCCGGTCAGAGCATCGGTCAGGCTGTCACAACTTATATCGCGCAAAACCGTGGTGCAAAAAAGCTCGAGCGCATCACCAAAGGTTATCCGGTCGGTGTAGGATTGGAAATTACCTACTGGCTGTTCTTCGGCAGTCTCGTCTTCTTTTTCAAAAAGCCTATCCTTTCTCTTTTTGTCACCGGAGAAGAATCCGCAGCCATCATCAATATCGGTGCAGAATACCTGGCGCTGATGGCTCTCTTTTACCTGTGGCCTGCTATGACCAACTGCGTTCAGGGCTTCTTCCGTGGCATGGGCAAATTAAAAATCACCCTGTGCGGCACCTTTATTCAGACCAGCATCCGCGTCATTGCCACCTATCTGCTGGCACCATCCATGGGCATCCGCGGCATTGCCTTTGCCTGCGCTGCCGGCTGGACAATGATGCTTGTATGGGAGATTCCGCTGTGCATCCGGGAAATTTTCCGTATCACTTCCTCCTCCGGTCAAGTACATTCCCACGACAGCTAACCAATAATATCCCGCCGGAAAACCTTAAAATGTCGTTTCCGGCGGGATACTTCCAAAAAATTTATTCACTATAATTCTTGCTTACGAACTCTCTGATAACCTCACTGTCCTCCGGCATACGGCAACCCACAATATATTCTCCCTCATTGTTGGAGCTGCGGATAATATGACCGACTAACGGTCTGCTGCCAAGCACCTTAAAATCAGCAATTTCCAGAGAAACGTTCTTACCTCTGCACTCTGCAAAGAATTCATCCCTTACCGCAAATGCAAAGCCATTGGCACTGATATTCACCATCTTACCCTGATACTCTGCATCCTGACCACCGATATATATCTTACACCGGTTTGCAAACGGCATTCTTGGATACTTTCTACGGTTCACTACCTGCGGATTCTTATCCACAATCAAATGATACTTTCCGGTTTCATCATGCTTATGATTACTGATGGCAATTTCATCCCAGCTGTACAGAACATTGTCTACTACAATACGAAGCTGACAAAGCACATGCTTATCTTTTCTATCCACAATTGCTTTGCCCTTATCATCCATGGCAACAGTGATCTCTTCATTTTCGCGGGAAACCACTTCACCCAGATAATCCTTTTTACTGCCATTCTCGCTTGTAAGCGTAACAGCTACCTTCATGCCCGGCTGTACATCCTGTACACCCATGAAACCGCCGACACCAAGTTCTTCCATCAACTTGCCTACAACGCTTTCGATATTGACCGCACTCTTTACACTTTCGTCGTACTTACTAAGCATTGCCCTGGTTGTTTCTTCTGCCTCGTTGATGCTGCCGGTCATAACTTCCATAACCTCACCAACCTGCTTCATATTGGCAACCAGAGTTTCATTGGAAGCAGCCACTTCCTTAACCGCATCGTCTACTACCTTAATATTGGCACCAAGAGTAGTCGCATCGTTTGTAATATCTGTAACACTCTTATCAACATTGGAAACCTTTTCGATATTTACCTGAATTAACTGTACGGTTTCTGCAATGGAATCCATCATACGCTGAGATGTTTCTTCCAGGTGTGCCAGAGCTTCCATAATTCTTGCAGAGGAATTCTTTGTTCCGCTACTCAAATCTCTGATTTCTTCTGCAACCACAGCAAAACCACGACCGGCTTCTCCGGCTCTTGCCGCCTCAATAGACGCATTCAGGGCTAACAGGTTTGTCTTGGAGGAAATACCTTCGATAGTACCGGTTTCCTGCTTTACATTTTCAAACTCTTCCTTGAATTCTACAAGAATCCGCTCTACCTCATTCGAAAGCGTTTCCATCTTGTTTGTAGTATCTACAACTCCCTTTAAGTCCTCGGAACTGGTATTGGCATGCTCCACCGAAGCATTAATCAGGCTTACTACCTGTTCCATCATTTCTGCCACATTCTTCACCTGATTATCAATGGCAGTTGTCATCTCGATAGAGGAAAGGGTCTTATCACTCAGCACCTCATTATTATTAGACAAAGTCTGCATATCCTTTACGACATTGTTGGCACCTGTTTTATTTTCATCAGCAAGTTCACGTACAACCGTAACACCATCTACAACAGCATTACTTGCTCCTTTTACCTTTTCTACCGTCTGAACCACACGCTTTAAATTATCCTGAATGGAACCGGTTAACGCATTATCCGACTCTACCAGATGACGGATTGCCATAATGGTACACACAAAACAGGTAATCACAATCGCAAACTGAATGGCACCCTCGATACTGCTGACATACTCCATCATACCCTTGGCTCGACCTCTGTAGAGGTTACTGGAAATCAGCACAAACATGGTGCTCCACATCATAATACGAATATACTTTGGATTTTTATACAATGCCAGAATAGAAATCAATGGCAGAATAAACACATAGGAAATTTCATCCACTGTGGTCCAGGAAATCACCGCAAAATAGAGCAGATACCCAAGTCCCAGAAACCATTTATAGCCCGGTTCATCCATCCCCTTTACTTTCAGGAAAATACCGGAACCAAAGTACTGAAGCCAGCCTACCACAGTAAACATAATATACTGATTCTGATTCACTTCTCCTTCTGCCATTTTAACACCATAATAAACCGAAACAATAATCAATAAAATTAACCACGTTGTACCGGCTCTTTTGTTGGCCTTTGCCCTAAAATACGCCTCATCATAGTTTTGCATAGAAATTCCTCCTGAGTAACTTTTTATGTATACCTTTCTACATTAGTTTTATTTTATACCTTTTCAGGCAAATTCGCAACTATTTCCTTTCAAAACCATAAAAAGAGGACTTAGAAAAATCATTATCTGATTCGAAAGTCCTCTTCCTGTTATATTCTATTCTTCTTACAAATATGATTACATTGCACACCAGCCGCCATCAACCATAAGAATGTCACCACTTACATATCTGGAATCATCACTGGCAAGGAAAGTAGCTGCTCCTGCAATCTCTGTTGCAATACCGCCCGGAGCAATGGCATTACAGCGAATTCCCTGTTCCAGATACATGAAAGCAGTATTTTTTGTCATAGAAGTAAGCGCCGCTTTTGAAGCACAGTAAACCGCACCGGCACAAGTATGATATGCACCTTCGGAAACCACATTGATGATGTTTCCACCATTGCCCTGCTCCAAGAACACTTTTACCGCCTTACGCATTGCACACATTGGGCCATACACATTTACCTTCATGACTCTTTCATACATTTCATCGGTAGCATCGCCAATCGGACTCATATCATCCATAATACCGGCATTGTTTACCAAAACATCCAGTTTGCCAAACTCCTGCACCGCCACATCAATCATTTTTTCATTGTCTTCACAGTTACCAACATCGCCCTGGAACACAACCACCTTGCCTGCCTCATTTTCCAGAGACTTTGCAAGTTCCTCCAGACGTTCCTTTCTTCTCGCTACAGCTACTATTCACACCGTATATAAGTGAAACTTATTACAGTTCCTCCAGCGCTCCGTAAGTCACTGCCCGCACCTTTCTCGTCAGCTCTCCAAAGCCGTAACCACACCGCTGGATAAAGAACAGAAGCACCATATTTTCTTCCGGATTAATGGTCACATAATTTCCGGTCCAGCCGTCCCAGCCAAACTCGCCGACACTGCCGTTGGTTCCTGCCACACCTAGATTTTCCAGGCAACGCATCAGACAACCATAACCGTACCCCCTGGTGCTGTCCCAGGTGTAATCCACCTTCTGCTCCTCTGTCAGATGATTCTGTGCCATAAATTCCACTGTCTTCTTCCCAAGAATCCGCACATTGCCAAGCTTACCCTTATTTAACAGCATCTGCGCAAATTTCGCATAATCAGTAATGGTGGAAACCATGCCCGCACCACCGGACTCAAAAGCCACATCCGATTTATAGTATTCACCCAGATGGCTGGTTACAAGAGGCTTAAAACTTCCTGTAGACCAGTTTTCATAGGCCGGAGCAAACCGGTTCCACTTCTCCTCCGGCACAAAAAATCCGGTGTCTGTCATTCCAAGCGGCGTGAAGATTTCCTCCTGTAAAAACTGCCCGAACTTTTTGCCCGATACCGCTTCCACCACTGCGCCAAGGATATCCGCAGAAAATCCGTACAGCCATTTTTCACCCGGCTGAAATGCCAGCGGAACCTCTGCCACATGGCGCATCCATTCCATGGTATCCACATATTCTCCTGCCTCACGACGCCGTATCAATTCACGAAAAACTACATCCATCCGCCGCCCGGATTCCAGCTCTGCACAAGGATACGGAATTCCTGTGGTCATATTCAGACAGTCCCAAATGGTAATGTCACGATTGGCAGGTATTTCCCCCGCCTCTGTCCAGACAGTCTGGTTACTAAAGCATGGCAGATACTTGCTGACTGCGTCACGAACATCCAGTTCCCCTCGTTCAAACAAAATCATAACCGCCGCTGCAGTAATCGGTTTTGACATGGAATACAGGTGAAAAATGGTGTCACTGCGCATAAGTATATGGTTCTCCTTGTCAGACTCACCATATACCTTTCTGTATTTTTCCTCGCCGTCCTTTAACACAAGCAGGCTGGCACCAACGATTTCCCCGTCGGAAATATATTGGTTAATTAAGTTGTCGATGGTTGATTGGTAATGAAACATAGATAACTCCTCCGTAAATATTTTCATGGTGACAGGAGCCCGGTCCGTGAACCGAGCTCCCATAAAACATAATATGTAAATTTTAATGCAGTTTGAACTTGTCTACCTGCTCTGCCAGCTCTGCCGCCCTTGCCGCAAGCTCTTCACTGGTAGCCAGACTTTCTTCCGCAGATGCCGCATTTTCCTCCGTTACCGCAGCAACTTCGTTAATACCTTCCTCTACCTGCTTTAAGATATTCGCCTGCTCCTCTGCAGTTTCCTTAGAGCCTTGTGCGGCTCCTGCACAGTTCACTAATGCCTTGATAATGGAATCAAATGCACCGGCAGTTGCCTCAGTGATTTCACTGCCCCTGTCAATTTCTGTTACTGTCTTTTCAATCAATTCCTTTGTGCTGACTGCCGCCTGAGCACTGTCAGTTGCCAGCTTTCCGATTTGGTCTGCAACTACCGCAAAGCCACGGCCTGCTTCTCCGGCTCTTGCCGCCTCAATGGAAGCATTTAATGCCAGAAGACTTGTCTGGTCTGCAATTTCTTCAATCGCGGTAATAATATTGGCAATTTCTTCGGAAATTTCCTTAATACGTTGCATTTCCGCCTGTAATTCTTCTACCTGCTTCCGCTTTTCTTCTGCATCCTGTACCGATTCCATCATTCCAAGATAACCCATTTCGGCACCCTTTGCATTGTCGAGAGCCATACTTGCAACCGTATTGATGGTTGCGGTCAGTTCCTGAACCGCACTTGCCTGCTCCTCCGTAGTTGCTGCCAGTTCATTTGCTGCAGTGGCAATTTCATCAGAGCCTCTGTCTACCTGCTCAGAAACCATATTAATATTTGCCAATGTCTTGTTAAATTCCTTTAAAATATATACAAAGGAAGACTTAATACTGGAGAAATCACCAAGAAAATCTGTGATTTCCGCAAAATCCTTTGTCAGATCCCCCTGCGCCATCTGCTCAAGTATAGCAGAAATTTCTTTAATATAGTCCTCTAATGTCATCATGGTTCCGCGCATTGCATCGGCAAGTATACCAAGCTCATCCTCGGACTCATGCTTAATTTCCACATAAGCGCCCATATCACCCTGACGCATCTTCCCTGCCGCCGCAGTAACTTCAGCTAACGGCTCGGAAATCATTTTCGTTACACTCTTTGTAATCCGGACTGCCACAAAGGTTACAAGCGCAAGCATCAATATACCGACAAGCAGTAAAACCAGAGCAATCCGGGACGCCTTAACACAATATTCTTTGCTGACTGCATAAATATCCTGGTCAAGCACCTCTACTTCTTCGCGAAGGGCATCTACTAACTTTTTTACACTGCTTTCATAGTAATAGCCTCCGGATTCCACACGACCGACATTCATCATTTCCATCATGATTGCTATCTCTTCTTCCATAGCCGTCAGATTGGTATAGATTTCTTCTAACTTCACCTTGCTGCTTTCCTTAAGAAGCGTATTCTTCATGATACCATACGCGTTCTCCATCATAGCCATGTCATCCTCAATTGTCTTTGCCGTATCTGCTACAATCGCATCCACATCTGCTGTTATGGATGCCGCCTGCACACGGGCATAGTTAATTGCTCTAGGAATGTCAGCCAATGCATAGCGGAAGTCCCCCACATAAGATGTGTTCGTCACCGGACCACTGTACATATCCTCTACATAACTTTCAATTCCTTTCATGGCACCAAGTAACACCAGAATCAGAATAAATGTAGACACAATAATACTGCCATGTGAAAAGGTCAGTTTCTTGCTAATCGGCATATTCCTGAGCTTTTCCATAAAACCTTTTCTGTTTTTACTCTTTGTTTTCAGCTTTTGTTCTTTCTCTCTTTTCTTGTTGTCTCTTCCCATAAATTCTTCCCCAATACCTTTCTTGTATCGTATTTTTTCACAATAGAGCATTATGTGTATAATTTTACAATATATATGTCGCCTCGTCAAGTATATTCGAACTCTTTGTAAGCGTTTACACAGCAGATAAAATTATTTCTGCAGCAAATCCCCATCTACCAACAAAAGGCCATATTCCTCACAAAGTGCTGTTGCCTTTTCTATCCCTTCAGTATTCAGCAATTGTTTTGGAGCATGAGCATCAATTCCGATAATTGCTGTATTTCCCGTTTCCTTTGCCAGCTCTAAAAATCGTCTTGCCGGATAACGTCTCCCCTCACAAAGACCAAGTACATTAATTTCCACCGGAACCTCCGCTTCCTTTAACGTCACACAAAGACGCTTCATATACTTGCGGTACAATTCCTCCTCTCCGGTAAAATTAATCAAATCCGGATGTGCCAGATAGAGATATCTTCCTGATTTGATTCCCTCGATGGCAGCATCTACATAGCCCCGTAAAAATTCCTCATCCCCATGAGGGCGTCCGGCATAATTTGACTCATACTCTGTTTTCAGAAAATGCTGTCCGCAAATCATATAATCCAACGGATAGCCCGCAAGCAGCGCATCCTGCTCCGGAATCATATCCGGACAATGCTCCGTCTCAAATCCAATATATATTTTAATATCTTTCGCATATTCTTTTTTCAATGACTCCAGACTTGAAAAATAACCATCCACTTCCCATGGAGCCATCCGGATACCGGACACAAAGTCTTTTCTCGGGAAAATCCACGGGCAATGATCCGCAAATCCCAAAATTTTTAAACCCGCCCCAATGGCCGCTTCCACGTACTCTCTATCCTCTCCGGAAGCATGATGACAGCGTTTTGTATGTGTATGATAATTTGCTAACATAACAGCCTCTCTTTCCATTCATTCACTTTTATGAACAAAATAACTATGCTATAGTATAGCCAATTTTGCCCGAAAATCAACGCCGGTGTTATTTCCCCTACCTGTCGTACGCCTGAATATAAACAAAATTTCCGTTATCTCTGCCGTCATGATACTTTGGGTTAATAATTGCCTCAATAAAGTCCTTTCCGCCGGAGGCAGTAGAAACCACCCTTGTTTTCAGTGCTTCCTCCACATCAGACACGGTCACATCGTCCAGAAATACCTGTTCTCCGGTACGTAGCATATTGGATGGAAGGTTTAATGCATCGCCAAGGTCGATACCGGACTCCTGCTTTTCTTTCAGCTGTTTTATTAAGTCCTGACCCGTAACCAAGCCGGACACAGTAATGGTCTCTCCAAAGAAATCATTGCGAATCCAGAACACATTTACCGTAAGCCCCGGGAAATGATTCATTAACTGCTTTGCAAAGGAACAAAGCGTCGGATAGGTCAGCTTTCCGGTGGCAATAGTTACCGTCCGGCACAGGTTCTTCTTTAATTCCTCATATTTCTCGCTGTTCACCAACTGCTTCAATGCTTCATTAAATTCTGTAATGAACAGCCGCATCATGCCAACACCGTTTTCCAGCTGGATATAACCATCATAACGGTCCTCCTCCGGAAACTCACGTTCTGCGGTAATATACCACTCGTCGCTGGCGTGAATAAAATGTAACCTATGTTCTTCAAAGCACTTCTGCTGATAACTTTCGATTAAATCGATAATCTCCCCCGCTTCTTCCTTTGTAAAAAGCTCCAACGGATACAATCCCTCACGGTACTTCGTAACTCCCGCCGGAACCACGGAAACACTGCGCATATATGGCAGGTACTGCATCAAATCCTCAATACTCCGTTTTAACTCCGCACCGTCATTGACACCCTTACAGCACACAATCTGGCCATTCATTTCAACCTGATTTTCGTATAGCTTTTGAATGTAGCTCAGCTTTTCTCCTGCAAAGCGATTGTGAAGCATCTTGCAGCGCAGCTCCGGATTTGTGGTCTGAACTGAAATATTGATTGGTGCCAGATTTAATCGAATGATGCGATCGATATCCTTGTCCTTCATGTTGGTAAGAGTGATATAATTGCCCTGCATAAAGGACAGGCGAGAATCATCGTCTTTAAAATACAACGTTTCTCTCATGCCCGGCGGCATCTGGTCAATAAAGCAAAAGATACACTTATTGCTACAGGAACGATACTCACTCATCAGCTCGTTTTCAAACTGAATACCAAGGTCGTCATCATACTCCTTGTCCACCTCCAGCAGCCATTCTTCACCATCCGGTTTACGAATCAGCACCTCCAGATACTCATCCTTAATAAGACAACGGTAATCAAAAACATCTTCTATTTCCTGGTCATTAATGGCAAGTAAAACGTCACCGGCTTCCACTTCTAATTCTTCCGCAATGGAATTCGGCTCTACTTCCTTGATGATGTGCTCTAACTTTTTCAAAATTCTATCTCCTTCCGGCAAGTACCGATTTTTGTCCACTGAACCAATTTTAATTCAGAAAGAAACAGTTTGCAATAACAATTCCTGCCGAACGCAAAAAAATCTCAAAGTTTTTGCTCCCTACATAAAAAACTTTGAGATTTTCTACCTTTTCCATCTAACCATGCCATTACTTTTTCATAACCTTATCCACCACTGCAAAACCTGCTGTACCCACCAAACCCACGGCAATCACTGAAACTGTAGCCACCTTTAACTGCTGCACCGCTGCGTCCAAATCATCCATCTGTCCCATAAAAACGCAGTACGCCATCATCAGAAATATTCCGGTCAGACACAGGTTCAAAACCACGCTGTTACTTCTGCCCTGCTTTATCACCCGGACGATCTGCACAAGATAAACAATAAAGCACATTACCGCCGACAGCACCATCTGTGCATATAAAAATGGTCCTGTTTCATTCAAAGGCAGATCAAATAATGCTCCCTCTTTGATGACCCTGTCAAAACCATATAACATCATAACGGTACCATAGCCGGCTGCCAGCACAGCACCAATTGTCATTAATGCATCCCATTTATCCCAGACACGCCGCTTTGCCTGATTCCGGCACACCAGCCAGGTCATCATCATACAAACCGGTAACACAATGTGCAGCGCAAACCGAGGAACCTGTACACTGTCTGCTTCAAAAACCATAATCATTAAAATGGCCATAATCAGACACAGACTCAGACTCAGGTTTAACGTACTCCGCCGCAAATTCTGCCGAATTACCTTTCTTGTCCCCTCCAATTTTTCCTGCTCTAACTGCTTTGCAGAAATTTCCGTGTTTTTTAAAAGTTCCACTGTCTTTTTGCAGTCTTCGCAGCCCTTCAGATGCTCCTCCACCCACTCTTTACTTGCCTCGGTACAGATTTCATCCACATAGGACGGAAGCAAATCCTTCATAATGTCACATTCTTTATTTCTCATCTCTGCCACATCCTTTCAATAAAAGCTCCTTGGCACGGTAAAAATTCACCCGCGCCCAGTTTTCACTCTTTCCCATGATTTCACCGATTTCCCGGTAGGACAGATCACTCATAACCCGAAGATACATGACCTCCCGCTGCTGCTCCGGAAGGGCATGCAGTTCCTTTAAGCAGTCAATCAGCTCTATCCTGGTCAGAGCCGCCCGTTCCGTATCTTCCTTTGCCGGAATTGTTTCGTCCGGTTCTGTAGGAATCTGCCTCCCCGCCTTTGCCCAGTACCGGTACAGCGAATGCTTCGCTATCTGGCACAGCCAGGTGGAGATTTTGCAACTGCCGTCAAACCGTTCCAACGACTCATAGGCCTTTAAAAACGTTTCCTGAGTCAGATCCTTTGTCAGCTCCTCATCTTTGCACATGGAATAGAGATAGTGGGATACAATTTTTACATTTTCGCGATATAATGTTTCCATTGCCAATCCTCACCCACTTTCCATTGTTTTTTTCGTTACGTCTATATATCCGTTTCAGAACAAATTCGTTACAAAGAATTATAAAAATTTTTCAGCACATCGTCAACGTCGCGTTGCAAAGGCTTGGGAATATCTACGAAGATTTTGCTATTGATTTTAGCAGTATAGAGCTTTCATAACTTGCGACAAACCAAAAATTTAACCGGATGCAGACAAAACGCCTGCATCCGGTTTTCCATTTCTTTTCATTCTAACTAATTATTTTTCAGCAGATTATTGATTTCATCCACCATTTCATTGATTTGCGCCGTCTGGTTTGTTATTTCAGAAATATCATTTACATTGGATTCCACCATGGCATTGATGGAAGCAAACTGCTCATGCTCGCTCCGGATATTTTCTGCAATCTCATTGTTGATCGTTACTGTATTCCGGATAACTCCTGCCTGTGTCTGATGTGCCTTCCCCATGGTATTAATAGAATTTACCGACACATTCAGTAAATCTGTCATCTTCCGGATTCCATCAAAAATACCATTATAATATTCCTTCTGCCGGGTCAGCTTTTTGGAATTTTCCTCTACATGCGCCGTAATCTCCTGCACATTATGCTGCACTCTGGCAATTACTGCTTCTACCTCGTCCAGAGATTCCTTGGTGCTGTTGGCAAGATTACCAACCTCCTGGGCAACGACAGCAAAGCCACGACCGGCATCCCCTGCTCGGGCTGCCTCAATGGAAGCATTTAATGCCAACAAATTGGTAGAAGAAGAAATCTCATTAATCAGATTTAAAGTAACACCAATTTCCTGCACTGCTTCTGACAGCTTTCCGGCAACCTCTGTTGTTACCGACATAGAGTCTGCCACCTCTTCGTTAATCACATGAAGCTCCTGTAACATCTTTTCGTTATCTGTGGACTGCTCCAGCAAGTCTCTGGCATTTGTCTCTACACGCTCTACATTATCCGAAACCACTGTTTCCCATTCCGTTAATTCATTCAGGTTCGCCATGCTTTCTTCCGTTTTTGCACTCAAACGGCTACTGGTCTCCAATAATTCTTCACTGGTAGCTGCCAGCTCCTGCGCAGAAGCACTTTCCGTATCGGAAATATCAGAAAGAGACGTTCCGGCTGAATATAATTTTTCCGACAAGGTCTGCACCGAAGTCAGTACATACTTTACCTGTTCATTGTGACGCTCCATTTCGTCTTTCTTGGCATTTACAAGAAAACGCCCCACCAGATAAGTAAACAGAACCATAGTAGATAACGACAAAGTGACACAAACAACTCTGTCTAACATATTGACCATAAAATATTCATTTTTCAAAGGCAGATGAATATTCCCCTTCACAAACCATGCCACCACCAACGAACCGGCGATTTCCACTGAAGTAGCCGCCACCATTTTGAAGTCCAGGAAAAATGCTGTCAAAATAACAAAGAAAAATGCAAAGCCCCAGAAGTCCGTAGCAGGTATCATATACAAAATAAAGTTAAACTGAATGAGCATAATAACAACAAGAAAAACCTTTCCCCATTTCAGTTTCCTGTTTGAAACCAGACCATTTTCAAAACCGGTACGTATAAAGATAATACCAATCGTCAGATAAAGCAGACAGGTAATATCAAAAATAATCAGCGCCAGCCAGCTCACTCCCGGCAGCCAGCCCACAAATCTCGAAAAGGTATAAAGAATACCTGCACACTGACAGGCTCCCGGCACTAAAATCAAGACAAGAATATACACCTTATTGATATATTCCTCTAATGCCGATACATATTGTTTTGTTTCCTGTTTCTGCATTTTACTCACGCTACACATCTCCTTTGTACTTATTTGTAATACCTTCTTCCCTTTTCAACGATTATACCGCGAAACCGACAGGAAAAGGAAACGAATCTGTTATCCGGTCAAAATTCCCCTTTAACTGGTTATTGCATTTCTTTTACAAACAGGTAAAATTAAGATATTATATAGAAAGAGGTCAAATCTGAGAATGAATGTAATAAAAAAATACTGGAACTCCGTATACCTGTATGTTTTACTGCTGGTACCCGGATTTTGTATGTGTGCCGGACTCTTCTGGACTGTTTGTAAAGCCCTTGGACTCTATCAGGAATTATCCTGGTATAAAATCCTCTGCTTTGACTGCAGCCAGCTTTTATATCTTACCATTGCAATTTTTCTGATTCACAGAAACAAACAGGATAACTCCTATATTCCAATGCACCTGCGCTTTGTCAAAGGCTTTATTGTTACTGCATTATTTGTACAATATAACTTCATACTGTACTTATTTCCATCTACCCATGTATGGGGCTGTACCTTCTTATTCTTTGCCATTATTGTTTTTTTATTTGACAGTAAGCTGATGGCAATTAATATCCTGTCCTATGGAATTTCTCTGTTTACCGCCCATGTTCTTCGTCCGGAAGAATTTCTTCCGTTGAAAGAAGCAAACATCGTTGAAATTGCTGCCTTCCGGACAATTATTTTTCTGCTCACTGCTTTCTGCATCATTGTTATTGTATATTTTGTGGAAAAATTTCTGATGCAGGCACAAGAGAGTGATGAAGAGAATGTTCATCTAATGCAAAAGCAGTTGGAGTATTACCGGGACATGGAGCTTATGGATACCGAACTGCGGAAGTTCCGCCACGACATCAAAAACCATTTTATTTGCATACAATCTCTTTTTATGAACGGAAAAGCCGAAGAAGCTCAAAGCTATTTTGAGTCTTTGCAGCAATCCTATTCCTTCGAAAAGAAAATGGTCTTCTCCGGAAATGATATTATTGATGCCATTCTCCACCATGAGCTGCCACACCATTGCCACGAAGATGTCAGAGTCACTGTGTTCGGAAGCCTGCCCAAAATTACTACCGTCTCTTCCATAGATTTGTGTACCCTGTTTTCCAATCTGCTTTCCAATGCCATCACCTCTGCCAACCAATGTGTAGACCTGTTGGATACTCATATTACCATTCAGTTTTCCGGCGGAGAAAAGTATTTTTCCATCCTGATATCCAACAGCATTTTATCCCAGGATCCGGTAACAAAAGTCCGAACCGACGACAGAAACCACGGCCATGGAATGCACAAAGTAAAAACTGTTCTGGAAAAATACAACGGAACAATAACCCGGAATATTGAACCCCACACCATAACTGTTACTATTTACCTCCCCATCTAAATACACGAAAAAAGAGGAATCCTATGAAACTTGTACTATGTGATGACCAAAAAGCAATCCTTGATGAGTTGCAGCCACTTCTTGATAAATTCAGCAGAAAAAAACAGATACAGACAGAGCTTCTGTACTTTTCCAAGCCCTCACTGCTTTTTCAGGCTTTGCAAAAAGAGCCTGCAGACCTTATTTTTATGGATCTGGAATTTTGCGATGCCGCTGAAGACGGGATTGTCTGGCTGAAAAAAATCAGGCAACAGTTCCCACGTATTATTATCATTATTCTCACCGCCTATGAAAAACGTTACAAAGAAGGCTTTGAAGCACGTGCCTTTCGCTTTATGACTAAGCCGATAGAAGAACCGGAGTTATTTAATTATTTACAGGTCAGCATGGAAGAGCTGGAGCTTACCAAAAGCATTTCTCTCACACGCCGTGGCATTCCACATACTATTTTGATCCGGGATATCTGCTACTTTTCTGCCCAATCCGGCGGAAGCGAACTATGGACAAGAACCAGTATGTATTACTGCGAGGAAAGTCTGCTCCAGTGGGAACAGCAACTGCCTGATACGGCATTTTTTCGCTGCCACAGCAAATATCTTGTCAATCTTGCTCATGTCACCGGATTTGATAACCATATTTTAACTCTGGTAAACGGCGAAAAAATACCGGTTTCCCGCAGAAAGTGGAAAACCTTCCAACTGGCCTATATGCATTTTGATACAAAAAAGCTGTCGTTTTAGCGATGACTCATCGCTGACGACAGCTTTATTACTTTACATGATATATTATTTATTTAATCTTTCCGGAAAGTCTTTCCTTTGCTTCCTCTACAGTTTCTCCATCCTTTGCAAACAGCTTTTCCACAGCCTTATCAGCTACCTTGTTGAAACCTTCTACAGCGCCTTCCTCAATCTTTTTATAACCACCGACTATGGCATTTTCAATCTTCTTATAACCATCCACCACAGCGTCTTCGATTTTCTTATAACCGTCAACCACCGTTTCTTTAATCATTTCCGGCACTTCCTTGGCAGCTTCCTTCAGCTCCTCCTTCATGTTTATACCGTTCTTTTCCATTTCATCCATGATCTGATATGCATCTTTTTCTACCATCCTCATTCCGGTCCTCCACTTTCTTTAAACTTGTTTTTTACATTTTTGTTTTAGTATTTCCTGTTGATGATGTTATAATACCGCAGGTTTGTTTAAAGAGTGTTGGAGAAATGTTTCTGAAATATTAATTTGTAACTTTTCTCACCGGACGAACCACCTGATAACCCAGTTTTTCAGGATAATGCCTCTGATAAATCTGACACTCTTCCTCGTTCCACTCATAACCCAGTTCTGATGGGTCAAAGGAAAATGCCAGCTTTTCTACCGCTTCCATTACATCCGCATTTTCTGCCATGAAATCAAAGACCGGATAAGAAAATACCAGATAATCACTGGCCGGAACTTCCCGTACCTCAAAGTCCTTCGGAATCTCGCCATCATAGTCAGAAGGAACCCCTGTGCCGTAAAAATATACCTTTTTCCCATTCTGCATTTTCCATCCGGCGGTATGGGCTGTCACGATCGGATGCGCCATTTTATCCATACTGGTGACAAATCCACACACCTCATCACAATCGTGATACTTCCAAAAATCGCAGTAATTATCTACTTTTTCCTCCCATATTCCCAAATATTTATGTGCCGGAATATGCTCCACCCGAACTGCCAATCTTGTTTCTTCCATTGTTTTTATCCTCGTTTCATTATAGTCCGGAAACAGCACGTGCTTATGTATCGTCATTGGTACCGGCTTATTCTTCTTCCTGTAGGCAGCCGGTGTGCACCCGTACTGCTCCTTAAAAACTCTCGTCAGAGCTTCTTGGGAAGAAAATCCATACTTAACGGCAATATCCAGAATCCGCTCTTTTGTATCCCGGATTTCTTCCGTTATTCTGGCAAGCCTCCGCCCAGTAATATAGGACTTCATTGTTACTCCGGTGATGTCATGAAACATACTGGAACAGTACCATGGGGAGTACCCCACAGCATCCGAAACCTTCTGCAATGTCGGTTCCTCTTCCATATGCGCTTCAATCCAGTCAATCATCTGTTGTACCGCTTCAATACTTCGCATCTTGTTCGCTCCTTCCTGAAAAAATACTACAGGATTTCAGAGATATTTGTTTGATATTTCTTGGGATAATGAAAACTTATTTGCAAAGTTCTTTACAAACAAGTTTCTATGTGTTAAAAAAGAAGCTCCGTAAAAAAACGAAGCCTCTCAAAACTATGCTTTCTTATAAAAACTGTACCAACTGTTCTACTTCTTTTCTTGGCAGAGTCCCAGGCTCCTCTGCCGGATAGCCGATGGCAACCACAGCACCTATTTTCTGTCCCTCCGGCAAGGTAATTGCCTCCGCAATTTTTTCTTCATCAAAAATACCCATAATGCAGGTACCAAGGCCTTTTTCATGCGCTGCCAGGCAGAAAGTCTGGGTTGCGATACCCGCATCAAACATCTCCCAACGGTCTTCCTTGGAAGTAGCAAAGGAACCGTCACGCTCGTAGCCGGAACGCTTCTCCACATAAGCCACTACCACTAAGGCAGGCGCCGTAGTTAAAGTCTTTGTATTAAGAGCAAATCCTCCCATACAGTTTTCTGCAATGTTTTGCTTTAATGCCGCGTTCTGCACCACATAATAGCGGGCAATCTGGGTATTTTTCCAGCTTGGCGCAAAACGGGCCAGATCAACCACTTCCCGGATAACCTCCTGCGGAATTTGGTCTTCCTTGTAATTCCTGATACTTCTTCTTGTTTTGATACAATCTGCTGCGTTCATATAATCCTCCTTATTTTACCTGTTCCCTTTGTATTCTTTGAGAATATGTATTACGAATTCCCAAAATCAAGACTGCTACTGTATACAAAAACAGTACCGCCGACACAACTGTAACCACCATCATGCCGCCTGACAAAAGCATGTTCCCTAATAAAAACGCCAGTATGCCCATCCAGGCATAGCTGACACCCATTAATATCCGATATGCCAGTATCCTGCCTTTTTCTGCCCGATAAATTAATCTGGCAATAATAGCCGGTACCATCATAAAACTCACAAAGCCTCCTGTCACCAGCACACTTGCAATCTTTACAACTCCCACCGATAAAGATGCCAGCCCTAATACCGAACCGCCAAAGATAAATCCCCAGCCTTCCACGTCGTCTATCTCGCCATCATCATTCGGGTCGTACATCTCATCAATCTCCTGATTCACACTGGCAGAAACATCGGATAAGTTCATCCATGCAAATACTGCTGTTAAAACAAGCATTGCTGTTAAAATTGCCACTGTAATAAAATTAAAATTTAAAATTTTCTTCATATGTTGCCTCTCTCTAAATCTTCTCTTTCCATATCCTGTTTTTCAATTTGCTTTCATACTTCCATTTGATTATACCAAAATTGCAGCTATTCGTCTACGAAAATACCATAACTTTAATAAACCGCTTCAATAATTATCGATATCGGTTTCACATAAATAAATACTTGCCGCTTATATATATTGAATTAATCAAATGAGAATAGTATAATTGATGCGTTCAAAAAGAAAATTTATTTTTTATTGCTTTAAACATGAGTTTAATTCCAGGAGGTTAAGTATGAAGAAGAAAATTTTAGGTCTAATAGGTAGCTTAATTGTTATATCATTGACTGCCTGTAGTAATAAACCGGAAGCCTCAGAGGGAACTGCACAGACCATACAGACAACGCAGGCAGTTGCTGAGATTAAGCAAGGAACTGAACCCATGGCAAATGATATGCCTAATCAACAGGTTGAAACAAACCAGTCAGAGATTGCGGTAACAGAGAGCCATAATCAGGATAAGGCTATTGAGCTTTATGTAAATGTACTTCAGGATTATATATCGGCCGGCAAAACAGATTTTTCCGTTTCATTTATTGATTTAGATGATGACAGCACCAGAGAAATGGTTGTTTTCTTCGGAGAATCCCAAACAGATGGCGGCTGTTTGTTCACAATAAAAAATAAAGAAGCAGTTCAGGTTGTGGCAGAAGACAACGACTTTTTTGGACAATATGGTGGATTTACCTATAAGGAAAAAGAAAATGTTTTTGTTACAGAACATGAATCTGTAACAGAAACTCAAATTTCCAGCCAAACTTTCTATTATACAATGGAAAATAGGAAAGCTGTCTGTAAAGATGTGACGCAAAGCATCACGCAATTTGATAGTGAGGAAAGCAGGTTTTATGTAAATGATACCGAAGTGGACAGAGAAAAATTTAACAGCATAGCAGAAAATTACGGATTACTTCAGATGTCAACCGTAAGCTATTCCGGTAGTGTTCGTGTACTGAATGAGCAAATGGATCTGGTATATAACGCTTATAAAATGCCATCAGGAGACCCATTTGATTTATTCATCAAGGGTTCCATAGATGCAGTTGACTCCGCAGATTCAACATTGACGTTTAATATTAAAGACTTAAATATGAGCTCTGAAGAATGGGACTCCTATTCTGTTGGAGAGAGAGTTGATCTCGATAATGATGGAGAAGATGAACTGATTCTTTGCGGTCCTTATGGCGGAATCTACCTGGATGCCCGTGATAATAAGGTATATGCATTTGCCGCCGGAGACGGTACTGCTAACACACTTTCCTATACCTATTACAACGGAGAACTATGGATTATGTACAGTAACAGCATGAACGCAGGATATGAAGCTTACCATATGGTAAAATTTGAAGGAGCTGATAATATAGTTGCAGAAATGAATTTTGGTGAGGAGCTTATTGATGCAAATAATCCGGAGTCCGGAATGAAATATTTATTGAATGGGAAAGAAATTTCTTATGACGAATATGCTTTCTTTTGCAGCAAGATTTTTGCTGCAGAAGAAAGCACAAACTAAAAGAACGATTTCCGTATAATATTTTTAAGTATTTTCACTGTTTTGATAAAGAAACGCCCTTGGTTTTGTTTGAATAAAACCAAGGGCGTTTTCATTAAAACCAGGACCTTCCTAAAAAAGCATTACATCTTTGCCATCTGCAGCTGTGCAGTCACCAGTCCGTGATAAATTCCCTTCTTCTCCATGAGTTCATCATGAGTACCCACTTCTGCAATGGAATGACCATCGATAACTACCAGACGGTCTGCATTTCGGAGAGTGGATAAGCGATGGGCAATGGCGAAGGTGGTTCTTCCTTCAGTCAGACGGTCTAACGCTTGCTGAATCAGATATTCACTTTCAGTATCCAGAGCAGAGGTTGCCTCATCCAGAATCAATAATCTTGGATTGGTTAAAATTGCTCTTGCAATAGCGATACGCTGACGTTCACCACCGGATAAATTAAAGCCTCTCTCGCCCACATAGGTGTTGTAGCCATCCGGTGTTTTTACAATAAAGTCATGGGCATTAGCCGCCTTTGCCGCACGAATAACCTCTTCCATGGTAGCCTTTGGATTAGCAAAACGGATGTTGTTTAAAATGGTGCCGGAGAACAGAAAGGTTTCCTGCAGTACCACACCAATCTGGTCGTGGAAGGATTCCTGCTTAATATCTCGAAGATCCACACCATCTACAGTAATGGAGCCTCTGTCAACATCGTACAGACGCATAATCAGGTTAATCAAGGTAGACTTGCCGGTACCGGAAGCACCTACCAGTCCAATCATTTCACCCTTCTTTACATCCAGATCGATATGCTCTAAAACAGGGTCATAGGAATTGTAGCCAAAGGTTACATCATGGAAACTGATATCACCTTGAATCTCAATATCCTTTGCTTCGGCACCATCCTTAATGGCTGGCTCTTCATCAAGTACATCGTAGATACGGTTTAAACTGGTAATCATCTGCATGACACTTCTTGGCAGATGAGTCATCCAGCCAAGCGGACCATACAGATAACCGGTGTAGGTAACAAACTGCATGAGGGTACCTACGGTCATATCACCTTCCAATACATCTACACCACCGAAATAAATGGCAATATAGGAGCCCACACCCATAATAAAGGTGAGCATCGGATAAAACAGTGCCCAGAAGGTTTCATTTTTCTTCTGCACCCTGGCAAAATCGTTAGTCAGTGCCTTAAACTTTGCTACTTCTGCGTCTTCCTGACCAAAAGATTTTACTACACGCATACCGGAAATAACATCCTGTAAGCCACTGCGGAGCTTGTCATCCTTTACCCACTGTCTGTGGAAAATCTTACGGATGTGCGCCCAGAACATGCGGGTAATCACAAACACCAGTACAATCAGACTGGTGGAATACAGCGTCATTTTTGCATTAATGGAAATCATAATTACCAAGGAGGCAATCATGGTAATTAATGCCGATAACATACCTCCGAATACTTCTTCCATAAAACGACGAATCTGACCGGTGTCACCGGATACACGGTTCATCAGTTCACCCGGTCTGCGTTTGTTCATGAAGCTCATCGAAAGCCGCTGAATCTTTGTGTAAAGCTTGCGGCGCAGATCCATGGAAAGCTGGGAGCCGAGCAATACACACCACCAGTTCTTTAAAATATATGTGGTGATAAGCACTGCCGTCAGTGCCAGCATAATACCTACAAACTTAGCTACGTCCATCATGGTGCCGCTCTTGGTTGCCAGCACATTATCAATAAAATTCTTCTGCACATACGGCATGGAAATAGAAATAGCAGAAGAAAGCAGCATAATGGCAGAAATGCCAAGCAGCTTCCACTGATAGCCACCGCACAAATCGGTAAACTTTTTCCATAGTACGTTTTTACCGTCACACTTCGGGCATTTACTGGTACCCGGCAATGCACGGCCGCACTTTTCACAATACTTTTC
>JAZSEW010000094.1:0-60791 GCA_045531895.1 Lachnospiraceae bacterium
ATATGACAATATGGCTTTCGGTCTTAAGTTAAGAAAAGTACCGAAGGATGAAATTGATAAAATGGTTAGAGATGCAGCTAAGATTCTCGACTTAACTCCCCTGCTTGACAGAAAGCCTAAGGCTTTGTCCGGTGGTCAGAGACAGCGTGTTGCTATGGGTCGTGCAATCGTTCGTAATCCTAAGGTTTTCCTTATGGATGAGCCTCTTTCCAACTTGGATGCTAAGTTACGTGTACAGATGCGTATCGAAATCGCTAAGTTACATCAGAGACTGGGTGCAACCATCATCTACGTAACACATGACCAGACCGAGGCTATGACACTTGGTACCAGAATCATCGTTATGAAGGACGGTGTTGTTCAGCAGGTAGATACACCTCAGAACTTATATGACAGACCAGACAACCTCTTCGTTGCAGGTTTCATGGGATCTCCACAGATGAACTTCATCAACTGTCAGGTAGAAAAGCAGGGTAACGACGTTGTTCTTAACTTTGCTGAGCGTTCCATCAAGCTTCCGGAAGCTCGTGGTAAGAAGTTAATCGAAGGCGGTTATGTTGGTAAGGAAGTTATTCTTGGTATCCGTCCAGAAGATATTAAGGATGAGCAGGTATTCATCGAAACTTCTAAGGACAGCGCATTTGACGCTACAGTAAGAGTTTACGAATTACTTGGTGCAGAAGTATTCTTATACTTCACAATTGCTGATACAGTAGATATCACAGCAAGAGTAAATCCTCGTACAACTGCAAGACCTGGTGATACTATCCAGATTGCACTTGACCTTTCCAAGATTCACATCTTCGATAAGGAAACAGAAAAAGTTATTACTCACTAATAAGAAATACATACCGGGTATCCATTATGGGTACCCGGTTTCGTTTGTTTAAAATGTAGTTTGTTTACAAAATATTTATAAAATATTTTTTTGTTTCAGTTGAAAATTCCTGTAAATGGTATATACTAAAAAAACGTAAGTATAAAATGTTCAAATAGGAAATGGAGAGAATAAATGCTTCAGTTAAATAATATTGTGAAAAAGTATAAAACAGGAGATACTGCGGTAGAGGCATTAAAGGGAGTAAGTCTGACCTTTCGCAACAGTGAGTTTGTTTCTATTTTAGGTCAGTCCGGTTGTGGAAAGACAACATTGTTAAATATTATCGGTGGCTTGGATCAGTATACCAGCGGTGATCTGATTATTAATGGCAAGTCTACCAAAAAATTTAAGGATAGAGATTGGGATACATACAGAAACCATTCAATTGGTTTTGTATTTCAGAGCTATAATTTAATTCCGCATCAGACGGTGCTTGCAAATGTGGAACTGGCACTGACACTGTCCGGAGTATCCAAAAGTGAGAGAAGAAAACGTGCAATTGAGGTACTTACAAAAGTGGGGCTGGCAGATCAGATTCATAAAAAGCCAAATCAGATGTCCGGTGGTCAGATGCAGCGTGTGGCAATTGCCCGTGCGTTAATTAATGATCCGGATATCCTGTTAGCAGATGAGCCGACCGGTGCTCTGGATTCTGCTACCAGCGTACAGATTATGGAACTGCTGAAGGAGATTTCCAAAGACCGCCTTATTATTATGGTAACACATAATCCGGAACTGGCAGAACAGTACTCTTCCAGAATTATTAAGCTGTTAGACGGATGTGTGATTGATGATTCCAGACCATATAAAAACGCAGAGGAAGAAATTCTTCCGGCAGTAGCTAAAGGAAAAGGAAAGATGAAGTCCATGTCCTTTAGGACAGCACTTGGCTTGAGCATGAACAACCTGATGACGAAGAAGGGAAGAACCTTTATGACTGCTTTTGCAGGAAGCATAGGTATTATCGGCATTGCGCTGATTCTTTCCCTGTCCAGCGGTTTCCAGACATATATTAATAAAGTGCAGGAGGATACTCTGTCCAATTACCCGATTACCCTGCAGGATGAGACTATGGATATGAGTGCTATGCTGGGTTCCATGTCCGGAGAGTTTGAAGAAGAGGCAGAAATTTACGATGACAATGTAGTTCGTCCTATGGTTATTATGACAGAAATGTATAATGCCATGGTGGCAGAGAAACAGGCAAATAATCTGGGTGAGTTCAGAAAATATATTTTGGATGAGGCAAATGGCTTTGGTGAACTGACTACTGCCATCCAGTTTGGATATGATGCAAATCTCAGAATTTACGGTAAAGATGTTAACGGAGAGATGATTCAGGTAAATCCTAGTACGGTTATGAGTACTATGGGTATGGATAGTATGATGTCTATGTACGATACCATGTCCTCCATGAGTGCCATGGGAGCAATGGGTGGTACCGATATGGACGCATTTTGTGAACTGCTTGATAATCAGGAATTGTTAAAGTCCCAGTATGATGTAGTGGCGGGCAGATGGCCGGAATCCAAGGAAGAACTTATCTTTGTTGTTTCCGAAAAGAATTATATTATGGATACTGCGTTGTTTACCCTTGGATTAAAGAATCAGGAATTGCTTAAGAATTTTGTGGAAGCAAAAGAAATTGAGGATGACGGCAGAACCTTTACCTATGAAGAGTTACTGAATCAGACTTATAAAATTGTTTTAAATACAGATTTTTATTCTTATAATGAAGAACTTGGCCACTGGGAGGATTTTTCAGAAAGTGCGACCTATTTGGAGAAAATTCTGGCAGATGCTATGGAACTTAAAGTAGTTGGTATTGTGCGTCCAAAGCCGGATGCAGTAGCTACCTCCATTACCGGTACCGTTGGCTATACAAAGGAATTGACGGAATATATCATCGAGGAAACTGCAAAGCAGGAAATTGTAAAGCAGCAGGAGGCTGAACCGGAAATTGACGTGCTGACAGGAAAACCGTTTGCGGATTCTGATGCGGCAGAGAATGCACAGAGCAATGCAATGGACATGAGCATGCTTACACCGGAGCAACAGGCATATATGGCAACACTCAGTGAAGAAGAACTTCGGATGATTATGGAGCAATATGCGTTAGCTTCTGTGTCTCAGGCAACCTATGAAGGGAATCTGGCGCTGTTTGGAGTGGCTGAGCTGGAGACACCGAGTTCTGTCAGTATTTACCCGATTGATTTTGCATCGAAGGATTTAATTGAGGAAAAAATTGCGGAATATAATGATACCATGGAAGCGGATGGCAAGGAAGCGAATAAGATTACGTATACCGATTATATTGGCATTATGATGTCTTCCATCAGTACGATTATCAATGTGATTTCCTATGTGCTGATTGCGTTTGTGTCTATTTCGCTGGTAGTATCCTCTATTATGATAGGAATTATTACCTATATTTCAGTGCTGGAACGTACAAAGGAAATCGGTATTTTACGAAGCATTGGTGCGTCTAAGAAGGATATTTCCAGAGTATTCAATGCGGAAACCATGATTGTCGGTCTGGTATCCGGCTTACTTGGTGTAGGAGTAACAGTATTGCTCTGTATTCCGATAAATGCAGTAATTTATTACTTCTCCGAGATTCCGAAGGTAGCAAAACTTCCAATCGTTGGTGGAACGATTCTGGTTGTTATCAGCGTGACACTGACATTGATTGCCGGTTTGATTCCATCCAGGGTGGCAGCCAAAAAGGATCCGGTAGAAGCGTTAAGAACCGAATAAGAATTCTTGAAATCTGACGTTTTTTGTGGTAAGATATACGAAAGTGCAGTATTATGTACAAATGATACTTTTGGGGCACAGAATGTGAGGTAAAAGGGTTTATGATATCCAATCAGATTTTACAAAGTACAATTGAAGGTTTAAAAACAATTACCAGAATCGATATTTGTGTACTGGATACAGAAGGAAAGGTATTGGCATCTACGATTGCTAATGCTGAGGTATATGAGAATGCAGTACTTGCTTTTGTGGATTCACCGGCAGACAGTCAGGTGTTGCAGGGATTCCAGTTCTTTAAAGTGTTTGATGAGCATCAGTTGGAGTATGTACTTCTGGCAAGAGGTGACAGCGACGATGTTTACATGGTAGGTAAGCTTGCTGCGTTCCAGATACAGAATCTGCTGGTAGCATATAAAGAGCGTTATGACAAGGATAATTTTATCAAGAATTTATTGCTGGATAATCTGCTTTTAGTTGATATTTATAACCGTGCAAAGAAGCTTCACATTGAAACAGAAGCACGCCGTGTTGTTTTTCTTATTGAAACCAAAAATGATAAGGATACCAACAACAGTGCCCTGGAGACTGTCCGCAGTCTGTTTGCCGGAAAAACAAAGGATTTCATTACTGCCGTAGATGAGAAGAATATTATTCTTGTAAAGGAATTAAAGGCAAATGAAACATATGAGGATTTAAATAAAACAGCAAAAGTCATTCTGGATATGTTAAATACAGAGGCAATGACTAAGGTGAATGTAGCATATGGTACTATTGTAAATGAAATTCGTGATGTATCCCGTTCCTTTAAGGAAGCAAAGATGGCGCTGGATGTAGGAAAAATTTTCTACAGTGACAGAAATGTAGTTGCTTATTCAAATTTAGGTATCGGACGTTTAATTTACCAGTTGCCGATGTCTTTATGTAAAATGTTTATTAAGGAAATTTTTGATGGTAAATCTTTGGATGAATTTGACGAAGAAACGCTTGTAACCATTAACAAGTTCTTTGAAAACAGTCTGAATGTATCTGAGACGTCCAGACAGCTCTACATTCACAGAAACACGTTGGTGTATCGTCTGGATAAGCTTCAGAAGACTACCAATCTGGATTTGCGTGTTTTTGAGGATGCCATCACCTTTAAGATTGCACTTATGGTAGTAAAATACATGACATACATGGAGAACGCAGAATAAGTATCGTTCAAAAAAATGAAATCTTAAAGACGCTTATGCTTGCATAATGGCGTCTTTAAGATTTTATTGATAAAGGAGAATATATGGCGGCGGATTTTGATATTAATAGAGAGATGAGTAAAATAGAAGCCCCTGTAATTTCTTTTGAAAATGTATCAAAGGAATATCAGAAAGGAATTGCGGCGATTGAAAACGTCAATATCCGCATTTATAAAGGAGAATTTGTATTTATCGTGGGAAGCAGCGGTTCCGGTAAATCCACGCTGATTCGCTTAATGTTAAAGGAAATTCTGCCTTCCAAGGGTAAGGTTTTTGTGGCGGGGCGTGAAATCGGTCGTCTTCGCAGACATCAGGTAGGCAAATACCGGCGGAGTATCGGTGTGGTGTTTCAGGACTTCCGCCTGTTAAAAGATAGAACCGTATATGATAATGTAGCTTTTGCCCAACGGGTAGTAGAAGCACCGGAGCGGCTGATAAAAAAGCAGGTGCCCAAAATGCTGTCATTGGTAGGATTGTTAGATAAAAGAAAGTCGTTTCCTACGGAATTATCAGGAGGTCAGCAGCAAAGGGTAGCATTGGCAAGAGCACTGGTAAACAATCCGGTTATCCTGTTGGCAGACGAGCCTACAGGAAATCTTGATCCAAAGAATTCCTGGGAAATCATGAGCCTTTTGGAAGACATTAATAAACGCGGAACTACGGTTGTGGTAGTTACCCACAATCAGGAAATAGTAGACAGAATGCAAAAGCGGGTGATTACCCTGCGAAACGGCAGAGTAATCAGTGATGAAGAAAAGGGAAGGTATCGATAATATGCGAAAAATAAGAACCTTGTTTTATTGTCTTGGGCAGGGAATTCGCAGTGCCTGGAAAAACCGGGTGTATTCCCTTGCTTCCGCAGGAACGATTATGGCATGTCTGCTCCTGCTTGGTGTATTTTATTTTGTGATGGCCAATTTTAATTATGCTGTGGAATCGGCAGAATCTTTGGTTGGTATTACTGTGTTTTTTGATGATGGCACAGAAGAAGACAGGATTTTAGAAGTGAAAGAACAAATCAGGCTTCGGGTAGAAGTGGCAGATGTTGTCTATATATCTGCGGAGGAAGCCTGGGAAAACTATAAAAAGGACAGTTTGAATGAGGAACTGTCGGCTACTTTCGGAAGTGACAATCCACTGGTGGATTCTGCTTCGTTGGAAGTGGCGCTGAGCGATGTTACCATGCAGAAAGCACTGGTTCGCTATGTAGAATCGATCGAGGATGTGCGCAAGGTAAATCATTCCGACTCCATTGCAGAAAGTTTTGCGGGAATTAAAACATTATTATGGGTAATCTCCGTTGGGTTGATTGCTATTTTGGTTGCTGTGGCGGTTTTCTTAATCAGAACGACTATTTCCACAGGTATCAACGTGCGAAAAGAAGAAATTTCTATCATGAGTATTATTGGAGCAACGGATTTTTTTATCAGGGCACCGTTTGTGGTAGAGGGTGCACTGATTGGAATTCTTGGTTCCATTTTGCCAATAGGTCTTTTATATTTTGCTTACGGAGAAGTAATCCGCACGTTAAGAGAACAGTTTGAATCAGTATTTGCATCCATGAGTTTTATTGACAGAGCAGAAATTATGCATCAGTTTATTCCGCTGGCATTGGCATTCAGTCTGGGGATTGGTATAATTGCCAGTCATATAACGGCAAAACGCCACATACGGAAAATAGAACTGCAGCATTAAAAGGAGGATAATAAAATGAAGCGCAAAAAAATGTATGGCAGAATTCTTAGTCTGACCCTGCTTCTTTCCATGTTGATGGGATTTAACGGCTGTGCTATGTTGTTACAGAACGTAAAGCAGGAGGCTGCAAGGCAGGAACAGGAAGCAAAGAATAATCAGGAACAGGCGGATAATAAGGCAAATGCATCGCAAAACGGAAGCAGTGTAGATAAGAAAGCACCTTCCGTGGCCGGAGAAGAGCTTATGTCTGAGTATTTCACCGGAAAAATGGAGCTTTTGGCAAATTTAATTGACCAGTATTACATGAATGATATTTCTGTGGAAGATATGCGTGTAGGCGCATACAAAGGTTTATTAGAGGGTCTTGGAGATCCATATACCTGTTATTATACCGCGGATGAATTTGACGCATTGATGGAGTCTACCAGCGGTACGTATTACGGCATTGGAGCAGTGGTACAGCAGGATACAAGAACCATGTATATTACTATTGTAAAACCGTATGTAGATGGTCCGGCTTATAATGCAGGCATGCTTCCTGGGGATATTATTTACAAGGTAGATGGTGTGGATGTAACCGGTGTGGATATTGACAGTGTTGTGACCATGATGAAAGGTCCGGAAGGTACTATTGTAAAGGTAACCGTAGTACGTGATGGTGAATCAGAACCGATAGAGCTTACCATTACCCGTGGCAAAATTGAAATAGAAACGATTGAGCATGAAATGTTAGATAATAACATTGGTCTGATTACAATTTCCAGCTTTGATGAGCTGACACCGCAGCAGTTTAAAGATGGTATTGAAGATTTAAAGAAGCAGGGAATGAAGGGCCTGATTATCGATCTTCGTGATAACGGAGGAGGTCTGCTGGATTCTGTTGTTGATATGTTAGATTATGTACTTCCAAAGGGTCTGATTGTTTATACCGAAGATAAATATGGTAATAGAGAAGAATTCCGGGGTACAGATGAGGATGTACTGGATATGCCGATGACAGTTATGATTAATGGAAACAGTGCCAGTGCTTCTGAAATTTTTGCGGCTGCCATGCAGGATTATAAAGCAGCAACCCTGGTCGGCACCACCAGCTTTGGTAAGGGAATCGTGCAGACAATTCTGCCACTGATTGACGGAACAGCGGTAAAGATTACAATTTCACGTTATTATACACCAAATGGCGTTTGTATTCATGGAACCGGTGTTACTCCGGATATTGAAGTGGATTTAAATGATGAATTAAAGCAGATGGTTATCGTACCACATGAAAAGGATAATCAGTTGCAAAAGGCAATTGAAGTTCTGTTAAGTGAAATAAAATAGTGGAAAAACTCTTCTTTGGTAAATTGTATTTTGTGATGCTTTTTTCCGGAGAAGAGTTTTTTTCGTATCTTTTTTATTTTAAGCCTTGCATTCGGTGTGAGAATGTGGTAAGATATTCCGCATACGGACAAGTGTATTTGAGAAGCGAACACTTTGGGAATGTAAAGGGGCAAAAAATAAGGAGAAAATACTATGGATGACGATAGCTTTTTCATTGTTAAAAAGCGTGCGGTTCCGGAGGTACTGTTAAAGGTAGTAGAAGCAAAACGGCTTTTGGATTCTGAGCGCGCCATGACGGTACAGGAAGCTACAGAACAGGTGGATATCAGCAGAAGTTCCTTTTATAAATACAAGGATGATATTTTTCCGTTCCATGACAACACCAGAGGGCGAACTCTCACTTTTATGCTTCAGCTGGATGATAAGCCGGGCTTGTTGTCAAATGTGCTTGGTGTACTTGCAAACGCAAAGGCAAATGTGCTGACGATTCATCAGGCTATTCCAACCGGAGGAATTGCTTCCATCACATTAAGTGTGGAAATTCAGCCGGAGACTGAGGACACGGAAAGTATGATGCGACATCTGGAGTTGGTGGAAGGCATTCACTATTTAAAGATTTTAGGATTTGAATAAAATTTTCTTCGAAAACAGGGAGGATTATATGAAGATAGCAGTTTTAGGTTATGGTACCATTGGTTCCGGCGTAGTTGAAGTGTTGGAGACAAACAAGGAAAGTATTACAAAACGTGCGGGAGAAGAAATTTCTGTGAAGTATGTATTAGATTTGCGGGAATTTCCGGGCAATCCGATTGAAGATATTTTAGTGCATGAGTTTTCTGTGATTGCAGAGGATGAAGAGGTTGGCTGTGTTGTGGAAACCATGGGTGGTACTGAGCCTGCATATTCCTATGTAAAGGAATGCCTGCTTCGCGGTAAGAGCGTGTGTACCTCTAACAAAGCGTTGGTAGCAAAGCACGGTGCAGAATTATTGGAAATTGCAAGACAGAAGAAGATTAACTTCTTATTCGAAGCAAGCGTTGGCGGCGGTATTCCAATCATCCGTCCGTTGAATGAGTGCTTAACCTCTGAGCAGATTTTAGAGATTAATGGTATTGTAAATGGTACGACCAATTTTATTTTAACAAAGATGAGCAGAGAAGGTGCTACTTTTGAGACGGCTTTGAAAGAGGCTCAGGACTTAGGCTATGCGGAGCGAAATCCGGAGGCTGATGTGGAAGGTCATGATGCAGGACGTAAGCTGGCTATTTTGGCTTCTCTTTCCTATGGTCAGCAGGTAGACTTTGAAGATATCTATATGGAAGGTATCACAAAGGTTTCCGACATTGATTTTAAGTACGCTGAAGTTCTTGGTGCAGAGATTAAGCTTCTTGCTCAGGGAAAGATGACAGAGGGTAATTTCTATGCTATGGTGGCACCAAAGATGATTCGTGAAGAAAATCCGCTTTACAGTGTCAGAGGCGTATTTAACAGTATTTTAGTAAAGGGTAATACCCTTGGTGAAGTTATGTTTTACGGTAGCGGTGCAGGAAAGCTTCCAACCGCAAGTGCTGTGGTGGCAGATGTAATTGAAGCAACCAAGCATCAGGGACAGAATATTGTGACTATCTGGAGCAATAAGAAGCTGACTCCGGCAGACCGCATGGAAATGGAAAACTCCTTCTTTGTACGTGTGGCGGAAGCAGATAAAGAAAAAGCGAAAGAAGTATTTGGTGATATTGCAGAGGTTTTTGCTGATGTTGCCGGAGAATTTGCATTCATTACAAAGAAAATGACGGAAAGAACATTCGAAGAAAAGGCAGCCTCTGTGACTGTACTTAATAGAATTCGTACCGAGTGGGAGGCATAATAAGATGAAGTATATTGTAGTTCTTGGCGACGGCATGGCTGACCGTCCGATTGAGGAATTAGGTGGAAAGACACCACTGGAAGCGGCAAATACTCCGGTGATGGATGAACTGGCAGGAAAGGGTACCGTGGGTCTCGCCCACACCATTCCGGAGGGGATGAGTCCTGGCAGTGACACTGCAAACTTAGCGGTACTTGGTTATAATCCAAGACTTTACTATACAGGACGTTCTCCGTTAGAAGCACTGAGTATCGGTGTGGATATGAAGGAGCTTGATGTTGCACTTCGCTGCAACATTGTTACCGTGTCCGACGATGAGTTACCATACGAAGAAAAAACTATTATCGATCACAGCTCCAGTGAAATCAGTACAGAGGATGCGGCTGTATTGTTAGAGGCTGTGCGTAAGGAACTGGAAACTGACATGTATAAGTTTTATGTTGGTACCAGCTATCGTCACTTGACTATCTGGGATGAGGGCAGTGTAGTACCGTTAACACCGCCTCATGATATTTTAGGTAAGGTGATTGGCGAGTATCTTCCACAGGAAGAGGCACTTCGCGAAATGATGAAGAAGAGCTATGACATCTTAAACAATCATCCGTTAAATGTGGCTCGCGCGGAAAAAGGTTTAAATAAGGCAAACTCTGTCTGGTTCTGGGGGGCAGGTACTAAGCCGTGTCTCACTTCCTTCTTTGAAAAGACCGGAAAGAAGGGCGTTATGATTTCTGCGGTAGATTTACTCAAGGGTATTGCTATCGGGGCAGAAATGAAGGTTATTGAAGTAGAAGGTGCTGACGGCACATTACATACCAACTACGAAGGCAAGGCACAGGCAGCTGTAGATGCTCTGTTAAAGGATGGATATGACTTTGCTTATATTCATGTAGAGGCACCGGATGAAATGGGTCATCAGGGAAGCTTGGAACGCAAATTAAAGGCGATTGAGTTCTTGGATGAGCGGGTGATTAAAGTAGTAAAAGAGCAGATGGATGCGTCCGGTGAGGAATACCGTATGCTTATTACACCGGATCATCCAACACCAATTGCAATCCGCACTCATTCTTCTGATCCGATTCCGTTCCTGTTGTATGACAATACAAAAGAGCGCAGAAGAATTGGCTTTTACAATGAAAAGGAAGCAATGGAAAGCGGTATCGTGATTGAAGATGGTTACGAAATGATTGAGAAGCTATTAGAACAGTAAGCATGTGAAAAGTATTCTTACAATGTGATGAAAAGAGGAGCACTGTCATCGGATGGAATCCGAAAGCAGTGCTCCTTATTTAGCAGTATTTATGTGCTAATAGAATATGCGGTAAACCTTTTGAAATGCAGTATATAATGGTTTAAACAGTAACAGGGCAACAAAAAAGTTGCCTATGCCATGTATGACGTCAGCGAAAAGACCGCTGATAATCCAGGAAATTCCCATGCCAACTCCGCCGCTGATAAAATACGGAACCGAGCAGAGTGTGCCAAAAAGCAATCCAAAGAAGCCGCTGATGAAAGCCCATATAACAGGGCTTTTTTCTTCTTTACAGAGCATGGTAATGCCCCAGAGAATGGTCCAGACATACAGATACATGAACCACCAAATACCAAAACCATAAACCAACCCTTCCAGAAGTGCAAAAATATAGATGATGTACAAGGTCTTTTTTTTAAAAAACAGCGTGTACAAAATCACAAGAAGAGAGACAACCTCAATGTTGGGGAGTACCGCCAGTGCCACCTGGGAAACAAACAGTACTGCTGAGAGCAGGGCAATCAGCACCAGTTCTTTTACCCGGAGTTTCATTACCAGCCTACCTTCAGAGTCAGTTCGTAGTGTTCACCGTCGGTAACAGGAGTCTGGTCAATGCCATACATCCATTCCTTTCTGTTTACAGTGAGACACCACCACTCCTGATTTGTACTGTCGGCAGTAATTCCATCTACTGCGGTGATAAACAGCCCATATTCGCCTTTAGATCCTGCAATCAGTCCTTCGGCAAGCAGGGCATCTCCTAAAAATTCTGCATCGGTGGAAAGCTTGTGTTCTTTGGAAGTTCCGTCTGCCAGAATAACCTCCAGAGTATAGTTTTTTCCACCTTTGTTTCCTGTTGGACGCAGTGCAAAAAACGCTACGCCAAATACGGCAATGATGGCGATAAACAAGCATGCCAGCAGTGCCATTTTCTTTGTGTTCTTTTTCATTTTTTTCTCCTTTACCATATCCTCGTGGTTTGAGTGTATTTCGTTTTAAGCAGGTCTTCTGACTTGCGGATTCAGTAAAGCTTACAACGCTGTCATCAGTCTTCCCAAAAAGCCGGTTCCGGCTGCTTTTCAGTGACATGAAGATGACTGCTTTCCGCTTACAGCGGCGGGACCGTACAGGACTTGCACCTGTTTCCCTATTATGTCTGCCAGGCGGAGCCTGCAGACCACTTAAAACGTTTTGTAGTATAGCACGATAGCAGAAGAATGTCAAATAAGTGGACAAAAAAGGAATTTTGTGTAATAATGCTGTCGAGAGATTTTTTATGTATAAATACAGAAATATGAGAACAATTATGCATATTCATAACAAGGAGAAGCAGAAGATGAAGATTTTATACGGCACCACGAATCAGGGGAAACTCCTGGCTATGAAAAAAGCGTTGGAAGGTCTGGAGGTCGAGCTGGTTAGTTTACGAGATACGGAAGGTGAATTGCCAACTGTTAATGAAAACGGAAAAACTCCATTGGAAAATGCAGAACAAAAAGCAAGGGCTTACTTCGAAGCATTTCATCTTCCTGTATTTTCCTGCGACAGTGGGTTATATTTTGATGAGTTAGCAGAAGAAGAACAGCCGGGCATTCACGTGAGGAGAGTAAACGGAAAAAAACTAACGGATGAGGAAATGATTACTTATTATGCTTCTTTGGCAGAAAGGTATGGCGGAAGAATCACCGGGCGCTATCGGAACGCCATTTACTTTATTCAGGATGAGAATCATCACTATTCCAGTATGGACATGTCCATTGCTACGGAACCTTTTATTCTGGTAACAAAACCTCATGCAAAACGGGTACCGGGATTTCCACTGGATTCTCTGTCCATTGATATTGCGACAGGTAAGTATTATTATGACTTGGAAGTAAAAGATGTGAGCACATCCGTGGATGAAGGTGTGAGAAATTTTTTTAAGAGTGCATTTCTTGTGAGATAATTCATCGCTGGCAGATGAGGAAATCGGTGCGGCTGCAGGGGAAAATTAGCACAAAGTGTGGCGTGTTTTGCTTTTGGAAGGATAAGAAATATGGAATTACAGTTTGCAGAAGAAAAAGATTATTTACAATTAGCTGAACTAAAATGGCTGCATGGTGAAGAAGATGACATGGACTATGGCGAGAAAAATCTGGTTGGAGCGGACAAAAAGTTATTCATGGAAGAGTTTGTACGCTTTTTACAGGAACACAAAGAATACCTGATTTTTGTTGCTGCTGATGGTAATACCGTTGCATCCGCTATGTTTGTGTATATGATTCCCAAGGTGCCAAAGCCAAACGGTAAGACAAAGTATATCGCTTATTTAACCAATGTTTTTACACGAAAAGAGTATCGCAATCAAGGCATTGGGACTGAGTTGTTGACGTATATAAAGGGATATTTGGCTGAACACAAATGCGAGTTGTTTTTTGTGTGGCCGAGCGAAAAGTCCATGAACTGGTATGAAAGAAATGGTTTCTGCCGGGAAAACGAGATTTTTGAGTGCGAGCTGGGCAAGGAGTGAAAAGCGATGCAGGAATTAACAATTGAAGAATACATTGCCATGGAATTATCGTCGGAAGAACAAAAGGTCGCAAAAGACTTTATCTGTTATATGAAGGAGAAGAACCTTGCTTTCTACAAAGATAATTGTGCCTATTGGAAAAATAAAATTTATTACTGGGTAAAATGTGGGGACGAATGCGTTTGCTTTATTTCCATAAAAAATCCCGACGAAAAGAACAATCATTGGACGATTTGGTCTGCCGATATGGGTTCGAATTGGTTGGAAGATGCTATTGAGGATGGCGAAACTAAAGAACTTGCCTGGAAGTATGTCGACCATTGCGGACATTGCGGCTCCTGCGGCGGAGGAAGATACAAAGTAATATTTGGAAGAGAGTTTGATGATGTGTGCGGATGCACATTTAGAATCGATAATCCGAAGCAGGAAGACTTGAAGTTTTTAAAAACGATGGTGGAAATAAGGTTGAAAGAAATATAATGTAAAATTGAAGTTTACGGTGATAATAATATGAATAATCCTTGGGAAAATATCAACCTATCTGATTATGAGAGTCATATGGCACTGGATTCTGTTCACCAGTTGCAGGCAATGAATCAGATGATGAAAAGACAATTAAATCAATATGACATACAATCTGCTATGATACTTGGGATAGCAGGGGGCAATGGCTTGGAGCATGTTGATACAGAAAAGCTAAACAAGATTTATGGCGTGGATATAAACCTTGAATATCTGAAAACGACTGAAAAGAGATATGAAAGTCTATCTGGGATATTGGAATGTCTTTGTGTAGATTTGCTTAGTGAAGCAGAAAAGCTTCCACAGGTAAATATGTTGATTGCGAATCTGCTAATTGAGTACATCGGATATGAATGCTTTCAAAAAGTAGTGAAAGTGACAAATCCTCAATATGTATCGTGTATTATACAGATTAATGTGGATGGTAGTTTTGTGTCAGATTCGCCGTATCTTCATGTGTTTGATGGATTGGAACATGTTCATCATCAAATGGATGAAGAGGAATTGCAGAAGTGTATGAATGTAATTGATTATCAGTTAATTCAGATGTTAGAATATCCGTTGCCAAATGGAAAGGAACTAGTGCAATTAGATTTCTGTAAAAAGCATTAATAAAGAGATGAATTTGAATTTGACGGAGGTAATATTGTATGTGGTTTGTATTCGCGTTACTGTCTGCAATATTTGCAGCACTTACCTCTATACTGGCAAAGGTCGGCATAGATGGAGTAAACTCAAATCTTGCAACTGCAATCAGAACTGTTGTGGTTGTAGTTATGGCTTGGGGAATGGTGTTTTTGACAAATGCACAAAATGGTATAACAGAAATTAGTAGAAAGAGCTGGATATTCTTGATTTTGTCAGGCTTAGCAACAGGAGCTTCTTGGCTATGTTACTACAAAGCATTACAGATTGGGGATGCGTCAAAAGTTGTACCGATAGATAAATTAAGTGTAGTAATTACTTTAGTATTGGCATTTGTGTTTTTACACGAAGAGTTTACAATTAAATCGTTGATAGGATGCATTTTGATTGGAATAGGAACATTGATAATGGTTTTGTGATTTTTACATAGAACAGAAAATTTCAGTTCTCACTTGAGGTATTTTAAGGGATTTAATAACTGTTATATCGTGTTATATCGTTCTACCCTTGTTTACGAACCCTCATAAGGGAAAAAACAAGGGAAAGAAAATCTGGTAACAACTTATAACAATTTATGAAAATGGCAGTTGGAACTGGATGGAATGCTTACAATACATTTTCGAGAAAGGACTGATAAGATGAGATTGATATATGCAGACTATAATCCGCTTACCAACAGTATTGATGTAACCACATTTGAGAATTACATATTGCGAATTGATTGTAACAAGGCAGAGGATGGTTTGAAAACTACTCCTTGTTCACAGAATTCGCTTAACGCATTGGCAATAGATGAGCCGCTTGAATATGCTCGGCTTGCTCTAGATGGAGAAATGCAGGCATGGGTGGACGCGATTGATAGTTTAGAGATATGCTGAATTGATAATTAAGACTTGACCGATAATGAAAGAGTATGTATAATAAAGAAAAAAGTTTTAGGAGATTTTTGTTTGTTAAGTTTAATTGTAATCGAAAAAATTGCAAAATAAATATTGCAGGGTGATTTTTAGTTTGCGCTAGGAGTCTGCCCATTTGTTGACACATAGTTGTCAGCGTTTTCGCCTTACAATTGCTTAATATTGTGGTATATATATTTCCTTAGATGATATTAGCATGGCTGTATGGTCATGCTATTTTTATGCCTTTTGGAAATATATAGAATAATCATATCGAGATTGAATGACCATAGTATCTTAATGCACTTAGGGTAACTATGGTCTTTTTGTGTTTAAGGCGAGATAAAAGTCTGGAATGCGAGGGAAAGAAAATGAATATAGAGAGACAAATTGAATTTGATAAAGTAAAAGAGATATGGGCTGAATTAGCTGTTACTGATTGGGCTAAAGAAAGAATCAGAGAAGCAACGTTGTTCTTTTCAGAAACTGAATTGAAAAAGAAATTAAGAGATACAACAGACGCAAGGTTTCTGATTGAAAAGCTGGGGATGCCGCCGTTACAAAATATGACTGAAATAAAAGAGGCGTTATTGATAGCTGAAAAAGGAGATTGTTTAACTCCTTATCAATTGGAACGTGTAGAAAGAGGGTTGGTTGTAATAAGGCGGTTGAAGGATTATTTAGCAAGGGGAAAGATGTATCAGAATTCTCTGTCGTACTATGACGAAAATCTGGATGAGCTATCAGAATTGAGCCGGGAAATCGCTGTTAAAATCAGGAATGGAGCAGTGGATGATTATGCATCAAAAGAATTAGAACAGATACGAAAGCAAATAATTAAGTGTGAAGAGCAGATGAAGCAAAAGGCGGAGCAAATTCTACGCTCTAACAAGGAATGCATGGCAGATAATTATTGTACTTTCAGAAATGGGAGGATATGCTTGCCTGTGAAAAAAGATTATAGGCTTAAGATATCCGGCAGTGTTATAGATAAGTCTTCTACCGGCAGTACATTATTTATTGAGCCTTCCAGTGTTGCCAAATATTATGAAGAGTTGCAAGTGCTCAAGATAAGCGAAGAAAATGAAGTATACAATATTTTATACACCTTATCAGCTTTTGTCCTGACATCAGCGCCTGTGCTACATACAGATTTGACAATGGTTGAAAAGTTGGATTTTATCTTCTCTAAGGGAAAATTGAGCCTTGATATGGAGGCAACGGAGCCAAAGATAAATACAGAACGTCGCATAAAACTGCAGGAAGCACGTCATCCATTGATGGATAGGACTGTGGCTGTACCATTACAGTTTGAAGTGAGTGAAAACATACGGGGTATCATTATAACCGGTCCTAATACAGGAGGAAAAACTGTAGCAATTAAAACGGTCATGTTAAACTGTATCATGGCACAGTGTGGATTGCATGTTACATGTAAACAGGCGGATATCTGTATGAACAGTTCTTATTTGTGTGATATTGGTGATGGACAGAATTTGTCAGAGAATCTTTCTACATTTTCAGCCCATATAACTAATGTGCTGGAAGCATTGAGCGAGGCAAATAAGGATAGCTTTGTGATTATGGATGAATTGGGTTCCGGTACAGATCCAACAGAAGGTATGGGAATTGCAATTGCAATATTGGAAGAACTCAGAAAAAGTGGTGCCATATTCCTAGTGACAACACATTATCCGGAAGTAAAGGAATATGCAACCAAAGCAGAAGATGTCGTTAATGCAAGAATGGCATTTGACAAAGAAACATTACGTCCCACTTATCAAATGATAATTGGTGAAGCAGGTGAAAGTTGTGCTTTTTATATTGCAGACCGATTAGGAATGCCGGTGGAAATGCTGAAAGTGGCGATTAGGGCTGCGTATGGAGAAGATGCAGTAAAGTCATATTCGTTTCATAATCCGGAAAGTAATATTATTAAGAAAAGTACAACTAAAATTTCGAAAGCCAAAACTGGAAAAAATAATGCAGAGCTTACTACCAAGTATAAAATCGGAGATAGTGTAATGGTTTATCCTGAGAAAAAGATTGGGATAGTGTGTGTGCCGATTAATGAAAAAGGTGTGTTGAGGGTGCAATTGCCTAACAAGAAAATATGGATTAATCATAAGCGCGTCAAATTGCATGTGGCAGCAACAGAGCTCTATCCGGAGAATTATGATTTTTCGATTATTTTTGAAACAGTTGAGAATCGGAAAAAGCGTCACGATATGCAAAGAAAATATACGGATGCTGTGATAGAGTCAGAAGAATAGAATATGGAGGTTAATGAAAAATGGAACGTATTATAAAATCAATGGAGAATAAATATCTCCTGCCATCGTTGGGATTGGTACAAGAGGTTTTTTCAGAATGGGATAGTCTGGAAGAAGGCAAGATAGTAAGACAATTAGTAGAAGAAATCAGGGCGAAAAAGTATTATATACCGGAGTTGGAACTTGTCATGGTCGATGAAAATGATGAGATTATAGGCTATGCGATGTTTTCTCGCTTTCATATTGAGGGAAAGTATGAAAATGAATTGTTGATACTAACGCCGGTTGCTGTAAAAACGAGGTTACAAAGACAACATATTTCCAAGGATATATTGGAATATGGATTTGATTTGGCAAAAAGGCTGGGATTTAAAGCGATTCTTGTTGAGGGTAATCCACGCAATTATAACAATCGAGGATTTCAACCTAGCTACAAATTTGGTATAGAGGCAGGACCAAATATAAGGTTACCTCATCCTGATTGTTTAATGATAAAGGAACTGGAAAAGGGTGCTTTAGATAGAATGAGCGGTTTTGTTGATTATTCGTTTTATGAGACACTTCATGAAGGATAAGAAGGAGGGAACACAATGAGAAGTGAGAATTATAGAAATTATTTTAAGAGTTCTTTTATGATGGGACCAAACTGTTTAAGACTTTTGGACGAAATACTTGAAGAATATCCACTGTATTATACATCAGACAATTTGGTTTTAGATTTAGGGTGCGGCACGGGAGTTACCAGCCTATTTATAGCAAATGAAACCGGAGCAACGGTATATGCAAATGATTTATGGATTTCAGAAGAAGAGAATCGCAAACGTTTTGCAAGTTGGAATATGCAGGATAAACTGATACCTATGCAAGAGGATGCTACTGATTTACATTTCAATAAAGAAATGTTTGATGCCTTGATTAGCATTGATTCGTATCATTATTTTGCAGGAAAAGAAGGTTTCTTTGTCAACCATATCTTGCCTTGCATAAAGAAGGGTGGAATTGTTCTTATTGTAATTCCGGGTATCAAAAGTGAGTATGACGGAAAAAGCGAGGAATTGCTTAACGCATGGGCAGGGAATGAAGCATATATGTTTCAAAGCACTGAATTCTGGAAAAGGATTATCGGAGAACATGAAGATATTGAGGAAGTCAGAACTTGGGAAATGTCACTATTTGATATGGCTTGGCAGGAATGGTTTGATACAAAACATGAATATGCATTAAATGATAAGAAGTATTTTGATAGCATGATTAAACCATTTACTAATTTTGTTGGTATTATGGTTAGGAAAAAATAAAGGAGAGTATGTAGGGGCGATTATCTCGCCCCTTTATCTCTGCTTCGGGAAGGTTGGCTGGCGTTCTGTCTGGGCAAGCTTGATTACCCTGTTTGCCAAAGAGCATCTATACTCCTTTTTTATACGTCCAGCGGACGTTTTGGACACTCAAATCAGTAATAAACTCTATTCGTGACCGAACTCGGAAAGCACCAACTGCTTGTTTCTCTCCTGCACGGTTCTGATACTCCACTCGTGAGTAAACAGAAGCAGTGGTCTGTCTTTCAAGTCCTTAACCTTCTTTGTATCAGAAGTAACATTTAAGGAAGCTACATCAATGTCCGGATTTTCAATCCAGCGGATGTATTCGTAAGGAAGCTGATCCATGCGGATTTCCACGCCGTATTCAGACTCCAGACGGAACTTAAGTACGTCAAACTGAAGTACACCAACCACGCCGACGATGATTTCTTCCATACCGGTGTTGAACTCCTGGAAAATCTGAATGGCACCTTCCTGGGCAATCTGGTTAACGCCCTTTAAGAACTGCTTACGCTTCATGGTGTCTACCTGGCGGATTTTTGCAAAGTGCTCCGGAGCGAAGGTTGGGATGCCTTCATACTGGAACTTCTTGCCCGGCATACAGATGGTATCACCGATGGAAAAGATGCCCGGGTCGAAGACACCGATGATATCACCGGCATAGGCTTCCTCTACAATTTTTCTTTCCTGGGCCATCATCTGCTGTGGCTGGGAAAGGCGGATTTTTTTGCCACCCTGCACGTGGTTTACTTCCATGCCTGCCTCGAACTTGCCGGAGCAGATACGCATAAAGGCAATACGGTCGCGGTGGGCTTTATTCATGTTCGCCTGAATCTTAAAGACGAAGGCGGAAAAATCATTTTCTACCGGGTCAATAAGTCCTTCGTTGGATTTTCGCGGCAGTGGAGTAGAAGTCATCTCAAGGAAGTGTTTTAAGAAGGTTTCTACACCAAAGTTGGTAAGAGCGGAACCGAAGAATACAGGAGTGAGTTCGCCTGCACTTACCATTTCCATATCAAATTCTGCACCGGCACCACCGAGCAGGTCGATTTCGTCTACTAAGTTCTGGTGATTTTCTCTGCCGATAATATCGTCTAAGTTAGAATCACCCAGAGTTGCCTCTACGGTTTCTACTTCGGTCTGACCGCTGTTGGCAGCGAAGAAACGGGTGATTTTTTCTGTGTTTCTGTCATAGACACCCTTAAAATTTTTACCGGAGCCAATTGGCCAGTTGACCGGGCAGGTAGCAATGCCGAGAACGCTTTCTATTTCATCCAGAAGTTCGAATGTATTTCTTGCTTCACGGTCTAACTTGTTAACAAAAGTAAAAATCGGGATGTGGCGCATCACACAAACCTTGAACAGTTTGATGGTCTGTGCCTCAACACCCTTGGAAGCATCAATAACCATGACTGCGGAGTCAGCCGCCATAAGGGTACGGTAAGTATCTTCTGAGAAGTCCTGATGTCCCGGAGTATCCAGAATGTTGATGCAGTAGCCGTCGTAATTAAACTGCATTACGGAGGAGGTAACGGAAATACCTCTTTCCTTTTCAATTTCCATCCAGTCGGAAACGGCGTGCTTTGCGGTTTTCTTAGCTTTAACGGAGCCGGCCAGATTGATGGCACCTCCGTATAATAACAGTTTTTCGGTTAAGGTCGTTTTACCGGCATCCGGGTGGGAGATGATGGCAAAGGTACGACGCTTGTTGATTTCTTCTGCGAACTGTCCCATGATATATCCTCATTTCTATTGATAAATTATATTTTTTTCTGCAAACTCAATAAGTATACCATGCAGAGGTACAAATTGGCAAGGGCTTCCTGTGGAAAAGTTGGGGAAGGTTGCCTTGTATTTTGCGGCAAAATCAGCTATACTAAACAAAGAATGGAACGAAAAGAGTATGCTATAGGAAATGTAGGAATTGAGAGGACAAAAAGTATGGAAATCAGTATTTTTGAGGCGGTAGGCCCGATTATGGTAGGCCCGTCCAGCTCCCATACCGCAGGGGCAGCGCGTCTTGGCAGAATGGCGGCAAAGCTGGTGGGACAGCCTTTTACTCATGTGGATTTTGGGCTGCATGGTTCCTTTGCCAAAACTTATCGAGGTCATGGAACGGATCTGGCACTTGTGGCGGGGGTTCTTGGAATGTATCAGGATGACGAGAGTTTAAGTAAGTCCTTTGAACTGGCAAAGAAGCGGGGGATTACTTATCATTTTTACGAAACCGAAATTTCCGGTGCTCATGAAAATACTGTATGTATGTCCTTTTTAATGAAGGATGGTCATACAAGAGAAATCATCGGCTCGTCTATTGGAGGCGGTCAGATTAAAATTTGCAGCATTGACGGATTTCCGTTAGAAATGTCGCTTAATATGACCACACTTTTAGTGATTAACAAGGATACTAAGGGGATTATGTATCAGATTACAAGAACTTTGGCAGCTAATGATATAAATATTGCTACCGTAAAGTTAACCCGTCAGCAAAAAGGTGCTACAGCATGCTGCGTGATTGAAACCGATTCTGAAATTTCGGATGTGGTACTCAGAGAGTTGCAGGAAATACCGGCGGTGCAGACGGTAAAACTGATAAATTAATTTAAGCAGCAGTAAAGCACTGAACGGAAATGAGGGAACAGATATGTACCATAATTTAAAGGAATTATTACAGCAGGCAATTGACCATGAGGTGTTGTTGTCAGAAATTGTGCTACAGAATGAAATAGAACAGTTTGGAACATCGAAAGAAATCGTGTATCAGAAACTGGAAGAACGTTACGAGGTTATGGAAAAAGCAGCGGTAAGAGCTTTAGGCGAGCGCTTGGAAACGGCGGGAAATTTAATCAGCGGCATCGCTATGCAGCAAAATGAGTACACGAAAAACGGGAAGACGTTGTGTGGTGAGTTTATGAATACTGCCATGGCTATGGCGTTATCCGGCAGTGAAGTAAACGCAGCTATGGGACGAATTTGTGCGGCACCGACGGCAGGTGCTTGCGGCATTGTGCCCGCTGTGCTGATTTCTATTGAAAAGGCAAAAAACTGCAGTAAACAGGTAATGTTAAATGCCATTCTGACAAGCTCCGGTATTGGAACGATAATGATGAAAAATGCGACCGTCGCGGGAGCAGAAGGCGGATGTCAGGCAGAATGCGGTGTGGCAGCAGCGATGGCGGCAGCCGCAGGTGTGGAACTTTGCGGCGGAACACCGGAACAGTCGGTATGGGCAGCAGTACTTGCGCTGGTAAATTGCATGGGATTGGTTTGTGACCCGATTGCAGGTCTGGTTCAGGTGCCATGTGCGCAAAGAAATGCTTCACAGACAGTGAATGCATTAACCTGTATAGATCTTGCTATGGCAGGTATGACGTTGCCGGTAATGCCGGATGAGGTGGTGGAGTCCATGTATAAGGTGGGAAGAATGTTGCCACCGCAGTTACGGGAAACTGCTCAGGGAGGCTTGGCGGCAACCAAGAGTGCTCAGGATATTCAAAAGAAGATTTTTGCGTAAAACGAAAAACACCCATAGAATAAATAATTCCCGGAGTTACTATTGCGATTTAGCCGGAAATATTTATTTATGGGTGTCTGTTTTTCTGAATAGGTAGTTATTCTGCATCCTCTGTGGTTTCTTCCGTTTCTGCAGGCTCTTCTACAGCTTTTTCAGACTCAGTTTCATCATTGGTAACATCATCTGTAATGTTGATGGAAACATACTCGCGGTTTTCATCGGATTCGTCATCGGAATCGTCCTCAAAGCAGTCTTCAAAATCATCGAAGTCATCGTCGTCCTTTTTTGCAATAACGTTCTTATATACACAGTAAGCACCGAATGCAACGGCTGCCATGGATGCTGCGCCACATAAAAACTTTAAAACTTTTTTCATATTGAATCCTCCTTGCTATATTACATTAATTTCTTTATGTTAGTATATCACAAAAAGTTACGAATAACAATGGGAGAAGGAGTTATCATAAAAAATTTTTTATAATAACTCCTCCAGGAGAATAACAAATATATTGTGTATGTCAAATAATTAGTAACTTTATATATATTATACCACAAAAAAATAGTAAGTCAATAAGAAAAAAATATTGAAATTCATAAAAATTGTGTTAGAATGATAAGTGTACCAGAAAACAGTTTATCGTTTGGGAAAAGAGGCAGACAAAAATGGGAATGAAATCCTTTCGGCTTCGCAGAATGGAGCAATACATTTTGGAAAAAGAGAACGTATCCATGGAGGATTTATGCAGGGAATTTGATATTTCTATGAATACGGTTCGTATGGATGTAGCAACATTGGTAAGAAAAGGTTCAATCAAAAAGGTATATGGCGGTGTCTGCAGCAATAGGCAGAACAGTCTGGTACCATTTGAAGAGCGAAAAATGAAGAACAGCGAAAAAAAGAAGGCAGTCTGCAAAGCGGCCGCAAAACTGGTAAACGATGGAGATATAATTTACATTGATTCCGGAACGACAACCATGTATTTGCCGGATTATCTTGGAAATCACAAAAATATTACGTTACTGACCAGTAACCTGAATGCAATCCTGCATGCGGTTCCACACGAAAATATACAAGTAATCTGTCTGCCCGGTATTTTAGAACGTAAAACAAATTCTTTTGTTTCTGCGGAAACCGGTCAGATTTTGGCCAGATATAATGTAAAAAAGGCTTTTTTTGCCGCAACCGGAGTAACAGAAAACGGTGATATAACAAATTCCTCTTCTTTGGAATATGAAGTCAAAAAGGAAGCCATGCATAATTCAGAGCATAAATATCTTTTGCTGGATTCCAGCAAATATGGTAAGAGTGCCCTGCTGACCTATGCGCATCTTTCCGATATGGAAAAAGTAATTGCTGATGAAGAAATAAGCAAAGAATTTGACCCATTGTGTGAGAAGCATAATGTTGTACTGGAAAGGGTAAAGATTGAGGAGTGATACCGGCAACAGGGAGGAATAGCAGATGGGAGAGCAGTTATTTCGTATGGATATTCTTGAAGTAGTTGGGATTTACTTGGGTGAGGTGAATATTTTCTCTACTTTTGTGCGTCTGGCACTTGCTATGCTATGTGGAGGCGTACTCGGCATGGAAAGAGGAAAAAAGAACCGGCCGGCCGGTTTTCGAACTTATATGCTGGTCTGTGTGGGTGCAACGCTGGTTATGGTAACAAATCAGTTTATGTGCAGAGAATACGGCGGTGATCCGGCAAGATTGGGAGCGCAGGTAATTAGTGGAATCGGTTTCCTCGGAGCAGGTACTATTATAGTAACCGGAAGAAACAGGGTAAAGGGACTTACGACGGCGGCCGGTCTTTGGGCCTGTGCCTGTGTGGGATTAGCCATTGGAATCGGCTTCTATTCAGGGGCAATTATCGGATGTACCTTAATTTTGGTAGTAATGTCGGTATTACATCGAATGGATGACCGCATGACTGCAAATACACGTGTTTTGGATATGTACATGGAATTTCAAAAAATGTCTGATATGGGTGACTTTATGTCAAAAATCAAAGAATTCGGAATGAAAATCAGTGAGATTGAAATGACAAAGTCAAACAATACAGAAGATGTGGGAATTGCGGTACTGTTGACAATAAAACTGGAGAAAAAGCGCCCACATGCAGAAATTTTGGAATTATTATCTCGAATAGAAGGGGTAAAATACATAGAGGAATTATAATTGAAAAAAAGGTGAAAGAGCCCGGTTTGCACCGGACTCTTTCGCACTTTAGGGGAATAATCTATGTAAGATTTTAGTTAATTGGCAACTTGAAATTTTGTTCATATAAACTTTGACATATTACCTATATGCTATTATAATAAGAAAAAAGAAACAAAAAAACAAGTTGCACTTTTGGTAAAGTGTCAACGGAAGAGAGGAAAATTTTGTGAAACAGGTACCATACCGCCTGGCAGAGGCACTTGAAAATATATGTAAGAATAAATCATTGGAGAATATTACGGTAAGTGAAGTTGCAGCAATGGCAGGAGTAACCAGACAGGTGTTTTATCATCATTTCACGGATAAATTTGAACTGGCATCCTGGATTCATTATGTGCATCTGTATCAGTCGGTAAAGCAGGCACTGGAAGAAAACAAGGGGCAGATATGGAGAGAGATTACTGTAAACTGGCTGAGGCGTCTGGCAAAAAACAGGGCATTTTATATCAATGCTTTCCAATCTGCATCCCAGAGAGAATTTCAGAGAATTATTCGTGATTTTTTCTTTGCCTCATATCAATGGCAGATAGAGCAGCATATTAATCGTGCTTTGAATGAAGAAGAAATGTTTGCTCTTCAGAGCTATTGCATCGGAAGCATGGAGATGGTAACCGGATGGTTAGGAAGAGAACCGTTCATAGCGCCGGAACGTATGCAGGAATTTTTGGAACTTTCCATGCCGGAAATCATCCGGGAAAAGGCACTGAATTTAAAAGAGCTTCCTTATGCAGACGCAATAAAAACTATGGAAGAATATCTTTCTAAGGAAGGTTTATTACAGGCAATTTCTTAAGATTTTCGTCCATAAACGTGTGAAAAAATATCAAACGTGTTAGTGATTTGTACACTATGCACAAAAAATAAGAGATGGTTTTGTTGAGTTCCACGAAAAATGTGATAATTTTTTAAGAAAATTGGCAACTTTTTTCTAGTTGCGTTTTTTTAACGAGTGTGCTAAAACTAAGGCAACAAAAGGAATTGGTGCAAAACACTAAATCCGGAAGTTGCTACTAAGAGAGTTTTGTTGCACGTCGTAACGTGCAGAAAAGAGGTAATTATGATTCGTAGATTTGTACAGTGTAAGAATACAAAGGAACGCCTTGAACTTATGGTATCCTCCAAGGAACAGGAATGGGCAGAGGGAGAATTAGATACCGTTATGGAAATCTTCGGTTTAAAAGCGCCGGTGGGTGCTTCAAAGAATGATAAGTGGGCACTCATTATGCTTTCCTTAACAAATAAGGATGCGGCAGATGAAGCAGCACTTAGTCAGAAGGTATTTCAGGATGTAATGGAAAAGAAGACTTATTCTGAAGAAGAACTGGAGCATTTAAGTGATTTATCTGCATACTTAAAGGTTTGTGGAGAAAATGTAACTTTAAGATAATTCAGTTTCCGAAAATATGTGATTCTACGCGACAAGGTCCCGTGAAGTTTTCACGGGACCTTGTTTATTAAGCGTTAAGCCTGTCTTCGTAACATCTCCGTGTAAGCAAGTAAGAATGGACCGACTCCCTTGGCGTCGTCCTTAACAATTGGTTCAGACATGTAGTAATCATAGGAACCGTCACGCATATCTTTGCCGCCAAGTCCTGCAACTAAGCAGATGCCGTCAAGACTCATATTACCTTCCTCCGTAGTTAAGTAACGGTCGCAGATACCCTGAAATGCTTTTTCACCGGCAAGAGCAAATTCTTCCGGAAGAAAGCCGAGACGTACTCCTTTTAAGAAGGCGTAGGAGAGAATAGCACTGCCGCTGGTTTCAAGGTAATTACGTTCTCTTCCGGGGAAGTCGGGAATTTGCCACCACATACCACTATCATCCTGAAACTTCTTTAAAGCATTCATGTAATCAACAGAAACTTCTTTTAGTTTGTTATAGTTTTCCTGACAAACGGATTCATCACACTTATCCAGGGTGTCTAACAAAGCCATGGCATACCAACCAAGGGCACGGAGCCAGAAGTGTTGGGAGAGTCCGGTTACTTTATCACACCAGAACATTTCTCTTGAACAGTCGTAAGCATGGTAGTAAAGTCCGGTTTTTTCATCACGGCATTTGTCCACTACGTTGAAGAATTGATGGAAAATATCATCATATTCTTTTTGTTATTGAAACGTGTTTCATATTCCATGTAGAACGGCTGTCCCATATACATGCCGTCTAACCACACCTGAGCCGGATAAATGAGTTTGTGCCAGAAGTTGCCTTCGCGGGTACGCGGCTGGCGTTTTACCTGAGAATATATCAGTTCGATGGCTTTGCGGTATTTTTCTTTGCCGGTAAGGTCATATAATTCAAACAGGGTTTTTCCGGCGTTTACATCATCGATGTTGAATTTTTCCGGTTTGTAACCGGAGATGGAGCCATCTTCCTGAACACGGTGGCTGATATAGTTTTCGGCAAAGTCACGGTACTTTTCCTTGCCCGTAATGAAATACATTTCAAGAATGGCTTTAATCATGCAGCCGTCAATATAATTCCAGTCAGATTTGATACCCTGACGCTTTTTTTCAATATTCCATGCAGGGAAATCAAGAGTACTTTTTTCAAGTAATTCGTCAATATAAGCTTCAATGTGATGCCGGTTCATATGTAACCTCCAATACTATTGTCAAAAATCATGCTAACATTTTACCATATTTTAAGTAATATTTCAACAGAAACACGTTTTTTGAAGAATTTGTGAACTTTAGAAAACTACTTTTCTTTTTCATGGATTTGTGGTATGATATCAAAAGTTCGCACTGTTTTTGAAAAATAGTGTCAAAAATGGGTGATTTCCCAATAGGAGAAAGGAAAAATTATTATGAAAAAGAAATTCATGGCAGCTTTGCTTGCAGGTATGATGGTGCTGGCAACAGGCTGTGGCAACAAAGGTAAAGTAACGGTCGGAGAATATAAGGGGCTGGCTCTTACCAGTATCTCTCAGGAAACACTGGATACAGAAATTGCTACTATGTTAGACTATTATGCAGAACTGAAAGAAGTAGACCGTGCAGCGGCAGAAGGTGATACTGTAAATATCAATTATACAGGCTTATTAGATGGTGTTGCATTTGAAGGCGGTACGGATGACTCTGAAGAAGGAACTGATCTTGTACTGGGTTCCAACAGTTTTATTGATGGCTTTGAGGATGGCCTGATTGGAGCAGTTGCAAATGAACAGCGTGATTTGAATCTTACTTTCCCGGAAGAGTACAGCAATAATCCGGACCTTGCAGGTAAGGCAGTAGTGTTCCAGGTAACTGTAAATGCAGTTAAGGAAGAAGTAGTTCCTGAACTTACTGATGAGTTTATTTCCGGTATTTACACGGATTATGCAACGGTAGATGAATTTAAAGAGGCACTTCGTGAGTCCTTAAATACAGAAACTTATTACGCGCAGATAACGGAGCAGCTGATGGCATCCAGTGAGGTAAAGAAGTATGATGAGGATGCAGTTGCGGTAGAAAAGCAGAGTCTGATTGATGAGTACAGCAGCATGGCTTCCTATTATGGTTCCTTATATGGTCTGGACAGTGAAAGTGCAATTCAGTATATCCTGGGCTTTGAATCCAGGGCAGCATTCGAAGAGGAAATGGGCAATCATGCATATGATGTTGTAAAGACTTCCATGATTATTAAGGAAATTGCCAAGATGGAAAATATTGACCTGACGAAGGAAGAGTTCGATGCTAAGGTGACAGAATATTCTGCAAAGTATGATTTTGAAGACAGTGCAAGCTTTATTGAGCAGTATGGCGGCGAAGAGGCTGTAAAAGAGTCCATGATTGCAGAGATGGTTATGACATTTATTATTGATAATGCAGTAATTACAAATCCATAATACAAACAGTTTAGAGAAAAAAGGGTATTTCGGTAATATGCCGGAATATCCTTTTTTACGTGTGCGAACATTTTATATTGCGAACTTTATTATTTACTTGTATAATATAAAGTATTAACGTGATACTGCAAAAACTTATGGGGATGAGGAGGGTTTTATGAAGTTAATTTATATTATCGTAAGCAGTGATGATGATGACAGAGTTATGGAGCAGTTAAACAAAAACGGCTTCAGTGGTACTAAAATGGCAACTACAGGTGGATTTTTACGTTCCGGTAATACCACATTGCTAGTCGGTACAGAGGCTGAAAAAGTGGATAAGGTTATTGAAATTGTAAAACAGGAATGCGGTCCGCGCCAGAGGATTACTGCAAACACGCCACCAACGGTAGGTGCAATGAACAGTGGATATGTGCCTTACCCGGTGATGGTAGATGTAGGTGGCGCGACAATTTTTGTTATGGATGTAGAGAAATATATTAAAATATAACTGAAACGATAACGACTGTGTATTGTGGTCTGACCGGAATTAGGGTGCAAAAAACGCCGAGGTTACCAGGAATCGGAACTTCGGCGTTTTGATATTTTTACTCTTCGTCGTCACCCATTAAGTCATCGAATTCTTCTTCGTCTAACAGTTCATCAAAGGCATCGGAAACAATCTCGAATTCCTCATCGTCTTCAATGTTCTGTAAGTCGATGTCTTCGCCATTTTCAATGAAACGGTACAGGAAAATTTCACTTTCCGGTGTGGCATCGGCAGGCAGGAGAGCAATATACATCTGCTCGTTGCCGTTTACTTTTGCAGGGAAAGTAGCGATAACATCGCACACTAATTCGCTGTCGTCATCTAAAGTAAGAGTTACCTGATCAAAAATTTCATCCATGTCGCTCATAAAAAATCCTCCAAATATGTTTTGATACATTTATTATAGTGGACAGGCAGTTGCCTTGTCAACTTAAGTTTGGTTAAAAATGTCCGAACTTTTGTTTGCGCCCGGAGTGCTTGTATGGTACACTGGTAAAAGATAATACTACATGAGGCAGTGTACTGATACAGTGGGAGAAAAAGCAGATGGAACCGGTGATTTTTCATATTGATGTAAATAGTGCATTTTTAAGCTGGGAGGCGGTGTACCGCATGACAGTGGAAGGGGAAGAAGAGGACTTGCGCCTGATTCCGTCGATTGTAGGGGGAGACAGGGCGCAACGTCATGGTGTAGTGCTGGCAAAATCCACTCCGGCAAAAAAGTTTGGCATTGTGACAGGAGAACCGATTACCCATGCATTGCAAAAATGTCCGAAACTTAGAATTGTTCCGTCCAGGCATCATATCTATGAAGAGTATTCGACAAAGTTTATGGCAATCTTGCAGGAATATTCGCCAACGGTGGAAAAGTACAGTATTGATGAGGCATTTATGGATATGACCGGCATGGAGCAGTTGTTTGGTCCGCCGTTAGAGTGTGCCCATAACCTCAAAGAGCGTATCAAACGGGAGTTGAAGTTTACGGTAAATGTGGGCATATCGAATAACCGTTTACTGGCCAAAATGGCGGGTGACTTAAAAAAACCGGATTTGGTACATACTCTGTTCCCGGAGGAAATACAGGAAAAAATGTGGCCGTTACCGGTAGAGGATTTATTTTTTGTGGGTAAGGCTACAGCGGCAAAGCTTCGTACCCTGGGCATTCATACAATTGGAGAACTGGCAAAGAGCAATCGTGAACTGTTATACAGCCATTTAAAATCGACAGGGGATACTGTATGGAAGTTTGCCAATGGCATTGACGAAGGTGTTTCTGCCAGAAAAAATCAGGAAGCAAAAGGATATAGTAACGAAACTACTCTTGCCCACGATGTGACAGAACGGCAAGAGGCAGAGGAAATTTTACTTGCTTTGGTGGAGCAGGTGTCAGGCAGACTGCGGGCGGACGGAAAAAAGGCAGAGGTTGTGTCGGTTGGTATTAAGGATGCCTGGTTTATTTCTTCCTCCCATCAGTGTGTTTTAAAGAATCCAACAGCAGGGACCAGAGAACTATATGAGTATGCCTGTCGGCTGCTTTCTGAGTTTTGGGACGGTCGTCCTATCCGGCTGTTAAACTTTTATGTCAGCCGTCTGACAGAGGAGGAAGGACGTCAGATGTCCCTCTTTGATACTACCGATTATGAAAAGCAGGAAAAGGCAGAGAAAGCAATGGACAGCATTAGGGAGAAATTTGGAGCAGGGGCCGTTAAACGAGCAGCTTTTATAAAAACGGATAGCAGGGATGGAGAAAATTCATGGCAGAAAAAGTAACAGTTTCGGTGCGTAATCTGGTGGAATTTATTTTGCGTTCCGGAGATATTGACAATACAAGAGGCTATAAGGACCCGGATGCCATGCAGGAGGGCAGCAGAATTCATCGGAAAATCCAGAAGAGGATGCCGTCCGGATATGCAGCAGAGGTAAGCTTAAAAACCGAAATTCCACTGGTAAAAGGCGAAGATGAAATTTTGCTTACGGTAGAGGGACGGGCAGACGGTGTGTGGCTTAGGGAGGAAGAACCGCAGGAAATCCTGATTGATGAAATCAAGAGTATGTATTTAGATTTATCCCATATTGAGAAGCCGATACCGGTTCACATGGCCCAGGCGAAGTGTTATGCTTGCATTTATGCCGAGCAGCATGGGCTGGAGAGTATTGGTGTTCTGATGACGTATGTAAATATTGAAACAGAAAATATTAAACGTTTTGAAGAGTCTTTTCATATCAAAGAACTGCAGGAGTGGTTTGGAACAATTATAAAAGAGTATTCTAAGTGGTTGTTCTGGCAGCGAGACTGGACAGTAAAACGGAATGAAAGTATAAAAAGATTGCAGTTTCCATTTGAATATCGTCCGGGGCAGAAGGAGTTTGTCACAGGAGTATACCGCAGCATTCTGCGGGAAAAAAAGTTGTTTGTGGAAGCTCCCACCGGGGTTGGAAAGACGATTTCTACGGTGTTTCCTGCAGTAAAGGCTATGGGAGAAGGACTGTCCTCAAAACTTTTTTATCTGACGGCAAAAACCATTGCCCGAACAGTAGCAGAGGATACTTTTTCTATGTTGGCAGAGCACGGTGTACGATTTCGGTTTGTTACAATTACTTCAAAAGAAAAGATATGTATTTTAGAGAAGCCGGAATGTAATCCGGGAAGTTGTCCGAGAGCCAAAGGACATCTGGACAGGGTCAATGATGCAGTATTTGATATGCTCACAAGTGAGGAAACTATTACAAGGGAGCTGATTGAGAGGTATGCCGAGAAGCACAATGTCTGTCCTTTTGAAATGTGTCTGGATGTGTCTACCTGGGCAGATGCGGTTATTTGTGACTATAACTATGTATTCGATCCGACAGTAGCACTAAAACGTTTTTTTGCAGAGGAAAAGAAGCAGGATTTCATTCTTCTGATTGATGAGGCACATAATCTTGTAGAACGTGCCAGAGAGATGTACAGTGCAGAATTGATAAAAGAGGATTTTTTGTCAGTAAAACGTCTGATTAAGGGGAAAAACAGGAAAGTAGAAAAACAGCTGGAGGCATGTAACACAGCACTGCTCCGTTTAAAAAGGGAGTGCGAAAGCTTTCAGGTATGGGATAACGTGGGAGACTTTGTAATACCGCTGATGCGGCTTTTAGCGGAGTATGAGGATTTTTTGCAGGAAACTGTGCTTGATGCAGAAGCAAAGGAGGCGGTCCTGAATCTTTATTTTGCAGTACGGCAGTTCCTTTCTGTTTATGAAGTAATGGGCGAGGAATACCGGATTTATACGGATTATACCGAGAATGGTGATTTCAGGGTAAAGCTGCTTTGTATGGAACCGGCAAAACAATTGAAGGACCGTATGGCAAAAGGCAGGGCTGCGGTGCTGTTTTCTGCTACTTTGCTTCCAATCAATTACTACAAAGAGCAATTGGGGGGAGACGAGGAAGACTATGCAATTTATGTGCCGTCGCCATTTGATTCAGAGAAACGTCTACTGATGATTGGGCGCGATGTCAGTACCAAATATACACGGCGTACCCGTGGTGAGTATGAAAAAATTGCACTTTATCTGGACTATTTTGTATCCGCAAAGCTGGGCAACTATTTTGTGTTTTTTCCATCCTATCAGATGATGGAGCAGACTGCAGAACTGGTAGAAGAAATGCTTGGCTGGAAACAGGGAATACCGGAGGAAGGAGATACTGTTTACTTTGAAGAAAATGCAGAAGTACATTTATATGTACAGAAATCGGGTATGACAGAGCGTGAAAAGGAGCAGTTTCTGGCTGCTTTTGCGGAACAACCGGAAAAGCGTACTGTGGGCTTTTGCGTTATGGGCGGCATTTTTGGAGAAGGTATTGACTTAAAGAATGACCGACTGATTGGAACTGTCATTGTGGGAACCGGACTGCCGATGGTTTGTGATGAAAAAGAATTGTTTAAGTTTTATTTTGATGAAAAGAACGGCAGAGGATTTGATTATGCTTACCTGTATCCCGGCATGAACAAGGTGATGCAGTCGGCGGGGCGTGTCATCCGCACTACGGAGGATACGGGCGCAATCCTTTTGCTGGATGAGAGGTTTCTGACAAATTCCTATCAGAAGCTGTTTCCGCGGGAGTGGCTTCCTTATGAAACGGTGAATGCATCGTCCATGAAAACAGTGCTTCATGATTTTTGGAAAAATAAGAAATAGGAAAGGAACCAAAAACCTTTCTGTTCATAGAATGAAGTAACAAACATTTTATGAATAGGAAGGTTTTTTTATGAATCCAAATAGACAGAATAATTTTTGTTCGTCCCCTGTTGGTGCAGGTTTTGCAGGCCGTTCATGTGGAAGATCCTCCATGCCGGTTCCGGTAAGCCCGATAGGAAATGCACCTTGTTGCAGTGATGTGACAGGAGTTCAGCCGGCAGTACCATGTTGTAGTGATGTGGTATCAGGTGGAATTATCATTGGCTCTGAAAATCGTGGATGTGACAAAGAGACCGTATTAAATGGTCTGCCAATTGCTATGGCTTATGTTCCATGGCAGGCATATTGCAACATATATCCGTTGCAGCAGGCACTCCGAAACGGAACATTGTTTCGTGAACTTGATCTTGAATTTGCAGGAAGGAGATGTAATTAAGTATGCCGGTAGTTATTTGTAAACACCCATTGATGATGAGAATTATGGAAATCAGTTTTACGATGGATGACCTCAGACTGTTTTTGGATACTCATCCGGATTGCAGAGAGGCGCTGATTTATTTTGATGAACTTCAGGAACAAAGACACGAGGCAATTACAGCGTATGAAGCACAGTTTGGTCCTCTTACCATGTATGGCAATTTAGAATCCGGCTGTGATAACTGGAAATGGGCAAATGGTCCTTGGCCATGGCAGAATTATTAGAAGGAGGAAGTGAAGTATGTGGAGCTATGAAAAAAGATTACAGTATCCGGTAAACATCACTAGTACCAATCCGAAGCTTGCTATGGTGATTTTATCCCAGCTTGGTGGTCCGGATGGCGAAAAGGGTGCAGCAACCAGATATATTTCCCAGAGATATACCATGCCATATGCGAATGTGGCCGGATTATTGACGGATATCGGAACCGAAGAAATGGCACATGAAGAAATCATTTCTACCATTGTGCATCAGTTGACAAAGAACCTGACCGCAGAACAGATTGAGGGTACACCATTTGCTAATTATTATGTGGACCATACTTTGGGGATTTATCCTGCAAGTGCGGCAGGTGATCCATGGACAGCAGCGTATGTTCAGTCCAAGGGTGACCCGATTACAGATCTTCATGAAAATCTGGCAGCAGAGCAGAAGGCAAGAACTACCTATGACAATATTCTTCGTCTTGTAAAGGACCCTGAAGTATGTGATCCGATTCGCTTTTTGAGAGAACGCGAAATTGTTCATTATCAGAGATTCGGCGAAGCTCTTCGTAGTGTACAGGACAGATTGGACAGCAGAAACTTTTATGCAATTAATCCTGCTTTTGACAAATAAAGAGAATTCGACAATGGTTGACAGATACCCACAGATTCGGTATGATATATAATGTATCGATTAATATGTCGGGAGAATTCTTCTGGTGTACTTTTTACCGGGGAATTTCAGAATAGAGGTTAAAATGAATCGTAGAAATGTACTTGGCAACCAAACGGAAGAAAGTAAGTCCATGTGGATTGTATTGACCGGTATCATGGTCAGTGTACTACAGTTTGCAATATATTATTTTGTAAGCGGTGGCTGGCTGGGACTGTTGCTTGCCGGATTGTGTATGTTACTTGGAGGTGTGCTGGTTCACTTTATCACAGGGGAGTTAGGGGAACTGTTTGCATATCTTTTGATTCCATGTGTTTTTTTTGGAGGAATGGGGCTGTTACTGCCACACACTTCTGAAAGTGTATTTCCGGAAAACAGTACTGCACTGATTGGTTGTGTGCTTGCCTGGCTGATTCCGGTGGTTTATAGCTGCCTTTATACATGGGCAGAAGGGAATACAGCTTTATCACAGTTTTCCGGCTTTTATAAAAAAGCGGCAATCTTTTTTTATATGGCATATTTGGGTTTGCTGATTTACTGGTTTGCTGTTTACAAGCGTATTCCGGTGAGCGAGATAAAGATGCAGCCGATTCCGTTTGCAACCTTTGCGGCTTATGTAGATGGCATTATAAATGATGCCGTGCCGATAGGTCGCTTGGTGGAATTTGTAGCAGAACGGATTTTGTTATTTTTGCCTTACGGCTTCTTTATTGCTATGGTGGGAAGAAGACTGCACAGTTTGCTCCGTCTGTTGCTGGTAGTGGCTTTACCGCTTTTAGTTGAACTGTTGCAACTGTTGTTTGCCTTACATTCCTGTGATGCGGATGATGTGGTATTCTCTTTTCTGGGAGGATTGATTGGTATGCTGGGCTTTGTGATTTTTAACAGCCTGTTTCAGAGAACAACCGGTAAAAATTTTGACGGAAGTGAAATTGAGCGGGATTATTATGGCAGAAAAATATAAGATAAATGAAAAGTTCCTTGTGGTTTTCACCGCAAGGAACTTTTTGATTAAAAAAAATAAAAAAATAAGTGTAACCTTTTTTTATTTTCTTCGAATAAAGGGTGTAAACAAAAAAAACAGAGACAAAACAGAGCCCTGTGATTTTGGGTTCTGTATGAAGAAAAGGAGATTATTCAATGAAGAAGAAATATTTAGTAACAGCAGTAGCAATGTTAGCAACCGTTTCCATGCTTGCAGCATGTGGCGGTAAAGAAGAAAACAGTGGGACACCAACTGCAGCACCAACCGTAACTGCAGCACCTACAGAGGAACCTTCTTCTGATGAAAGAGGTGATGGGCCTTCTACTCCGGCACCAACCGAAGCACCGGTAGAAAATGTGACCGACCACAAGCAGGTAGTACAGGATATCTATCAGGCGGTGGTAGAAACTTACGGAAGTGCATATCTTCCGGATATGGGTGTGCAGGAAGATACTTTCTTTATGCAGGATACTTTAAAGTTAGATGCTTCCTGGTATGACGCCGCAATTGTTGAAGTTCCGATGATGACTTCCAATGCCGACATGTTTGCTATTTTGCATGTAACAGAGGGTAATTTGGAAAATGTAAAAAAGGCATTTGAAGACTACAAGAACTATCTGGTAAATGATTCTTTCCAGTATCCGATGAATATGCCAAAGGTACAGAGTGCAGTCGTAGAAACAATGAATGACGAATATGTGATGTTTTCCATTTTAAGCGGACTTGCTTTTGTTGATATGGAAGAAACGGATGAAGCGGTGCTTATTGCAGCCTATGAAGAATCCAGCCGTGTTGCAGTAAATGTTGCGGTAGCAGTAATCAGCGGTGAAATGGTAGTAGAACCTTGGACAGAAATGGATAAAATTCGTAACTCTGTTGCCAAGATGTATGGCACAACTTACTATCCAAACGTGAAAATTCATGATGACGAAGCATATCTTGGCACATATCTGGCAGACACATTAAAGATGGATGCTGCATGGATTGATGAAATTATTATTGAGGTGCCGATGATTTCTGCAAATGTGGATACATTAATTTTAGTTGACCCATCCGAAGGTAATGCAGAAAATGTATTAAATGCACTGAATGCATACAAGACTTATCTTGTAGAAGAGTCTTTCCAGTACCCAATGAACGAGGCAAGAGTAAAGTCTGCAGTGGTACAGCAGGTTGGTGACTATGTATGCTTCTCCATTCTTGGCGGTGCACTTGATAATCCGGAGGAATATGGATTAACAACAGAAGAAGATATTGCTGCATTTTATGAGCAGACAAATATGAATGCTATTTATGCAATACAGGGTTACCTTGGCATTTGGGAGTAGCAGCGGGTTACTGTGCGCACGCTACATAATATAAACGGTAATTGTGTGCTCGCACACAAAGTTACCGTTTTATTATGCGGTGTGTGGATATAACCGCCACCTTCATGAGTAAAACAGTAGCTGCAAAGCAGCGGCTGACAGCTTGCTGGCAGGTTTTACGAATGGGAGGTGAAGGTTATACGCACAGTAACATCTGTAATAGCCAGATATGACCACTTGCGGTTTTCGGACAGGTTGTGATAGAATATGAATTGATATGCACATCGGGTGCTATAGTTTATCGACTATTATCGGAGGACCGCCATGCTGGATGACGAAAAGGACTATTCTGAATTTCTTGCGGGCGATAACGCAGGCTTTGAGCGCCTGGTTATCCGCTACAAGGATGGATTGATATATTACCTTAATAAAATTATAAAAAATATTACTATTGCCGAAGATCTGGCACAGGATGCTTTTGTGGAAGTATATGTTCACAAAGAGCGTTTTGTGCCGGGCAAGGCTTCCTTCAAAACTTACCTGTATACCATTGGCCATCATAAGGCTGTGGATTATGTGAGAAAGGCTCAGCGAGAGGTTCTGACGGATTTTCACCAGGAAGAAGAAACCGCCATGTCCGGTTCCGACAGTCCTGAAATCCAAATGCTTCAGCAGGAAGGAAAGGAAGAATTGTATAAAGCTTTGGATGGTTTGAAAGAAGAATACCAGAGAATTTTAGTTTTGACAGAATTAGAGGGTATGAAATTAAAAGATGCAGCAAGGGTCATGGGGAAAACAGAACCTCAGGCCAAAGTGTTGGCCCATCGGGCTCGTAAAGCACTGCTTATGAAACTGCAAAGTAAATTAGAGTGAGGCAAACAGCTTCAGAAGAGAGAGAAACTATGAAATCCAACGAAGAGTTTATTGCGGGTATTTATGAAAAAGCCGCTACATATACGGAAGAAAAAAAGATAAAAGTGATTAAGACTAACTGGGCAGCCAGAACTACAAAAGTTGCGGCTATGGTTGCAGTTTGCATTGGTCTGGCAGGTGTAGGTTCCCTTGTATTTGGAGATGGAAAAAAACAGGTTCCGACAGAAACGCCTGCACCAACAGACAATTATGGAATTGCCTTAACTTCCGAGGATGGTGAAGAGTCGGGAGAAGTAATTGATGGGGCATCACAGTTTCGCATTGGTCCGGTGATAGAAACCGTTACCTTTACCGGAGTGGTGGAACATGTGGATATAGAGGAAAAACGTATCTGGCTGAGACTTACATTTGATGAAACAGCACCGGAATATGCAGAAGGCAGCGTAGTCTGCATTAAGTGGGATATGTTGGAAAAAATAAGCGAAGAAATTGTTACCGGTACAGGACTGACAGCGACAGGAACTCTTTCTGTGTACGAAAATCCGGAATCCGAGCAGAATGGCTGTGCGGAACTGGTATTAACAGATGTAGCAGATATTGAAATCAAATAGCAGGTGAGAGTATGGTATTCAGTAGTATTTTATTTATGTTTCGTTTTTTACCGATTGTGCTTTTGTTATATTTTATTGCACCGAAAAAAATAAGAAATACAATTTTATTTATTGCCAGTCTGATATTTTATGCCTGGGGCGAGCCTGTGTATGTGGTATTGATGTTGTTTTCTACGATAGTAGACTATAGCCATGGCCTTCTGGTATACAAGTTTAAGCAAAAAGGTGAAATGAAAAAAGCAAGATTGTTTGTAATATCTTCCATGATTATCAATCTGGCTTTACTTGGATTCTTTAAATATACGGACTTTATTATCGGTAACTTAAATCTGATTCCGGGTGTGGAGATTCCGCTTCTCAATCTGGCTTTACCGATTGGTATTTCTTTTTACACCTTTCAGACCATGTCTTATACCATTGATATTTATCGGGGAGATGCACTTCCACAGAAGAATATAATTTCCTTCGGTGCCTATGTGGCACTGTTCCCACAGCTGATTGCAGGTCCTATTGTTGCGTACAATACAGTAGCAGAGCAGTTAGAGGGCAGAAGAGAAACTATGGATGACTTTGCTACCGGAGTCATACGCTTTATGACAGGTGTTGGCAAAAAAGTATTGCTGGCAAACAATATTGGCCTTCTTTGGGATATGATTAGTGCCCGGGGTGCCGGGGAAATACCGGTACTTATGGCGTGGCTTGGCATTACTGCCTATGCATTTCAGATTTATTTTGACTTTTCCGGTTATTCGGATATGGCAATCGGTCTTGGAAGAATGCTTGGGTTTAAGTTTTTGGAAAACTTTGATTATCCCTATGTTTCCAGAAGTATTACCGAATTCTGGAGACGCTGGCATATTTCTTTAGGAAGCTGGTTCCGTTCTTATGTTTACATTCCGTTAGGAGGTAATCGTCAGGGCTTATTGAAGCAGATTCGAAATATTGCAGTAGTGTGGCTGTTGACCGGTATCTGGCATGGTGCCAGTTGGAATTTTCTGTTGTGGGGCGTTTACTTTGGTGTATTCCTTATTTTAGAGAAGTTCCTCTGGCTAAACTTTTTAAAGAAGCATAAGATTTTTTCTCATGTATATACCCTGGTTATTGTATGGGTAGGCTGGGCACTTTTTGCTTTTGATGACATGGGAAGAGTAATTCAGTACTTAAAAGCAATGTTTGGTCTTTCAGGAGCAGGCTTTGCAAATGGGGAAACATGGTATTTGCTGATTAGCTATGCGGTGATGCTAATGATTCTGATTTTGGCATCTACGCCTTATCCAAGACAGTGGGCATTAAAACTTCAACTGTGGCTGGAAGGTAAGGGGAAGGAGCAGAGAATTGAAAACGAAGATGCTGTCGCTACAGCAAAGAAGAAAGCCGGAATTTCTTTTGGAGGTACTGTATCTGCGGTATTACAGCTAGTCTTTGTAGCAGTGGTATTTATTATTTCTACCGCTTATTTAGTAGATGCAACTTACAATCCGTTCTTATATTTCCGGTTCTAGTAAAGGAGAATTGATATGGAAGAGACAACAAAAAAATATTCCAAATCCGTGATACTCCTATTCCTGTTACTGGTATTCGGATTTACAGCCGTGACTTTTGTGTGGCCGGACCGGACCTTCTCCGAAAATGAGAACCGTGTGTTGGCATCCGCGCCGGAATTCAGTGTAGAAAGCCTCTTTGCAGGTAAGTTTATGTCGGATTATGAAAAGTACATTACTGACCAGTTTTTCCTTCGTGATGAGTGGATTCAATTAAAGACACTGACGGAAATGGCACTGAACAAGCAGGATATTAATGGAGTTTACATGGGCAAGGATGGATATCTCATCGAGCGTCATGAGGATTCGAAAATAGATTTTGAAATGCTCGCAAAGAGTAAAGAGTATCTGGTGCAGTTCGTAGAGCGCTATGTAAAACGTTTGGGTACAGAGAATGTTAAGGTAATGTTAGTACCGACTGCTTCGGAAATTCTGTTGGATAAGTTGCCGCCTTTTGCAGAAGGCTTTGACCAGAATGGCATGATTGATGAGGTGTATAGTCAATTGCCGGAGGGTACGGCAATTGACGTACGGGACATTTTAAAGGAGCATGCCGACGAGTATATTTATTATAAGACAGACCACCACTGGACTGCTCTTGGTGCATTTTATGCATATCAGGCATTCTGTGAGGCCATGGGTTTTGAGGTTCCGGCGTTAGAGGATGCTACACTTACTGAGGTTTCTGATGAATTCCTCGGTACTGTATATTCCAAGCTGAATTTAGAAATCAGCAAGGACAGCATGCATGCTGTAACCTTGCCAAATACACCATCCAAAATTCAGATGACAGTGGATATGGCAGAAAAATTTAATGGTTTATATAACGATGAGTTTTTAAGCCAGAAGGATAAGTATTCTTATTATTTGGATGGTAATCACGCCCTGACGGAAATCGCAAGTAACAGCGAGGGTAAAGGAACCCTGCTTATTATCAAGGATTCCTATTCCCACTGCTTTGCACCGATGACCCTGGGCAATTATGAAAAGGTTTATCTGGTGGATTTCCGATACTTTAATATGCCGATTTCACAGTTTATTGCACAGTACCGGGTGACTGATATTTTGGTACTCTATAATGCAGTGACCTTTGCAACAGATACACATACAGGTGCGTTGATACGATAATGTTGAGATAGCGAGGAGTAAAAGAGGATTGCAGCTTGCAGTCCTCTTTTTTCGCATGGTTGTCTTTTCAGATTCTTGAGCTTTGTAAGAGAGGTTACTAATTGGAGTGTCACCAAGGTGAAAAATGCTGTTGTTATTAAGTTTGCTGAATTTTCCTACTGTGCAGGTTGTACAAATGAGAGGCTCATTTTTGTCAGGTTTTCACAAATTTTTTTCTGTTTTGGGCACTTTTACACCTTGCAAACCCGTATAAATAAAGGGGAAAACTCAACTTTGAGCCATGACGTTCCCAAAAGCGAAAAATGGTTGCTTTGTGGTGAAATTGGATGTAAACTGTAGTCAAAGCATAGTTCGAAAGAGTCTGGCGGTATCATTCTGATATTTCAAATGCAGTATCCGGAAATTCATGCTTTTATAATCCCAAAGAACAGAATGTTCTTAAAAAGCAGGAGTTTCCCACCTCCTGAAGCAAAAAAACAACAGGAGGTACAAAGGAGTATTGAAAAAAGAAGATGAATTATTAAAGTGCTATTTAAGCGATGATGAACGTTATGCAGACTTAATTAATGGTGTAAGCTTTGGCGGCAGACAGGTAGTGCGGGCAGATGACTTATCAGATCGTGATACACAAACCGGCTATCACAAAAACACCCGAACAGTTAAGGGAAAGAAAAACACAAAATATCGGGATTTGTTCCGCAAAGCATCTTTCGGAGCAAACTTTGCAGTGGTTGGCGTGGAGAATCAGACGCAGGTACACTATCTCATGCCGGTGCGTTGTATGGAATATGACGTCAAGGAATACCGACGACAAGAAGTAGAGCAGAAAAAGATTTTGGAGCGTTTGCGAAAACAGGCAGAAGAGAAAGACAGGTATGTGCAGAAAAAGCAGACGGATGCAGAATTTCTCTCCGGCTTTCCGAAGGAAGGTAAGCTGAATCCCTGCATAACTATTGTGCTTTACTACGGTGATAATTGGGATGGCAGCACAGACCTGTATGGTCTGTTGGACTTTAAGGACATACCGAAAGAACTGCGCGGCATGGTGAATAACTATAAACTTAATTTGGTTGATATCAAAAAGCTGGAGCAGACGGATATGTTCCACACAGATTTAAAGCAAGTGTTTGATTTTATCCGGTATGCGAATAATAAGGAAAAATTAAAGGAACTTGTGGAAAATGATTCTGCATATACAAGCATGAGGGAAGATGCGTATGATGTTATAGCGACATTTACAAAATCGAAGGAACTTGTGAAAATCAAAGAGGAACGTGGTTGGAAAGGAGAGAAGCATAATATGTGTCAGGCATTAAGGGAATGGGCAGATGACGAAAGAAAAGAAGGAAAGATAGAAGGAAAGATAGAAGGAAAGAAGGAGGGGAGACTAGAAGAAAAGCTGGAAAATCTTTGCGCTATTATGATAAATTTAAAATTGACAGAAGAAAAGGCTATGGATGCATTGAATATTCCGCAGGAGGAACGTTCACATTATATGGAACTGTTATCAATGTTATAAAGCAGTATGGTTCAAGGAGAAATTTGTCGCAAGAATATGTTATATTTATTGTGTAAAAAGAATGTTACTTTATCCACTATAGAAGTAAAAACAAAAACTGAAAAGAATATTACTATTTCGAAAGGTGAGCAGTATAAAGGTATTGAACAAAATGATGCAGTGACTCTTTTTGATGAAGCAGTAGATGGAGAAACTTATTTTTATAAAATTGGTATACAGGAGGTGGTAAAATATTTTGCTCTTGTTGATTGTGAAGTTATAGTTGGGGATGGCAAGACGAATTTCAGACTAAAACCTGAAGAATATAAAGGATACAATGGTACATATTGTTGGAATGAAGCTTTCAACAAATACGAGGGTAAAATTCTAGGTATAAAACAGACAATAGTCTATGAGGGAGAAAATTTGCATGAATTAAATATTAATTTTCAAAAAGCAGTGGCTTGCTATTTGCAAGAAACGGCGATTTGAAAGGAACTGTGATAATGTACAATAAAACAAATGATTAGCTCGAATATAAGCAGGTACTGGAGAACGGCATCTGCTTTTTTTTCTAAAAAATATGTTGACACTCGACATATGTCGTGATATGATATATGTCGTAAGGCGATATAACAAGTGACGATATGGCATATGCTATCAGGGAGAATGGCAATACAGAAGGGAGAAGAATATGGAGAATAAAACTAAAAAAGCAGTATGTGTTTTTACTTCAGTGCTGCTTGTAATACTCTTATACATTATTTTGCATGAAGCAGGTCATTTGATTGTGATGCTCTCTGTGGGTGCAACAATTACAGATTTCAGCATACTGACAGCTCATGTCAGTGGGGTGGGAGGAAATTATACTAATGTATCCGATTTGTGGCTGCATGCGAATGGAGCATTGCTTCCGGGGATTGTGTCGTTCATATATATGTTGCTTTACAATAAGAATAGCAAAAGTATGTTTTATCACGTCTTCTCCTATATGATTTGCCTTATTCCAATTGCTTCCTTGCTTGCCTGGGTAGCGATACCATTTTTACATATGCAGGGAAATGCTCCGGCTGGTGATGATGTTACGAAGTTTTTGAATAATTTTACCTGCGATTATCATCCATTGTTTGTAAGTGGAGCTGCGGCTTTAGTAATTGCAGTTGGAATACTCGTAATGATGAAAAAAGAGATTATTAAGACATTTGTCTTAGAAATAAGGAAATGAAAAATGGATTATTATAAAATAAGGAGAGATGTGTCATCATGAAAAAAAGTGAACCGATGTCGGAAAGCTACTACTACATTTTGCTTTGCTTATCCAAAGGTGCAAATCATGGCTATGGCATTATGCAACTGACGGAAAAATTATCCCGTGGGGAAGTAACCATTGGTTCCGGCACCATGTATGGAGCCACCAGCAATATGATGAAAAAGGGCTGGATTAAAGAAATTATGTCTGACGGTGTCGGCATGGAGCGAAGGCGTTTGTATTGTTTGACGGAAGCAGGAGAAGCAGCCTTGGAAGCGGAAATAGCCAGATTGAAACGAATGCTGGAAAGTGTGTAGGGAAACAAGTGAAAAAGGAGAATTGCCATGGGAGAATATAAGAGAAAATTTGGTGTTTATGCGGCCTGGAATTATGAACTTAAGCTGGATGAGTTCAATGAGATGTCAGAACAGGGCTGGCAGTTACTGGGTGTCGGCTTGTTTTCCAGACGCTATAAGAAAAATGCAGAGGTGCGGTATCGGTATCAAATGGATTTTCATCCAAATATCGAGGATAAAGGACGTTATCTGGAAACGTATCGAGAGCAGGGGTGGGAGTATGTCAGCAGTACCTTCAATGGCTGGTACTATTTCCGTAAGCTGTATGACCAGAGCTTTTCGGAGGAAGAGTATGAAATATTTACGGATACATCGTCAAGAAGAGAAATGAATAACCGCTGGTTGCTTGTCGGTATTGTATTGTCTTTGGTTTTAGCTTTGCTTCTTGCTGTATGTTCCTGGATGATGATAACCCAGCCGGATATGCCATTTCTGGTATGCATCCTTTATATCAGCGTTTTGCTTGCAACAGCGCTTCGAGGCATTGTAGTAATGCGGAAAACAAAGGCAAGTAAAAGAAATCCTGTAGATAAATGGTTGATGAATATCTGCCTGGTTACTGTTTTTGTTGGGACTGTGGGAAATATATGGTTGCTGGAAAAACGCCCACAGTTTGGCTTTTCTTCCATTGCAGAATCCCGCGGAGCAATTTCAAAAGACCTGGAGGAAGCGACAGGGATGGGGGTATTTAAGGTAAATTACCGGGATAATTATTATCTGGATGTAGAAGCAGATGCGGTGGCACCATTTTGCATTTCCCTTGTAGATGAAAAAGGGACAGTGATTTATGAGGTTGTGACGGAACCGGAGTATAAAGTAGAAAATATCAGGTTACAGCTTGAAAAGGGAACATATTCCGTTTACTTCTCTGATTTTCCGGGTGGAAAGATGAATGTGACGTTATCGATAAATTAGTGGAGAAAAAGGAGAATTGCGATGGGAGAGTACAAGAGAAAGTTTGGTATTTATGCGGCCTGGAATTACGAACTGGAAGTGGAAGAGTTAAATAAAATGTCAGAGCAGGGCTGGCAGTTGATTAAGGGAGGAATGTTTTCCAACAAGTTCAAGAAGAATCAGGAAGTACAATACCGGTATCAGTTGGATTTCCAACCAAGCATCGAAGAAAAGGGGCGCTACTTGGAAACCTTTCGGGAACAGGGCTGGGAGTATGTAAACAGTACCTTTAACGGCTGGCATTATTTCCGCAAATTGTATGATGCAAGTCAGCCGGAAGAGCAGTATGAAATTTTTACAGACAAAGCATCCATGAAAGAAATGAATAACCGCTGGACAATTCTGGGAATGGTTTTGGCTACGCTGTTGGTGGTATATCTTGCAAGCCAGATTTTATGCATGATGATTTATCCGATTTTGCCGCGTCTGGTCAATATTTTGTATCTCGGAGTTGTGTTAGCTGTATTAATTCGTGGCATTGTGATAATGAAGAATACGGATAAAAGAAAAAATGCAAGATTTGATAAATGGCTGATGCCGATATTTTTTGCTGGAATTATTCTGGGACCCATTGTTGTTGCATCAATGACGGAAAACAGACCAAGATACATCTTTATGAATATGACTGCTGAATATTATGAAGCGATTCCGAAGGAACTGGAAGAGGCACAGGACTGGACAGTATTTGAAGTAAGGTATCCGGATAATTATTATCTGGATTTGATGATTGACGCAGAAACGCCAATTTGTGTGTCTTTTATCAGTGAAAATGGTGAGGTGGCGTATACGGTTACTACCGCTGAGTTTGAAGAGGAGAATATCAGGTTGTGGCTTCCAACGGGGGCATATTCCATGTATTTTTCTGATTTTGCAGGTGGCAGAATTAGTGCGTCAGCATCGATAGAATAACAGGAGGTAAAAGTAATGGGAAACAGATTTATAGTTATGGAAAAAGATGGATTTATTGAAGGAACAAGAATCATTGTAGATACGGAAACAGGAGTGCAGTATTTAATGGCACATTGGACTAATATTGGCGGGATTACTGTTTTAGTGGATAAGGACGGTAAGCCTTTATTGGACCCAAGATTTGCAAAGGAAAAATAAAATGAGTGCTGGCACGACCGTTGGAATCGGCACAAAAAAGAAAAACGGGAAGCAGGAGAAATAAAAAGAAGAAGGGAGTTATTGGAGCAATTTCAGCTAAATGTTACTGTTCCAGTAACTCCCTTCCTACTTTTACGCCTTTGTAAACACCGCAGTCACGTACATAAAACCATCTTTGATTTCTGCAAAAATCTCTCCGTTCATTTTGTGCATCAGTTGGCGGCAGATATATAGCCCAAGACCGCTGCCTTTTTCTTTTTCGGCATTTGTGCCACGCCAGAAGCTTTCAAAAATGTGAGGCAGGTCGGTAGCTGCAAGGGTACAGCCACCGTTGCAGACAGTTATAAGGAGACACGCCTCTTCTTCAGAAAAATTTATGGTAATACTTTGGCCATCGCCGTATTTTATGGCATTCTCCATGACGTTCTGTAAAACCTCAATGCTTCGGTCCGGGTCGCCGCGGAGCAGGCAATCGGTATAGCTGTTGACCGCAAACTCCGTCTTTATTAACAATAACTTTTCTGTATAATACTGTTTTATCTGAGTCACAAGATTGGAGAGATAAAACTCGCCTATAGTGACATCGAGGCTTAAAAAATCTTCTCTGGAAGCAGTGACAATCTGGGAAACGTAGCCTTCAATTTCATCCGCCTTTGCGTTGATGCTTTCTGCAATTTCCAATTGCTTTTCGTGACTGTCATAAAGCCCCTTCGACAGTGCCTTGGAGTAGAGCTTGATTGCAGAAAGCGGTGTTTTTATATCGTGGGAAAGGGACAACAGAAGTAGCTTTTTATCCTTCTGTAACTGTAGTTCCCGCTCTTTCTGCTGCTCCATATTTTCACGGAGCAAATCTACACCCCAGAAAAAACGACCGAAAAAACGGTTTTTCGTTTCTTTTACGGGGGTAGTCAGATTACCCTTGGAAAGCTCGTAGGGTACCTCTGTCAGCTGTTCAAAAGGTTTGAGGATTTTAAACCTTATATACAGCATCACAGCAAGAATGACAACTGCCATACTTCCCAGAAGTACGTTTACTTTGATAACCAGTTCAGTCTTATCTGTATTGCCATCAGAGGTATAGTCAAAACGGTATAATTCTCCGTTGATTTCACGAATCAGATAATCGCTGGCAGAGTTGTAGAACTCTTCACCGTATTTCTCCACATTCGTTACATAGTTACAGTGGGCAAGGTCGGTTGTATCAAAGCTGTTTGCTTCCATTTCGCGGGCAAGCCGGTTGATTTCCACCCGGTACGGTCTGCCACTATCCTTGTTATCAGTCAGCAGTACCACATTTGCTATGATAAACAGAATAACCAGTACCGCAATCACAATTGCAAAAATTCTATGAAATGCTTTCATATTTGTACCCCACGCCCCATACGGTTAAAATTTTCTTTGGATTTTTCGGGTCATCCTCAATTTTTTGGCGAAGCCATTTGATATGTACCGTCAGGGTTTGCTGCTCGGAAAAACTGTCACTGCCCCAAATCTGATGAAACAGGTATTCTTTGCTGAGAGTCTTGCCCTTGTTTTCTAAAAGCAGCAGGAGCAGTTCATATTCCTTTGCAGTCAGCTCCAGTAAACTATTATTTTTATAAACGGTGCGGCTTTCTCTATTGATGCGAAGAGTACCATCGGTAATCTCATCCAGTGCATATCTTCGTTTGAAAATTCCATCAATTTTTGCAAGCATAATATCAATGTCGTAGGGCTTTTCGATGTAGTCATCCGCACCGAGCACAAGCCCGTTTAACTTGTCTTCCTTATCGGTTTTGGCACTGACAATAAGAATCGGCGTATTGCTTTCTTCGCGGATTTTTTTGCATACTGCGAAGCCGTCCATGCCAGGGAGCATGATATCAAGAACAAGGAGCTTTGCACCGTATCGTTCATATAGGGACAAAGCTTTTTCGCCGGTCTCGGCAATCGAAACGATGTAATTCTCAGCCCGGAGAAAATCACACAGTAGATTTGCCAGTTCTTTATTATCTTCCACAATTAAAATATCAGTCATAACAGTTCCTCTCAAAAAACATGCCGGGGCGACTTAAGGCCGCCCGCAGAAAGGTTACCAGCCAAGTTCCAGTAACCAGTGATTTAATTCGCGTTCCCGTTCTCTAACATGGGAAGCACTATCGCACTTATCCAAATTATATTCGCCTTTGATATTTCCGTCAACTATGTAAAGAATACGGGTACATTTGGAAGCAACCTTAACATCATGGGTAACAAGCATAATAGTGGTTCCTTCTCGGTTCAGTTTTGTCAATTCTTCCATAACCTCATCGGAAGAAGTGCGGTTTAATGCCCCGGTTGGTTCATCGGCAAAAATAATTTTTGGATTATTTATCATACTGCGGCAGATGCAGGCACGCTGAAGCTGACCGCCGGAAACTTCGTTGATGTCGTTGTCGGCAATATCGATGATACCAAGTTTTCGCATAAGTTCCTGTCCGTGTTGCATGGTTTCCCTGCGGTTCCCGGTGTTTTTGGAGGACTGGCAGGCAGGAAGAATGATATTGTCAAGGACTGTCAGGTTTTTCAGCATATACATCTGCTGAAAGATAAAGCCCATTTCATCAAGGCGGAGAGTAGCAAGTTCTTTGTCATTCATCTGAGTGATGTCTTTGCCGCAGAACAGAGTCTGACCGGCAGTGATACCATCCATTCCGGAGACGGTGTAGAGCAGTGTGGATTTGCCGGAACCGGAAGGTCCCATAATGGCAACCATTTCGCCTTCTTTGACAGTGAAATTTACATTTTTCAGAACATTGTTCTGACGCTTGTTTACAATATAGGTTTTACAAAGATCTTTTACTTCGAGAATATTCATAATGAGTTCCTTTCTTATTCTATACTTGCCGTATCGGAGGCTTTGATTTTTCCTGTATAAAGGGCGGTGAAGTATGCACTTATCGTGGTGGTAGCAAGGATGACGAGAGGAAACGTCAGGTACATTTCCAACGGATTTATCACATAATCCACTGCAAGTTCCATCCCCATCATTTTGAAAATCGGGTCAATGAAAAGGTGAGTCAGGGGCATAGCCAAAAGCTCTGCGATAACGATTGCGATGATTCCTACAATAGCAAACCGCAGGGTATGGTAGGCATAAATACCGGAGTTTTTGGTGCCCACCGCTTTCAGCAGTGCGATTTCGCCCTGTTCCTTTGCGATGAAGGAACGTTCCATCAGTACTGTAATAAGGGCAGATAATAGGATAGTGAGGAGAGCCACCAGTGTTTTAACTGCCATAAGGGTATCTGCAACTCCTACGTTTCGCTTTACCCATTCAGCGCAGGTAATAACATCATTGCATTTAGGATAAAGCTCCTTGATTTTTTCAATTCGGCTGGCAATTTCTGCATCGTCCGGGTTATCCGTAAAAATAACCTGTGTACTGATACCACCACTGGACTGGATATAGTTGACAACTTCCTCGGTGTGAAGTCTGATGGTAGAACCCTGGGTATTCATGGACTGGAAAAAAGCAGTGATGATGTACTTACGGTCACCATCTACGGTCTTTATGGTGATGGTATCACCGATATCCGCCTGGAGGCTTTCTGCGGCAATCCGGGTGATGGCAATTTCATCTGCATGTTGAGGTGCTGTTCCTGCGGTATAGTGATACATGTCCATGGTTGTACCGGTACCCTGATAGGTCATTATTTTAGCCTCGTGTTCTCCGTGGGTTACAGAAAAATTAAAGGCAAGCTCCTGTACACATTTGGCAGGCATATTGTTTTTGGCGAGAGTTTCTTCCATATCGCTTAGGTAGTCCTCTAATGAGGTTCGTCCCCCTTCTACCATAAAGCCCATAATTTTATCCCCTACATCAACAGCAACATGGCAATCGACGAAGCCGAAGGTTTTAAACAGGCTGTCACTGTTTAATGTTGTAATGGAGGCAGACAATATAAGCAAAAGTGAGAGACAGAGGAAAAAGGTCAGTGTAATAATACTGTAACGCTTCGGACTGCTTGCGATATCATTCAGCGCAAGAAAAGAGGTTGGATTAAGTCTGGAAGTTCCAAGACTCATAAGGCTTTTTTTGCGGAACCGCTCTCCGGTCTGACCGTTTCGGATTGCGTCAATCGGCGTCAGTTTGCTGACCATGCCGGTACAGCCAAAGCAGAATAAAAGAATAACTGCAATGACAAACACGGCACACAGCACATTGATGAATACGGTGTTCTGATTGCTTATAATGAGTGACTTGGAAGAAACATTCATAAGCAATTCACCAAAAGGCAGGCTGAGTAAAAGACCGATGAAAGCACCGATGACAGAAAGTGCTGCGTATTTAGTAAGGTATAGTCCCCGAATTTTCAAATTGCTGATACCAATTGCTTTCATAACGCCGATTTCTCTGAATTCCTCGGAGAGGGTAAAGGTAATGGTAAAGCGCAGTACAACAAATGCTACGGCAATCAGAATGAGGCTTACTACCAGAATAATGCCGGTTACAATCATGTCAAAAACGTAGGAAAAGGATAAACGCGCATGATCAAAGGTGAAGATAAAGTTTTCGGATATATCGGAAATATCCGAAAGCATTTTTTCAAGGTTTTGGGTGTGCAGGTAGCAGAAGGAGCCGCCATACATGGTATGTATCATTTCATCGGAAGTATAGGTTTTAAAGTCTTCACTGTTTATAATGTAACGGACCATTCGCAGCATATTGGAACCGAGAATGGCATCTTTGAAGCCACCGGCTAATGTGAATTCGTGGCTGATACCTTCCATTTCTATGGTCAGTTTATCACCGATGTGAAGTCCTGTACTTTCTATGGCATGGGCTGTCATGTACAGTTCACCAGGTTTTACGGTTTCCAGAATGCTTCCATCGTCAAGAAAATAATTCATGGAAATATCCTTGTCGCTTTGCAAAATTTGTGTGTTTTCAGTTGCATTTAAAGGTTCACCGTCACGTAAGATATTGGACTGTGCCATATAGAGGATGTCTTCGGAAAAGAAGTGTTCGATGCCTGGTGTATTTTCCAACTGTTCCTCCAGAGTAGCATTTACGGATTTATTCATGGTTGCACCAAAATAATCGGGTACATTTGCCATTTCAAAGTAATTATCCAGTGCTGTAGTCACACTTATAATGTTATTTACACTGGAAGATACAAACATAGTGGCCAGTATGATAAATACCAGCAAAATAATATTCATCGCTTTTTTTCGTTTCAGGTCTTTTTTTAATATGTAGAGATACATTTTTTTGCTCCTTTCTTTGATGTGTTCTCAGGATAACATGGAAAATATTAAATAATCCTTAAATATATTTATTCTTGGAGTTGAATGAAACATATGTTATACTGAATTTATTAAAGTAAAGCTATGAAGTTTCGGAGGGGAATATGAAACAGAAAGCATATAAAGGAATATCTGATATTGAAATGCCAAAGAAGCGTTCTGACCTGCGGTTAAAGCTGGGGCGCTGTTATTATGGTATGCTTCGTCGTTTTATGTGGTTGAAAATGGATAAACACTTTGCAAAACGAATCAGTAAGGAGCCATTGCCGCATCGGTATTTTTCCCACAAAACGATTTTGCTGCGGAGACTAAAAGATGTGGATATGTGGTTGCAGGAAAATAAAGTCATCAACTTGAGAATTGCCACTAAAAAAGTGGATGGTATACTGCTTCGACCCGATGAGGTGTTCAGCTACTGGAAGCTGATTGGTAAACCATCCAGGCGTAAAGGTTATGTAGAGGGAATGATTTTAAAGAACGGTGGATTTGAGCCGGGTGTTGGCGGGGGGTTATGTCAGTTGTCCAACCTGATTTTTTGGATGACCGTACATACACCGCTTACTGTAGTGGAACGTCACCGCCACGGCTACGATGTGTTTCCGGATTCCAACCGGACCCAGCCCTTTGGCAGTGGTGCTACCTGCTTTTATCCTCATGGTGATTTGATGATTAAGAATAACACCAAGGATACTTATCAGCTATTTGTGCATGTGGGTGAAGAGTACCTGGAAGGTGAATGGAGAGTTACTTCCGAGCCGGAATACCGCTATGAAATTGTGGAGCGAAATCATGAGATGCGGGGCGAATACTGGGGCGGCTACAGCAGGCACAATGAGCTGTGGCAGCAGAGGTTTGATAAAGAGGATAATTTGTTGGAAGAAAAGTGTATTGTGAAGAATAAGGCGATTATGATGTATTCGCCGTTTTTGGAGGAAAAATAAAGAGGATGTTGTCAATATGGCAACATCCCCTGAAAAATCTAGTTATTTTGTAACTGATGTTCTACCATGGCAACCAGGTTTTTATTGCTTTGAAAGGTGCCATAAATTTTGCAGAATTTTCTTGCATTTTCAGCATCACCAAGGCAGGCACAGCATAGTGCGATAATGCTGGCTGTGGCAGGCAATTGATTGTTTAATTGAAATGCTTTTAATCCCAGATTTTTTGCCTCTTCAAATTCACCGTTTTTATATAGAACGTTGGCGAGATTACAGTAAGCATACGGGTTTTCCGAATTATATAGTAATGCTTGATTCAAAGCGTATTTTGCTTCGGCAACCCGGCCGGCTTTATGGTGGATGAGTCCTAAGTTTGACCATGCAGTGGAATTGGAGGTGTCGATTTTGAGCAGCTGCTCATAGTATTGAATGGCTTTACTGGTTTCGCCTTTGTCATGGTGACAGCTGGCAATGAAAAAAAGCACAGCAGAGGTATCCTGATAGGATACACAGCGTTTTTCGAGTTTTGTAAGCTCTTTAATGGCTAGGTCATACCGGTCGGTATTGTAAAGAGTAATTCCCTTCATAAGTTTGCTGTATCCGGTCTTGTCGTGGGAAAAAGCTTCTCGGAGGATATGTTTATATAACTCGGCATATTGAGTAGTTTTCGGCAGACTTGATTTTGACTTTGCCAGATAGTTGAGGACTCCTAATGCGTAGGTTATAAGTAAAACACCGGCCTTCATAAAGGTCCTTATACTCATTTTGGATATACCAGTAAAGTGCAGAACCAGCATGGTGATACAAAATAGTATAACGAGAATGTTTAGTATCAGCAAAACTTTGTTTTTCATAATATGTTCCCCTTGTCTTTGGTTTTAATCCGAAGTAATTCTATCAAACGGGAAGAAAAAAGTCAATGAAGACAAACTGTAATAGTAGAAAGGTAAGGTAGAGTAATATGCTTAAAGTAATCATTACCTGTGGAAAAATCGGTGCCGGAAAGAGCACCTATGCGGAAAAGTTAAGAAAGTCAGAAAAAGCGGTGCTGTTATCCTGTGATGAAATTACATTAGCACTATTTGATGGGAATATAGGTGAGAAACACGATGAAATCGTGGAACGCTGTCAAAAATATTTGTTTCAGAAGTCTCTGGAAATTATCGAAATTGGCTGTAATGTCATTCTGGACTGGGGGCTTTGGCAAAAGGACGAGAGAATAGAAGCAAAAGAATTTTACAAAAAGCACGATGTTCCTTGTGAGATACATTATATCCATGTTTCAAACGAGCAGTGGCAGGAAAATTTGGAGAAGCGGAATGCGGATGTGTTAGCAGGACGGACGTCGGCTTATTTTGTGGATGAAGGGCTGGCAGCAAAGTTTGACGGTTTGTTTGAGGAGCCGGAGCGAAGTGAAGTGGATGTCTGGGTGGAAAATAAGTGGGGCAAAATATAGATGTGTAATATGGAAAGGATGTTGTCATATGACAACATCCCTTGGAGTTTTTTAATTGCTTTGTAATAGTTGTTCAACCTTAGCAATGAGACTTTTATTATCTTTATGTGTGCCGTAGATCTTGCAGAATTTTTTTGCATTTTCTTCGTCTCCCAGGCAGGCATAGGAAAGGGCAGTAATTCTGGCGGCAGAACTTAACTGATTGTTGGATTGAAATGCTTTTAAACCGGCATTTTTTGCTTTTTCAAACTCGCCGTTGCTGTAGAAAACATTGGCAAGATTACTGTGAGCATAGGCATTTTCCGGATTGTATAGCAGTGCTTGGTGTAATGCGTATTTAGCATCTTCGACGCGACCTTCTTCGTAATGGATTAGTCCAAGATTTGACCATGCAGTGGAGTTGGAGGCATCTACTTTAAGCAGCTGCTCATAATATTCGATGGCTTTTGATACCTCGCCTTTTTCCTGGTAGTTTCTTGCAATGAAAAAGAGTACGACAGAAGTATCCTGATGAGTGGCACAACGTTTTTGTAACTTGTTAAGATGCTTGATGGCGTGGTCATATTGACTGGTATTGAATAAGGAAATACCTTTCATAAGTTTACGATAGCCGGTCTTGTCATTGGAAAAAGCATCTTTAATAATGTGTTTACATTGCTCGGAATATTGGGTAGCTGTATCGGGAATTTTTAGTTGAAAAAGAAATTTTATGCAGCCGGCTAAACCGATTATCAGTACGGAAGCGACTTTAGTAACAGTCCTTGAAGCAAGAGAAAGCTGATTATTGAGATACAGATATAGTAGAGGAGCCGAAATCAATATCATTAAGCTGAATGAAATTATTATATATTTTCCTTTTTTCATTTGTGTGCGCCTCTCTTTTTCTAATAAATCAAATACGAGAGGAATTTTAACAAAGAGAGAAGAAAAAGTCAAGGTGTATGGGAGGTCAAGAAATGTTATATATAAGAGAAGCGGAAGATAAGGATGCTGTTGCAATCTGTAACATCAGCAGTAATGATTTAGGTTACGCCTGCGAGGAAAAGTTTGTTTTGCAGCGCATAACTGCATTAGATTCCAACCGGGAGGTGGTCTTCGTGGCAGAAATTGACGGAGCAGTGGCAGGCTATGTTCATGCAGAAGTTTATAACTTGCTTTATTATGAATCTATGGTAAATATTCTTGGTTTGGCAGTGGCATCGGATTACCGCAGAAAAGGTGTTGGCAAGGCATTGATGACTCGAGCAGAAGAATGGGCAAAGGAAAAAGGGATTAGAGAAATTCGCTTAAATTCCGGCGGTTCGAGGAAGGAAGCACATGAGTTTTACCGGGCGGTAGGGTTTGGTGATGAAAAGACGCAGATTAGGTTTGTGAAATCTATTGACTAATATACCAGAATTGGAGTGCAAAATGATAAAAACCGTAATATTTGACATGTATGAAACCTTGATTACCCACTTTCAAAGCCCGTTGTATTTTGGTGCCCAGATGTCGGCGGATATTGGCATTCCGGAGAAAAAATTTCGGGAAATCTGGGACCCATCAGAGCATGACCGCACCATAGGAAAAGTGACACTGGAAGAGGTAATTGAGAAGATTTTGAAAGCGAATGACTGCTATTCTGAGAACTTTGTAAAGGAGCTGGCGGGAAAGCGGATTGCAGTAAAGGAAGACTGCTTTAACCACCTGCATCCGGAAATCATTCCGATGTTTGAGGCACTGAAAGAAAAGGGAGTAAAAGTCGGTCTTATCAGCAACTGTTTTTCGGAGGAAGCGAAAGTAATTCGGGAAAGTGTACTGTTTCCATATTTTGATGCGGTGTATCTTTCCTATGAACAGGGAATTGCAAAGCCTGACGAGAAAATTTTTCACTGCTGTATGAAGGAACTTGGTGTAAAGCCGGAGGAATGTCTGTATGTGGGAGATGGTGGTAGTCAGGAACTGGAAACTGCCGGAAGACTTGGAATGAACGCAGTACAGGCGGTTTGGTATTTGAGAGAAGGAACAACACAGCCGACCGGGCGAAAACCGGAATTTTTGCAGGCAGAGAGTCCGATGGATATTTTTCGTTATTTGGAGTGATGCTTGAAAAGTCAAGTGTTTTAGAAAACTTTAAGGAGCAATGATTTTATGACAACACAGGAATTGTTATGTTATCAAATGAATCCACAGGAAGTGCAGGTGTGGACGGAATTTTGTGATGCTATCCGGGTAAAATTTGCACTGCTAAATCTTCCTGCGCTCGTATATGAGGAACTGGAAAAACAGTTATCTCCAGGAACACCCTATACATATGCTAAGGGGTATTCTGAGACAGACGGATACTTTCATGCAGAAGCAGGTGACCGTGGCAACTGTTCTCTGATTTTTAAGACCGGTGTAGCGGGAGAAGCAGAAAATCAAATGCTGAAAAATCTGGCGCATAAGGTCAGTTATAAATACGCAGTAGAAAATCAAAAAGAAATTGAAAAGAAAAACAGGTCTGACTGGCGGTTTTATAATGTGGTGGATGGCAGAGAGCCGGGCAGAATTCTTTCCCATGAGGAAGAAAATGAGACATGGAAATATGATGCAATGTATGATTACAGAAAGTACTGGTTTGAGATGGCATTGGGGATTTTGAAGGAGACCGCATCGACAGAACTGTTTCAGGCAGAGGTGCAGAATTATGAGAAGCTTTTAAACAGGCGTTTTGATGAACAGTTTTGGAGATTTAATGTGGAACGTTTGGAATTTGTCTGCGTGTGAAACTATTGTAGCAATCAATACAAAAAGTATGGGGAGAAGATTTTGATGTTAGGGAGGGAGTAGTTATGCAAAAGTTAAACGAAGAGACAACGAAAATCATGGACGAGCGCTTCGGAAAGGACAATGTAATTGCGCTGGCAACATCGAAAGATAATTTACCTTACGTTCGTTATGTGAATGCATATTACGAGGATGGGGCATTTTATATAATTACTTATGCTTTGTCCAACAAAATGAAACAGATAAAAAAGAATCCATCTGTATCTATTGCCGGAGACTGGTTCACTGCCATGGGAAAAGGTGTGAACCTTGGCTGGTTTGGAAAGGAAGAAAACAGAAAAATGGCGGAAAAGCTTCGGAACGTGTTTGCAGAATGGATAGATAACGGACATAATAATTTCGCAGATGAGAATACGATTATTCTTTGTGTTGAACTTGATAAGGGGGTTCTTTTTTCTCATGGGACAAGGTATGAATTGGATTTTGTTAATTATGCACAATAAAAATGAAATTCGATGATTAATTAGTAAAAAAAGCAAGAAAATGTATGCGAATAGTTCATAAAATGCTATAATATGTCCATCAATATTAATCAAAAGGGGTGTAGTTGTTGTATCAGGAGCTTCCTCCGGACTTGGTGCACAGATGGCGAGAGGATATGCTGCACAGGGTGCAGATCTTGTCATCGCAGCAAGAAGATTGGAGAAGCTGAATTTGGAAGTTAAATAATGATAATGAAAGACCGCCTGTGTGATGATTCCACACAGGCGGTTTTTGATGAGTGATTATTCGATGATTACTAAAGGCTTAATTAAATCCTTTGGCTTATCTTTCATTAACATTAAGGCTGGCTCTACATTTTCAAGACCGGTAAAGCGATGGGTAATCAGCTTTTCCGGATGGATACGATGAGTCATAACGAGACGAGCAAGCTTTTCGGAACGTAAACGTCCACCAGGCATTAAACCGCCACGAAGCTGCTTGTGTCCCATACCGCAGCCCCATTCTACTCGAGGAACACCAACCGTATCACCTTCACCAAGGTAATTTACATTACCAATGATTCCGCCCGGTTTAAGAATCTTCATAGCCTGTGCAAAGGTATCGTTATCGCCACCGGCCATAATTACTTTGTCAACGCCCTTACCGTGAGTCTTATCTAAAATCTGTTCTACAATATCGCCATTGCGGTAATTGATAATATCTGTTGCACCGAATTCAAGTGCGAGGTCAGCACAGTTCTTTCTGGAACCAACCGCATAAATATCTGCAGCACCACGGATTGCAGAAGCAGCAACACTCATAAGGCCAACAGGACCAATACCGATAACTGCAACATTATCACCAAATTGAATGTCTGCTAATTCAGCACCATGGAAACCGGTAGGAACCATGTCTGCAATCATAGCTGCTGCAGCGATATCCATATCTTCCGGTAAATGAGCTAAGTTACCATCTGCATCGTTAACGTGGAAATATTCAGCAAATACGCCGTCCTTAAAATTGGAGAACTTCCAACCGGATAACATGCCACCGGAATGCATTGCATATCCGCTCTGTGCTTCTAAAGAGTTCCAGTCAGGAGTGATTGCAGAAACGAGAACTCTGTCGCCTGGTTTAAAATCCTTAACCAGAGAGCCTACTTCAACGACTTCACCAACTGCTTCATGGCCGAGAATCATGTCTTTACGGTCGCCAATGGCACCTGCCCATACAGTATGTACATCAGATGTACAAGGAGCCAGAGCTAATGGCTTACAGATTGCATCCATTGGTCCGCACTTTGGAATGTCCTTCTCCACCCATCCGGTCGCACCAATTTTTAACATTGCAAATCCCTTCATTTTGTGTAACCTCCCAATAAATTATTTTGTTATTTATATAACAAATTTAGTGTAACATATGCAGAAATAAATGTCAAATATTTCACAAAAAAACAAGTGACAAAAAAAGAAAACTGTGCAAAATGCACAAAATATCATAGTGAACAGTAACACTATAAAAAAGGATGGCGGTTATAATCGGAAATGGCATTGTAAAACAGTCAGTAATTGCTTATAATAAACGTAGGAGATAGTTTGATAAAGGAGCCTGCCCATGAAACTGACCTTAGAAAAAATTCATATCGGACGCCGTACCATAAAAACAGTGCTTTCTGTTGTGATTGCCATGCTGGTGGTAGAAGCCTTTGGTGCAACAGACTCAAAACTCATTTTTGCAATGATGGGTGCTATGGAGGCAGTAAGACCGACTTTTAAAGAATCGTTAGAGGCGGTACTGACGCAGATTATAGGAGTAATCATTGGCGCTTTGGCAGGGGTTCTTCTGCATACGCTGCCGATTCCTATGGTGGTTGCCGCCGGCATTGGTATTCTGCTTGTCATTGTAAGTTACAATGCATTAAAGATTCCTTATTCGCCGTCGTTGCCATGTTTTATTGTAGTGATGGTCTGCACAACAGCAGATATTCATCCCATGTGGTATGCTGCGGGCAGAATCTGGGATAGTGCAATTGGACTTGGGGTTGGTATTTTCATTAATACCTTGATTTTTCCGTATGACAACAGTAAAAAAATCAGAACGGCAGTAGAAAATCTGGATAGAGAATTGATTTTGTTTCTGGAAGATATTTTTGATGGAGACGATAAGCTGCCGAATGCGGAACTTATGGAGAGCAAGCTGAATGATATTGCATATCAGCTGAGTATTTTTGCAAATCAGGTGTTGCCATTTCACAAGGCAAGGCAGAAAGAAAAACTGAAGCTGTTCCGGATGTGTGAAGGCAGGGCAAGAAGACTTGTGTCTCACATGGAGGTGCTTTGCAGTATGGACAAGCCGGGGCAGTTAAATGATGAAAATTTGAAACGGCTTAGAGAGGGTGGTGCAAATATTGTAGAGCAGCCGGAACTGACAGCGTGGAGGGACGAGGATACGATAACGAACTACCATATTGAGCAGATTCTAATTCTCAGGAAGGAGTTATTGGAGGTTCTTCCGGTGAAAAAGTAAGAAATTCTAGGGTGAAAGAACTCATATTTTTATGGGTGTTCCATACTTTAAAAGTTTATGTTTTTAAAGTATAATATACTTGGTAACTGTGCTGTAAAAGAGTAGTAGAAAATATAGGAAAGCGAGGAAATGATATGCCATTTATTGATTCAAAAATTACAGTAGCTGTTCCGCAGGAAAAGCGTGACATGCTCAAAACTGAGTTAGGAAAAGCAATATCTGATTTGAATAAGCCGGAAAGTTATCTTATGATTGGAATAGAGGATCAGTATGATCTTTATATGGGTGGAAAGAAATTAGAGAAGGGCGCCTATGTGGCAGTCAGTCTGTTTGGAAATGCTTCTGCTACTGCATATAATAAAATGACAGGAAATATCTGCCGTATTTTTGAGACGGTGCTTGGGATTCCGGGCAACTGTGTGTATGTCACTTATCATGGTGTGAGTGACTGGGGCTGGAACGGTCAAAACTTTTAAGAAAAAGAATTTGGAGGATTACAACATGTTATATCTTGGCATTGATTTAGGAACTTCGTCCATCAAGCTGGTTGTTATGGATGAAAAAGGTGAAATTAAGGCAAGTGCAGGCGGAGAGTATGGTTTAAGCTTTCCAAAGCCGGGCTGGTCGGAGCAGAATCCATCCGATTGGGTAGCACAGATGGAAGCTTCCATCAAGAAGCTTGGTGAAATAATTGATTTAAAGGACATCGCAGGTATCAGTTTTGGCGGTCAGATGCACGGTCTTGTTATCTTAGACGAAAACGACAATGTAATCCGTCCTGCTATTCTCTGGAATGACGGACGCACGCAGGAAGAGTGCGACTACTTAAACAAGACCATCGGCAGAGAAAAGATTTCCGCATATACAGCAAATATGGCCCTTACCGGCTTCACTGCTCCAAAGATTCTTTGGGTAAAGAAGAATGAGCCGGAAAACTTCGCAAAGATTGCAAAGATTATGCTGCCTAAGGATT
>JAZSEW010000051.1:0-2591 GCA_045531895.1 Lachnospiraceae bacterium
TTTAGGAGGCTTTGAGATGTCAACAACAGAAGAAAATAATCTATTAAAAATGATCATTGAACAACAGGCAGCTCGTATTAAGGAGCAGGATGCAACCATCAAAGAGTTACGTCTCATGGTGGATGAATTACGTTCCTTAAAAGCCAACCTTGAAGAAACCTTAGATGAGTTTCGCCGTCAGTTTTTCGGAATCAAAAGTGAGAAAATCACTTCCCGAAAGAAAGAAGAAACAGAAGGAAAAACCATTCAGGTGAAAGGTTATACAGCAAAACGTAAGAAAAAGGCAACCAGGGAAGAGCAGTATGCCGCCTTACCCATTCGCGAAATTGTAATGCCTTTACCGGAAGAAGAACGCGTTTGCGACTGGTGTAATTCTCCCATGGTAGCGATGAAACCAACTTTTGTACGAGAGGAAGTTCGTATCACACCGGCCAAGGTGGAGCGAATTCATTACATGCAGGAGGTTTACATCTGCCCGGAGTGTAAAAAGGATAACGATGGTTCTTTCAAAAAGTCATCCGTACCACCGGCACTAATACCTCACAGTCCGGCATCTGCCTCTGCAGTTGCTTATGTGATGTTTCATAAAAGTTTTATGGGGCTTCCCTATTACAGAATGGAAGCGGCTTTTGAACAGTTGGGAGCCAGAATTCCCCGGGAAACCCTGGCCAACTGGTGCATTATCACAAGCCGGGAATATTTATATCCCATTTATACCAGACTCCATGAAGAACTGTTAAAACGAGACATTATTCATGCTGATGAAACGACCTGCCAGGTTTTGCGCGAAGAAGGAAAAACACCCCAGTCCACCTCCTATATGTGGATCTACCGGAGTGGTACCGACGGACTTCCCGGTATTGTCATGTATGAATACCAACCTGGCCGAAGTGGATTACATCCAAAGCAGTTTCTGGAAGGTTTCCATGGACTATTGCAATGTGATGGATATCAGGGCTACAACAAAGTAGAAGATGTTCTCCTGGCATGCTGTATGGCTCATTGTCGCCGAAAGTTTTATGAAGCACTTCCGGCAGAACGAAAGAAAGCCATAAAGCTGTTGGATATCAATTCTGCTGAAAGTTTAAAAGAGCCTGAAATCCCGGAACAGGAATTAGAAAAATATATTCCTGCTGAAATCGGAGTTGCTTATTGCAATAAGTTGTTCTATTTGGAACGCAAATGGAAAGCGTTACCTCCGGAAGAACGAAAATCCAAGCGCCTGGACCAGGAAGTGCCAATCTGGAATAATTTCTTATCCTGGGTAAAAACCTTAACTCCAACTAAGGGAAGTAAGTTGGAGAAAGCTGTAAACTACACCTTAAATCATGAGGAAAGTTTACAAACTTATCTATTAGATGGTCGTGCAGAACTTTCCAATAATGCTGCGGAACGCTGTGCAAAAACTTATGCGGTTGCAAGAAAGAATTCCTTATTTCACACATCGGTTGCCGGGGCAAATGCCAGTGCCATCATTTATAGTCTCGTAGAGACTGCCAAAGTAAACAACCTAAACGTGTTCCAGTACATTTACACCTTACTGCTTTATATGCCGGGCTATAAGAATGGGTCCGAAGGCATTGAAAAGTTGTTGCCATGGAGTAAATTTATCCAGGAGCATTGTTCGGGTCTAATTGACGTAGAAACAATAACGGTGGAAAATCATCCGTTGTTATGAAATCAATAAATTCAAGTGGTGGGTAACCTATGACGCTGGGTTATTCATCGCTTACGATTCTTCAATCCATTCTTCCGGATAATCATAATTTTCCAAATACTTTTCATTATGATAATCGTGCATCCCAAACTGGAACATATCGCTTAGTTCATTCCAATTCTTAGTCTCTAGAAACGCTTTCACGTTTTCTATAGAGTCGACATTTGTATATTCATAAAAAGTCCATACTCCATCCCGCAAAGAAAATCCCACCCAATTTGACAATGTTAAGAAACATTCTATCATACCGGCAGTGTCCTTTTTATCGTAAATCAAAGCAAACAAATCCAATTCCAGCTCGCATAGTTCATCGTCTGTTGCCAATTTCATTTTCTCAATTATTTCACGAATGTCTGACACTTCTCACACCTCTTCATTTTGTACTCTGCGTATTGCATCTTTTCAATACACACTCCATTAATCCTTATAAAAATCTTTAATATAGGATTGCTCAAGATATTCTTTAACCTCCGGCGTCATTTATAGTCCTCCATCCCTTAGGTTAATTATTCATATCTAAGAAATCCTTCTGTCTGGTCATGTAATTCGATGGAAGGATTCTCCTTCAAACGCTCTCCGGTAACAGTATTAATTATATCATGCTTGTTATCACTATAGCCGGAATAACCGTCTATTAGTTCCATTATTTCTGTTACTACTTCGTACGTGACATCATACAGCATACTTTTTACATGTTCATCACTACACTTATGCTGTATCATACATACTTCCACACACGTTTCTTGTATTCCTGCTAAGTATTCAAAAAAACGTTGTTGCAATCCATTCATAAATTCCCTCCCTAACAAATCTCAATTCTGATGTTACCAATAACATAATCTGTCACTACTGTACCTTCTAAACCTTTTGCCTT